>CAZEBS010000012.1:0-79184 GCA_964510635.1 uncultured Candidatus Bathyarchaeia archaeon
CTCTTTACGCTTCTGATGCTGTGCAAACAAAGCTTGACAAGACTCCCGTTGAAGCCGAGGACCCAGAGTACGTCAAGAACTATGTGGCAAAAATGGCGAATCTTGAAGCCGCCAAAGTATGCAACCACAAACGTACAATATCTAAAACATGGAAGTCATCATTGGAAAAGAAGCAGGAACGTCTTAAGGTTATCAAGAAGCGGGCAACGGTTGCCCAAGGCAAGATTAAGCAGCGGATAAAAGATTGGACCAAAAAGCATGAAGAGCGGTTGACGAAGCAGGAGGAGCGGCTGAATGCGGCTGTGGAACGGCTGGAGCAATCTAAACAGCAGCTGGCAGAGAAAGAGGCACAGGGTAAAGATGTTTCTGCTTTGAAGAAGCGGGTTAAAAGCAGGCAGGAAGCTGTGGCTAAGCAAAAACAGCGCCTCAGGGACATGAAAGTTAAGCAGGCGGAGCGGATGGAGAAGCTGAAGCAAAGCTTGGAGAAACGTAGGCTGCGGGATTTGTCTGCGGTGGAGAAGCAGAAGCTGAAGATAGATATTCAGAAGGAGACCAGAGACTACAATCTTTCTACTTCTCTGAAGAGCTACATTGACCCCAGAATCTACTATGAGTGGGGCAAAAAAGTGGAGTATGACTGGAAAAAGTACTACCAGAAAGGCTTGCACAAGAAATTCAGTTGGCTAGACGCCCAAGAAGTATGTGAAGAGAAACAGCCATAAACTCCAAGCCCCTAATTCCACGTATACTGTGGGGTTTGAGAATGGTGGATACTGAAACAATAAGCACTCCTGAAATGCGCGCCATTGAAACAAACGCTGAATATTTTGGAATTTCACTGCTGCAGCTTATGGAAACTGCTGGAAGGAATGTTGCAGAGGAGATTGCGGCACGGTTCCAGCCCAAAAAAACGAAGGTAGCGATTTTTTGTGGTTCAGGTGGAAACGGCGGAGACGGCTTTGTTGCTGCCCGCTACCTCACATGCCTCGGCTTCAAGGTTGAAATCATACTTGCAGGAAAAGCCCAAAATATCGTTCATCCATCAGCACAAAAGAACTGGGTTGCCCTACAGCCCCTCAAAAACGTTATTCCATTAACCGAAGTAAAAGACTCTACTCTCATCCCAGACGTTAGTGCAGATGTTGCCGTGGATGCGTTGCTTGGAATAGGTTTAACAGGCAATCTCCGTCCCCCAATCAAGCAGCTGGTAAAAAAAGTCAACAGCATGAATGCCTTTCGGGTTGCCGTGGATGTTCCCACAGGAATCAACTCTGACACAGGCGAAGTTTTGGGCGCCGCCATAAAGGCTAACCTGACAGTCACCTTCTACAAGGCAAAGCCGGGACTAGCTAAAGCCAAAGAATTCGCTGGAGACGTTGTCGTAAAGAACATAGGCTTGCCCATCGAGCTTGAAGAGTTTGCTGGTCCAGGAGACGTCCAGTTGGCGGTTAAGCCTCGCAGTCCAAACGCCCACAAGGGAGCCTTCGGCAGGCTCCTTGTAATCGGAGGAAGCAACGTTTTCTCAGGCGCTCCAGCATTAGCTGCCATGGCTGCTCTACGCACTGGAGTTGACATCGTTACTGTGGCTGCTCCAGAAAAAACTGCAACCGTAATATCTTCCATGTCTCCGGCGCTGATCACAACCAAACTGAAGGGAAAAAACCTGAACCTTGGCAATTTGCCCGAACTAAAGGAGCTTTTGGATTCGGCGAATGCGGTTGTTTTGGGTCCTGGACTGGGACTAAACAGCGAAACCAAAGAGGCAACCAACCAGATCATCGACCAGTTAGAGAAAAAGGGAACGCCGCTGCTTATGGATGCTGACGGGCTTAAAGCATTCGCAGACTTCAAACGAAAGGTTGATTTGCCATTGGTTTTGACTCCTCATGCCCGTGAATATGAGATTTTGACTGAAAGCAAGTTGCCTGACAATCTGGAGGAGAGGGCAGAGAAGGTTCAAAAGAGTGCAAGGAAGCTTGGGGCAACCATATTGCTAAAGGGGGCTGTTGACGTAATCTCGGACGGAGAACGAGCTAAATTTAATTTCACTGGAAACCCCGGAATGACGGTGGGGGGAACAGGTGACGTTCTCTCTGGCGTAGTTGGGGGCTTGTTGGCCATGGGAGCTGACTCCTTTAGAGCTGCGGTGGCAGGAGCTTTCATCAACGGCGCAGCAGGAGACTTTGTAGCTGCCGAGAAGGGCTACCACATGATTCCCACCGACCTTCTCGAATACATTCCCCATGTAATGGATGATCCCATGTGCCATCTGGAGCTGCAGAAGAGTGTCCCCTGAACCCGTATTAGTCACGGTTTACCATGCTAAGCAGTGTGACCCAAAAAAATGCAGCACACTGAAGCTTAAACGCCACAACCTAGTGCATGTGGTTCACAGAGCCAGAGAACTGCCTCGAGGAGCAGTAATCTTGAATCCCTTTTCGCCAAAGGCTCTCTCTCCCGCAGACCAAAAACGAATAAAGCAAAGAGGACTATCTGCCCTAGACTGCAGCTGGGTACACGCAAAGGAGGTTTTTGGCACATCAATCCCTTGGATTTCCCGCTGTTTACCCTACTTGGTTGCGGCTAATCCCGTAAACTTTGGAGTTCCAACTAAACTTAGTACAGTGGAGGCTTTGGCTGCGGCGCTTTACATTGCTGGTTTCCGTGAACAAGGAGAAGAGCTTCTGTCCAAATTCAAGTGGGGACCACAATTTATAACCCTAAACCGTGAGCTTTTGGATGGTTATGCAGAAGCCGAAGACAGTACAGGCGTTGTTGAGGTGCAGCAGCAGTTCATTGGTCAAGGCTGCACAACAAAGTAAGTTATGGATTTCACAATAATATCCCCTGCAATCATATTAGGAGCCTAATAGAGGTACATTGTTGAAAACAGTATTTTACAGAGCTAAAAACTAAGCTTTATATATAACGTCAGCGCAAAGCTTTATTGTGAACAGGATGGAATCAATAAAGTTAACAATGAGAAATCATGAAACGTGGCTCGATTCCATAGGCAAAACTTCTAGACGCACATATGAGCGTGCATGGGACTTCTGGAAAAAGTATCTAGGAGACAAAAATGAAGAATGGGTGCTAGAACACAAACTCTCAGAGGACTGGGGAGCGCACCTTTTAACATTTCACCGTTGGGTAAAGAAACAGCCAAAAACTAGAGGAAAAGGAACACTTTCTGACAATTCCGCAAATCAGATTGCGGGAGCAATCAGGGGATACATGAATCACGTTGGATTGCCCATCAGTTTGACTAGGGCACAAAAAGACGAATTAACGAAAGTCGAATCTCTAGCATACAAAGACTACGTTATGGACTTGGAAACAAAAGAGTTGCTTCTGCGAAAAGCTGACCCAGTAGAGGAATACATAGTAAGTGCGGGAATCAGCTTCGGATTGCGGGTAGGCGATTTTGCGCAACTAACTAGAGGACTGCTAGAGCCACTCATGAACAAAGAAGTACCGATTCAGGTACCACAAATAAACACTCAAAAACGTGGTGAAGTCGCTTACCCATTCATTGATGGGGACGCAAAACAAGCCATAGAGCGACTCCTAAAACAGATGGACAGAGAAGGACGAACTTCACCTGACGAATCAATGATTAAAATCGTGGATAGGCGAAAGCATCCCGCTAACGCAATAAACACTATCTTGCAGAATCTTGGAGAGAAGGCGGGACTAAACTTAGGCAACTACAGACTGCGTTTTCACTGTCTGCGCAAGTTCTTGACTGACAAACTGGCTAGCGTTTGCGCAGGGGACAAATGGAAGTGGTTTGTTGGCAAAGCCAACGGTTCGCCCTACGTGAGCCATGAGGGAAGAGAAGCATACAAGCTTGTCATGCGGTTTACTCAAGTGAACGGCAAAAGAGCCAGAGGTATGGACAGTGAACTGCTAGAGAAACAGCTAGAACTTAGAGACAACGAAATCTCGATACTCAAAAATGAGGTAGTGAAACTTCGCTCTGACCTAGACAAAGAAAAAGAAGCCAGAGCCTCAGATTATCAGAATGTGCTAAAAAACGTTGCAGACATGCTAAAGAAAATCAACCCAGACTTAGAAGTCAAGTACGAAGAATTTGACGAAAACGAGGAACCAATAGAAGAAAACTAGCTCTCTTTTTTATCCATCCTCTTCAATTACCCATTTCAGCAAATCTATTTGCTGTCTAAGTTGAGTTAGTCGCACCTTTCTGTTAACCAAAAAATCTAAAGCGAATTCCAAATCCTTCCATTTTTCTACGTTATTTACTTCTTTCAAGTCTGCAAGAAAATCACGAAACAGGTAAGCGTATTCGACTTCAAGTTTTTGCATGAAGTGAATAATCTGTCCCCTGTCCCTCATGATTTAATCCTCATGACAAACACACGGATTACTTTGACATCTCGGACAGAACGCCTTAGCAAATCCACGTTTAACTATGTCATTGTATCCTCTTTCTAGTTCAGCTAAAGCATCAACTTTATTCTGTTCCGTATCTCCCCAAATATCAAAACCACGCATATGAACTTGATAATTTTCTGCTTTCCCGAAATCTTCTTTTTCTTTGCGCTCTGCGTCAGTCTCTATCTTGCTTTTGAACTCTAGCAATTTGAAAAGTTCTCGCCTAATCTCATCAACCATGTGTGCTTTAATTTTGTTTTTAGGAACACAGAGGTCACGCAGACGCTTGTAACATCTGTTGTAAATTCGCTTGTAATCCTCTTCACTCAGTTTACCGATTAATTCTTTGAATGATTCGTCTGAAAGGATTACTCGATAAACAATATGAGGTTGCTTAGGCATCTTTTTTTCCCCTACTATTGTATTTGTCCATTTTCTTCTGTTTCTCGGTACGCCAAAACCTGTCACCGATGCCACAGTGGTAACGGTAAACTTCTAGGCATTTTTCGTTAAAACAAACTTGTCGTGTTCCAATCTCTCGCTTAATAAAAAATTTTCCACAAATTACACATTTTGCTCTGAGCACTTTATGGCAGTTAGGACAGCGTTTATCGCCGTCCAAATCTTCTGGAATCCAGTTACGGCAATAGGGACAAAGCATTTCATTTTCGTGGCTTTCGGGTCTAGGAAAACTCATTTTTCAGCACTTTCGGCTTCATTGATTTGCTCGGAAATTATTCTATTCCGAACCTCTTCATTGTCAAAGACTTCTGGCTCTAACTGACCTGTAACAAGCGGGATTTTGCACATCCTCTCGAAAACGTCAAAGTCATAGCGGAGAGCGAAGTCCAGAAGCATCTCAATAGCATCGTCAAAGCTTTTCAGTCGCTTCTCAGCACCAAAATCGTTTGACACTCTAGACCTGTTCATGAACCTGTAGAGTTTTTTGCATGTTTGTTCGGAAATGAAAACGTCAGTCATTACGGTCACCATATGGCTAATTTTGGTTGTTTACGGCAAAACACTAGGCTTCAACGATTTTGGTTTTGATTGATTTAGGCAATCTCAAAGTCGAGCCAGAAGCTTTCAGGTTAGCATTGATTTTCGCATTCATCAAGTCGCTGTCAGGAACTTCTGCAATCACACGCCAACGGTTCTCACCTTCCCAACTTTCTGGGTCAGTAGGATACAGGTCACTTTCTAAAACAAAAGAAACTGACGAAAAGTTTGCGTCCTTCGCTTGCTGAATCATAGACTCAACTTCATGTGCTGTTATCGGCACGCCCCTAGTTTCTGTCAAAGCTTGAGCCAGAGCCTCATATGCGTAAACTCTACCCTTCACGGTTCTACGTTCACGCTCAACAACTTCACCAGTTACGGTTCTGACTTTGTATTTTTCTATCTCATTGAATGTTTTGCGTCCCTTAGTGAATACGCTGTTCAGTCGATTCTGTGATACAAAACGCCAAATCTTATGTGTAGCTTTTTCTTGAGTGTCCAAGTCGATAAACTCTTTGTCTTGCCAACGGAAAACAGGTGCATAAACCGCAATGCCGAGCAAGTCTTTCTTCTTTTTCTCTGAAATCTTGATAGGATTCTTAACCATCATTCACACCTCAATACCTCTCCAGATGCTTCGGCTTGCGTACAACTCCCGACTTGTAACCGCAAACACTGCATCCTTTGCCAGCAACATAACGTTCAGCATCCACACCTGACAAAATCGAGCCACAACGCAAGCACTGAGTTGCAGTAAACTTCACGTTCTCATGCCGATGTTCAAACATGCCTTTTTCGTATTCGTTGAATAATGCGTCAATTTGGTCATTCGCTTTTTCCCTGTTCATTGGATTTGGGTCAAACTTCGCAGTCTTATACAAATCGTCAACAATTTCGTGATACTCATTTCCGTCCTGTACGTCATACTCTGCATTGTCTCTTTGAGATGGAATAGACGCTTTTCCTCTGGGTCTACTTGATGTTTGACGGATAACTGGAGGATTAAGAGCCAGTTGAGTTTTTACCTGTTCCAGCTTGTCGGGGTCATCAGATATTAAATCGCTAATTTTTTCTTGCTCGGATTCTGGAAATTGTGCGACAACTGCATCTTTTTCTTCCTCAAACGCTTTTTCTGCTTGCAGTTGAACTATCTGAGCGTAATCGTCACGTTCTTTTTTTAGTGTCCGAATTTCCTCTTCTGGGGAATTAAAGAAACTATCGTCTAACTCTTTGTCAGTTTTTTTCTTCAGCGTATGAACTATGTTGATAGTGCGGTCAGCTTTCTTTTTCGGCTCTCTATTCTCAAAATCGTTTCCGAAATTTTCATCATTTTCACTCATTTTTTTCACCTTTCAAATTTTCAATTTCTTTACTCATTTTTTCAACTGCTTTGACAAGTGTACGCAAAAGAACGGCTTGATTTACAATCCAAGAAGCGTTAGAATTCGCTGTCCCCTCAAGTTTGTTCAGTCTATCGTTAAGTTCAACCTGTGAAACCAAAAAGCCAGAATTGTATGACTTAGCCCAACCAATACTGAGAGAAATCGTCTTATCGAGAGTTGGCGAATCAATGTCTTTTTGCCACTCTTTAAGCATGTTGAGTGTTTCAACTGAAACTTTCACCATTTTATTTAGCATAGATTATACCTAGGTATAACCATAGTTTAATCACATTTATAAGTTTAATTGGACAAAAATTGTACACCATACAATAACATGAGAAAAACGCATCAGATGCGATTGTTTAGCTCTTCATTGATTACGTACTCACGGATAGCTTTCTTGATGAAAACGGAGCGGTTAACGTACTTGATTTTGTCAGATTCAATGAGTTTGTCAATGCGCTCTAAGATGTGCGGAGCGCAACGAAAACTTATGACAGGTGCTTCTTTGATTTTTTTGGTCACGGTATCACCTCAGACAGCACTTGATAGAAGGTACAGTTTTGTCCCGAATCTTTGCGCATGCCGTACTCCGCTTTGACCGATTCGAAATCTGGCTTAGAAACTTGCTCGCCGTCCTTCCATCCTGTGAGCGGATAGTTTTTTCCAGTGAAAACGACTCCCAGTTCAGGATACAGCGTTTTGAACAAATCGACTCCCGACAAGTTTCGCTGAATCCGAAGATGAATCAGATTGTCTAGACAGTTTTTGTGGCACACATCGTACCCCGAATTGTCGTTGCGGAAATTGTGCCAGCTACCCTTACAGCTAAAGCCGAGACAACTATCTGGGTCAACGCCAAGAAAGGCACTCAACGTGTCACGGACACTCAGGTCTAGGATGTGAAGCTGGAAAACGTAATAGCGTCTGTGCATGTGTGGTGAGCCGTCACAGATGCTATGAACTGTATGTTTTCCGCACTGGGGACACGGACTTCCGAAGATGTACTGCGTACGACTTCTCGACTCAGCATCAAAGAACCTGTACCCGCAACTGGTACAGCCATAATACAGGAACTCGCCGTACTCTATGGGACTACGCAGAGTGCCGATATGGTACCCTAAATCAAGTTCAACCTCATACGATACGTCACTAGGAAAACCGTAAACGTAGCTGTCTAACCCAACTTTGCGACAGTACAAGTAATCATGGTTAGCTCTACGACTTCCCCGACTCTCAAACAACACATTAACCTTAACGTGTTTACCCATCCAGTACGGAAGACACTCAAGTCTACTAGACCGACTACTATCACATCTACCTATACTATTAACAGTCAAACAAACACCAAATCCATTAGCATATTAATATCCAAATATTTTGTAATACACTTACGATTGTTAAAATTGAGTATTCCGTTATGTGAGTTAATGGGACTCAAAATATATGTGTTCATTTTCGATTAAGCACCTTAGAAACTGATTCTTGATTGACTGCATAGATTGTGTTTAGGCATGCTCGTTTTTGGTCAGGAAAATAGTTCATGTTCTTCTTGATTATGCCGTAAGCCAGAAGCAAATCAATCTTTGAGTTAATGGCGTGAATAGAAGTTATTCCGTAAGTGCGAATAACTATTTCCCGAATCTGTTTCCTTTCAATGTTCTTAAATCCAGAAACTTGTCTCACCAACTCAATAAACTTTTCATTTTTTCGCATTTCTTGCCAACTCACCACAAATATATGTGCTTTTTGTTATATATAAAGCTAGAATGTGAATATTTAATGCAAAGCTTTATTACTGAAATGGGTTGTATATAAAGCTACTATGCGCAGGGGAGGATAGAGAGAGTCCGAGCGGAGCACGAGCACCGACCTAGAAGTCACCTGTCTAGGCTCTCAATGACTAACGCATGCGGTCACTCGGTTTAATGTCAAGTCATTGAAGCAAGCCAACGGCTTACGCTCTGTGCTTGCCTTCTCTGTGACTAGGATTCACGGGTGAGTTTTTGCTGAAAGGACATCGACTAAGCCATTGCGCATATGTGAGAAATATTCCAAATCCTTCTGGATGCTGTCCAGTAGTCTTGTTGATTCATCTTTTGCGGTTTCTGGATGCTCTCTTTTAAATTCAAGAATAGCGTCTTTTCGCCACTCAAGAAGAACGATTTTTTCCTCGAACTGGTCAATCAATTTTTCACCTAAAGTATTCTCGCTCATTTTCTTCACATCTAGTACTGATTCATCAAAGTTCCTTAAAAATATTCTGATGTGAATATTCACACCACAAAATTATTCCAAAAAGAGTGAATTTTCACCAAAAAGAAAAGGGGAAAATTTCTCCTTTCCTAGATGTTCTCTCGACATTGAATGTCGGGGACATGGAACTGTAAAGAACATTCTTTGGTGAGTTAGCAAAAGATGTTCAGTCCCCAACGCTCAACGTATATACTATACAACATCTTGTTTAAATGTTTTATCATAAAAACATGTGAACACTTACATGCATGTTTAACGCATATATTATGCATAGGTGATATTGATGAATCAGGAAACAAACACGACTGAATCAGGTGTTTACACTGTTAACGTTCTTAGAGGTTCTGAAGCTGAAGTCAGCGCACAGATTGCCAGTTTGATGGGAACACGCAGACTAGGAACAGAATTCCATTGTCTAGGAACACTCTGGGACGCAACAAACAATGAGATAGTCGCAATTTTGGTTTACACCACTTGAAGGTGAAAAAGTTGAGTGAATCGAGTATCCGCACAACATCAAAGACTAGAGAAACGGTGAAGGAGCTAGTGAATTTCTTTGAGTGCCATAGTCAGGAAGAAATCGTACAGCATGGTGTGCTAGCATTGATTGACAGGGAATTAGAGCGAACATACGACCAAAACAAGATTGATTACCTGTGCAAACTACGCAAACGGGTACAACCCAAAATCATGTGACATGGAATCATGCTCACTACAAAAAATTGAGTGAGAAAAGGAACCAACTAGGGGAGAAAAGTTGGGACGGAGCCGAGAGTTTCCGCATTCTCTCGACTCCCAAAATCATATTCTAGACTTTACTGTTATGAGTGTCTCTGAGCAACATTCAAAAGGAACTGAGCAGATAAAAACAGTTATCGGCGATAGAGTCATACGTGGCTAGCTTCCGACACATGCATGTGTACCCGTGCATTCTGGAGGCATCATATGACCGCTATCTTTGCCGACCTACCTAAGTAGCTTGCTTTGGTTTCAGAACTTTTTCTACAATGCTTTTCCAGTCATCAATGGGTATTCGAGTTTGAACTTCTTGATTAAGTGGATTTCTGAACCCATCAATGAAAGCGAGACACCTAATTACACAGTAGAATGTTCCTGAAAACGCATCCTTGAGTTCTAGAATCTTCTCTTTAGGCAATACGAAATGTACTGTAGAAAAACCAGATGAATTCGGGCTAATATATCTGGGGTGCAAATCATTGGCATACCCAATGCCGTAGTGGGTATCATATTCTCGGAATTGAGCATTACATAGAATTCTATCAACTGTAATCTCTGAATTGCTTCTGTTGGAGATTTTCAGATTTAATGTCACAGTTGGATAACCTGTTTGAATTGCGGAATAATTCAATGTAGCAAGACGCAGTTCTAACTCGACGGGGGGATTTGGGTTCTTTCTTTGAATGATATATCCCGAAATTGCTTTCCTGCAAATCTCTGACCAATTAACCTCTGATAACTCATCCATTTCTGTTCTCAATTCATCTGACACACTTATTGTAATGTTCGGCACGATATTCACAGTCCAACACAGGACAATATGTGTAATAACTATTTAAAGCTTGCCCTGCGGTATCACACTACCATAAAACTACTTGAAGAAAAGCAAAAACTACCACGAAAACAGCTATTTCATACAGTTAACATCCCCAAAATTACCCGTCTGTACTCATACCCTATGCTTTTTGCATTAATAATTTGTTTAATTAGAAAAGGTAGGGGGGTAGTAGAGATAATTCAACAGTTTTTGTATCGTTAATACACATTTTTTGTGGTAAATGATTGGTTTTCATGCATAAATGTTAGAAATAGTTAACATTGTGGGGTGCTAAAAACTGGCTTCCCATAAAGTTAATGATACTTTTCAAAGCTAAAAACTAGACACAATGTTAGAAATATTTAACATTATTAAGAATCTTGTACAGTAGATAGTAATCCCTGTGCCTATGGTACTTGGTAGTTTGTAGTATTTAGATAATTGACTGGGTAAAAATAGACTGATAAAAAAAGAGAATAGAGGACTTAGTCCTCTTCGCTGTCATCGTCCCAGAACAGACTTTCATCAAGTTCTGAGTCGTTGCTTGCTAGGAGCGGAGCGTCTGATTCGTCCTTATCTTCTGTGTAGACTATTTGAGTTCTGGGCTTGTCATTGACTGGAATCGGGAAAGAAACGAATCTGCGCCACAGGTGCTTAAGTCGCTGTTTCAGACTTGGCTTCTTGATTGTCTTTTTCAATTTGATTGTTTCCTCCTTTGGTTCGGGTTCTGGCTCTGGCTCGGTTCTGGGGATTTCGTACGGCTCGCCCTCTGGCTCGAATCGGGGAACTTTGAACGTCTGATTAAGTCCAGTGTAGAAAAACGAATATCTGAATTTCGGGTCTGTCACCATGTCGGCATCTTTCTTTAGCTTGATTTTTAGCATGCGTTGCAGTAGTCCTATAAAATCGTCCTCTAGGATGTGACCGACCAGATAACCTGCCATCTTTGCCCTGAACTTCTTGCTAACTTCGGTTAGTCGCTGACTGCTAGAGAGCACGCCGATTTTGAGGTTCGCCATCTCCGCATACTTCTTTCGTAGCTTGTTGAATATCCGCTTGTCTAGGCTTGAACTGTCAAAGATGTTTTCCGATTCTTCGAGCACGATAAAATAGGACTGTTTGAGGTTGCCTTTGTGGTACTTTCTTCGAATTCGCTGTTTTTGGTAGATTGTTTCAATTATCCACGCCGAGAAATAGCCGATTTCCTCAGGTTCTTCAAGTTCAACAATGAACAGAACAGGTTCTTTTGAGTCTAGGAGCCGTAAACAGTCGTTTTTGGTGGTTTCCTCAATTTTGTATACCTTTCGTGTGAAATTACTTCCGTTTAGTCGCTGTCCAACGATTTCCTCAGATATTTTAACGCTGTTGGGTAAGACTCGATAGAATGGGACTTTGCTAAAGGTGTATTGCCAACTGCCTTCTGGGTCAATGATTACCGTCTTAGTTTCTGGATGCTTCTGGATAGTGTAAGCGGTCAGCGACTTTTTGAGGTTAGATTTGCCGACCTGTTTCGTGCCTATGGTGTGCACTCCTCCACGCTCTAGAATGTCGAGATACAGACGGTCAAAAACTGCGGAAGGAGAGAAAGACAAGCTTAGAACTGTCCAGCGTTGATTTTGGCTAAGATTTGCTGTGCGTCCTCAGGTGAAAACGTCTTACCCAACTGGATGGCGAACACGGAACTAGGCGAACCGTTGCCAACTAGCAACAGCTTCTTTTTGCTGTGTGGCACTGCGTAGCTTAGAATCTGGGCTTTCATTCGTCCTCGTCCTCTTCTGTTTCGTACGACTCGTCTAAGTGGCTCTCTATGATTTCGTCAAAGTCGATTTCTTGAAAGTCTCGTTCCGTCCAAGTGTCGCAGATTTTGTAAACGCCTAACTCGTCGTTATAGAACATCTCTTCGACTTGCTCCTTTAGGCTCTGTGCTTTGTCGTAGGTGTCAAGGTGCGGAGCGTTAGCGATTGTCATAACCATCTCGTTTAGTGGTTGCTCGTTGTCCAGATTCAGGGACATCAACCACGTTTCATAATTGCTGTATCCGTTATACTCTGCGTCTTTCCTGATTGCGTCCTCAATCTCGGTTACTGCCTTCTGTGTCAGGTCTGCGTCAGTGGAGAGCGTTTTAACAGTCTCTCGGATTTTGTAGAGTGTTGAGCCTTTCATTTGTTTCCCGTCCTCAAAACTTTGTTGTAAATCTCTTCAAGTGTTACCGTTTCTTTGTCCCAACCAGACACGTTCTTAAACATTGAAATGACGGGATACAGGGCTTGAAGAATCTCTGATTTTTGTCGTGGGGATAAGTAGTTGTCAGGTGTCAAAGCTTAGGCACTCTCCAAAAATCTTAGGTTCTTGTAGCTCACAGTCGGAGCGTCTTTGAGACAGGACAGACTAGCACGCAAAAAAACTGCAAAGTCCGAACCGCTCATTTTTTGGTTTTGGTTGTTCTGTTTCATGTTTTGTCACATTTAGAACCTTTATTTCCTTTATTAATAAATGTAGCTTCGAGAACTAAGCGCAACACAAAAGAAACGATACAGAAAACAACAAAAAATAGTTCTTTGATTCACGGACTAAGCAATTTTAATTCTCGGCTTTTTGGAAATGCGGGGAGCGGAGCGGGAAAGCTTACACACGATTTAACATGATTTTGGCAAATTTTTTTGATTTTTTCATCTCTGAGCCGAAAAACTGATAAAACATTCAAAACAGCACGAACCACAACAGCTCCGAAGTCAGAATGGGGTATTTTGACGGTAAAACTGGAAACGCATAAACTATACATAAGAACTATTTTTTAGACCAAAAATTTGCTTCGATTTTCAGCAAACAACCTGTGCAGAGCACAAAACATACCTTTATATCTAAGGAAAATAAAGCCAGAAATTGAGGGTTCGGCAAGAAAACTTTTGAACGAATTTTCGTTTCATGGTTTTGTCACAACTTGCTGAACTCTCACCTGTAACAGACGCAATTTTGTGAAGTCACCTAAAATTTTGCTGTGTACACAGAAGGGTAGGGGAGTAATTCGTGAAGTAAATTTCTTGATTTGTCCCCATCTGTTAGAGATTATGAAGCAGTTGAAAACTCAAAGTCCACGTTGTAACGATAACCTCTTTCAAGCAAGTCCAAAAGGCAACCGATAAAATTTCTTAATTCAATGGTGTCCTCTACGTCAGCTATAATTTGTTGTTCATCAAAATGTTTTAGTGGTCTAACATATTGATTGTCTTTTGTTATTTTAAGCCAAATTTCTTCGGGAACTTTTTGATTTAGTAGATAGTAATAATCAACCAACTTCAAACGCCTCACACATACTACGTTTATCAACTATTTAGTATTATGACGTATCCCTAAGCATCAAGGCTTTTTGACTATGACTTTTCCATCTTCAAGAATCCAGAGCAAAGCGTCCTCAAGTTGCATAAGTTCTCTCACTTTCTGAGGAATAGTGGTCTGGTACTGACTGCTAATAGTTGAAAGACCTAACACCTTACGTTTTTGTTCTGACATGGCTAGTCACTTTAGTTCTAAAGATTGCACAGGATTTAAACTATTTCCCCAATGCTTGATTTGGCTTAGAAAACAAATATGGTTTAGTTATAACGCAAACCTTATATCCTTTAGAAATAAAGGAAATAAAGACTTTGAAAGTCAAAACAAAAGGGAGGAAAAAGTTTGAGGAAAATAACCAAAACTACAGGGATATTGCTGGTCGCAGTTGCGGTACTCAGTTTAACAACTTCTGCTTTCGCTTACCTCTGGATTACACGCAGTATGGACTTCAGCTTCACACTCGCCAAAAATGGTGACATCCAACTGTACAGTGACGCAGAATGTACAACCGTTTTCTCTTCATATGACTGGGGAGAGTTCACTGACGAAGAAACCAAAAGCCTAACCGTTTACGTCAAAAACATCGGCAACATTGCACAGAACGTTAGCTGGTACATAGACACTACAACTTGGACAAGTTGGCAAGAACACTCTTCAATATTGAACCGTTACGACAGCTACAATGGTGCATCCGAGATAGAATGGTCGCTTTCAGGATTCTACATGAACGGAGCTAAAGATAACTGGTCACGAGACGGCGAAGGATACACAGAAGATAGACTACTGCAACCGAATGAGGTTCTTGAAGCAATTTTCGATTTGACAGAAGTTAACGCAGACGCAGAACTAGACTACAACGTTCAACTGCTTATCACAGGTAGCCACGACACGCATTCACCATAAACAGAATGAAGTTCCCCTCTAACTTCCCCATTTTTTTGATTTTTTAGAGTCGAAGGTGCGCAAAATGAAAAACGAAATTGCTGACAGCCGAAGCATAGACAAACGAAACGCCCAGTACTTGATTGAAGGGCTAGCAATAGCTCTCGGCTTAGACGCAGAAACGTTTGAGCGAAAAGTCGAAGAACCACGCCAAATCGTGAATTTGCGTTATCTTTTCCACGAACCAAAAAAGAACCATCATACAAAGACGATTGCCTTTCTGATTCTTCTCTCTTTTTCGCCGTTGCTCTACATAGGATTAAATGAGTTTGCTAAGACTGGATTCACGCACTCACTCAATGTTTTGCTAGTTTTCCAGATTATTGCAGTCGTTTGCACCATAATCGCACTTGCGTTTTTGAGGTACATCAAAAAATGAGCCGTAACCTAGTTGCAGTATTCACGTTTTCCCTCTCTGTCTTACTGCTAACTAGGTTCGACTTTCTAGTAAACAACATCCTATACGGATTCGGGTTACAGTTCTCAGAAAATTGGTATACCGAATATCAAATCCTGTATGCTCTATTGTATCAGCTAGTAATTTTTGTCCTGTTTGCCTATACCAAAAACCTGAAACTGTTAGCGTTCTTTGAGTGTTTTGTGCTGACATGCACACAGGATTTGGTCTATTTCGGATTATGGGAAACGGTTTTTCCCTCAACAAACTGGGACTGGATGCTGTTCAATCAGGTTTTTGGCTTCTGGAATACACAAAGTCAGGTTTTGTTATCTGTCTCAGTTTTGACGCTGATTTCCTTTCTCTTTCAAGTCGAGAGGTTAGGAGCTAGACCGATGTCCTCAGGTCAGACTCCAAAAAGAGGACATTCTAGCCTTCTAACCCGACTTTTCGGAAGTGACAGAAAAGGAGTTTTGACCATGAACAAAGCAACAACAAAATGGAAAAATAGACTGTGCCACACGGCACGTAGAAACTGGATTGTGAGGAGCGGATTATGAGGGCACATAAGCAAGTTTTTTTGGCTTTTGCGTTTCCACTACTCGCTCTATTGTGGTGTCTAGGATGGACACTCTACTGTGTGGGAGATAGACGATGAACCCGACAGACTTGATTTTGGTGTGGTGCGCTCTAGGCGTGACAGGTGAAGTTCTGGCTCTAGGATGGTGTATCAAAAAATGGCTACGGTAAGAACCGTTCATTGTCATGAAACTACCGAAGGGAAATTTTTCTACAGTCGCTATTTCGAGATTGTAGGAAACTCTCCCATAGTCAGCGACTTTAACGAAATAGTTAAGCCGAAAAGGAAATTTGAGAAATGACTAAACTTAGCGAGTTGCCGACTGATACGCAAAGGACTCTTTTGGCTATGATTGAGCTAGACATCAAAATGCATAAGGAACTCTTAGAGGACGCAAAGAACGCTCAACAGAAAATCAGTGACCGCATAGAGTTCTTGGAAATGGTCAAAAGCAATCAGCACAGTATTGAAAACTTTGTTGCTTTGCTTCAAAGAAAACATGAGGTCACAATCTGCGTAATAAGGAGAGAATAGGCATGAAACGGATAGAGAAAGTTCTTAGAAAACACAACTACTCTGACAAGGTAATCCAGAACGTGTTAGCACTCTACAAAGTAAAATAAAGAACCTAAACAGACAAGAAATGGTGAATAACATGGTGAAGTGCGTAGACTGCGAAAACCTGTTACAGCTTTTTGTTACATCATGTAACGGACACATAATAGAGAACGTTTCTGAGGTAAGAAACGAGTTTCTTGAAACTTTTGATTTCACATGCGAGTGCGACTATTCCAGAACGTTGAACAGAAACCAAATCAAAGAAGAAAGAACATGTTCTGACTTTGAACCGTTAACTAAGTAATATCCCGATTTTTTGGGACACAAACAACTCTCTTTATGAATTGATAGATTGTTAATATTGACGCATTTCAACACTAACATAGACTCGTTCTGAAAACTCTTCGCTCTGAGTTAATCCTGTATAATCGTCAAGTATTTCCACGGTATAGGATAGTTCACCTAAAGGATAGGACTGAGCCAAGCCTACATCAGGTAGTTTTGAAGGATTTGGATAAATTGACGTTTTCAACTGAATAAAGAACTCCAACGTGTTTATGCTCGGATAAACGTCTTTTTCATAAGTCACTTCTGGAATAAGAAAATCAATAGTTGTTTGATTTTCCATTTCAGGAATCAATAAGTCGAAATCGTCAGTCACATCAAAGTCTTTGAGTTTTATACTGGCTCTCCCATGATGCGCAGTAACTACTCTTACAGTCAAATTCAACCATCCCCAATGATTAGTTTTAAACACTGACTCATTGGTGACTGGAGTCGAACCTAACAACTGAGCGGGTTCAGACTCAATTATGCTAACGTTTGTCGGGTAATCAGAAAGCATTCTTTGAAACTCAATAGTTTCACGAGTTAAACTGTTAGCCTCTTCGCTAATTTCCATTCCTCTAAATCCAACAATTCCAGAAATCAGTATAGCGACTATGCTAATGGCAATGGCAATCATATCTAATCGAGTTTTTAGTTTATTATTGCCATTATTATTGTCATCATTTTTGCCATTATTTTTGTCATTTTTGTTTTTTTGATTGTTTTCATTTTTTGTTAATCTATAAAAAGAACCAAAAAGGGTAATCGCAAGAATAAAAAATGAATAAACTAAAGCGAATAAAGCTAGTCTTAATGCATAATCGACCACACCTGTAATTAAGCAATAATATACTAAGAACAAGAAAAATAGCGGAAATAAAACAACTAAAAGAATTAAAAGAAGCAAAAGTTTATCATATTTTTTGATGAAAACGCCATATAGAATTCCTACGATGGTACCTGTGAAACCTATTATTATGCTAGTTGCAGATGTAAGTCCATTTACTATTGATGGAATCGAATCAAAATCAAGCTCGTAACTAATACCCAAAAAAGTGGCATTACCAACATCTGGATAATTAATCACTGGATTAAAATTACCACTAAATATTACCACACTTAAAACACAAAAACACCCAAATAGAACAATAATTACAAATACGAAAATTTGAGGATTTACATGATTTTGCATGTGAAAGCCATATGAAGAAAAGATGTATAAAACTCTAACCTTAGTTACTTAGTAACTTGACGCAGTTTCTTTCATCGTTTTTTATGAAAAAAGTGGACAAGAGTTATCTATAAAAATTGATAATAACTGTATTTCGACTGATATGACAAACGAGGAATCGGCACAAAAATTACCTTTAAAGAAAAAAGCAAAGAAGGCAGTTCTAACCATAATCGAAATTGTTTGTGGCATAATAGCTGTAATATCTTTCATAATTTTCCTCATCATAATTCCTTCGTGGCTTGCAAACTATCAAGACCTGTCACCTCTAATGGTAAGTGGAATGTTTTTTGTCCTTTCTGTATTTTTTGCAGGGATAGCTTATGAGAGTGAAAAAGCGATGAAAGAATTCCGACCAACAATCAAATTAGATAAATCAGATAGTAAACAACTAATTTACAGTTTTTTTCCAACATTTGTAATTTGGATAGCTATCTTTTTGATGAACAGGTATTTTGAATTATTTCCAACAGAGATTAATTCAGAATTTGCTCTGGAAATTCTAAAAACGCTAATACAATCTAATGGATTTCTGATAGGATTTGTAGGAATAGTATTTGCACAACTTTTATCAACAATCCATAGCCAACAGTCCACTATTCAACAGAAAATGATGGAAAGAATTCTTGAGAAACAAACTGAGGATTCTTTTGTCCCTGAAGCATATCTCGAAGCTTTTGAGAAAAAACGGCGAAGCATTATATTTTCAATGTTCTTTACGGTTATTCTATTTCTTGGCTCAATTCTTCTTTCAGTTAGTGGAATCGCTCAAATCGAACCAGATTCAATGCTACTTACAGACCCGAATATACTAAATCCATTTTATTTCATGACTTATGCTATAGTTTTGTTTGTAATCACAATCGCTCAATCAAAAATGGACATTCGAAAAGACGTGAACAAAGTAATGAACAAAAAAATTGATGAAATGAAAAAGATAATTGAAAGAGCAAAAGAAGAAACAAAAAAAACAAATGAAAAAATAGCAATCCTTAGAAAAGAAAAACAGCGACTTGAGACAGAGATTGAGAAAAAGAAAAAAGACGCATGAAAAGCTGTTTCGACACACTCAATCAACAATAAACTATTTACTTTTTAGCTTTGTTAACAGTATTTTTTCTGAAAACACAAAGGAACACTGTTAATGCTCTGGTTCAGCTCCAAATCAGCTTGAACTCATATTTTCCCCTTTTTTGTGTGCAACCTTATATACACATTTCATGGAATAATCAAAAGAGGGGGCAATGAACTTGAGTGATGAAAAGCCTTCACAGGAATTATCTATTGAATCTATTCTTTCGAGAACATTGAAGCTTTACAGTTCCAAGTTTCTACATTTTTTCGTGCCATTTCTTATTTCAGGACTAATAATGGGCACATGCACCTACGTGTTAAGTTCCTATTTTCCTATACCTGAACCCCCAGAAATGCCTACAACTCCAGACTCAACCTTTATCTACGAAGTATTGGGTCCATGGGTAATCTCGTTGATTTCAACAATGGTTGTGTTGATTAGTGTTTCAGGGAGCTTATCTTGGATTCTGAATTCCATAGTTTATGGTATTACAACAAAAACCACTTCAGACCACATAGAAACAGGCACTTCAACCCTCGGCGCCAGCTTCAACAATACTTTATCTAGGCTTCCTACATTGCTTGCAGCCCAATTCATTGCTGGACTTTTGATAGTTGCTGGATTGCTTCTTTTCATTGTGCCGGGCATACTCATTGCCATAATGTTTTCTCTAATAATTCCTGCAGTAGTTGTTGAGCAGAAGGGCGTCTTTGAAAGTTTAGGTCGTAGCAGGCAGCTTGTGCATCAACGATGGGGAAACACTTTTGTTATAATGCTGGTTGGGGGTCTGATTGTTAGCGTTCCCCTTGGTGTTGTGAATGCGGCTGCTTCGTTTTTAGGTGTTGTTAATCCAGCCGTCACTATGGCTGTCGGATATGTGTTAACTGCCTTTTTTGGTTCAATTCTTCCAATTGCGTTAACTTACCTCTATTATTCGATGGTTGCACGAGAAACTTCGCCGCCGACACCCATTTACTAATGTTTGTTGGTGCTCCGGCCGGGATTCGAACCCGGGTCTCCGGCTCGAAAGGCCGGAATACTTAGCCAGACTATACTACCGGAGCCTAAAAAGACAAGGCATCAACCACATAAAACATACATACGTTTTAACTTTTCCCATCAGAAAGATATCTTCGCTGAACTAGGGGTTCCGCCAATTACATTTGCTGCAGCAACGCTCACTTCATCCACGTATTTTGCGTCCGTGTAAACTCTGATAATGTTGATGAAGCCCTTCAGAACATCAAAAACCGTGGAAATGTCGCTTAGCCGTAATGGAATCTTTTCTCCGCTTCGGGTCTTCTGGAAAACAGGAATCTCCATGGGCTCAAGCAAATCAGAATGATGATACGGCACCGAAGGCACAGTCGGTACATCAATCACAATAGCCTCAGGCTCAACTCCTGCCTCTGACGCAATCTTATTTCTCATCTGATCCCGAATCTCGTCGACGCTAAAGATACTGGGCACCATCTTCTCCCGCGCGTAAAATGCCTTATCATAGGCACACTTAAGGAGCCTACGCCTCTCCAAATCATCCATGATTGCCCTCGACTTTTCACATTCTTTCAGCTTGGTCCAAACCGTGTAGTCATTTAATGCCAAGTAATCCTCGGGAGAATCAAACTCTACCAAGCCCAGTTCCTCGTTTGCTGCCTCCATTGCTGTAGCGAGCATTATCTGAGCGGCTCTTCCAACACGGTGGAAGTAGATGCTTCTGAATGATTCCAGCCGCGCCAGCACAAAAGATTCTAGGGCTGAGAGAGCTCCCACATCAACAGCAAGGTTTTCGCCAAGAACATCCAGCATGTGAATTAGACGAAAAACATCAACGTACCCGTATTCTGCTCCTGTGTGATAGGTATCTCTTACCACAAAATCAAGTTTGTCAACATCCACCGCGCTCTGTATAATCTGATCAATGAAAGCTTTTCCTGGGTTCCGCAGTTCCCCAACAGCAAGTTTTGTCACTGCGTTCGCGTCATATCCTAGTCCGTTGATGATGTCATGTAGCTCGGATTCTTGGATAATCCACTGGGTCATGTCTTCGTGAGTTTTTTTCAGGAACTTAACAAGGAGATGCTCAAAAACGTGGGAGAATGGTCCGTGACCCACATCGTGGAGTAGGGCTGCCATTCTGATGATCTGGATTTCCTCTTCTGAAAGAAGCTGACAAAGGTTCTGGTTTTCTGTTAATTCACCAGCCAGATACATGACTCCGATGGAGTGTTCGAAGCGGGTGTGGTTTGCTCCCGAGTACACAAACTCTGACCCAGCCAACTGCCTTAGACGTCGGAGCCTCTGAACAGGATATGAGTCAATGAGTTGCTTCTCTGCCTCGTTGATGTAAACATAGCCGTGAACGGGGTCTTTGATCTCCCCCCAGTATCGCCGCATAGGGAACTTTCTCCTCAGCTTTCATCTTGGGCATCATTATTTAAGTTCATCGATACTATGTTGGTAGAGGCTGACATTTACCGTGAAGAAGAAAGGTGTATTCATCTGCATCGAAGGACTGGATGGAAGCGGAAAAACCACTCATGCCCATCGGATTGTGCGAAACCTGCAGAAGAACGGATTCGACGCCATATACACTACTGAACCAAGCACAGGAGACCTAGGAAAATTCATTCGCTCATCAGCAGTTTTGGAGGGGAAGAAGCGGGTGCCACGAGTTGTGGAGGCTCTCCTTTTTGCCCTTGACCGCGTTGAACACCTAGAGAATGATGTAAAGCCCGCCCTAGAGGAGGGAAAGATTGTGATTTCTGACAGGTGCGTGTACTCATCTCTTGCATATCAGGGAGCAGCAGGGCTAGACATTGAATGGATCGAAGAAATCAACAGATTGGCTCTTCCCGCCGATTTGGCGATTTACATTGATGTGCCGCCTGAGGTTGTGGTAAAGAGAATAAGGCGGAAAAAGTCGGTTATGGAGACGCTGGAGACCCAACGGAAAGTTCAGGAAGTTTACATGAAGTATGTGGAGAACGGACAGCTTGTGGCTGTTGACGGCGACAAAAGTAAATCTGAAGTCACAGAAAGCATCTTGACTGTGATTATGGATTTTCTTGAGAAACAGGTTGAGTGACCCGTTAGCTGTTAGATGATGTATTTTTGGTTTGGTTTCTCTAGGTCTTTTATGAGTTCCATGTCTTGCTTATTTATGGCTATTCCTCTTAGTGGGATTCCTTTGAGGAGCGCCCAGGGAGTCTTTTCAGCCAATGTGGTGACTATGTGATCTTCTCCGAAGCATCGTTTGGATACGTCATAAACTAGGGAATGAACTTCAGCCTCTGAGATGTGCCCCAGCGCATGAAGGTACTCATGGGTTAAAATGCTGTAAACGAAGGCGTTAACGAGCTTCTTTGATTTTGTGACAGTTTCAACTATGCTGAGGAGGCTTCTGTTTAGAACTATATTGTTTGTGCCGACCTGATGGTATGCACCTAGATGAAGAGGCAAGTCGTCTAAAAAGAGCAGCATGCCCAATCTGTGTTCTCCCAAGGTAGCTTTGACGGTTTCCTTGACTAGTTCCCAAACTCCGCTGAAGCCTTCTGCCTCTTCAATTCTTGAACGGTAGCTCTCAACCTCTGGCAGTTCTTCTTCTGCCTTCGGCTCATTGTCTCTTACAAGTCTGTCAGGCTGAAACTCTGAAAACCTAGAAATGTTCATCAATATTTCCAGAATCTCCTTGCTATTTATACCTTATGTAGGGTAATAACCCACTTTCTTTGCTTACAGGGTAGAATATTGCCCGTTGCATAAGCATGTTTCTAACTGCACACAGGCTTTTATTAACTTATCATTTTTTGTTATTGTGAAGAATATGGGTTTACTGAGGCTCCTGCATGGCTTTCATTATGGAGATGAAAACATGCGAAACCCGATTTTACCACTATTGTTTAGGTACGCTTTATTCACCATGCTTGAGCCTCCTCAGCCCCTTTCTATTCCTTCGAGGTTTTACTTCCCAAAATAAAAAAAGGGAAGGGGAAATTTGATGTTTATTTTTACTTTTTCAGTAGTGAATAGATGGCGATTAAGAGTGCTATTATGACAATCACCAGTATTACTAGAACGTAGGTCATTAGGCTGGATATGCTATCTTCTATAGGAGTCAAATTAACTTGTCCTGCCTGATCTGATGCTGGACCCACTCCAATCGTGGTTTCTGCGTATGAAGTCCAATATGACCGTGAGCCTTCGAAAGTGGCAACAATTCTGTATTCGCCTTCACTTTCTGGAGTCCACATCTTAGTGTAAACTCCAGATCCATCACTGGTTACGTACCCAAGATCTACCATTCCACCGTTGGAATCAAATGCAGTTAATTTTACCGGAACTCCAGTCACCATATCTGGACATGGCTTCTGCATGTACACATACTCCATCCAAGCTGCCATGTCTTCATCAGCAACTGCGGGAACACCATTTGGAAATCTGGCTGCCTGTTCATTTTGCTCAGTTCCAGACGCTGTGTCAGTTACCATTCCTTTGATAACTATGCTTTCTCCTTTTGCGATAACATCGTTTTGAACTGTAACTGTTGTTTTGCTTGGTCCCTTTCCGACACAGAAGAGTGAGTTTTCATAGTAGTTGTAGTAGACTAGGAAGCCGTCTGCTAATGCAGTTGTTGATAGACCTCTGCCTCCGGTTTGACCTGCCCAACTGAACATTTTGTATATTTCGTTTCCATTTTCTGCGTCAACACAGTAAATGCTATATCCTTTGTAAAGCGGTGAGTTTGGTGAGTGTTCATTGTTGAATAGATAGACTTTTCCGTCAGCAATAGCTGCGATAAAGATAGGTATCATGCCCCAAGGTGTTTGAAGGCCACTATTTGTGTTATCATATTTCCAGAGCAGTTGTCCGTTACTTGTGTCATAGCAGAAAACTTCTCCTGCATATCCGGCTACGTAAAGTTTGCCATAGGCAGTTACTGCTCTTTGACCTGCTCCTTCACCACCGCCAAAATATTGAAAGTCACGGAATTCTGTGGTTGTTGGACCCCATAATGGGCTTCCATCATCAAGGCTATATCCTCGCCACTGGAATGTTTCTACTTCGTTCATGGTCCATACTCTATTGACTGGATCTACTGGCCCTAGTTGTAGGCTGAGTGTATTAGCTGGTGCTGGGTAATCTCTGATCCACAGCAATTTTCCTCGGTTTTCTGGTTTGTCACTTATTGCCCACATCGTGTATGGGTCAGGAGTGCCTCTTGGGAATCTAAAGACGCTTGGCTGTACTGCACTGCTTGTTCCAAGTATTACATCGCCAGGCAAGACTGCTACGATGGCAGGGTCGGAATTTCCGGGCAAATCTGGTAGGCTTATGTTCCATGAGTAAGCTTCGCTGGTGTCGATTGTTTTTCCGCTTGGTCTCCATTGATGATAGTTAGAGCCTGAACCTGCTGGCGATCTGCGTGTATCATCTGCTAGGCTGTAGTTCCATAGTGCTAACCATCCTGCGTCAGCGTCCATCACGTATCGTACTATTTCACCGCTTTCTGTGTATACTTCGGTGCCTCTGGGAACGTTGGTTATGTTGAACATCCATTCTCCTGTGAATCCGTCGTAGGCATTCCAGGTAGTGCCAAGTTCTTGCCATAGAACGCCTCCAACAACTCCGTGCTGGTTTATGTCTTCAAAGTTGTAGAGTTGTCCTTTTGCAATAGGAGAGTAGTAGCCTGTTTCACTTAGGCCTCCGAGGTCGTCACGGAACCACAGTTCTTCACCAGTGCGCAAGTCTACTGCAGCGTATCCTCCACCACTTCCTGAGTGACCAAGGGGTACTACATAGTAGAGTATGCCATTCATGATTATTGCATTATTGAATCTACCTTCGTATGAGCCGCCTGAATAGTATGTACCTCCATTAATCTGTGTGCTTATTGTTCCTCCGACAACTCCTCCGTATTCGATTGGTTTTGTCCACATGATGTGTGGGCTTCCGGGTGCAACACCATCCTTTTGGAATAGTTCAAAACCCCGGAATACCTGGTGAGTTCCTAAATAGGCGCCTGATAGCCAATGGGAAGTAATAGTGTACCAGTCTGGATTCTGTCCATCTATTGGTCGAGTCCAGTATTCTTCTGGAAGTGGGTAACTAGTTATGGGGTCAGGTAAGGGGTCTGCTGTTACTGTGAGGGTTTGTGTTTTGCTGGCTGGTGTAAATACTGTGCCTGTATATTGTCTCTGTAATGAAGAGTCATCCCATGTGTAGGTTTGTCCAGCATAATCGAACTGTATAGTGTATTCGCCCACTTCGTCGGGTGTGAAGGAAGTGAAAGCTAAGTTTGTTGTATCTTGAACGACTGGCCATTCTCTTACTTCGGTGTTTCCATCAGGTTTTGTGATGGTAAGTTTGTAGTCGTGGCGTCTGATGTCATTGTCTACGTTTGCGTCGGGTAAAGGTGCATCAACCCACATTGTTATGTATGTAGTTTGATGGACTCCTATTGGATTGGGAATAGCTTGGAGATAAGCATATGATGTGATTTCTGTTTGAGCAACTGTGCTATTAATAGGTAGAGCAATCATGGTTGTTATAACGAGAATTAAAGTTATTGTGAGAATTTTTGTTTTATATTCGTTTTTTTTCATCTTCTTCATTCCTATTTTTAGGTTTTACAACATGTTAATCTGCGATTTTTTTATTTAATATTTGCGATAATATCGGGTCAAAAAAGTTAAAAATATGAACTTAATTTATAGTTGTAAGAGATGATTTAAACACCTCACAATTTCATGTGTGTGCAACATGTGAGGGGTTTCACAGAGGGAGGAAAACTTTAAAGCATGATTTTAATATGCTAACATAAAACATGATTTAAATCAAGAGTTAACCAATTGTTCAATTGAATAAGATAACTGTAAAACGATTGAGATGAACTTGCCAAAATCTAGGGAATGTCTGATGAATAAAGTTCCGGTAAACATAGATGAAATAGATGCAAAGATTTTGAATACCTTATTGAAGGATGCTCGAACCAGTTTTGCTGAAATTGCTAAGGATTGTGGAGTTTCGACTCACACCATTATGAAGCGCTTTCGTAAATTGCAGCAATCTGGAGTAATCACAGGGACATCGTTAATAACTCGCTTGAAAGGTTTTGGATACCAATTCCCTTTGGCCGCAGATATTAATGTATTGGCCGGAAAGGAACAGGAAGTAATGGAAGCCTTAAGAAAAATACCCAACTTCCGTGCCTGCTTTCAAGTTATCGGTAAATATGATATTCACTCAACCTTCTACGTAGAAAATATTGAGGGAATTGAAAAAATTAGAGATGTCCTAAAAAAGCAAAAATCGGTTATAAGGGTGGGATTGACCGCCACTTTATGTGAATTGAGTTATTTTCCAGAGAATTTTTTGGTAGAGCCTACGGAGAAAAAGAAAAATGGATGATCTCGATAAACTAATAATCTCAGAGCTAATTGATGATTGCCGGAAACCCTTCAGAAAGATCGCAGAGAAAAGCGGAGTTTCAACTCCAACCATAATAAAAAGATACAAGCAACTGAAAGAGAAAGGAATAATTCAATTGTGCTGTATCCAAGTAGACTGGACAAAACTAGGATATGAAGGTTCAGCACACCTGTTAATTACCGGTTCAGGCGGAATTACAGTTGATGAAGTGATGGACCGAGTGAAACAAATTACTGGAGTTATCATAGCATCTAGGGCAGTTGGAGATTTCGAAGGATACGCCGTAATAGCATTCAGAGACATTATGGAGGTTTACGATAAAGTTCTCCAAATCAAAAGCTTACCAAACATTAAGCAAGTAGAACTTTCTATCGCAATACCTGGAATGAGGTATTTCCCCGCAAAAAGAAACCCTTTCAAAGACAATACTTACAAGATATCTTTGTAAATACTGTCAATATTTAGTATAATGTTAAATAAACAATGATTCTTCCAATTCTAAAGCAAGTTCAAATGAATACTAAAGAATTGTAGTTAAACATATTATATCTCTATTTTTTAACATTATACGCTGCAATAAATATTAATATATTAATTGGTTACATCAAACAGTAAACAGGTCTCTCATTTCAAGGGAGCATAAATTTTGATAGCAAGCCGGGATTTGACACTAATCATTTGTTTGGCTGTTATTGGTTTAGTGATTTCAGCATCAATTGTTCAAATGGCAACTCTATTAACGGGAATTCCAGGAGCTAGTTACTTCTTCACAATACTGACGTCATTACAGACTAGCTTCTCTTTGCTTATTTATGAAGGACGAAGATGGAGATTCTTTTTCCAAATGACTTTATTCACTTTTCTTATTATCCCAACATACATAGGTGGGGTGCCTTTTGATTTCTTTAGCAAAATACAAATGATTGCCAATGCTTTTTTTGTGGATATAATATTCAATAGCATTTATGGATTATTTCAGAAACAAGATAGACTACTTTTATGGTCCATTATGGTCGCTGTTGTTTTTTGGGTTATGAATCCATTTTTTGGTTTGATGATAAAACCCTTCTTTTTCCCACCAGATTTTGCATTCAGAATTTTAGACGTCCTTTACTGGATTCTTCCACTAATAGCAGTGGAATCTATAGCAGGCGGATACTTAGGATACAAAGTATACAGAAGAACGAAACATTTACACTCAACAAAGATAAACTCCACGGAAGTTCTCAAATAATGGTTTAATGTTTTACGATAAAACTAAAAATGATGGGCGCGCATAAATTTTAACGCCCAACCCCATGTGTATTAATAAAATATTTTGGGCGAAAATTATACCTTACACTTTTCAGCTACATTAGAACATTTCGAAGCTGTCTGGAAGCATGTTCCCTTCTTTTTGTTGACTACGAGAATTGTTGGCTTGGAAGATTTTGAAACCAAGAACAAAGGCAATCAATACAAGGGTTGCGCTGAGAAAGAATGCAAAATGTAGTCCAGCGAACTCGGCGATGATGCCTCCAATCAATGGTCCTGGAATCCGTGCAATACTTCCTATACCTTGGGCAACGCCTAGTATGCCGCCTTGTTCATCTACGGGAGCTTTCTTCGAAATGTAGCTGGGTAGGACAGTGCCTAATGTGCCGACGCCGGATGACATCATGGTGAGGGCGCACAAGAAGATTGGAAAGCTGCGAAATAGGGGAACAATAAACATTCCCGTCATCATCAGCAATGAACCTACAAGTATGAGATTTTTTTCTCCCCATCTTTCTGTCATTCTTCCAATGAGGACGCCTTGAAGAACAATTTGGATCACTCCAATATACATGAAAAAGTATGACATCTCAAGTTCCCCAAAACCAAAGAACTCTATACCCAACAGAGGCACTATAACAGGCACAGCTGAAAACGCAAACGTTACGAGAAAAAGAATCACAAAAACTATGCCTATCAACGGTTTTGCAAGAGCAGCAGCCAGCCTACGCCAGTAACCCTCAGAATCCCCCGACTTTTGCATACCTGAATTAGTGTGGGCGTTCGATTCGGGCAGGAAAAAGAATGCGAACAGAAAGTTTACGCCAGTCATAATAGCGGCTGCGAAGCCCGTTGCCGAGAATCCGTATATGCTCAGGAAGCCTCCTATGGCAGGTCCTATTATGAAGCCCGCACCATGGGCTGCACCTAACCTTCCCATTCCAGTTGTCCTCTCCTTTTCGCTGGTTATGTCCGCCATGTAGGCTTGGGCTACAGCAGCCTCGGTAGCCATTCCCGCCGTGATTCGTGAGATAAGAAGCAGAATGAAGGAGCTTGCTATGGCAAAGACGACGAAGCTTATGGCTGACGAAAATATGGATAACAGGATAACGGGTCTCCTTCCAATCTTGTCCGACAGGCGCCCAAGAATTGGAGAGAATATGAACTGCATTAGAGAGAATGAGCCTATCAGAATTCCTAGCGCTAGGGCTCCTGCCTCAACCGTTTCTGGGTGGAATGGCAGGAGGGGAATGACCATGCCAAACCCAATCATGTCTATGAATGTTGTCATGAAAATCACAAAAGACGGAGAAATCCCTAGCTTACTATGTATGCTCCGTTTTTGTTCAATGCTGTCGTTCATGATGATAATTTCCTTAAAGCGCAAACACCCTACTTGCCTTTAAATATAACTGAATTCAAGAAAACCGTCCTAGCCCAAGGCTATGCCCCCTTCCCCAAAGCCCCCAGAAGCAAGGGAGTTAACTGTCTCCGAGAGAGTTCAGCGTTTATTTTTTCAGTTATGAAAGCTGTCAAGTCTTCTGGCGTAACCCGCTGGCTTCCCCTTTCATGACGGATTCTCATCTCCAACCCGCTTCCTTGGAAAACGAAACGGAGCACATGATAATCAAATCTTAACGGAACCCGTTTACCGTCTTCCTTGACAAGGTGATACCGGACAACAAAGAAAAAATCCAACGTTTCCAGCTCATTTTCGGCAACAAACTTCAGGCACTCGTCAACCTCTTTCTGGTCCAAAAAATTGAAATCGAAGCCTTCAGCGACGCCGAACTCGAAGCCCACTTCACACTTCTGGGTCAAAAAGGGAGTTATGGCGCCCAAATCGCAGAATTCATGATTCAATCGATGAAACGCGCAGAGAATAGCCTTCTGAACATCTTTCGCTGAGTCTTGATAGGCAAAAGAGGCTACAGCATGAACATTTTCGGGAAAATTTTCGTAACGTCCAAGCAACCTAAACGCCCTTTAGGATGCCTTATTCATCTTCCGAATCTTCTCAAGATTTTCGAGGAGCGTAGACAATGTTGCCCCAAGGTTCTGTAGTTTTTCTGCATCCGTTTCTTCTGCAAGCTGTTTCTCTATTGCCTGAATCTTTTCCATAATCGTTGATTCGAGGCTGGAGAAGGCAGGAGCCTGATTCATTTCTGGTTCCTTTTCTCCCTTTCTAACGATTATGACCCGTTTTTGGCAACTGGCGCACCAGAGGTCTCCGCTTCTCAACTTAAAAATCGGTGAGGAACAGGCTGGGCAGGAATGTTCCGTGAGGGTAGCTCCCTGCCTAAGCAAATCTGCCATCTTCTTGATGGTTTTTGTGTCTTTGGTCACGTCAACCCCTCATTACTCGCTTCACAGTTGAGAATATATTTTGCTGCAGTTTAATTAACTATCTATCATTTTTCTGGGTTGAAGCAGGCTGCTAAATGATTTATACTCCATAAACGGTATAAACCGCCGCGCATGAATAGGATAAGAATAAATAGGTTATATCTCGTTAACCCATGTTAATTGGAGGCTTCTATATGGTGAGAAAAAAGAAACTAGAGGAATACGAGAAAAGAATAGAAGAAGCCATGAATGTTCTTGGAATGGTTTCCGAAGACACTACAACTCCACGAAACATACGAAGAGCAGCAAAACAGTCAATCACAGCACTACAACTTGCAGATAACACGCCCGCAGTCAGAGCCGCCAACGCCATATCAATTCTTGACGAGATTCTGCAGGACCCCAACATGCCCCCCTACACCAGAGTTAAACTCTGGAACGTCATGAGCCTACTCGAAGCCATAAAAGACTAAAACCCGCAGGACCATCAACGCATGATTTCTTTTGTTCCCAAACCGATTTCGGCACCATAAGAGCGGAAGCTTCGTTTTTCATCTGAATGTTACGTTGTTTTTGGATTTTTGTGTGCCTAAAAGCTTTTGACATAGTAGTATCCACCTATTTAGCTGAAAATCAGATAATGCAACTTCTGAAAGGCTGAGAACATGGACAAATTCAACAGAGATATCGAGATTCTGTCTGCAAAGCTAAACAATGATACAGACGCAGAAGACCAGAAAAAACTGAATGCCCTGAAAGACAAGCTGATTCGTTTGCATGAGGAGAATGTTGTCAAGATTAACCATTCTGTCATGGAACTTGTGTGCGCCAAGCACCTGATCCTTAAAGGTTATGAAGTGGACATTGAGCGCCCAGTAGATGGATTGGTGTGTGATCTGTATGGAGTCAAGGGGTTAGGCTCTCATATTGTTGAGGTGGAAACTGGGTTTATTCCTCCTCGTCACGCTCTTGACCCCGCTAACTACCGTAAATCTAGGATAGCAAGCAAAATAATTCGGTACGGTAACCATTCAGAAAAGTTTGCTTTAGGTGTGCCTCCGTATTATCTTCTTCAGATTCCTGACATTCTTGTTAAGCATCCCAGAGACAGGACAGTGAAAGACCTGAAGTACCTGAAAACTCTCTGTGACCTATACTACAAGAACCCGCCTGTCACTCTCGACGAAATCAGAAACGCCCGCATCCACACAATCTACATAATCGACGTGGACGAAATAGCCATCAGAGAAGTTGACCCAGTAACCTACCTAAAGAAACGAAGCGCCTTCTCACCAACAGCATAATCTAACAGAAGCCACTTTTTGGCTGAGGCTTGTGTTGCTTAACCTTCTTATATGCTACTAGAGTAGTTTAACCGTGGTGAAGATGGGATGGTGACTGTTTCTGCGGACCTGATAAACTCGCATCTGAATGAGCCAAAGCTTGAGCAGATGTTTCGGCTTCTGGAAACCGATTTGGAGGTTCAGAATACTCTTCGCATGTCGAACGTGATGGCTGTTGAACGCTTGAGATACAATGATCATGGTCCAGTTCACGCAAAAATTGTTTCAGGAAGTGCCCTAGAAATTTTCAATCTCTTAATTGAAGAAGTCACGCCCACAACTGTCCAAAACCATGTTTGCTCCCTCGAAGATGCCAAGGTTGTTGTCCTTTGCGGCTCATATCTCCACGATTTGGGAAACAGCATTCACCGGGTTGACCATCATATCCACAGCTGCATATTAGCTAATCCCATTTTGAATAGGCTTCTCAAAAAGGTTTATCCAGACGACCCTGCTCTGGCAGTGAGACTGAAGTCTGAGATACTCCACACAATCTTTGCTCATGAAGAGGACATTGATTGTTTAAGTGTGGAGGCTGGAGCAGCAAAAATAGCTGACGGAACGGATATGGCAAAGGGAAGGACTAGAATTCCTTACAGAACAGGAAAAGTGGACATCCACTCCCTCTCTGCCCTGTCCATCACGAAGGTGGAAATTGAGAAGGGACAGCAAAAGCCTGTTCAAATCTTTGTAAGCATGAACAATCCAGCGGGCGTCTTTCAGATAGAAGAGGTGCTGGAAAGAAAACTGAAGACTTCTGGAATAGCGGATCTCGTTGACATTATAGCCTTGGAGAAGGGCGTCCAAATAAGACGAAAATGCAGCAAATAACAGAGTCTTTCCTATTAGAAGCCTATTATCAGAATATTGTTGAAAACAAGCTTTTTTCAGAAAACCTTGGAAAAAGCACTACAACCCTGTGTGAGCGGGGCTCAGAGTCGGCTCAGACCGAAAAGCCAACTTTTTTATGGGCACAACCTTGTTCTATTCCTTTGATGTCTGGCAAACAATTCTTTGTTAACCGCTACAAAAAGCTCGGGTGGAACTATCGGCAAGTCAAGCTTAAGCAAGCCATCCGAGTAAACACAATGAACGCCAGCAGAGACAATGTTGTAGAAAGATTGTCTTCTTTGGGTATAGGGCTGGAAAAGATTCCTTTTCTAAAAGACGGCTACTGGATACTCAAAAGCAGGTTCTCTGTTGGCGCAACAGCAGAATATCTTCTGGGATTATACTCGATTCAGGAGGCAGCCGCCCAAATTCCCGTCACACTATTCACAGAACTGAAAAACAAAACGGTGCTGGATGCTTGTGCATCTCCAGGCGGAAAAACTGTTCAGTTGGCGGACCTCATGAAGAACAGGAGCTTGATTGTTGCCCTTGAACTTAAGGAGCGAAAAATGTTTGCACTAGTAAACCAGCTGGAGCGTTGTCGCGTAACGAATACAGCAGTTTATAACTTGGACGCGAAGGAAGCCTCAAAGTTGAAGATGAAGTTTGATTGTGTTCTTTTGGATGTTCCATGTTCAGGCAATCCCATAACCGACAGGGAATGGTTCAGCAAAAGAACAATGGAAGACGTGTATCGGAATGCCCGTCGCCAAAGACAAATCCTAAAGGAAGCTGCTGAAGTGACGAAGGATGGGGGAGAAATCGTTTATGCCACCTGTTCCATGGAGCCCGAAGAAAACGAACTAAACATTGACTGGGCAATAGCCAACCTAAATGTAAAAGTTGATAACATCAAATGCCATGGACAAAAAGGGCTAACGAATGTTTTCGGTAAACAGCTTGACAGCTCCATAAAAAAGTGCCGAAGAATCTGGCCTGAACAAACTCAGGGCTTCTTTGTCTCCAAACTCAGGAAGGAGACGACGCGACAGTGAAGGCAATAAACGATTTCGTGAAGCAATTTAATGCAAGCATTCCCTTTGACAAAAGTTGTGTTGTCAGGAACAGAAACAGGTTTTATCTATTACCTAAAGAAATGAAGCAGCAAATTCCGAAGGGCTTCTTCTATGCTGGTGCCTATCTTGGAGCAGTAAAGGGCAACAGTTTCTTCCCCAGTTTTCTATTATTAAGGATGATTGGAGAGCACAAAGCCAACAAGCTGGTGGTTGATAGGAAAAGGGCATGGCTCTTCATTTGCGGGAGAGGCCTATTCAAACAAGGAATACTCAAGGGAAACAACCTGAAAAAAGGTGACTACACGCTGATCCTGAACGGACACGATGAATGCTTAGGATTCGGCAAAATAATGCACAACCTACGCGAAGAATTGGACAAGAAAGAAGTTGTTGTCAAGAATGTTCTGGACATAGGAGACTTTCTGCGGAGAGAAAAGCGGCAGCCCAGACGGAAACAAGGTTCCAGCAGTGACAGAATGTCCCAGAAGCATATTCGACAATAAGTTCGTTTTAGGGCTTTTTGCGTGCCCTTTCTTCTAGGCTTGCTACTCTTTTTCTCAGGCGTTCAACCTCGTCTTCTAGGGCATTCATTCTGGCTGCGCTCATTTTGCCAATCATCTTGGGCATAACCTTGATGTCCATTTTTGATTGGAATTCGGCTTCCGAAATTTTTCCCTGAGAAAATTCTATCCACAACTTGAAAGCTATTCTTTCGTCATCTGTTAGCATTTTTGTGAACTCTTTTGTCCACCTTTCTCTGAAACTCATCCTTCTTTTTCCTCCAAAACCAACGATAGAAGCCGCTTCAGTTCTGGCCAGACTGTAGTCTCTTCTGCAGATTTGATGAACCTTTCCAAGCTCTTGCGATCTGACCCAAAATTTTCGTATTCTTTTGCTTGGAGTGCCATCTCAATTTTCTCAATCTGCCTCACTGCCTTTGCCTCTTTCGTCTTTCCTTCTTGGTATTCGTTCCAAACTGCTAAGTAGTTTTCCCTCTGGGTCTCTGGTAGAAGGTTTAGTGTCTGGTTTATGGCATTTTTTTCGTTCTTTCTGGTTTCTGCTGTTTTCTGGTTGGGCATCAAGTCTCCTATTATGGCTTCGGGAAGGTCATGAATCAGTGCCATCCTCAGTAGCTTCAGTGGCTCTAAGCCTTCGATGTCGGCGTATAGCATGCAGAAGATTGCTGTTCTGAAGGTGTGGTCTGCAACGGATTCGGGCTGATACACTTCAACGTCGACCCATCCTGTTCTTTGCGTCCGCTTTAGAACTCCTGTTATCTCCAAGAATTTGATTAGGTCTTGGAGGCTTGAGTCAGTCATCTTATCCAGCATGGGACCATCTTCTTCTTTGTTCAACTTGGGCTGTGACGAAGATATCTCTTGTGAAGCCAAACTATGTAGTAGCGTAAACCTTATTGTTGTAATCCTTGATCACTGATTCAGTCTGCCTTGTAGACCGTATCCTTCTCTCTTACGCGACCGTCCACTTTCATTCCGACGCTTTGACCCGCTTCTGCCTGTTTAACCTTCTCATGTTCTATTTCCATGGAATCTATGGTCTGTTCAATGTCTGTGGTTGGTCCCTTGATGAAAATGTTATCCCCAACCGAAATAGTGTCTGTCACATCAATAACCGCCACGTTTATCCTGCTGAAGAAATGGGTAATCTTTCCAACTTCTCGAAGTTTCTCCATCAAAATTTCCCCCCAATCCCTTTCTGTTTAATACTAGAGCGGTTTGCCTAGATATAATTTGTTACAGTCTTCATCAGCGGCGTGAATTGGCAAGTTTTTTATCTGAGACACCGCCCAGTTAGAATTGGGGCTTTCGATGAAACTGAAAAGCAAAGATTTTGTAGATAACGGAAGCATTCCCTCTGAATTTACCTGTGACGGAAGAAACATCTCTCCCCAGCTTTCATGGGAAGACGTTCCTGATGGGACAAAAAGTTTTGCGTTAGCCGTTACTGACCCTGATGCATTTGGAGGAACATGGACTCACTGGCTTGTATATGGAATCTCCAAGGAACTAAGGGAAATTGAGCGGGCAAGTTTGCCTGAGGGAGCTGAAGAGGTGGATAATGACTTCGGCAGAAGACGTTATGGTGGACCTTGTCCGCCGTCAGGAACACACAGATACTTTTTCATCATCTACGCCCTTGACACTGAGCACCTAGAAGGTCTTAACAAACGCAATTTCTTTGACAAAATCGAGAAACACACAATCGAAAAAGCTGAAATCAAAGGATTATACAAAAGACGCTGAAACATAGACTGCTACACATTTGCTCCCTTAGTGGTTTTGTTGGGGCAGGGAGTTGCTTTGGGCGTTTATTAGTTGCTGCTTTTTGCTATGACTGAGGGTTTTTATCTTTCGTTCTCTCCGCATGGCCTCGCCTCGGTTCTCGAACTGCTCGATGTACACCAGTTCTTCTGGTTCGTGAATTCGCGTGTATCTTGCTCCTCGTCCCTTCTTGTGCATTTCAAAGCGTTTTTCTACATTTTTTGCGTGTCCAGTGTAGTAGCTGCCGTCCTTACAGCGGAGAATGTAAACATAGTAGTGGGGCAATTGTCTTCCCTCAAGGATTAACTAACAAACCTCTTTGTTCTCTCTTAAAAAAATTACATATGACAAAATACATGTTTTGTACCGTCATGGTACCGTAATTAGAAAATCTTTTAATCACACCGCTACATTACACTATCGAAAGGAAACTGTGCTGGTGAACATAGATGACCCTCAATGTAGATGTTGAGAAACTGCCCCGAAAAGTTCTGGAGAATGCAGTCAAACTAAATGACAGCCTAAGAAAAATATACATAACATTGTACAGTTGTGGCGAACCAAAAACACCAAAAGAAATCGCCACAAAGCTGGGATACGCAAGAGCTTATGTGCATATGCGTTTATGCCAACTAGAACACCTTGACTTGGCTAAGCGAGTTGACGAACAAAGAAAAGTAAGATTTCAAGCAATTTAATGGCTCCCGGTCACATCTTATGGCTGCTTTTTCTAGGAAAACTTGAAATATCCGAAAGTTTTCGAAAATACCGAGGGACTCGATGAAGAACAATGTAGGCTCCCCTTTGGATGAACTTGTTTCAAAAGCCATAACAGTTTACAACAAATATCGAAGCCCTGAAGCAACAGCGAAGCTTGTTGAAGCAGAAAAAGATGTCTTCATCATCGAATTTGAGGGGCCTTTCTGCAAGAGTTGCGGCGTAACAGAATATTTTGAAGACTTCATCTATGACCTCGTGGACATCAGCGGAAGCCTCAGGGCGGAAATCAAGGCGGTTGAGCCAGTGGGTCCCCAGAGTTTCAGGGTGCAATATGTTGTTAGGAATAATTTTTCTTGCGGCGATGTTGAAGAAGAGGAGCTTTTCAGAGAGTTTCTGCAAGTCAGAGGTTTATCCTTTGAAGATTACTTTGCATCTAACACCTGCACAAAGGACGTGATCAAGTTCCACTTTCGAACATGGCTCCTTGAAAGGAAAGCAGAACCCAAAAAATAGGCTGTAACTTTTTTCTTCAGAGCTTATTCCAGATCAATATTCTTGAGAATTATTGGCAATTCTGAACACTTTTACGGATACGAAAACCTTGTATTGGTCATGAAGCACATGAAACTGTTCTGGACCATAGGCTGCTGGATTTCGCTACTGCTGATTTCCGTATACCACAATATCATCTGCAGTTACGAGTCAGCTTTTCCAGTGTGGTATGCAACATTCATAGTTTGGGCTTCCGGAGTCATAGCACTTTCAACTCTAGCAAAAAGCAACAACAACTTCTAGCATTCAGCTTCAATCAAAACTATGCACTCGAAAGCGACCTTTACTTGAGCAACAACTTTCGCCTGTAGGTTCTTTTCTTTGAGCATTTGGATTGTTTTGTCCACGTTAGAGAGGGAAGATTGAACAAGCTGAATCTTGCCTCCATCCGCCAAAAAGTTGGAGGCATCCACCAAGAATCGGTCAATAACTGTTCTTCCGTCTGGTCCTCCTGCCCACGCTTTTCCGATCCAACTTTTTTCTTCATCTGATTCAGAAGGCAGGTACGGCGAGTTGAAAAGTATCACGTTGAATTTTTCGTTCTGTTTGATGGGCTGGAATAGGTCTCCCTGCCGAAACTCTATCCGATCAGCCATGCCATTTGTTTGGGCGTTTTTGATGGCACATTCTATGGCATAAGGGTTTACGTCAACAGCCACGATCCGTTTTGCTTTCTTCGCCGCCAAAACAGCCAGAATCCCGCAACCAGTTCCCACATCCAACACAACATCATCTTCCGTAACCGCCAATCTTTCGGCTAACAGGAAGGTGTCTTCTGCTGGCTCGTAAACGTGCTCATCAACCACGAAAACTGTGTCCCTGAAATAGACTTTTTTTGGGTAAACCATCCACAAACTATCCTGCGTGATTCCTTTACTGAAGCTCAACCTTCTTTCCCGTCAAATCCAACCGAAATTTCCCAAACTCCTCTTTAACGCTCCTCAACTGCTCAGAGTTCAGAACGGGTCCATCCTTGCAGACTCGTAATTTGCCTATTTGGCAGCTGCCACACAAGCCGATGGCACAGCGCATCATCCGCTCCAAGCTAGCTTGAAGAGGAATTTTGTGTTGCTCCGCCAGAAGGAACATGCCATACATCATCTGCTCTGGACCACAAGCGTAAATCATGTCAAATTTTTCTTTCTTCAGTTTCTCTTTCACCTGATCAGTGACCATGCATTCTATTCCGTAGCTTCCATCATCTGTTGTGATGACCTTTTCTGAATCAACAGCAGAAAGAACGCTTGTCACTCGATCAATGAACAGGAGATTGTTTTTGCATTTTGCGCCGCTCAAGACAGTCACTTTGTCGGCGACTTTCACAAGCTTTTCAGTCAACGGCAGTAGCGGTGCTAGTCCTGTTCCGCCTCCTACAACCATCACATTTCCTTTTACTGGAACGAAGCCGTTGCCGAAGGGTCCCCTTACTCCAATCAGGTCTCCCGTCTCTTTTTGGTGAAGAGCGTTGCTGGCGTCTCCAACATCATGAACGGTTATCGAAGTTCGCCCCTCAGGGGTTATGGCTGACAGGCTCATGGGAATTTCATCAACTCCCGGTATCCAAACCATAACAAACTGTCCTGGCTCAGCTTTTCTGCACAGTTCATCCACAAAAGTGAATGTTTTTACATCGCAGTTTTCCCGCTTTATATCCACAATTTCTGTGACTCTCATGCGATTAACAGAATCAAACGCTGGAGGCACCGGAGACCGTTTTGGTGAATGAAACTGCAATTGTCTATTTCCTTCCTTTTTTGGATAGTCTTTGTTAACAGATTGACACATATCAAATATATAGCGTGCGCAAACAAGCTCCCAATTTTCTGGAAAATATTGTTATGTGCACGCATGAATGCTGGATTCACAAAAGTTTTCCCCTTAAAAATGATATTCTATTATCATGACAAACCAGCATGGCTTATCAAGGCATGTTTCTTTATGGGATAGCCTTCCTTTAATTACAATGAGTGTATTCGTTTTCATGGGGTTCCTAGGGTTATTCTTTTTAACTAACACAGAACGACCCATGCTATTCTACATGGCAAATGGACTGATGCACATCCCCCTAGTGCTCGGGTGGTTATACCTGAACTTCAGAAACAAGCTTGAACGTAGACTGCATCCCTTCTGGACACCATATTCCATATTCCTGATCCTTTTTGTAGCAACTACTGTATTCTTCACTTCTATTCAGCATCAGGGTGTTTCGGGTTTCCTGATGCTTTCAGAAACTTTTTGGTATGCCCTCGCATATGGCTCCCTCTTTGCCTTCTATAAACTGGAATCTGCGAAGCCCCTCTGGTACTTCATGCTTTTTCTCGCTGTTTTCTGGAACCTGCAAACCATCATGCTGACTGCTCAAGCATTTGGAATCCCGTGGACAATGGAGGGACCCCCCACGTTGCAAAGCTATTTCATCTATTCCACTGATTTCTGGGATACATGGGGCTGGTTCATCTCAGACATGCTTCTAGATGTGCCCATGGCACTAGTCCCCCTCTACTACATCGTGAAAGACATCAAAACCAAAATGAAACTCTAATAGTTGTGCGCTAATCCAACAATTTCTTTCACGTTCTTGAAGCCCTTCCTCTGAAGGTAAGCGTCGATTCCCGCCGTGACTGAACTGAAGACTTCTGGTCCTTTGAAGGCTATTGCTGTTCCTATCTGAACCGCCGATGCCCCAGCCAGCATAAACTCCACGGCATCCTGCCAACTGGTTACTCCGCCGCAGCCAATCACTGGAACATCAACTGACCTATAGACATCGTAGACGCATCTGACGGCTATGGGCTTTATTGCGGGTCCAGATAATCCGCCGAACTTGTTGGCTAGCAATGGTCTAGCTGTTTCGGTTTCGATGCTCATAGCCTTAACAGTGTTTATGGCAGTTATTGCGTCTGCTCCAGCTTTTTCTGCGGCTTTGGCGATTTCACCTATGTTTGCGACGTTGGGAGTCAACTTCACAATCACGGGCACGTTAACTGCTTTTTTTACGTGTTTCACGATTTCTGTGAGCAATATGGGGTCGCATCCAATCTCTGCCCCCGCCCTTTTGATGTGGGGACAGGAAACATTCAACTCGACAGCATCTGCACCCATCGCTGCTGCGGTTTCAGCAACCTTAACGAATTCTTCTGCCGAGTAACCGTAAATGCTCAAAATGGTGGGAACTCCTGTGCTTTTCAGCTGTTTCATTTCTTCTTTGAAGTGGCTTATACCTGGGTTTGGTAAGCCCATGGCGTTAAGCAAACCACAGTCGGTTTGGACAACTGTTGGGTTGGGGTAGCCAGTTCTTGGTTCTAGCCCCATCGACTTTGTCACAACAGCTCCTGCTCCAGCATCTATCACAGCTTTTAGGGATAGTCCGGTGTATCCTAGGATTCCGGAAGCCAGAATGGTGGGATTAGCAACTTCGAGTCCAGCCAATGTGGTGGCAAGGCGTTCCTCCATCTTTTGTTTCCCTCTCTGTAGTAAAAGTTATCCACTGCCAAGATAAAGGTTAGGAAACATACTCTAATATGATTATGTGATGGATGGGAAACTTGTGAAGGCTACAATAGTAGAATCTGTAATTGGCGTCTTTGGTTTCGGCGAAGACAACAAACTTGCCGAAAAAGTGCTCTTCCCCAAAGACCCCCAGAAAACGGCAGAAAGGCTCCTCAACATAGAAGAAGGAAAGCTAATCGAGGAAATCCAAAGTTTGGTTAACAAACTGCAGGAAAAAGGCTACACACACTTTGTTTTTGAGAACCCTGAAATGGCACGGACAGCCGCCGAAAAGCTGAGCATTGAAGTGAGCACTGAAACGTCGTCAGAGGCGGGCAAACTGCTTCGAGAAAACTTGGAAAAGTTTGCCTTGGACCTAGAGATTGTGGAGAAGCCAGAGCAGCTTCGCGTGCGTGTTCATAAGGTTTCGATTGAATTGGCTAAGATGAAGGTGAAGACAACAATCGAGAAGCGGGATTTGTTGGTTGCTCAGGCTGTTCAGTCTGTTGATGATTTGGATAAGTCGTTGAATGTGTTTATGAGCAGGTTGCGGGAGTGGTTTGGGCTCCACTATCCAGAGCTGGACCGATTACTTGACAAGCATGAAACCTACGCCCGTCTCGTAGTTAACTTGGGAACAAGAGAAAACTTCACCGCCGAAAACCTCGAAAAAGAGGGGCTGCCCACCAAGAAAGCGCAGTCAATAGCTACGGTTGCCGCTGCGTCTATGGGAGCCGATTTAGCCTCAGAAGACTTGGCTCAGATTCAGGACATGTGCAAAAAGGTTCTTGAGCTTTACAGTGTGCGCCAATCTTTGGAGAAGTACGTTAACTCGGTTATGGAGGAGGTTGCCCCCAACATTAAGGCAATTGGCGGTTCCCTGTTGGGAGCTCGCTTGTTAGCCCTTGCTGGTGGACTACTGAACTTGGCTAAGCTGCCTGCAAGCACAATTCAAGTTTTGGGCGCAGAGAAAGCATTGTTCAGGTCTTTGAAGACGAAGACGCGTCCTCCTAAGCATGGGATAATCTTTCAGCATCCCCTTATTCATGATGCGAAGCGCTGGCAGCGTGGAAAGATTGCGCGGGCGTTGGCTGGCAAACTGAGTATAGCTGCTCGGGTTGATGCCTTCAAGGGGGATTTTATGGGAGAGAAGCTGAATGCTGACCTTGAGAAGAGAATCGAAGAAATCAAGGAGAGGTATGATAAGGCTCCGCCGCCTCCGCCAAAAAAGCCTGTGACTAGGAAGCCTAGGGAAAGAAAGCAGCCGCGGAGAAAGAAACGTGGTCATAAACGTTAAGCCCCACCCCCGTTTTCCAGAAATTTACTGGGTCACGATTGAGGATGGAACCCGAAAGCTAGGCACCAAAAACTTGGCTCCGGGAAACTCTGTTTATGGTGAACGCCTCGTTAAATCCAAGGGAGAAGAATACAGGCTGTGGGACCCTTTCAGAAGCAAGCTTTCGGCTGCCATACTCAAGGGTCTAGAGACAGTGCCTATAACGTCATGCCAGAAAGTGCTGTATCTGGGAGCGGCTTCAGGAACAACCCCAAGCCACATCTCAGACATTGTCGGCGAAGATGGTCACGTTTACTGTGTCGAGTTTGCTTCCCGTTCCCTGCGGGAGTTGGTTAACAACGTTTGCGCCTTCCGCTATAACATGTCGCCGATTTTGGCGGATGCACGGTTGCCAGAGTCTTATTCGCGGATGGTTCAGCGGGTGGACAGCATTTACTGTGATGTGGCTCAGCCTGAGCAGGCTCGGGTTTTGGCGGATAATGCTGACATGTTTTTGGTTGATGGGGGCTGGGTGTTGTTGGCTATTAAGGCTCAGAGCATAGATGTAACGAAGGAGCCGTCTGTGGTTTTCAGGAAAGAAGTTGCCATCTTAGAAGACAGAGGATTCCTAATCAAACAGGTTGTTGGTCTTGAACCCTACGACAAGGCTCATGCCATGGTTGTCGCCCAAAAACTGTAGCTTATCTCAGGTTTCCAGAAAAAACCTTTTTTTCAACATTATTCTACTATTAGGCTCCTAATATGATTGTGTTTTTTGTTTGTTGAATTTCCTACAACAATGTTGATTGTAGGTGGCGTGGTTGTTGTTAGACGAAAGTCGTGCTAGATACGAAAAGGTTTTTAGTTCCGTTTCCTTACAACAGAGACAAAACGTAGTTCATGTATGAGGTGAATGATTTGTCTGTATTTGCCGCACCCGGAGCTTATGATCGTGCCATCACCGTGTTTTCTCCAGACGGTCGGCTATTTCAGGTTGAATACGCCCTAGAAACAGTGAACCGTGGGGCAACAATCATCGGAATCGCCTGCTCTGAGGGAATTGTTTTAGGAGCAGAAGAAAAAATTGAAACAAAACTTCAAGATACCAACTTCACTTGGAAACTCTACGCTGTAGATGATCATCTTGGAGCAGCGGTTGTTGGTTTAGGATCTGACGCTCGAATACTGATCGACCAAGCGAGAATCTACGCTCAAAGCAACCGACTAATGTATGATGAGCCTATAGATGTCGAGATCATGACAAAACGTGTCGGAGACATCAAACAACTTTACACTCAACACGCAGGAGTAAGACCCTTCGGAGTATCCATCATTTTTGGTGGAATCGACAAAACAGGAAGCAGAGTCTTCTCAACCGATCCAAGCGGCTCCTACAGGGGCTACAAAGCCGTAGCTGTAGGAATTGGACGGGAAACAGTTGAGGCCATCCTGAAGGAAGAATACCGTGAGGGCCTCAACCTAGAAGAAGCCAAAAAACTTGCAGTCAAATGCTTAACTCAAGCCCTAGTAGCCAGAGGAGAACCAAAAAGAATCAAAATCAGCGTCATTCCCGCAGAAACCAAAAAGCTCCAAGCAGTAAGCGACGAAGAAATCGAAAACATGCAGCGAGGGCTTGAGGGCAGTGGAAGTTAATGAGCGACCGCTACACAATCGCGCGCATCACTCATGATAGCGACCACTTCGAAATTCTAACCAAACCTGAGCCCGCACTAGCATACAGACTCGGAAAAACCACTACTGTTTCTCAAGTTCTTGCCACCGAAACAATCTTCACTGACGCTGGAAAAGGCACAAAGGCGTCGGAGGAGAAGCTGCAGACAGTTTTCGGGACTACAGACCCCCTCAAAATTGCTGAGGTAATCCTTAAGAAGGGCACCTTGCAGTTAACTACGGAACAGAGGAAACAACTAGTTGAAGATAAACGGAGACAAATCGTTTCCTTCATATCACGTGAATGCGTTGATCCGAAAACAAATCTTCCCCATCCTCCATTAAGGATTGAACAGGCAATGAAGCAAATTCATTTCTCCATTGATCCTTCAAAAAGCATAGAAGAGCAATCAAAAGAAATAATAAAGCTCCTACGTCCGATTATCCCCCTTAAAATGGAGAAAATCACAGTGGCAGTACGCATACCTCCAGAACATGCAAGCAAAGCTTACGGGTCCGTCAAAGGCTATGGCACAATAAAGAAAGATCAGTGGCAAGCTGACGGATCATGGGTTGCAGTAGTTGAGATGTCTGCTGGCAGTTACGGACCTTTTTTGGATAAGTTGGGGAAAATAACCAAAGGAAATCTTGAAGCAAAAATGATTAAATAATTTAAATTTATTGAGTTGAAAAAATATGCCAGTTTTTTATGAAAAGAAACAGCTTGTTGCTCCTGGCGACCTTCTTGCTGAAGGCGATTACGTGTCAGGAGACAGCACCTACAAAAAGAATGGAAAAATATATGCAAACCGCCTTGGACTTGTTGACTACAACGGCAAAAGAGTTCATGTCGTTGCGTTAAAGGCGTTTTATGTTCCCGCCCCTGGAGACCTGATTATCGGCAAAATTGTTGAAACCACGCCTGGCGGCTGGGTAATAGACATCAAAGCTCCGCATCTTGCTAGACTCAGAGCATCCGATGTTGTCGAACGTTCCTTCAAGCCCGAAACAACAGACTTGCCCTCCATCTTTGATGTTGGAGACCTGATAATCGCAAAGGTGGTTGCCTACGACCGAACCCGCGACCCCCTATTGACTGTCCGTGAACCAGGTCTAGGGAAAATTATGCGGGGACAACTCATTGAAGTAACCCCCACAAAGATTCCGCGAGTTATCGGCAGACAAGGCTCCATGGTTGGCATGATAAAGAAGGAAACCGGTTGCCAATTAACCATTGGACAAAACGGTTGGATTCTTATCAGCGGCAGGTCCCCTGAGGATGAACGGCTTGCAGTCATGGCTCTTCGCAAAATTGAGGCGGAATCCCATACAAGCGGCTTGACTGACCGTGTAACTGAAATGATTAAAAAGGAAAGGAAATCAGTTGAAAGCAACTAAAAAGAAAACTAAAAAAGAGACAGAAACTCTGTCGAATAAAAAACCTGAAAAATTAATTGACAAAAAGGGTCTCAGACTAGATGGAAGAAAATTAGACGAGCTAAGGCCCGTGAAAATGGAGGTTGGAGTTCTCCCAAACGCAGATGGATCAGCATATCTGGAACAGGGAAGAAACAAGGTTCTTGTTGGCGTCTACGGACCTAAAGAGGCACATCCAAGACACATAGCACAACAGGACCGCGCTGTCATCCAATGCCGATATCATATGGCACCCTTCTCAGTTGATGAAAGAAAATCGCCAGCGCCCTCAAGACGAGACATTGAACTCTCCAAAGTAATCAGAGAAGCGCTAGAACCCGCGGTTTTCCTCGAATACTACCCCAAAACATCAATCCAAGTCTACATCGAAATCCTACAAGCAGATGGAGGAACAAGATGCGCAGGCATCACCACAGCTGCCCTTGCATTGGCTGACGCAGGAATTCCAATGAGAGACCTAGTTGTAGCTTGCGCAGCTGGAAAAGCTGACGGAAAAATTGCACTAGACCTTATGGACACCGAGGATAAGATTGGTGACGCTGACGTTCCTGTGGCTTACATGCCCAACCTTGATGCCATAACCCTGCTGCAGATGGATGGCAACTTGACTGTTGACGAGTTTGAGAAAGCCATCGGCATGGCTATTGATGGCTGCAAGCAATTGTATACTAAACAGAAAGAGGCGTTAAAATCGAAATATGTTGTTGAGGAGGCTGAAGAAGAATGACCTCACCAATTGTTGTACGTGTAAAGAGAAAGCGAATTATTGAACTCCTTGCGAGTGGAAAAAGAGCAGACGGACGAAAACCAACCGAATACAGAGACATCAAAATCGAAGCAGGAGTAATCGAACGCGCAGAAGGCTCCGCCCGAGTATGCTTAGGCAAAACCGAAGTCATGGTGGGCGTAAAAATCTCAACTGGCACACCATTCCCCGATGTCCCTGACAGAGGTGTTCTCACAGTAAACGCTGAACTCGTGCCCCTTGCATCTCCAGAATTTGAGCCTGGACCCCCAGGAGAAGACGCTGTGGAGCTGGCTCGAGTAGTGGACAGAGGCATAAGAGAATCAAAGGCTATTGACTTGGAGAAACTCTGTGTCGAGTCTGGCAAACTGGTCTTCGTGATTTTCATCGACGTTTACGTTCTCAACCATGACGGAAACCTCATAGACGCATCGGCTATTGCAGCCTTAGCTGCCTTGATGAACACTAAAATGTTCAAGTATGAGGTTGTAGACGGCGAGATTGTGAAGAAGCCAGGTTACACTCCGTTGCCAATGATTAACTATCCGATAGCTGTTACCTTTGCTAAGATAGGCGACAAAATCTTGATGGACAGTGAACTTGACGAGGAACAGGTTATGGACGCCAGATTAACTATGACACTGGACAAAGACGGAAATATCTGTGCAATGCAGAAGGGCGGCGGTTCAGGCTACTTCACTAAGGAAGAAATATTAGACGCAACTAAAACTGCACTAAAGAAGACTGAAGAATTAAGAAAACTCGTGGTTAAAAGCTGATGGGAAGAAAAACAAAAAAAGTTGGACCCACTAGAGGGCTTGGAACTCGCTACGGCGCAACCGTCAGAAAACGATACGTGAAAGTCGTTACAGAAGCAAAAAAAACCCACAAGTGTCCACAATGCGCTTCTGAAGCTGTCAAACGCGTAAGCGTCGGCATCTGGAACTGCAGGAAATGTGGTCTCACATTCTCTGGCGGCGCCTATACTCCAGTCACAAAACTTGGGGTCGTGGCAAAGCGCCAAGTGAAGAGTTTATCCTCGTCAGAAGCCCGAACAGACGGTTAGGGCTCGGGCTTTCCGTGTTCACTGTTCTTCGGTGAGGTGGATTAGCTGTGATATTGTTGACTACCTCTCGGAGACCAACTGGAAGGATACGAACATTCTGTCGTGATTTAGCTAACTCTATCCCTGATGTTGTGCGGGTTAACCGCGGCAAAATGAGTTTGGATGGAGTAGCTGAAAAAGCGATTGAAGTTGAGGCAGACAAGGTTGTTGTGGTTGACAGGTGGCAGGGAGGACCAGGAAGAATCAGCCTCTATCGATTAGGCTCAAGTGGACTAGAATCTGTTCCTCCACTGATGCAGATAAAGAGGATTCGGCTACGCAGAGAATTCGAGAACATAAAGAAACGTGGGCAATCTTCTGTAATCACATTTGAGCCTGAAAACTCGTCAGCGCTGGAAAACATTGCTGGTCAGTTGTCTCAGTTTTTTGGTTTACCTGTTCATTCTTTGGATGATGCATCCGAGAAACATGCTGCCGTAATGCATCTTTCATTTGATCGTTCTGGTTGTCTTCAATTGACGTTTAGGCGCCTTCAGCGAATGGTTGAAATAGGACCCAGAGTCACCCTTTCAAAGCTGATTTGGGACGTTTCATCATGAAGGCTCAAGCTGTTGTCCGCCTGAATTTCTCGTCCGAAAAGCAGTTGAAGGTGGTTTTGGGGGCGCTGAAGCCTGAAACCGAAACCTCATCTACTTCTCGTTCAAAGGTTGAAATGAAGACTGAAGGGCAGATGTTGATTTTGGATTTCAGAGCCACTGACACTTCAGCGTTACGGGCGGCAATGAACTCCTATCTTCGTTTGATTGGGGTGGCAATGAATCTTCAGAGGTTCACGGACTGAGACTGAGTTTCTAGGGGGTCATTCCTTTGTTATATTTGTTCCACGGATATATATGGCAAGCCTTGCATGTTCACTGGTTTGTTTATTCCGTTGAAGCCGCTCAAGGTGTTTGAAATTTTTGGTGAAATTTGCTTGTTGGCAAAGTTGTGGGCTCTTTGAGTTATCAATCTTTTTTGATGATATTTGTAACCGCAACTGCATTCATATCCGACTGCTTCTCCGTTTTTGAGTAGAATTTTTTCGATAGTTGATGCGCTGCAGTGATTTCTGTGTTTGTGTAGTTTCCACATTAATGATAAGTCATTCAATTCAAGGGGTTGGTATGTTTTGGCTTTGAAGAAATACCAAAAGCCGTATCCTCCTAGAATCAGGAAGACGCTTATTACGAGTGTTTCTAACACTTTTTTCCTCCTTTTGAACTGTTTTCAGGTTCTACACATATACAATATGTCTATTTTCAGACACATTACAAGTCTTGTATTATTCCTGACTCACTAATAACGCTTTCCATAACCACGACAAAAAACGATGAAAATCGCTAAAAAAATACAGAAAACATAGAAAATCTCCATATTAAAAGTCAACCACAAATTGGATTGATTTCGAAAAATTTAAGTGACATACACAATGTGGAACCTGTCATGACAAATAACTTAACAACATAGCCATGCAGAACGCTTAATATGAGCCAAGTATTTTTAAGCTGGAAGAAATCAGAGAATTGTTTGAGGAGTATAAAATGAGCGAAGAAATTTCCCAACTTCCACCCCAAATTCAGCAACGTTTACTCAGGCTACAGCAATTACAACAGAACCTGCAAGGAGTTATGGCTCAGAAACAGCAACTAACCCTGCAATTGACCGAGACTGAAAATGCTGTAAAGGAGCTGGAGAAACTGGCTGACGACGCGGTTGTTTACAAGTCCATTGGCGCCCTTCTTGTCAAAGCAGAAAAAGCTAAGGTTTCGACAGAGCTAACTGAACATAAAGAGCTCGTGAAGATGAGGGTTGACGTTCTAGCCAAGCAGGAAGAGCGACTTCGAACCCAAGTGAAGGATCTACAGGAAAAGCTACAGCAGGACCTGCGCCCAGTTTCAGGTTCCCCCTCTTAGGATGAAAACCGCTTGGAAGAAATAGGCATCCCTGAACTCACCATTGAGCAAGTTGCAGAGCTTTGTGAAGGGGCAGAAGGGGCTGCCAGAGAATATGTTCTATCCAAAGTTTCCACCAGCAGAATAGTCACCCTTGACGTATCAGTGGACGCTGAAGGAACAAAACCCGTAACAGTCAACGTTGACGTTTCAGTTGTTCTGTCCCCCCTCATGAAGGACTTCGATGTCGAAGCTCTGACAAAAGAAGCAACAAAACGAGCCTTCGCTCACATTGAAGAGTACCTGAGGGAACTTCAGTGCAAATCCAAGAAATAGTAGCACTAATCGACAAGCTAGATGCTAAGCTAGCTGTTCTTTTGTGTCACCACAACGCTGACCCAGATGCCATAGGGGCTGCCTATGCCTTCAAAGGATTGCTACAGAATCTGAGACCCAGCCTAGAAACAGAGATTGCGGCGGCTTCGGGACCTAGTAGACTATCGAAAGTAATGATGGAGGCTCTGCCCATCGAGCTTACGGAGCAGCCTCGCATAGAATCGGCTGACATAGTCGTTTTACTGGACACAAACACCATTCAACAGCTAGATGAATGGAGCACAAGAATCAATGCCACTCAGCCAATGGTTGTTATCGACCATCATGCAAGCCATCCCGAAACCGAGCAGCGAGCAACCCTTTCTGTGTCAAACGAGACTGTTTCGTCTACCTGTGAGCTCGTGTATCGGCTGTTCAAGGAGGCAGAAGTTAAGCCGTCTCTGGATGAGGCAAAAGCCCTGTTTCTTGGAATATCCTTTGACACAAGACATTTCATCATAGCCACTTCTGAAACCCTCAAAGTTGTGGCTAAGCTTGTAGAATCAGGAGTAAACGCCCAAGAAACCATCTCAATTCTTTTGTTGCCCATGGAGCCCTCGGAGCGTTTAGCGCGACTAAAGGCTGCTGAAAGAATCAGGCTCTTAAAGGTGAAAGGTTGGCTAATCGCATTTTCTCATGTCAGCGCATACCAAGCTTCAGCCTGCCGGGGGCTCATTGTTTTGGGTGCCCATGTTGCTGTTGTTGCTGGAAAAAAACAGAACAAACTCCAAATCAGCTTCAGGGCTTCCCGCGGCTTCTTTGCTGAGACTGGCATCCATATGGGGCGCGATTTGGCGAAGCCTTTAGGTGATTTTCTTGGCGGAATGGGTGGAGGGCACTCCCTTTCTGCTGGAGCAAATGGGACTGGAGATGTGGATGCCTGTTTGAAGTTTTGTGAAAAACTGTTTAAGAAGAGGTTAAAATAACCCTTTTTTGGGTAGCTACTCTTAAATGATTTGAGAAGTTGCAATACGTTGGCGAGTCAAACATTGGCTGTAATAGAGACCAAAGACCTAACATACACTTATCCGGGCGCAACTAAGCCATCCATCAAAGACGTGTCCATATCCATCGACAAAGGAGACTTCGTTATCCTTACAGGTCCAAGCGGCTGCGGAAAAACAACCCTCTGCCGAGCCTTCAACGGTCTCGTACCCCACTTCTACAATGGAACACTAAACGGAGAAATCACAGTCGCGGGTCTCAAAGTAGCTGACCACAAAATTCACGAGCTCGCTCGTCACGTAGGTCTTGTTTTTCAGAACCCAGAAAACCAGCTCTTCGCCTTGTCAGTTGAAAAGGATGTAGCCTTTGGTCTAGAAAACTCTGCCATGCCCAGAGACGAAATGAGAAAACGGGTTGATTGGGCGCTCCAAATGGCAGGAATATCAGAACTAAGTGAAAGGCCTCCCCATGAGCTTTCAGGAGGACAACAGCAGCGGGTAGCCATCGCCTCGGTGCTGTCAATGCAGCCCGACATCATGATACTGGATGAGCCTACCTCATTTCTTGACCCTGCAGGAGCCGAAAAAATATTCGAAGTAATCAATGAATTAAACAAGAAACTGGGCATCACCATTATTCTTGTTGAGCATCGGTTGGATCTAGCCGCAAAATACGCCAACAAAGTAATTGTCATGAATGAAGGCTCAGTCGCCCTAGTTGGCACTCCCCGAGAAATCTTCATGTCTGAAGAAGCCCGTTTGATTGGTGTCGGCATTCCAAAGGCTACAAAACTGTATCAGCATCTCAAAAAGCGGGGAATAGACCTGAAGACTGTTCCAGTGACCCCAGAAGAGACTGTGAATCTTTTGCTGGAGGTGCTGAAACGTGATTGAGGTCAAAGATTTACATTTCACGTATCCAACTGGCCTTGAAGCACTGAAGGGAATCGACCTTACAGTCAAGGATGGAGAATCTTTGGCTATCATGGGACAGAATGGGGCAGGAAAAACCACGTTGGTTAAACACTTCAATGGGCTTTTGAAGCCAACCACGGGCGAGGTTCTAGTTGACGGCGTAAGCACCCAAGATGTAAGCGTTGCAAAGCTTGCCAGAAACGTTGGTTTCGTATTTCAGAATCCTGACCACCAACTATTCAGCGAGTCAGTAGAGGACGAGATTGCTTTTGCTCTCAAAAATTTTGGTTTTGAAGAAACAGTCATAAAAAAGCAGGTTGATTGGGCTCTAAACCTTCTGGACATAGCCAGATATCGGAAGACGTCGCCTTTCATGCTCAGCGGCGGAGAAAGAAAAAGAGTTGCTTTAGCTTCAATCCTTGCTTGGGACCCTCAAGTAATCATTATGGACGAGCCAACCATAGGTCAGGACTATCACCAGAAGGAGAAGCTTCAGCAGTTTATTATGCAATTGAATGCTCAGAAGAAGACTGTGGTTGTCGTCACTCATGATGTAGAATTTGTGGCTGACTGCAACCCCCGCGTCGTACTGATGAGCCAAGGAAAAATTTTGACTGAGGGCATAGCGGAGGAAGTGTTGACGAACCCGAATTTGGCGGCGCAGGCTTCGATTGTACCCCCGCAGATAACACAGATTTTCTTGGGGCTATCTGATTTAGGATTGCCAAGAGATGTTATTGACGTTCATGAAGCCACCAAAATTCTGTTAGAACGCCTGAGGAAAAGAAAATGAGCGTCTTTGAGGGCTTCAAGTTCAGAAAAGTCTCTTCGGTGGTTCATAATCTAGACCCAAGAGTCAAATTCTTTTTTGTCTGCATCCTGTTTGTAATGGCTATTATGTTCACTCAGTTGCTGGCTCTTGCTGTCCTGTTTTTAATACCCTTACCCTTCGTTTTCATGGCGCGAGTTAACCGGCAATGGCTACGTTCCCTAAGAGGCGCAGCATTCTTGGCAATCTTCATTTTCGCAACCAACTTCATTATCGGATACTTTTACCCCTCATCCGACATTCCTCAAATAAATGGACCAGTCGACACTCCCATGGAGTACTTTGCGCTTTTTGAGCGGGCGGCAGCCATGACCCTACGTTTCGTTGTTCTAATTGCCTCATTCTCAGTGTTCTTTCTAACAACATCACCAGACCATCTGGGCTTGGCACTGCAGCAAAGCCATGTCCCCTACGAATTCTGTTTCGCCTTCACCACCGCAGTCCGTTTTGTGCCCGTATTGGCTGACGAGGCACAGACCATCATGGACGCCCAAAAAGCCAGAGGGCTGGAGCTGGAGCGCGGAAACATCATTAAACGAGTGCGAAACTACATCCCAATTCTTATTCCCCTGATTGTTAACGCCATCCGAAGAAGCCTAGAGCTGGCGGAAGCTATGGAGTCTAGGGCTTGGGGCGCCAGCGACAAACGCACAAACCTTTACAAGCTTAACCTAAAACGGGCAGACATCATTCTCGTCATAGTTACTGTTCTGATGCTGATTCTCGCAGTTTACGTTTGGTTAAGTGTGCCCATTCCCTTTTTGACGGAACTGCTTTTCCCCTAAGAGACTCTCCGAAACCAAAGTATGTGACCTTTTCATGAACTGTTCGAAAAGACTTTTAACATAGAAGATCGATTCCCCTCGGTTGTGAAAGCCAATGAAATGGTTGATGGCTGCATCTGAAGAGATTCTGTCCGGCGCCCGAAGGGCAATAAGCGAGGTTGACTTGGAAAAAGTAGAAAAATTCATCCAGCTAATCCTTGATTCCAGAAACAAGAAAATCTTTGTTGTCGGTCAAGGACGAAGCGGCTTTGTTGGACGCGCCTTTGCCCTAAGGCTCATGAACATGGGATTAACAGTTTACTTCCTAGGCGAAACAATCACGCCCGCAGCTGGAAAAGACGATTTGGTTATCGCAATTTCAGGTTCAGGAACAACAAAAATTACAATGATTGCCAGTTCAACAGCCAAAGAAGTCGGCGCACATGTGGTTGCCGTCACCTCATATCCTGAGTCTCCCTTGGGTGACTTGGCTGACCTTGCTATGCCCATAGGCGGGAGAACAAAACTTGGCTGGCCAAAAGAGGAAGATTATCTGGTCCGTCAGATTCTGGGCGAAAGCGAAACGTTGTCTCCTTTAGGTTCAATCTTTGAGAACAACTGTATGGTCTTCCTTGACAGTATGGTTGTTGAACTCATGCATCGGCTTGGAAAAACCGAGGATGAACTGCGAAAACTTCACGCCACCCTCGAGTAGACGTGCCACGTTTTTTCAAACGAAAACTGTTTGAGCCTTTTTCCTGTATGTTTGTTTTTTTGTGCTCAAAAAATAGGTAAGAAAAGCGGTGATTAGTTGTAGCTTTACCTCTTCCGTCGTTTCTGTCTCTTCTTCTTTACTCGCTTCTGTTTCTTTTTAGCGGTCTTTTTTGTCATGCCGTGATGTCGTGCCATAATGATCGCGTTTCCTTTCGGTAACTGTTCCTAAAGTGTACTTCATAAAGGTTACGTGTTGTTTCGCTTTCTAGGTCATCCGCTTTTCTGCTATGCAACTTTTTGCAGCAACCAAGCGTCTATTGGTCCTCAACAGTCTTTGTCGGGACCGTAAAGCTGTGTCAGAGTCGCTCCATCTCATCATCACGTGAGCTCAGAATGGTGTCCCTCATCACACACTACAACGTCTAGCATGAAAGTTTAAAACATTACCCTTCCAGACTGGATGTGCAGCAACAATAGAAAGAGGGGCTGTTTTGCTGACTATTTTTGGTTTAGCTTGAATTCCTTGTGGATTGCCCTAACTGTATTGGCCCCATTCTTTTCTTTGACTACAAAAGAGACGTTAAGCTCTGATGAGCCCTGGGCGATCATGCGAACGTTTATTCCTTGCTTTGCTACAGCTGAGAATATTCTTGAAGCCACTCCAGGCATTCCCTTCATTCCCGCCCCCAAAACCGCGACTACGCAGACGTCGTCCTCGGACATTACTTCGCGGATGAAGTCTCTGCCCAGTAGTGCTATTTCTAAGGTGTTGACTGCCCGTTCTAGCAGGTTTCGTTGAATTACGAGTGAGATGTTTGATTCTGAGACGCTTTGGGAGATCATTAGGATGTTGATGTTTTCTTTTCCTAGGACTTCGAAGACTTTTGCGGCTGTTCCAGGGGCGCCGACCATGCCTGCTCCGCTGACAGTTATTACTGCAACGTTCTTGACCAAGGTTACGGCCTTCACTCCGTCCTCTGGTCTAACTTTCTGTTCTTTTGTTATCAGTGTTCCTGGATTGGCGGGGTTGAAGACGCTCCTTATTCTGACGGGGATTCCCTCTTTTCGGGCTGGTTCCAGTGCTCGGGGATGCATGGCTTTGGCTCCGAAAATGGTCAGTTCTGTGGCTTCTTGGAAGGACATTTCGGTGATGGTTTTGGCTGAGGAAACGATCTTTGGGTCAGCCGTCATCAGTCCATCAACGTCTGTCCATATCCAAACCTCGTCAGCTTCTAGGGAGGCTCCTAGGATGGTTGCGGTGTAGTCTGATCCTCCCCTGCCCAAGGTTGTGGTTTCTCCGTTCTGGGTTGCTGCAATAAAACCAGTTACTATTGGAGCGGCTCCTTTCTTTAGCAGAGGCTCAAGGCTCTTTTTGACTTGATATTTGGTGACCTGCATGAGGAGACCTGCTTCCCCATAATTGTTGTCAGTTACTATTCCTGCTTCTCCTCCAGTGAGGTGCTTGGACTTTACTCCTATGTCGTTGAGGGCTCCGCTGACTAGGGGGGCAGAAAGTTTTTCTCCATACGCAAGAACGTTATCCATCGATTTTGGGCTAAGCTCGTTAACGTAACCGATTCCCTTCAAAATTATTTCAAGCTCGTCTACCCTCTCCTTGAGAACCTGTTCGGTCTCCTCTCTTGTTTGCTTGTTTTTTATGGCTTCCTTGGCGGCAGTCAAATGTCTTTCAAGGAGCTCTTTCGTAAATTTGCTGATGTATTCTCGTTTTCCCTTTTTTGCTTCCTCTGCAACTTGGATAAGCTGGTTTGTAACACCTTCCAACGCCGAAACTACGACAACAACTCCCCAATCGTTCCTGCTGCCTGCTATCAGGTTGGCTACGTGACGTATTTTTTCGCCATTAGCTACAGAACTTCCTCCAAATTTCATCACTATCGTCTTCATGTCTTTTTCCTCGCTTATGTTATCATCTTGTTTGCTATGGTCTGTTTTATGTCCAGCAGGTCCCGCAGCACTGCGCTGGCGGTTTCAACTCCGCCCGCCCCAAGCCCTATGATTGTTTGTTCGCCTGCTGATTCTGAGACGAAGGTTACGGCGTTGAGGGCTCCGTCCACGGCTAAGGGATCATTTTTGGATATTTGTGTAGGCTCCACTTTTAGGCTTTCTTCGATAGAGCCTATGAGCTTTATTGTGCAGCCCTTCTCTGCTGCGTCCATTATGTCTTGGGCTGACACGTCGCGTATGCCCCTGATTTGAACGTCATCTATGGTAACTTTCTTGTTCATTATCCAGTTTGCCATTATGACCAGTTTGGCGGCTGCGTCATGGCCGTCAACATCCATGGTGGGGTCTGCCTCGGCGTATCCGAGTTTTTGTGCTGCTTTCAGGGCTACATCGAATGTGATTTTTTTCTCATCCATCTCTGTGAGAATATAGTTTGTGGTGCCGTTCAAGATTCCCCTGACTGAGACTATTTTGTCGCCTTGGAGGCAGTTCTTGGCGAACTCCAGAATTGGAGTTCCTGCGCCCACGGTTCCGCTGAATCGTAAACAAACGTTGTTGTAGTCAGCCAATTCTGTGAGGGCTGGCAACGCCAAGGCTAGGGGTCCTTTGTTTGTTGTGACCACATGTTTTCCTGTTCTGAATGCTGTTTTGATGTAAGATAAGCCAGGTTCTGCAGTTTCGATGTTGGTGGGTGTCACTTCAACCATGGCTTCAGCCTCCACAGACTCGATGGCTTCTAGGGCTGTCATGTCTGTGTGTCCATGTTGGCTGCTTGCTGCTACTGTTCCTTTTTCTTTTTTGAGAGCCAGCATCTCCTCTAGGTCTAGCCCCTTTGGGTTTATGGCTGCGCCTTGTTTGTCGACTATAGATACGATTCTGGGGCGGAAGCCGTATTTTTTGGCAAGCTCCCTTTTTCTTTGTGTGATGATTTTGGCGAAGCTTTGCCCGACTACTCCCCATCCCACCAAGATTATCCTCATTTTCTTTTCACTCTACAGGCGTGTTACTGTTGTATGTTGAACCTCATCTATTACAGTTACCTTTTATAAATAATAATCTAGGCTCAAAAAATGACGCCTCTTACTTTTTCATATTAGGAGCCTAATAGAGGTACATTGTTGAAAACAGTCTTTTTTCTGAAAAAATCAAGACAGAAAAGTTTGCTGCTCCTGTCCGGATTTCTCTCCGCGATTGGTTAATTAGTCTGACAGTAGTATCGTTCAGGACGGTGCTAAGCTAATGAGTGCATCAGATGACGTGGAGTTTAGGGATGCCTTCAAGCAATGGGCTGAAGAGATGGATTGCCATCAATATCAAATTTTTGTGGAAACAGCCAAGATGGTGGAGATGCTGAAACAGAAGAAGGTGTCCGCGAAAACAAAAAACGAGATAATCATCATCGTTAAAGGCTTACAGGCAACAGTGAAATCTGTCCATAAAGTGCTATCAAAATATATCGAATAAAAAAGCAGACTACTTGGAGCCAGTTTTTCCGAGAAAACGCAACATGAACCCTTCGCCCTCAATCAAACCAAAACCGCCCATCCTAGCGGATTCTTCATCAAACCTTTTCACCTCATCAGCCTCGATGTTTGGCGAATAAATTGCGAAGGGCACAGGCTCTCGCGTGTGGGTGCCAATCTCTATTGGAGTCGAATGATCAGGCAAAACAGCAATCACACACTCGTCCTTCAAGCCGTCCATCAGCCGACCAATCAGTCTTTTGTCCAAATCCTCTATTGTCTTCACCTTTAGTTCGTAATCTTTGGAGTGTCCTGCCTCATCTGGCGCCTCTACATGCACAAAAACCATGTCACACTCTTGAAGAGCCTCTAAAGCGTAGTCTGCTTTTCCCTCATAGTTCGTGTCATACAAGCCCGTGGCTCCCGACACCTCAACAATCTTCATTCCAGCATAAACGCCGATTCCTTTAACCAAATCAACCGCAGAAATAACCGCCCCATCCACACCATACTTCTGCCTATACGTGGGCATAACTGGTTTTCTGCCGCCGCCCCAAGGCCAAATCATGTTCCCCGCTCTTTTGCCCCCTTTCCTTCTAGAAACATTAACTGGATGCTGCTCCAGAACCTTCTTTGACCCAAGAACCAGCTCCCTCAACAACTCGACTGCATTTTTTGTCTCTGCAGATTCAGCTTTCGGCAAAATCTCTGAAACCCTCATTCCTATAGCATCGTGGGGTGGCGTGCAAGCAACAAGCTCTTTGGGGAGATAGTTTCTCAGAATCAAAAAGTGCCTGTAACCTAACCCCTCAAAGAACTCTGCTACGCCGGGCTTTCCCATTTCCCTACTTATCGCCTCTATCAACTTCCCAGATTCGCTGTTCGTTATGTGCCCTGCAGAATGGTCAGCCAAAATTCCATCCTTTTCTGTGACGAGATTGCATCTGTACGCCACATCATTCTCGCTTAATTCGATGTTTCTGGCTGCAGCTTCGAAGGGTCCTCTTCCAGTGTAAAATCTTGTGGGGTCATAACCTAAAACTGAAAGGATTGCGGTGCCTGAACCCGGCATTAAACCGTCTGGAACTGTTCGGAGGAGTCCACTACATCCTTTAGCTGCGATCATGTCCATGTTGGGTTTGTTTGCTGCTTGGAGAGGAGTCCTGTTGCCCAACTCGGGGATAGGATAATCGGCCATTCCATCTCCAACAATAAGTAGATATTTCATACGTTCATCCAGCCCTTTTCTTGCACCGCATCATAGTATTGTTCAATGTTACCTGTTCTGTTATGTCTTCCTGTATTTCTTTTTCGTTTCTAGCCTCAAATGAACAGACTCAGTCTTCATTAAACAAACATGAATAGCCGGAATTCTTAGCTAGAATCCATAAACGTTTTACCCGCTACCACCCTGTAATGACCATGGACCCAAACGAATTCCTGTTCCTAATTCTACCTCTAGCCTCTTTAGTGGCAATTCTTGTAGCTGTAGTGCTCTTCATGGCAAGAAGAGAGCACACAATCCACCATAAAGAGCTGGAAACGCTGAACGAGTTAATGCGCACAGGAGAACTCGACAAAGAAAACTTATCTGAGGTGCTTCAGGACTTGGTCAGCAAAAGGGTAATCGATGAGAAGTCCCGTGAACGGCTAAAAAAACTGCTTGAGAGAGCCCTTTAGTTGATCGTAAGATAGTTAGGGCGAGATTCTAGGTTTTCTGGTTAGGCTTTTTGGTTGTGTTTTTCGTAATATTCCTAGTTCATAAATTATATATTGTGACTTATGTAGCACGATACACGATGAGTTAATTGTTAAAAAATGCCCTAACTCCTACAATCTTGAGTACAATCCTAATCGCAACAACAATAGCAGTAACCATACCCGCCACGTCATCCACGAGTCCAATCAGCTTCTATCTAACTAAAACCGAGGACCTGCAGATCACAAGTTGCGTGTGGGCACCTGATTCTTCATACGCAAATATTAGTGCATCAAATTTTGGAAGTAGTGCTGTCTTCATAAGCGTGGTTCAGTTGGATGGTGCTCCTGTAGAGTATGTTTTTGTGTCGGGTGATTCTGTGGTTGATGCAGGGGAGAGTGTTACGGTACAGGTTTTTGGGTGTTTTTTGGGAAACGTCAGTTACGAGTTCGGTGTTGTTACTGGTAGTGGAGCAGAGTTTGTTTGTGTAGCGACGGCGCCAGAGCCTTCGGCAACATTTTGGGAGGAGTCTGGAGATCTGGAGAATGTAACTGATGCGGTTGCTCAGGCTAATTTGGATGAAAATTTTTCAGATGGCGGGTCTGAGAGTGTGGACCAGACCGATTACATTGCCGAGAATGGTATTGAGCAATATACTGAGCCGCCCGAGACTGTTGTGTGTCAGGTTTATTCAGGTTTTGATCCCACTTATTTCTATGTTCAGGATGTGCAAGCCCAGCAGTATCTTGCGGACATTGCAGCGAGGAAGGTGTTGCTCGTTAACGGAGAAACGGGGCTAAACTGGGAACCTATAAACGTTCATGTTACATTCCATGTGATTAAATCAGGTGATTATTGGGAAGCCCTTCAAGAAGACAGCCAAACTGTAGTCTTTGGGGGGTCTACGTGCGTTGGTGGCGTAAACGGGAGTGATGGCGGCGCAGTGTTAAACGCTGCAATCGCTGCGGCATCTGCTGCTGGCGGCGGAAGAGTGACGATTGGCTGTGGTGTTCTTTTTGCTGATTCTATAGCACCAAAATCTTGTGTGGATGTATGCGGGGAAGGCGAGGCATCTGTTTTGCGGCAGAATGCAAACGCGAATTCAATCTTTATCCATTCAGGAGAGAAAATCGTGAACTTTTCTATGCATGACTTGACAATCGATTATAATCATCAGAGTCAGTCTTCGCCAAAAGAAGGCATGTATATTGGACACGCCTCAGAGTATCTGCACTTCTACAATTTGTGGATTCGAAACTGCAAAAAGTTTGGCATCCACTTAGCCTCATTAAATCAGCCCAGTGATTATCCCATTTCATGCAAGAATGTGAATGTTGAAAACATCATTTTTACGGATGTTGTGGCTGAGAACTGGGATTTGTGTGTAGTCGCGTCTCATGGCGGCTACATAAAAAATGTGACAATCGATGGGATGCACCGTAATGGTGGAATAGTGGCTTTTGAGGGCTCAAATTTGCTGGTCACTGACTGTCACGTAACCATAGACCATCAGGATGGCCAAATCGTGGGGGGCATCTGGCTTGGCTCCTGCAACTACAGCCTCTGCGCCAATAACACAGTAATCGGACAGACCATGTATGGCGACTATGAAACTATTGGCATCAGAGTAAACACTGAACACGACAACATGAAGCCCAGAGACAGCTACATAAACATGGTCACCGACAACAACGTGTCCACGATACGGCACGGAATAATGCTCGAAGAAACCAGCGACGACTACGTTGTCTTCAATACGCTCACAGACTGCGCCAACGGAATAGCCTTTCCAGACTACGGCAACCCTGTTGCAATCGAACCAAGAATCTTTTTCAACTCCCTAACCAACACTGCCAACCACATTCAAGAATTCATGTCTCCCGTTGGAATGTTAGACTACTGGAATGGCGACCACACATCTTATTTTCCATAACATGCAGTTTCTATATGCGGAAGCAGCCCTTCTCCAGTACCGTTACGGTTTCGCCGTTTTCTTTAGTCACTTTCACGGTAGGCTCAGAGATAAGCAAGTCCATGTGATTTTTTGACGGGTTTTTGCCTCCAAGCATGTCCAAGTTTGCTCCAAACGCCACATGAACTGTGCCCAAAATTTTTTCTGCTTCAAGAAACTCCTGCACAACGGTTGCTTTGGGATTGATTCCAAAGGCAAATTCTCCAACAACGTCAGACCAGTCGTCAGTGGCAAAGGTTTCTTCGACTATCTGGAGGTGCTTCTTGTCTTGCGAAGACACCTTTTTGACTCTGCCATTTTTCGCTGTCACTTCTACGGGTTGTCTAAGTTTTCCGATTCCGCCAATCGCCATGTCGCATACAAGTTTTCCATTCAACGAATCTTCGACAGGCGCAACAATGACTTCGCCCGTTGGAAGATTCATCCATTTCATTGTTTTCCAGTCCAGTTTTGTGTCAGTGAAGAATTTCCTGTTCTTTGTGCTTAACGTCAACTTTGTTCCCGCTGGGTTACGAATCTCCACTATTACTGTATCTTCGAGGGCGTCAATGAGCTTCTCCGCGTGACCCTGCATACTCTTATGCCCTTCTGCCGTGAGGGCTAAGGCGCCTTCAGTGAGCATTGCTGATGTTACTCCTGGGCAGTGTCCCAGACGTGATTTATGGTCTGCTGTTTCAGTTTTTATGAGTTTTATTCTGAAGGGCGCCTCTTCACGGTTACCTCGTAGCAAGTTGATGTAAATGTCTGTCTTATGTGCCAAAATTTCTTCAAGCTTTGCTGGGATTTTTGTTCGTGGTGTTTTGGGTTTTTTAAGCATCACGAATTTTGTGTTTAATCTGAGGGCTGAACCGCCCTTTGCGAAGGCTTCTCCAACCTCGGCTTTTTCTTCATCGCAGATTATGAGGATTGTTTCGCCGTTTTTGGCTTCAAGAACGGTTGCTAGCGCGTTTTTGGCTGCTTCTGAAGCATCCACTCAGGTCGCCTTCTGGTCTGTCTAAGTTTCCTCTGTGACTAAGTTGAATCGTTTGGCTTCTAGCTGCTTCTCTAACTGGTAAATCAGGAGGGTACATATCAGAAATCCGCCACCGAATCCTATGAAGAGTACGCCTGTCAAGAATGTTACGAAGTATTGGTTAGATACTAGAACAAAGTCGTTCACTTCAAAAAACAATGTAGGCACTTCAATGCTGTTTGCCCATAGAAACAAGGCAACCCCCGCCGCAAACATAACAAGGGCTCCACCAAGCGTAACCTGCCACTCCTTCACAAGAATCACCGTCACATTTGCTATTGAATGCCGTTTGTTTTATTCTTTTTCAATGTTTGTCTCCCGCCTTCAAAAAATGGCGGATTGTGGCAGTGAAATTTCTGAAAAAAGCTATTTTCAACAATATTCTGCTATTAGGTTCCTAATATCCTGCCTTCTGCATTATTTTCTTCACTGAATTGTAGGCTACGGACGTTTCTGGTAGGTCGAGGAGGGGTTTGCCGTAGAGGACGTAATTTTCTACTTCTTTGTCGTAGCTGATTTTTCCGAGGTATGGCAGGTTTGTTCTTTTTTCTACTTCATCTTCAAGGTCTGCTGGGAACCTGTTGCCTCCGACTACATAGAAGTTTTTGAATTCTATCTTCACTTCGGTGGCGACTTTGTAGGCTCGTTGTATGTGGTTGAATGATTTCTGGGAAGGGTCAATTATGTCGAATATGTCGTCGACTTGTGAAGCTATTCGGCGGTTCAGGTGTTCTAGTCCACCTGGAGAGTCGATGAGAACGTAACTGTATGATTTTGTTAAGCCCTCTAGCGCCTTCTTCAGTGCAGAGTCTGGAAGACAGTAGCAGCCTTCTAGGAATTTTGTTCCGATAGCCATCATGTCAAAGTATTTTCCTTCGTAGAGTCCAGATTCCCAGATTTTGCTTTCAAGCCTCTGTGATGGGGGCACTCCAACTGTTGTGCCACCTCCCTCCAAGAATGTGTCAATAAGCAGCTCAGAAACGGTTTTTCTTCCCTCTTTTGCGAGGTCTGCGCCGACCATCTCTGACAGGTTCTGGTCTGGGTCAACGTCTACAAGAAGGAGTGGTGTTTCTCCTTTTTCGATAAAGTATTTGGTCATGAGGGCAACAAAGGTTGTTTTTCCGCTGCCGCCTCTGCCCATTGCAACAAACTTCTTCATACCGAAATCCCATCCCATAAGTTCTCACAAAACCATGTTGCATCAAACAATTTATACTTAACCAATTGGCACCGTTTTCTTTACTTGGTAGTCTGTGATGACTTTGATTGTGCCCTTGATAGATGCATCGAGTTCGAGGTCGCCTGTGTCAACTTTCAAGGCTTTCAGGTTCTTCATTTTGTTCTCTGTTGCAATAACTATAATGTTGTCTTTGCCTACCTGCCGGATTACCTTTGGGCTTATCTGCTGGTTTCCTCTACCGAAAATGAAGCCCTGACCACCAATGGGCGTAACAATAATCTTAACCGTTTTACCTTTAATCGCTTTCAGAATCTGTTTCTCATTCACGTCTCTGGCTACAATTTTCTTGTTTTGGAAAATGTCTACTCCGAGCAGGGTCTTTTTCTCATCCAAAAGGTCGCCGATGGTGCGTGTGGTTGTTCCCGCAGAAATAACGTAAACAACATCCCTTTCCATCTTTTCAATAACGTAAACGGCTACTGCTGCTTGATTCCGTAAATCGCTCTGTGTCATAGGAGACGCAATCTTGGCAACCTGAATCAAACGTGGCTCATAAGGCGTCAACAGGTAACCGTGGAGCCTCGCAGAAACCCTGCCCTGCCTGAAAGCCTCCTCATCAATATCCATCACCTCCGCCTCCCACTGGGGCAACTGCCCACTCAGAAACCTTGAGGTAATCCTTGCCGCAGCTTTAGGGTCAACAGCAAAAACTGCACTATGCATCTTGACTCCAGTTGGAACACCCAAAACTGGAACCTTCCGGTCAACAGCATTCAATACATCCCGGGCTGTGCCGTCACCACCACAGAAAACAAGCAAATCGACCCCCTCATCCACGATCTGTTTTGCAGTCTCCACAGTGTCTTGGTTGCTAGTTTCTTCTCTTTTTTCTCCAAAAACTTTGTAGCTGAATCCGTTGTTCTGGGCTTCGGTTTCGCCCATTAATCCTGCTCCAGAAATCAGCACAACATCTTTCCAGATAACACTTAATGCAGATAGAAAGATTTCTGCCCTCGCTGGAGCCACCGGCTTTGCGCCAAGACCAACCGCCTTCTTTAGAATCTCTTTTCCATCAGTGCCCTTCAGCCCAACAGCTCCACCCATGCCAGCAATTGGATTAACGATAAACCCTAACCTCTTCCTTGAATCATTGTCTTTGAAAGTATTTGATACCAAATAGAGCCCTTCCCCACCATATCAGCAGTCGCTCTTTCCGTTGGCGATTAGTCTGTAATCAGTTTCAGTGTTTCTAGAGATACTTTTGAAGGGCGCCTTCTAAAGGTCCCCGACCAACAGCACCAACTATCTTCTCGACACGAGTACCATTCTTGAAAATTAGGAAATGGGGGATGCTCATGATTCCATAACGGCTGGCAATCTGCTGATTTTCATCAACATTCACTTTTCCGAAACGAGCTTTTCCAGCATATGCTTGCGCCAGTTCCTCCATCACCGGACCCATAAATCTGCATGGCATGCACCAGTCAGCCCAGAAATCAACCACAACAGGCACATCACTGCCTATGAAGGCATCAAAAGATGAAGAGTCCAATTTAACAACAGTTGCGCTAGCCTGATCCAACATTTTCTTTATTTTTTCTTCTTTAATTTTTTCAGGCTCTTTATCTTCCATTGTAATGTTCACCTTAAAAACAAATGTTCCTCTAGTTTTTTGGGTTGAGGGCATCTTTAAAACATTATGGTTTTTGGTTGCTGAGGTATCTCTACTGCTTTGAAGATGTTATCTCCAGAAACACCGCAAAAAAGATATCGTTAAATATTTTCGAAAACATCAAATATTATTGAATATCTTGTATCAATCAAACTTGGTTATTGTAAATAGATAATTTGCTCTGCCAGCTGTAATGCAGTTTGGGTGTGTGTGAGTATGGGTAAAGAAGAGAAAAAGCGAATCGTCCTCGACATTGGAGGAATGCACTGTGCTACTTGTGTGCAGACTATAGAGAAGCGGCTGCCTAAGCTAAAGGGCGTAATTTATGCCACAGTTAATTTGGCGGCAGAAAAAGCAATCATAGATTATGACCCTAACGTAACTGACCAGAAAGCCATCGAGGACGTCATCTCCGAGGTAGGCTACAGAGTAATACATCAAAGCGTCACTTTGAAGATAAGCGGAATGCACTGTGCCGTCTGCGCCCAAACAATCGAGAAGGCGCTAAACAAGAAAGAGGGCGTGTACAAGGCAACCGCCAATTTTGCCCTAGAAACAGCCACTGTCGAATATAACCCAGAGCAGATTAGCTTAGCGGGTATCAAGAAAGTCATACGGGACGTTGGATACGATGTCGTCGAACCTGAAGCAGGTGTGGAAGATGCAGAACAAAAGGAAAGAGACAATGAAATCAGGTCACTGAAACTGAGGTTAATCCTTTCCACTGCAGTGACTATACCCGTAGTGATCTTTAGTTACTGGAAGTTTCTTCCCTTCAATCTTCCAATAGACCAATACATTCCTTACATAATGTTTGCTTTAGTCACTCCCGTCCACTTCATTGTCGGGCACAGCTTCTTTGTAGGCGCCTACAAGGCCCTACGAAACAGAAACCCGAACATGGATGTCCTAGTAACACTAGGCACCTCAGCAGCATACTTCTACAGCGTATACGTCACATTCGGTGGCGAAGGCAAACTCTATTACACAACAGCGGTGTCCCTCATGACATTCCTTATTCTGGGCAAACTGCTAGAAGCCGTAGCCAAAGGCAGAACCTCCGCTGCTATTCGGAAATTGATGGGGCTTCGTGCCAAAACAGCCCGTGTTGTAAGAGATGGCGAAGAAATGGAGATACCTGTGGAAGACGTGCAGGTTGGCGACATTGTGGTTGTCCGCCCCGGAGAGAAGATACCTGTTGATGGCGTTGTGACTGACGGCTACTCTGGAGTGGATGAAAAAGTGATAACAGGCGAAAGCATCCCCGTGGAAAAGAAGGCAGGCGACACGGTTGTCGGAGCAACCATAAACAAAACTGGGATGCTGAAGTTCAAGGCAACAAAAGTCGGCGCCGACACAGTGCTAGCCCAAATAATAAAACTGGTCGAGAACGCCTTAGGGTCTAAAGCACCAATCCAAAGGCTAGTGGATGTTGTGAGCAACTACTTTGTTCCTGCAGTGCTGATAATCGCAACAGCCTCCTTTCTCACATGGTATCTCCTCGGAGAAGGCTTCATTTTCGCCCTAACAGTCTTCATAGCCGTTCTCATCATTGCCTGCCCCTGTGCCATGGGATTAGCCACGCCCACAGCCATCATGGTAGGTGTCGGAAAGGGAGCAGAAAATGGAATCCTAATCAAAAGCAGCGAAGCACTAGAAACAGTCCACAAACTCCAAGCCATAGTATTCGACAAAACAGGGACTCTGACCAAAGGAGAACCAGAAGTCACGGACATCATTCCAGCCGCATCCCAGAAGAGCAATGTCATGACAGAAAACGAGCTCTTACAGCTTGCCGCAATAGCCGAAAAAAACTCAGAACATCCCCTCGGAGAAGCTATCGTGAAACAGGCAATGGAAAGAAAACTTGAAGTTGTTGACCCCGAATTCTTCAACGCCATACCAGGATACGGTGTAGAAGTGAAACATGAACGGAAACAAATCTTTCTCGGTAACCGAAAGCTGATGGAAAAAAACAGCATCGACATAGCCTCTCTTGAAGAGAAAATGAATGTCCTTGAACAGGAAGGAAAAACCGCCATGCTTGTAGCAGTTGACGGAAAAGCTGCTGGCTTGATTGCTGTAGCAGACACTTTGATGGAACATTCTGCAGAGGCAGTGAAGACTCTCCAGAAGATGGGACTTGAAGTAATCATGATTACGGGCGACAACGAAAGAACAGCCAAAGCAATCGCAAATCAAGTGGGCGTAAACCGTGTCCTAGCGGAAGTGCTTCCAGGAGACAAAGCCTCTGAAATCAAGCGACTGCAGGATGAAGGCAAAATAGTTGCCATGGTTGGCGACGGAATAAACGACGCTCCTGCACTAGCCCAGGCAGATATTGGCATTGCTGTTGGAAGCGGAACTGATGTGGCACTGGAAACCGGAGACATTGTACTTGTCAAAAACGACCTAAGAGACGTGGTTATCAGCATACAACTCAGCCGAGCCACCATGAACAAAATCAAACAAGGACTGTTCTGGGCATTCGCCTACAACACAGCCCTCATACCCGTAGCCGCAGGAATCCTATACCCCTTCATGGGTGTTCTATTGGACCCAATTTTTGCTGCTGCAGCAATGGCAACAAGTTCAGTGTCTGTGGTCAGCAACGCCTCTCTCTTGAGACGGTTTAAGCCAAAATTGGAAAACCAGAACTAACAATTAATGGAGGTGAAAGACTGTTGGCAATTGATCCCGTTTGCAAGATGACCGTGGACGAGAAAACAGCGAAGTTCAAGACGGCTTACAAGGGAAAAACCTACTACTTCTGCGCCCCCGGATGCAAAATAGCCTTTGAAGAGAACCCTGAAAAGTTCCTCAAAACATAAACAATCAGACCACAATGCTAATTGGGGCTGTCGTTCAGGCGATTTCCATCGATAAAGTTATTAGCTTTTTTTCCAATGTGCTTTCAGTGCGCCGGGGTGGCTGAATGGTTTAGGCGGCAGCCTGCAGAGCTGTTCTATAAGGGTTCAATTCCCTTCCCCGGCTCCACTAACGAAGCCCTATACTCAAGTGACATTATTGATTTCTTATGGCATTTAAAAAAACAGGGATATTTGTCGTCAATTTCGTAAATCCCGAAGGGCTATTGCCAAAATTTGGTTTTCCCAGATTAAAAGCGATGTTACTGTCAGGAAATACTTAAGGTTCCGTATTAATCGAATTCAAATCTATTCTTAGTTAAGTCACCCAAAAACTAGAAACTTTCAATCATTTCTGAATTTGATAAGAGTCTTTTTCGTTTATTTTTGTTTTAGGTATGGCTATAGTGAATTGAGCGCCTTTGCCCTTTTTTCCTGTTTCTTGGATGGTCCAACCATAAACTTCACATATCTTTCTTATCAAATACAATCCGAAGCCTGTACCTTTGCCGTAGCCTTCGTCGAAAACCTTCTTCTTTTCTGACTTGCCTATGCCTACACCGTTATCTTCATAGATCACCTTCAACTTGTTTCTCTCGACTTTATAGTACAATTTGATTTGGCTAACTTTTTCTCCATACCTAAGTGAGTTGTCCAACAGATTATAGAAAAGTTGTCTCAACAACGAATCCGCAAACACTGTTACACCTTTGCATCCATTTATTATTTTAAAACCTTGAAGCTCAGGCAATAAACAGAATGCTTCATTGAAACTGTTTCCTAAATCAATGTAGACTAGTTCTTGTGAACCTAGCATCTCGTAGATTTTAGCGAACTCGAAAATTCTCTCTATGCGATTAAAAGCCGATTCAACATCTTCATAATATTTTGAAACATGTTCATTTTTTGGTATCGCCTGCTTGATTATGTACCCTTTGTTAAGAACACTACTGAGTACATTTCTGGTGTCATGTCTAGTCAATCTTCCAATAACTGCTAACTTTTCATTCATTCTCTCTATCTTTTCAACTGTTCGTTTGCGCTCAGTTACGTCTCGTAAAACCGCTAGAGCACCAATTTTTCTCCCATCTTTTTCTAGCAAACTAAGATGAGCTTCCCCCCAGCGCTTAGTTCTGCCCTTTGTAAAATAAGGAAATTCAAAAGGTTCGGGCATCTTTCCTCTTAGAACAGAAGTTGCAATCTTCAAATATTTAGGAAGCTCTGCAATATTTTTGATGGTTCCAAGCTTACTGATGTGTTTTCCTTCTATTTCATCTCTTGAAAAGCCTGTCCACTTTAAGAAAGATTTGTTCACTGAAGTTATTATGCCCTTCATGTTCATTGTTGCTATTCCATCTGGAGATAATTCAACTAGATTTCGATATTTTTCTTCAGATTCTGCTAGTGCCTGTTCCATTTGTTTGCTTTCAGTAATATTTCTAGATATGCCCATTACAGCAACTACTTTTCCTTCATCATCCATTATTGGGCTAATGTTAGTACTTAACCAGAATCGCTTGTTTCCCATAATCAAACTTGATTCGTAAATCTTTCCCCTTCCCGTATCAAAAGTATGTTTTAGAATCCTTTCAAAATCAATCGCAACTTCCCTAGGGAAGAATTTGGTAATTGACTTACCCAAAAAATCGTCATAATTTCTTCCTAAGAACCTGACTGCCGAACAGTTCAAAGTCAAAACGTTATATTTACTATCGATCAGAAAAATTAAATCAGACGTATTTTCACAAAGGGTTCGCCATATTTCATTCTTCTTCAGTAATTCTTTTTCTGTTTTCTTTTGTTTAGTTATGTCTTCACCAACATAAGCAATATACGAAAAATCTCCATTCTCTTTAAAGAGAGGGAAAACCTTTGCATTTCTCCATATCACTTCTCCATTATCCAATACTTTCGAAATCTCTCCAGACCACCCTTTTTTGTGCCTATGAATCATAAGGGCAATGTCCCTCATTTTTTCTTTCATCACTGAATCAGCTTGTAACCAAGAACCAAAACTCATTCCAACCAATTCCTCATAGTTAACGCCATAAGGTTCCAAGAGTTTCTTGTTTGCATACACAATTTTTCCATTTCTGTCCATAACTGCGATTGAATTGGAACTCTGCTCAACAACTTCTGACAGTATTTTGAGTTTCTTTTCAGCCTTTTTTTTCTCACTTAATTGTTGAATGGAATGCTGTAGTTCCCCAAATACTACTTCTGCTTTTCCAATCTTGTTTATGTAATGGTCTGCACCAAGATTCAGTGCCTTGATTGCAACTTCTTCTCTGCCTTTTCCTGTAAACAAAATAAAGGGGATTCTTTCTCCTTTTGCTCTCAAATACTCTAAAAAGTCCAAACCACTTTGACCTGGCATCTGATAATCAGAAACAATCACATCATATCCTTTCTTTGCCATTTTCTTTCTTGCCTCTTCAACAGAAGAAGCAGTCTCCACATGAAAACTTCCTTGCACTTCCATTATTTGCTTGAAAACTTCTAAAAGTCCAGCTTCATCGTCCACATACAAAACCTGTATTAATGTTAGATCTGAAGATTTGACAGCTTTTTCTATATTCTCATAGATAGAATTGCTCATTTCCTTCACTCGGTACCAATGAACTGTTCAGCATGCTCATACTATGTTTTTGAAAAACCTGTTTAATTTTTATGAATTTGGATTATGGATTTATTCTTCTATTTCAATTAATAGAAAAACGGTTCAATTCTTGGTCATACTATTGAAAATATCTATCCAGATAAAAACACACTTCAGATTATCTCTTGTAAAATCAAAGTTTGCTAATGATGTAAGAAATAGTGTAAGCTGTTTGGTTGGGGTACTGCTTTCTAATTTTCTTTCTAAGGATAACACCAGACAAAGATTCTACTACTAATAATGAGCTGTTCTATAAGGGTTCAATTCCCTTCCCCGGCTCCACTAGCCGCTATTATTTTATTGAGAACTTATTTCAGAGTAAGTTTGGAGATTGTGGACATGTCGTCAACGGTTGTGTGTGCGATTCTGTCCAAAAATTTTTGGTGGGTACTTGATGTTACTCGACCAATGATTGTGTCCAGAATAAGGAAAACGCCATTGAATTTGCTTATATTTCTTGTGAATGAATCTTTTAAGCTTGGTTTAGTTCCCTTTAGGTTTACGACTTTGAGGGCGAACACTTTCTTTCCTAACGTGTACCCAAAAATTGATTCTGTTAGAGCAAAATAGAGCAAAGACAGTAGCCCCATGGTTAATAGGAATTCAGCAATATGTGCCGTTGACCAGATGATTCCTGTTACAAAGAAGAGTATGAAGTAATCTATTGTAGCTGCGAACGCCCGTTTTAACCAGAAATCCTCCAGAATTGTTTGAATGTGAGTTGCTTCCTTCAGTTTAACGAGTGTTGAAGCACTTTCAGTAAACAATGAATGCTTGATTCTGTCGAATCGTTTGTGTTCGGGTTTTTTGTTTTTCATTGAATTCCCGCTTCATGTTTAGAACTTGGATGTTACGTCTCTTGTTAGCTTTCTTGAGGGGCTATAAAAGAGGAGTTCTTTCATGAAATACATGTCAGAATTCGATACGTGCAGGTCTTTTGTGCGAAAAAATGTTATAGGAGCAACCAATAGTTTACTTGTATAACCTCTACAAAAAAGAGAGAATAGTTATGAGCGAAAACGAAGATTTTTCTGTCTTAGCTCAAGCCCTTATAGACAAAAGTCTGACAAAAGAGGGGCTCCTCAGCAAGGTTAAGCAGGACTTCAGTCTAATTCCTCTGTTGTTCGAGGGCGTCTCACATCCAAAAGCCGCTGTCAGATATTGCTGCTCAAAAGTCTTGATGGATTTAAGCGAAGAAAACCCAGAGAAACTGTATCCACACTTCGATTTTTTCGTCAATCTGCTGGACAGCAAATACCGAATCCTAACTTGGACTGCATTAGCCATCATCGCGAATCTAACCAGAGCGGACACGGACAACAAGTTTGACGCCATTTTTGGCAAATATTACAGCTTTCTGGATAACGAGTACATGGTCACTGTTGCTAATACTGTTGGCAATTCAGGGAAGATCGCGTTAGCAAAGCCATACCTTATACCTGAAATCACCGATGAACTGCTGAAAGTCCAAAACCTTTCTACTACACCCCATCTGACTGACGAATGTAAAAGAGTCATAGCCCAGCAAGCCATCAACACTTTTGACCAGTTCTTTGACAAAATCGACCAGAAAGAACAGGTGCTTTCTTTTGTCCAGTTGCATGTTAACAGTCCACGGAAGAAATTGAAGACTAGAGCAGAAAAATTTCTTAAAAAATGGGGCTAATTGCTAACGTTTCATCTATTTGTATCTGTGCTGTACACAAATACGAAAACTGGATTATAGCTTCGCAACTCTTTTTTATATTCAGATATATAGTCTACGATGCTTGGAAGCCTACAGATGAACGCAAAAATTTCATTTAGTCATCTGCTGAAAAAACGCGGATATTCTGAGAATGCAATCAACAAGCTCTGGGAATGGTACGATTACTCAGAATTTAAGGGCGTAGCCAGCTTCTAATTCAAGAAACTTGTTTTAACTTGTAGCATCATGTGCATTTTGCATAACTTCCTGTTTCTTTGAAATGTTTCTAGGCAACCGATAAAAGCTGGAAAACAGTCTTTTCATTAGTACTGGAGCTAAAACGAACATGACTGTTCTGCAGTGCAGCCAATGCTTGACTCCTTTCGCGTCTTATCCCCCAAAATATATCTGCGAAAACTGTGGGAGCCTACTTGACTACACCTATGATTTATCGGAGCTGAAAAATGCTGTTCTCTCCGAGCCCTTAACGTTTTGGAAATTCAAGCCCTACATGCCTGAAGTCAAAAACGTAGTGACTTTGGGGGAAGGCGGGACGCCACTCCATAAGGCTGAGCGGCTAGCCAAAGAAATTGGATTAAAGGACTTGTATCTGAAGGATGAGACCCGTAATCCTACTAACTCTTTCAGGGACAGGTGCGCGGCTTTGATGACTTCGAACGCCCTAGATCACGGGTGCGGGTCCGTGATTTGTGCATCCAACGGGAACATGGGAGCCTCTATGGCTGCTTACTGTGCCAAATCAGGGTTAACTTGCCACGTTATCGTTCCAAAAATGGTTGATGTGGGCAAGTTGGCGCAGATGATGATATATGATGCAGTAATTGAGGAACATGGGGAGACTGTTGACGAATCAAACTTTCGAGCAGAATCCCTCGCCAAGGAGACAGGATGGTATCAAGCCACTGCAGACTATAATCCCTTGACTGTTGAAGCGGAGAAGACAATCAGTTTTGAGGTTGTGGAGCAATTTGAAGTTCCTGACTGTTTTGTTGTTTCTATGGGAAGCGGCGGAACAATCTATTCCCTCTGGAAAGGCTTTAAAGAACTCCACGCCTTAGGGAAGATTGATCGGCTTCCGCGGATGATTGGAGTTCAGGCTAGTGGCTGTGCACCCATTGTTGAAGCCCTCAAAAGTAACGAGCATGTTCCTGTTGATGCTTCTGAGCCATACACCCATGCACTGGGAATATTTGTGCGCAACCCCGTGAACGGACGGAATGCAGTCCATGCCATAACAGAATCTGGCGGCGTGGCTGCTTCTGTTCAGGACTCAGAGATTTTCGCTGCTGAACAAGAGATAGCCCGTCTTGAGGGAATCTTTGCTGAGCCCTCTAGTTCAGCTACGACTGCAGCCCTCAAAAAACTGGTGGAGCAGGGCGTTGTTGAGGGGGATGAGTCTGTTGTTTGTTTAATTACTGGGAGCGGTTTGAAGGCGACGGATGTGCTTCAGGCTTTGGCTAAGAAGCGCAAGACAGCTGGGGTTGGCTTGGAACTGAGTACGAAAGAGAAGATTTTACGGATTTTATGCCAAGAAGATGCGTATGGTTATGATTTGTGGAAGAAGATTGGCAAGACTATGACGCGGGCAGCCATCTATCAGCATCTGAATGATCTTTCAAGGAGAGGAGCCATAACTTCCTACAAGAAAGGGGGACGAAAATACTTCAGAATTACCGAACGTGGAAGAAGAGCATTAGATGCGATGGATGAGTTGAAGATGCTGCTTTGAGACCAGAAATTTTTAATAGTAAAGTTGCAACTATACTATTTCGTCGTGTCTTTAATGATCAAAAAACAAAGCATCGTAATTCAGCTATCCTTAATGGCAATCATGTCAGCTCTGGTCACAGTAGGGACACTAGTTGTCCGAATCCCAAACCCTATGGGCGGATACTTCAACCTGGGAGACGTCATGATTTTTGTAGCTGCACTAACCTTCACTCCCCTCATAGGCGGTGTTGCAGGAGGTTTAGGCTCAGCCATCGCAGACTTCATAGGATTCCCCATATTTGTCTTCCCAACCCTAATCATCAAAGGTTTAGAAGGCGTAATAGCGGGTCTAATTACGAACAGGAAAAGCATTTTTCGTGATATTCTCTCTGTTGTTGTGGCAGGAGCTGAGATGGTTATCGGCTACTTCCTTGTCGAATGGTATCTTTGGGGAATAGGTGAAGCAATTTTAGAAGTTCCATTAAACATTGCTCAAGTTACAATCGGGGGGCTTGTGGGAATTCCGATTGCTCTAGTTTTGCGTAGAAGACTGACAATCCTTTGGGACTGAAGTGCGCGTAAACATTTTTTACTGAGCACCTACAGTTTTTTTAGTCTCAACGTGTAAAACCATTAAGGTCGGTTGATAAACCATGGGTGTCAGGTCATCGGAGTATGCAAAGAAGCTAGAAATGGTTAAGGTGGTTTCTCATCATGACACGTCAGAGATTGAAGCTGCTTTGGCTGCCGAGGGCTTCAAAATTGTTGGCACAAACCCTGACTTCATCATCTGTTATGGCGGAGACGGCACAGTATTATTCAGCGAAAGGACAATTCCTGAAGTTCCGAAACTCATAATCAAAACTTCACGGGTCTGCAGAAAATGTGATTACACACTAAAAGACTTGAAGAACCTGCTATCCAACATCAAGAAAGGCAACTACTGTTTACATAAGAAAATGAAGCTGGAAGCAGAAGCAAAAGGCAAGAAGCTTGTTGGCTTAAACGAGATTCAAGTTCACCTCAAGCTACCCATTTATGCTGTCCGATTTTCCATATCTGTTAACGGAAAAGAGTATAAAGAGTTGATTGGTGACGGCATCGTCATCGCTACGGCCTTCGGCTCCACAGGATATTACAAGGCAACAGGGGGAGAAAGATTCGAGAAAGGCATCGGCATATCCTTCAATAATCTGCACAACATTAGTGCAGAGAGTTTTGTGGTTCAAGAAGATTCAGTTGTCAAATTAGCGATTATCCGTGGTCCTGCATGGCTTTTGGCGGACAACAACAAAAATTTTATTGAATTAGATGCAGGAGACGCTGTGACTGTCAGACGGTCTGAGAGCGTAGCAAATTTCATTTATGTTCCCCGCACATAATCTTAAGGTGCCTATTGAGTTAGGTGCTGGTGATGAAACTTGTTGAAGATATGTCACAGGGGAGCAAGAGCCTACGAACCAGAAAACACCCTAGCCAGTTTTAGACGAGCCATCGAACTAGGAGTAGACGCAATAGAACTGGATGTCAGAAAAACAAAGGACAACGAAATCGTTGTTATCCACAACGCTGACGTAAACAAAACCACAGACGGTAATGGTCCCGTAAACAGTTTCACTTTAGAGGAGATAAAAAAGTTCGTTACCGGAAAGGGCGAACACATACCCACCCTAGAAGATGTATTGGATGCTGTGGGTAAACGCGTTAAGATTCTGGTGGAATTCAAAGAAGCAGGAATCGAAGAGAAGGTTCTAGAGTTGATTCGCCACAAGGGGTTAATGGATGACGTTATTCTCATCTCTTTTCATGAAGACGTTCTAAGGAAGGTTAGGGAGCTGGATGATAAGGTGACATTAGGGCTAGTTTATGTGAGACACAAAAATCCCATACAGACTGCCTTGGAGTTGAAGGCTGAGTATCTGCTTTCCTTGTATCGGTTCACGCACTCAGCTAACATCAAGAAGGCTCACGAAGCGGGTCTAAAGGTGATTGTCTGGACCATCAACACCAAAGAAGAGGCCATAGAATACAAGAAAAAGGGCGTAGACGGCATAGCAACAGACAGACCAGACATACTATTCATCTGAAGTTTTTGTTACATGCAGTCATTATGTGCTAAGAAAGAGTGAAGCTGCCATAGCTTGTTCCTCCGCTGTATGCTCCATCTTGATATAAGCCGTTAGTAGCTGTGCCTGTGGAGCTTCCTCCTATGTATACATTGTATGTACCGGCTGACAGCTCAGGAGATGAGAAAACTAATGATTGGTAAGTCTTTGTGGGACAAAACGTGAGCACATCTTCACCTGAGGCACTTTGAATATTCACCAAACTGTTAGCTGACTGTTGTGTGCCAAATCTTAGGTTTGCTGAATATTGAGTAGATGAAGTACCAGGACCTTGTGCCATTCCCGCGCTTCCCACAGCCACTACAGTTCCTCCAGTAATTGTGAATTCGCCTCCACCATAATCTATAGCAGCATTCGCATTGGAAATTGGGCCGTTGATGATTAGAAGCCCGTCAGTCATCTCGATGTATCCATTTGAGTCAACTCCGTCTCCACCTGATTCGATGAAAACAGAGCCGCCGTTTATATAAAGAATGCAATTCTCTGAGAAGTCCATGCCTCCTGGTCCTCCTCCACCAAAACCGCCTTGCCCAGGTCTGCCTCCTGTTGAAGAGGCATCATTTGGGTCTACTAAGTTTATTCCATCATCACTTGAATTGATCTTGATGTCCCCGCTGTTGATGGTGACGACTGTACTCTCTATTCCTTCAAACGATTCCAAGATATCATATGTTCCACCATTGATTTCCACGGATGTGTCAGCGTGAATGCCATCATCGCCTGAAGAAATATCAAATAGACCAGCGTTTATGGTGATTACATCATTTGAATGAATTACATCATCAGAAGAGTTGATGCTAAATGTTCCGCCATCTATTGTTATGCTGACGCCCGCTTTCAACCCTTTAGTTGACACGTCGGTATACTGTATTGCGTTGATTCCGCCACCGCTTGTTAATGTGAAGGTTCCACCAGTTATCAATAAGTCGGTTTGGGCGGTAATAGCGTCACCTTGGCTGGAAGTAACCGTTATTGTGCCATCTTCAATGTAGATATACCCTTTGTCTTCCTCTTCGTCATTGTTGGATTTCAATCCGTCGCCAAAAGAATTTACTGTGATGTCTCCTCCTTGGACTACCAAATAATCTTTGCCACAAATTCCGTCATCAACTGAATTTACTATGATTGTACCGCTTTTGATGACAAGTCCGTCATTACTGTGAATGCTGTCGTTATCATTTCCGTTAACTGTGAGCGAGCCATTACCGCAGATTGTAAGGTCATCTTTGCTGAGAATCGTAGCGTTTTCTTCATTGTTTTCATTGTCCGTTAGATAATTTTCTGTTCCTTCGGCAAGGACTATGACTGTTTTGTCTGCGTTTGCGACATAGATAGGGGCGTTTGTAGTGCTGGCAATGGTGGCTCTGTTCAAGATTAGTCTCACAGTTTCTTCATCGTTGGTGTCTACAATTATCTGGCCGTCATTCAAAGTACCGCTTATGCTATAGGTGCCCGCAGAGGTAATGGTTACTGTTGTTCCGTCAATCGAGGTGCCATTTTCAGCATCAGTACTAATGGAGTTTTCATTTAGTGTTATTTTGATAACAGCGGAATTATCCCAAGTGTAGTCTTCGTCATCTCCATTGTCGCTTTTGTTGTTTGCCAATTCTTCAGCTACTGTAGTGCTTGAAAAGTTACTGGCTGTGCTGGAAGACGAGTTATCTATGTTGCTAGATGTATCAGTTGTAGTCCCTGCATCATCACCCGTCGTGATATCATCATTTGTGTTGTCTGTGTTATTATTGTCAGTTGTACTACTGTCATCTGTGATATCTTGTGTTGTAGTATCTGTATTGTATGTGTTCCAGTTTGAGTAGGCAAGTCCTGCAACTATTATCAGTATACAAATACCCCCCAGGAGAAACATCAACATTCGTTTTGCCATTTTTCCACTCAGACCTCATCGATGTTAAGCATTGAAAAACCGATTAACCGAATTTCACTTCTGCATTTTTGGCATTGAATAACCAGCTTGTCCAAAGATTTGTTTCCAAACTTTTTCTCCAGAATACAGTAGACCTCATCTGTTTCATCGTCGGGTGATATTGTAACGCCGCATTTTGGGCAGTGGAAATCGCCGTTTCCTTGAATTTTTCTCAAATCCACTTGGTATTTTAGTAGTTGCTCCACTTTTCAGACGCCCCCACTATGTGAGTTCCTCTTTTTGGAGCGAATAATTAAACCGTTTTTCAGAATTATACCAAAATTAAACCCAAATCCTTTATTGGCTAAATTGTAGCTATACCTAAAAAAGCAAAATCTATTTGAAGGATGCTAATTCTCACGGTTAGGTTTTCTTCTAGAGCCATTTCTTGCAAGTTGGACAGTAACGTTGAAATCTATACGGTTTTTTTGCACAATAAGGATTTAATACTATTTTCCATTTGATTCTGTTTCCACATTCAGGGCATTTGATTGAAATTACCCCCATTATGCCTTAGACTAGTATGGTGCGGGGAGTGGGATTCGAACCCACGAACCCCTACGGGACAGCCGCCTCAGGGCTGCGCCTTGACCTGGCTTGGCAACCCCCGCATTCTGCGCAGCAAGAGATAACATACCTGTAAGCCATAAATTAAACCTTATCCAGACGAACCCTAACTTGCGCATTCTTGCTACGCCTAGGAACCCAGAAAACGTTCATAAACCTTTTACTCTCGTACATATCATTTACTGTTTCAGGACTGAGCTGGATTGAAGGCAATAATTTTGGCTGGAGGCATAGGAACCAGACTGCGCCCCTTAAGCTGTACTAGACCGAAGCTTCTTTTTCCAATCCTAAACAAGTCTCTGCTAGATTGGACTCTGGAAAGGCTGGCTGAAACAGGGGTTAACGGGGTTACGTTGGCAGTAAAATATATGGCAGAAGTCTTCATGCACCGCTACGGCGAATCAAAGCATGGACTCAAAATCACATACTCCATAGAAAAGAAGCCCATGCACACAGGCGGAGCCATCAAATACGCTGAAGAATTAATTGGACATGAAGAACCGTTTCTGGTCCTGAACGGAGACATATTTACCACAATCGATTACACTGCACTCATAAAGAAGCATGAAGAAAACAGGGCGGTTGCAACAATAGCGCTCTACAGAGTCGAAGACCCCAGCAGATACGGAACCGTAAAACTAACAGAAAAGAACAGTGTGACACAGTTCATAGAGAAGGCTCCTCCTGGAAAAGCCCCCAGCAATCTCATCAACGCCGGAGTCTACGTGCTAGACCCCAAAATCTTCGATTACATTCCAGGCGGATGCCCCGTCTCGATTGAGCATGAGGTGTTCCCGAAACTGGCAGAAGAGGGAAAACTTTTCGGTCATGAATTCAACGAAATCTGGGTCGACATCGGAAAACCGGCAGATTACCTTAAAGCAAATAGGGTCTTGCTTGACGCGGAACCAAAAAAGCGGCTTCTCGGAAAGGACGTAAACGTAGAGGAAGGAACACAAATCAATGATCCCGTTAGGGTTGATTCTGGAGTTAATGTTGGGCAGAACTCGAGAATAGGTCCCTACGCAATTATTGGGAGAGACGCGGTTTTGGGCAGAAATGTTAGCTTAGAAAATTCTGTGGTTTTTCCCGAGGCAACAATTTCGGATAATGCCTCAGTATGTGGTGCGGTTATCGGAGAAGGAGCCACAATAGGTAAAGGCGCAAAAATTATGGAAGGATGCATAATCGGCGATTACGCGACAATCAAAGACAACGTTACTGTCTCAAGAGGCGTTACCGTTTGCCACTCCAAAGAGGTCACCGAGAACGTTCCAGAACAGAAACGGATAATTTAAGCTGAATGTTTTACAGTTTTTTGTTAACTTCAGCCAACATATTTTTTCGCATATTTAGTCTACTTGCAACAAAAATGTTCGTCACGTATTAATAACACAGGCAAGCAATTTACTGAAGGAGAAAAAAATGTCGAGGATCATGAAGCTTGCGGGCAAAGACTTGGAATCGCCGGAGAAGAGGCGAGAATACACTGTTTGTGTTGTAGGCTGCGGAAGAACAGGTTTAGTTACCGCTTGCCTTTTTGCCGAAGCAAGCTTCAAAGTTATTTGTGTTGACTCTAGCAGCCAAATAGTTCACCAGTTAAAGAAAGGAAAGCCGCCTTTCACTGAATCTGATC
>CAZEBS010000013.1:0-70070 GCA_964510635.1 uncultured Candidatus Bathyarchaeia archaeon
AACTTGAAACAGACTGGGGCATAGCCGCAGCCAAAGCCATCGAATCAGGAGACCTAGAAGAAGCCAGAAAGTATGCACACTTCTCCCGAAGAGACAACAAAGAGTTAACAGGACCACAGATAGTCTCCTCAGTCATCGAGTCGCTGGCTGAAAACCTGACAGACTTCAGGCTATCCCCAATCTTCTATTACGGCTTCTTTGGTGTTCCAGGCGCAGTCGCGTTTCGAGCCATCAACACCCTTGACGGAATGGTCGGATTCAAAGACTCTGAGCACCTCCACATCGGATGGTTTTCCGCAGTCACTGACACCATAGTCAACTATATTCCAGCCCGATTCACAACACTCCTGATTATCCTAGCCTCAGTTATCCTAGGCGAAGACTACAAGAGCGCATGGAACATTGCCGTCAGGGACCAAGCTAAGATTCCCAGCACAAACCATGGATGGCAGATGGCGTCAATGGCTGGAGCTCTTCGCGTGAAGTTAGAGAAGCCTGGACAATATGCTGTTGGCGACCCAATCGAGGAGCTGGATGCAAACAAGATACTTCGTGCCTTGAGAATCAGAAATGCTGCAATTCTTTTGGCTATTCTGTTTACGTTACCGATACTGCTGGTTTCGAGCCTCTACCTGTTTCCGTTTTTAGGTTACTAGCATCTCGTCCAGCTGCCTTTTCATAAGTTGATGCTTGTGGGTGTCCCTTTTGTGCAAAACATATTAAGCATGCCGCTTGCTCTATTTGTGAAAGTAACAACGTCAGGGAAAAACTATGCCGCCACATGTAACCCTTGTGAATCCACCTTACCCCATGGGCGCACATCAGCACCCCCCCTTCACGCCCTTAGGATTAGGATATTTGGCTGCCGTCTTGGAGAAAAATGGGTACGAAGTTGATGTAATTGACTGCCAAGCCTCAGGCATAAGATTTGAAGAAGCAAAAGCTGAACTCAGCAAACGTAAACCTGATGTGGTTGGATTAACTTCAACAACTCTCACTTACAAGTCAGCCCTTCGCATAATACAAATCGCCAAAGAAGTTTGTCCAAACTGTTTGGCACTGATTGGCGGCGTTCACGTTACATTCTGGGATGAAAACGCTCTGAAGGAATGTCCACAACTAGATGTTGTTGTGAGGAAGGAAGGCGAAAACACCTTCCTGGAGCTGGTGCAGAAGCTGGAGGCAGACGAAAGCTTCGATGACGTGGTGGGTATAACCTACCGGAAGGGTGAAGAAATTGTACGAACTCCAGACAGACCCTACATTGAAGACCTTGACAGCCTACCCTTCCCCGCTCATCACCTCTGGCCCCTTGACCGCCTTAAAAAATATGGAGATGTAATGTTTCCCCTGATGACTAGCAGGGGCTGCGTGTTTTGGTGCGAATTCTGCTCCGCAGTAAGAATGTTTGGTCGAAAGTTTCGGATGAGAAGCGCCAAAAACGTTGTAGACGAAATCGAGCACATTCACAAAACTTACGGCGCTAACACCTTCACTTTTTATGATGACGCCTTCACTGTAGACCAGTCTAGAGTTGAGGAGATATGCAGAGAAATCCATGCTAGAAATCTTAAGATTACATGGGACTGCGGAACCCGCGTAGACATGGTAACAAAGGAATTGCTGCAGAAGATGAAAGACGCTGGATGCATCGCCGTGTGGTTCGGTGTTGAGGCGGGTTCACAGCAGGTTATAGATGCCATGGGGAAAGGATTCACTGCAAACAGGACAAAGAAGGCCTTTAAAATGGCAAAAGATGTTGGATTGATGACCATTGCAAGTGTGGTTTTTGGGTTTCCGGGTGAAACGCGAGAAAGTGCGATGGCAACAGTTAAGCTTGTTGAGGAAATTGACCCTGATGACATAGGTTACTATATTGCGACGCCTTATCCTGGAACTCCGATGGCTGATTATGTGAAGAAGATGGGGTGGGTAAAGGTAACTGACTTCAACAAGTATGATACGGCGACTCCCATCTTTGAGCTCCCAACAATGAGCATGCAAGAGGTGAAAAAAATCCGAGAAGAAGCTTTTCACAGTTTTTATCTTCGCCCCCGTTATGTTCTTCGGATGTTCGCTAAAGGTGGGACGTACGGTTTTTCAGCAACAAAAACAGCCCTTGCGCATCTGCTTAGAGCCACCAAATCTAAACTTAATCTTTCATGATTTGGGAAGAAGTGTTTCCTAGTATAAACAGGTAAATCAGCAAATGAAAGAGAACTTTTTCTGCATTTTTCGTGGTGTTTGTGTCTTAGATTTTTTTTGGTTTGAATTTGCTGATTTACTGTGCTTTTTGGCGCTACTTTTTAGCCTTTTTCCGTTAACAGGGCAACGCTTAATTACATAAAGTGCAAGAATGTAGGTGTTCAAAAATTGGGAATGAAAAAACATGAAAATTAGTATCAACAAATCTAAAATATCTACTATTGCTTTTATTCTACTATTAGCTATCTCTGTAACAATTGTTGCTTTACCCCCAGTATCTGCACAATCGACAAAGGCTACCTTCCCCTATCTTGGTGTTATCCCTAACCCTGTAGGTGTAAACCAGCCTGTACTGCTTCACGTCGGAATTACTGATCCACGGTCGAATCAGGCCTTGGGCTGGGAAGGTATGAGTGTAACAGTAACGGATCCTGAAAACATCCAATCTACTATCGAAGTACCAAAAACCGACGCAACTGGTGGAACAGGAGTTCTCTGGTATCCAGACAAAGTTGGAACATACCTGCTGCAATGTCACTTCCCCGCACAGACAGTAATGGTCAGTCCCTTCTTCTTTGGGCAACCTTACGAATTGACATACCTAGCAAGCGACAGCGAAATTGTAGAGGTCGACGTTCTGGCGGAAGCATTGCCATACTATCCAGGCCATTCGATGCCAAGCGAATACTGGACTCGTCCAATAGACGCACAGCTTAGAGAATGGTCGTCAGTTGCAGGAAGCTGGCTTCAACTTCCTAATTGTCTATACGCTCCCTACAATGACGAAGCACCAGATACTGCTCACATACTATGGACAACACCAATGACTACTGGAGGTCTGGTCGGAGGAGGAGAACTTCACTATGGGCGCTCATTTGAAATTGGAGATGCATATGAAGGCAAATTTACTGGATCTAGCGGAGGAAGCTTCGATTCGAGACCCATAATTGTTGCCGGAAATCTCTATTGGCAAGAGAGCACCCAGGAAGATCCTGTCATCACTCACTGCGTAGACCTACGTACAGGAGAAGAACGATGGGCTAAAGTTTTCCTAGACAACAGAACACTATCCTTTGGTCAACTATTCAAATGGGACGGATTCAACATGCACGGCACCTTCGCATACGTGGTCGTTGAGATCGGTGGCGGCGGCTTCTTCGGTGGAGGTACATCTGATTGGTATTTCTTTGATGCTTTCAGTGGCGATTGGGTGTTTACATACGAGGACGTGCCTTCTGGCACCAGATTAATTGGTCCAAATGGCGAATTCATCAAATACAGCGTCAGCGGCGGAATGATTACCAAATGGAACTCAACTCTAACTGTCATGCTAGGCCAAGTTCCACCCAACTCAGGCAGTTGGGGTGCACGCGCCCACAATAATGTATTCAATTCATCACGCGGAATTGAATGGACCAAACCACTATCACGAACAGACCTACCTGGATCACTACAAGCAAGCTTCGTTGATGACGTAGCGATCATGGCAAGCGTAAGCACCACTGACGTTACCATATGGGGCATCAGCCTGAAACCAGGCGAAGAAGGAACAGTAATCTTCGATAGCAGCTATACACCACCCGCCTATTGGGAAGAAGGCAACGTAACTGCCAGCGGTTTCGGTGGCGGTTGGATGCTATTTAGCGAAGAAGACAAAGTTGCTGTCCTGTGGATAAAAGAGACCCAAGAACATTATGGGTTCAGCCTAGAAACAGGTGAATACATTTGGGGTCCAACTGAATCGCAGTACTATCTGGACTCGTTGGATGACACACCCTCTGGCGCTAGAGCTGCCGCCTATGGTATGCTATACAGTGCAAGCGTAAGCGGAATAGTGTATGCCTATAACATTACTACTGGTGAACGCGTATGGGATTACCCAGTGACTGACGAATACAAGGAAATCTTGTGGGCCAATACTTGGTGGCAAAAACCGCTGTTCGTTACTGACGGAAAGGTATACTGTGGAACTCTTGAACACTCGCCTATTGACCCTAGGCCACGCGGTGGACCAATGGTCTGTCTAGATGCAATGACCGGAGAGTTGATCTGGCGAGCCGATGGTTTGTTCCGTCAAACCCGATGGGGAGGACGTGGAATCATCGGAGACAGCGTAATAGCAACTATGGACACATACGACCAGCGTGTATATGCTATAGGTAAAGGACCAAGCGCAACTACTGTTTCAGCTCCAGAAACCACTCAAGCAGTTGGTACACCTGTGCTGATTCAAGGTACTGTAATGGATGTATCTCCAGGCACTGAAGACATCAAACTGACGATGCGATTCCCGAATGGCGTTCCAGCAATATCTGATGCCGACATGACCGAATGGATGCTATATGTCTACAAACAATTCGAAATTCCAGGAGACGCAACCGGCGTTGAAGTAATACTGAACGCAGTTGATGAAACTGGCACATGGCACGACATTGACAGAACAACCACTGACATAGCAGGCGAATTCAGCTACCGGTGGACTCCAGAAAACCAAGGTAAATACATAATCGTAGCGTCCTTCGTTGGATCCGGAGGCTACTATGGCTCATATGCAGAAACTGCTATTTCAGTAGGTCCACAACCAGCATATCTAGGCCCAACAGCTGAGGAGATTGCTGCTGACGCGGCTCAGAGAACTATTGCCATGCTTCCACCATATCCAGATGTTCCAACACAGGAGGCGATTGCAGATGATGCTGCAAGACGGACTATCGCAATGCTTCCACAATATCCAGAACCCACTGCATGCCCAGAAATTCCAGCATACCTGACAATTGACTTGGTTCTTATAGTGCTAGTTGTCATCGGAATAATCCTAGGACTATTCGCAATACTCAAAAAGCAGAAATAAACCAATTCCCCCCTTTCTTTTTTTCTTTTTTCAAGTATACTTTCATTTTAACAAGTTTTTTCGTTTACAATACTTCTGTACGCTTGCCTTACTAAGTCTTAAATATAACTAATGTTAGAATTGGTTTACGTCAAAAAATGAAATTAGAAAAAAGAGGTTAAAAACAATGGAACTTAACAGAAAAAATCAAGCAACAATTGCATTAGTGCTAATGTTAACTTTTTCCGCATTCGTGGCTGTCGTTCCCATCGGAGCACAAGCACCAAACTTAACAGATGGATCAACTACGGTACCAACCTTCTTGCAGCTTAGTGCAGCACCTAATCCTCTGGGTGTCGGTCAAACCTTGTACATTAACCCATTTCTAACTAAACCCCCACTAACTGGAGGAATGGGTACTACTGGTGTTATGTACGAAGGAATAACTGTAGAAATCACAAAACCTAATGGCGAGACTTTTGTGTTAGGGCCATTCACAACCGATGCTACCGGAGGTACATATACAAGTACAGTACCTGATGTCGTCGGTGAATGGACTCTCCAAGCCCATTACCCTGCGCAGCACATCGAATATCAGTCGTCATCATTCTTTGGTCCTTCAATATTCTACAACTACACCTATGCAGCCAGTGACAGCGTAGTAGTTACAGTTACTGTGCGCGACGCATCGGAACCTGCACAATGGAACTATGTACCTGCTCCGCTACCTGACGAATACTGGACTCGTCCAATATATTCAACGAACTGGGAGTGGGGAGAAAAAATTGGAGGAAGCTGGTTCGGATTAGCTGTACCTGCATTTGCAGATACTGGTAGATATGATGCCAATGGCAACTTCAACCCCTACACCACAGCACCAAACAGTGGTCACATCCTGTGGTCAAAAGCAACTCATAACGGAGGTCAACCTGGTGGTCCAGTTGTCTCTGACCAATCTGGAAACTTCAAAACCACTACTATAATTAACAACTATTTCGACCCAGTAATCGTCAACGGAATACTATACTACGCTATTCATGCAGGTCCATCCAATACCAAAATTGGCTGGAATGCAGTAAACATTAAAACAGGCGAAATAGTGTGGACTAAAGAAACCGATCAAGCAATCAAGTTAGGTCAATCATTCCGAACTAAATCGATTCAAGAATATGGATCTTGGTCAGTTATATGGGGTCAAGTAGGTGGAGGATTTTTCGGTAGTGCCAGCGAATATGTAATCTATGATGCATTCAGCGGATTAGAATTAGCAACAATTGACAATGTTGCATCTCCATCAACATTCCTAATGGACACCCGATACGGACATGAAGGAGCGTTACTAGGTTGGGCTGTCAGCGGAGGCAACCTACGTCTGTGGAACTCGAGCAGACTATATGGTGGCGGTGATCTAGTTTTGAGCGTAAGTGGCACCTACGAGTGGTCCGATGGATATGAGTGGGAGATGCCAATACCCACAGAACTCGATGGTAATGCACTCAGCCTTGGTCTTGGTGGAGTAACCGATGACGTGATCTTGCTTCGTCAGACACCTACGCCTGGTATGTTCATCTCCCTGAACCTCGGATGGGAGGTTGTGGCTGGTATGGACGCTATGACAGGAGCACTACTCTGGGGACCAGTAAACCATACACTACCAATGATGGAAGACATAAGCCTCGTTGCTATAGGTGAAGGCGCATACGTCTTACACAACAAAGACAAGAACGAAGCATATGGCTACTCACTAGCAGACGGAAGCCTCTTGTGGGGTCCAGTTGAGTTGCCAGGAAATGCTTGGAGTACCATTACACGATCTGGTGACATCGCTTACGGCAAGGTCTACATTTGGGACTATGGCGGCTACGTTAGTGCAATCAATCTACAAACAGGTGTTATCGAGTGGACTTGGACCCGCGGAGACGCTGGTTTAGACACTCCATACGGTAGCTATGAACTATGGTACAATGACGCCATCGCTGACGGTAAGATATACCTTTCAGAGGGTAAAATGTATGACCCGCCACTGCACCCAGCAAAGACAGTTTGTATCGACTGTGAAACTGGAGATACAGTGTGGACCTTAACTGGTTGGACTGGAAGAAACTGTCCAGCCGTTGCAGATGACACCGTTATACTGTGGAACAGTCAGGACGCTAAAATCTACAGCATAAGCAAGGGACCAACCGCAACTAGCGTAACAGTTGGACCAAAATCTTCCAAACTAGGAACCACTGTGGTAGTTGAAGGCTCGGTAATGGACGTTTCTGCAGGCTCACAGCAAGCTGGAGTAGTTGAACGCTTCTCAAATGGACTTCCAGTAGCAGCCGATTCAATCATGGACGAATGGATGTCATATGTCTACATGCAGCAGGTGCGTCCATCCATGGAAACCTTCATGGGTGTTGACGTACATATAACTGGATACGACCCGAACGGTAACTTCCAAGATTATGGCATCACCTGTACTGACATGAGTGGCAACTTCGCATTTCCATTCGTGCCTGAAATTGAAGGCACCTACCAGATCATTGCTACATTTGAAGGAACCGAATCTTACTATCGATCCGTTGCAACAACATACCTAACAGTTGATCCTGCAGCAGAACCGTTCCCAGATGTTCCTACAGCAGAAGAAATTGCTGCTGATGCCGCATCAAGGACTATCGCAATGATGCCACAATTCCCAGATGTTCCTACAGCAGAAGAAATTGCTGCTGATGCCGCATCAAGGACTATCGCTATGCTTCCGCAATATCCAGAACCTACTGCATGCCCAGAAATTCCAGCATACCTGACAATTGACTTGGTTCTTATAGTGCTAGTTGTCGTCGTCATAATACTCGTACTATACTGTCTCCTCAAGAAGAAATAAACCCAAAAAATTTCTTCTTCCCCTCTTTCTTTTTAAACAACTTTTTCTAGTGCTAACAGAATTTAAGCAGAAAATAGTGCTATGAATCAATCTTCTTGCGTTTTAGTCTCGTTTACATGCTCCTGGTATTTGGGGGCTGGTCCGCACTAACCTTATTAATAACGCTATTTGTCTATTAATCGAAAATATTTGAAGGTGTAACTATGCAGGTTACTTTTGTTAATCCACCTTACCCCGCAGGATCTCATAGTCACCCGCCGTTTATTCCTCTGGGCATCGGATACCTTGCAGCTGTCCTAGAGCAGAACGGATACAATGTTAACGTCATCGACTGCCAAGCTCTCAAACTTACATTAACTGAGGTGGAAGACGAGCTTCGGAAACGCAAACCTGACGTGGTTGGATTAACCTCAACAACCCTCACCTACAAGTCTGCCCTCAGCATAATCGAAGTAGCCAAGAAGGCTTTACCAAACAGTTTAACCATCATCGGAGGCTCTCACGTAACTTTCTGGGATGAAAATGCCCTGAAGGAATGTCCACAACTAGATGTTGTTGTGAGGAAGGAAGGCGAAAACACGATGTTAGAGCTGGTGCAGAAGCTGGAGGCAGACGAAAGCTTCGATGGCGTGCTGGGTATAACCTTCCGGAAGGGTAAAGAATTTGTGCGGACTCCAGACCGCCCTTACCTTGAAGACTTAGATAGCCTGCCTTTTCCTGCTGTTCACCTTTTTCCTATTGAGCAATTCAACAAATACGGAAACATCATTTTTCCAGTGATGACTAGCAGGGGCTGCGTGTTTTGGTGCGAATTCTGCACTGCCGTAAGGATGTTTGGGCGCCGATACCGGATGAGAAGCCCAAAAAGGGTCGTAGACGAACTTGAGTTCCTCTACAAAAAGTATGGCGAGAAACAGTACACCTTCTATGACGACGCCTTCACTGTGGACCAAGCCAGAACCGAAGAAATATGTAACGAAATCTTGAAGCGCGGCTTAAAGATAAGGTGGGACTGCGAAACCCGCGTGGACATGGTAACAAAAAAATTGCTCAAAAAAATGAAGGAAGCTGGATGTATTGCCGTGTGGTATGGCGTCGAGGCGGGTTCACAGAAGGTCAGAGACGCTATGGGAAAAGGAATCTCAACCCAGCAAACCCTTAACGCCTTCAAGTGGACACAAGAAGCTGGAATGATAGCCGTTGCCAGCCTTATTCTCGGCTTTCCAGGCGAAACCAAAGAAACCGCATGGGAAAGCATAAACCTCCTGAAAAAAATTAACCCCGACGAGATTGGAATCTACATTGCCACCCCCTATCCTGGAACTCCCATGTATGATTATGTGACAAAGATGGGTTGGCTGAAAATCACTGACTTCAACAGGTACGACACAGCCACGCCAATCTTTGAGTCTCCAACCATGGGCATGAAGGAACTGAAAGAAATTCATGATAAGGCGCATCAAAGTTTTTACATCCGCCCAACCTATATCATCCGAGCCTTCAGCAAAGGAGGAGTGTATGGTTACTCTACAACCCGCACTGCTCTAGCATGGCTTAGACGGAGCATAGCGTCCAAGCTGGGTCTCCGATAATCTTTCATCCTTAACCCCTCTCACTTAACTGGTGACTAATCAGATGCAGAAAAGAAAGCTGGGCAGAACAGGTCTGGATGTCTCCATTGTCGGTTTTGGAGGAACATGGATTTCAGAACTAAGCATGCCTGACGCAGTGAAGGTTGTTCAACGGGCTTTTGAGCTTGGAATCAACTACTTTGACACTGCAAAACTAGATGGAGACAGTGAAGAAAAGCTTGGAGCAGCATTAAAGGATGTTAGAGACGAGTGTGTTTTAGCTACGAAAACAGCCTCAAGAACCAGAAGCGAATCGTTGGCAGACTTCAAAAGCAGTCTACGTCGGCTAAAGACGGACCGATTGGATTTGATTCAGCTTCATGGAATAGATGACGAGAAAACTCTTCGTAAGGCAACTGGTCCGGGCGGTTCGTTGGAGATGTGCAAAAAGGCTCGTTCTGAAGGCTTGGTGGAGTTCATTGGCATAACGAGCCACAAGCCCCGCGTATTGATTAAAGCTATTGAAACAAACGAGTTTGACACCATACTTGTGCCCCTTAACGTGATAACAAGGCAAGCCTTAGAGGAGCTGATACCTCGGGCAAAGGAGTTGGATGTCGGCGTTGCCATAATGAAGCCCTTATCAGCCAAGACCTCTCGACTCATTACTTGCCTGTATAATCCTTCTTTGTCTCTGCTTTCTGACGAACCCGAACTGAAAGCTCTGTTGGGACCTGATACTGCCTCGATGGTCAGAAGCGCCCTCAAGTTTGTTTTGGCACAGGATGTGTCCGTGGTTGTCACAGGAATGAAGTCCGTTGAGGAGGTTGAGACAGCTGCTCAGGTAGGAAACGACTACAGAGAATTAACAAGCGATGAGAAAGAACGGTACAAAGTCCAATTTGACGATAAACACTGTCGAGACTGCGGACTCTGTTTACCCTGCCCACAAGCCATCGACATCGCCGCCATTCTCAGATTTCAAACACTATACGCTATCTATGGCTTGAAGAATTGGGCAAAAAAATTGTACAGCGGACTTGAAGTTGACGCCACCGACTGCACAGAATGTGGTGCATGTGAACCAAAATGCCCCTACAATCTGCCAGTAATGTCTATGCTGAAGGATGCACATGCCTGCCTAAGACAGTAGTTACGCATCTTAGAACATGTTTTTGATTCGCCATAAGATGTGGTTTACGGCGGTTCGTGCCATAACTCGGCTGTAGAAGTTCTTTTTGAAAATGTGACGTAGCACATACTTTGGAGAATAGAAGCTGTTGTAGAATGATGTTCTCAGTTTTCTGATGTCCTCAGCCGACAGGTTTGGGTTCTTGAAGATAGGCGTGATTGTGTCGTAGCGTCCCCAGTCATTGGATATCTCGTAGCCCATCTCCTCCACGAGCCTACGGAGGTCAGTGCCTGGATACGGTGTTGCCACACAAATGTAAACGTCGTCAGGCTCCGCCTTCTTGACAAGGTCAATTGTCTGCATTAGCATATCCCGTGTTTCTCCAGGATAGCCGATAATCACTGAGATGGCAACAAACAAGCCAGCATCCTTCGCCATTTTGATGGCTTTACGGTTTTGTTCAACCGTTGTTCCCTTATTTACCGCATCAAGTATCTTCTGGCATCCAGACTCAACACCGAAAAAGACTTGCTGACAGTTTGCATCCCGCATTGTAGCCAACAGTTCTTTGGAGACTTTGCTGACTCTTGTTTGGCAGTCCCATGGTAGACCGATTTTTCTGTTCTTGATTTCTTCACAGATTGTGACTGCCCTTTTTGTGTTTAGTGTGAATGTGTCGTCGTAGAAGGAGAAGGCGTCGGCTCCGTGTTCGTCTCTTAGCCACTCTAGCTCGTCTACGATGCTTTTTGGGCTTCGTGCCCTGAAGGCTTTGCCAAACATTCTGGCTGTTGTACAGAAGGAACATTGGGATGGGCATCCTCTGCTTGTCATTATGGGCAGCATCTTTCTGCCAAAAAGCCGGTACTTCTCTAGTGAGAAGTATTTGTAGGCTGGACGTGGCAGCTCGTCAAGTTTTTGGATGTAGGGTCTGGTGGGCGTGCGAACGGTCTGCCCGTTGTTTCTGAAGGTTATGCCTTCAATTTTTTTGAGTGCCTGTGGGTTAGAGACGTTTTGTGCCAGCTCCAGCAGAGTTTCTTCGCCCTCGCCCCTAACAACTACGTCAACTGCCTTTTCTTCGGCGAGAACCTCTTCGTCCATGAAGGTGGCGTGGGGTCCTCCAATAACAACTATTGTGTCTGGGCATGCCTCTTTTGCTGCCTGTGCAGAGAGGAATGCTGACTGGATTGTTGGGGTCATGGAGGTGATGCCGATTAGTTTAGGTTCGATAGAGGCTAGTTTTGTTTTCAGTTGCTTAAGGTCAATCATTTGGGCTGGGCAGTCTATTACAGTCACTTCGTGTCCTGCTTTTTCCAGAACAGCTGCTAGATATGCTAAGCCCATGGGCAGGTAAAGCTGATGCCTGTATACGCCTTCTAGTGGCGGCGGATTGACAAGGGTTGTCTTGATTGTTTTGTGCAACTGCTTTAGCCTCTAATTCATTTTTCCTAATATTGCCCTTATTGCCTTTTTTGGGTTTCGAATAGCCTTCACAAGCTTATCGCGAGATAGCCCCTGGTTAATCATGTTTGCTTGAGCACATAATTGACGAATATCCTCTGCCGTGAACTCTTCAGTTTCGATAAGGGGCTCAATGGCAGCTAAGGCTTCATCACTGAACTCTTCCCGCAAGAAGCCGCCCTTTTCCGCCATTTCATAAAGCTCTGTTCCATACAGTGGAGTAGCTATGCTGAATTGGAAGGTGCTGGCTCCCAATTTTTTCAGTTTATAGGCGAATTTTATGGTTTCTTGTATGTCCTCTTTGGTTTCGCCTATGAGCCCAAGTATGAAGAAGACTCCTACCTTAATTCCCGCTTTTTTGGCTAAAACAACCGCCCTTTCAACGTCCTTTAAATTCAGGTTCTTTTTGATGATTTTATCTACGACACGTTGGACGCCAGACTCGGGAGCAACCCGTATTCCCCTGCAGCCAGAAGCCCTCATCTTCCTCAATAGCTCTTCGTCAAGTTTGTCTGCTCTAACGCCATTTGGAACGTACCACTCGATGTCGATTCCTCTTTCTACGATCAGGTCACAAATCTTTTCTACCCGTTTCTTTTTCAGGGTCATGTTTTCGTCAACAAAGTCAATCTGTTCAATGGAGTAGGTGCGAACCGCCTCTTCTATCTCATCAACCACATTCTCTGGGCTTCTACCCCGCCAAGTTTTTCCCATAACTATGTGGTTAGAGCAGAAGATGCAGTTATGGGGGCATCCTCGGCTGGTCATCACCAATGTGTAACGTTTGCGTATTTCGCCTCTGATGGGCTTTTCTTTAGCAGACTCGAAGTAGATGTCCATGGGAAGCAGGTGCCTTGCCGGAAAGGGCAAAGCATCCAAATCCGTAATTTCTGGTCTAGGCGGAGTAATGACGTTCTTGCCATTTTCGATAAATCCGATTCCTTTTATCTTCTCAAGTTCCTTGTTTTTGCCCTGCTCTAGTGCGCCAACTAACTCAAGCATAGAATATTCAGGTTCTCCTCTTACAACAAAATCGATGTTCGGGTTCGAAAGACAATCCATCGGTCGTGCTGAGGGATGCAGTCCATCCAATACCGTGATGATGTCTTTGTCAACGTTCTTTACTACAGATGCCACATCGAAGGCGGCTTGGGACCAGCCAGAAAATGGAACTGTGATTTCAACGACGTCTGGGGACCACCGTTTTATTCTCTCGGCAGTTTCTTCGTTGCTTAAACCTACCCTATATCTGGTTTCGCCTAACGGTTCAAGATTTCTCCAGCCTTCTGTAGGCGAGTCTATGATGATTACTTTATGCTGTTTTTCCAGTACTGCCGCAACATACGCTATTCCCAAGGGTTGATATGCTGACGGTTTTCCCCAAGCTTTTGGGTGGATACGTGGCGGATTAATCAAACAAACACGCATGTTGTCACTCACTACACATAGCACACAAGCTTGATGTTTTCTTGTTTCTGGCAGATCTAAACAATATTGACTATCCTAATGAAACCTGTAACACATATTAAGCATGTGGTTTCTTGTAACTTTGGAAAGTGCAACATCTAGGCGAGAAATATGAAACCCCATGTAACCCTCGTGAATCCGCCCTATCCGAAGGGTGCACACCAGCATATTCCTTTTCCTCAGCTGGGTATGGGCTATTTGGCTGCTGTTCTAGAAAAAAACGGGTACACCGTTGACGTCATCGACTGCCAAGCCCTCAGCATATCCTTCGACGAATATAGACATGAGCTCAGCAAACGCAAACCCGACATTGTTGGAATAACATCCATTACCCTCACCTACAACCCTGCGCTCGAAACAGCAAGAATAGCCAAAGAAGTGCATCCGAACTGCATAACGGTTCTTGGGGGTCCACATGTAACGTTCTGGGACGAAAACGCTCTGCAGGAGAGCCAGTCCGTTGACATTGTTGTCCGACAGGAAGGCGAATACACTTTACTGGAGCTGGTGCAAAGACTAGACGCCGGCAAGCCCCTTGACAATGTCATTGGCACAACCTCCAGAAAAGACGGAAAAATTGTAAAAAACCCAAACAGGCCTTTGATAGAAAATCTTGACGAACTTCCCTTCCCTGCCCGCCATCTCTGGCCTCTTGAGGAACTTAGAAAAATGGAGGACATCTTCTATCTAACAACAAGCCGGGGCTGCACATCTTGGTGCGAGTTCTGCGCAGCGGTCAGGATGTTCGGTAGAAGATACCGGATGAGAAGCCCAAAAAGCATCGTAGACGAGCTGGAGTACCTCAACAAAACCTACAACGCGACCAAATTCACCTTCTGTGATGACGCCTTTACCATAGATCAGCCTAGAATTGAAGAGTTGTGTAAAGAGATCAAAGCTCGAAAACTGAAGATAATGTGGAACTGCGGAACCCGCGTGGACAAGGTTACAAAGGAACTGCTCATTAAAATGAAGGATGCTGGCTGCGTTTCCGTGTGGTTTGGGGTGGAGTCAGGCTCACAAGAGGTCCTAAATGTGATGCATAAAGGAATTTCCACTTCACAAACAATAACTGCCATCGGATGGGTAAGAGAGCTTGGGTTAACTCCAGTTCCGAACGTGCTCCTTGGATTCCCAGGAGAAACCAAAGAAACCGCTTGGGAGACCATCAAGTTTGCTGAAAAAGTAAGCCCTGACAATGTAGCTTTCTATAACATAGCTACGCCTCTCCCCGGAACGCCCATGTATGATCAAGTCAAAGAAAACGGGTGGCTCAGAGTAACAAACTTCGACAAATACGATTGTAAGACACCCATCTTTGAAACGCCGACCATGAGCATGAAAGAGCTGGAGGAAATCAGCGAAAAGGCTTTTCAACATTTCTATCTGCGTCCACGCTACATCATGCGCATGTGGAGAAAAGGTTGGATGTATGGTCTTTCAGCAACACGAACAGCCCTTCGATACTTCATTAAAGCCACAAAATCCAAACTCGGCATCACTTAACTCTTGTCTCTGTTGCATTGTTGCTCTAGATTTGTTGGAATCAAGCCTCTATTGGCTGGTTTTTCTGTTTGTGGGCTCTAAAGTTCATTAAATGAGCTTAAAATCCAACTTCACTATGTCGCCACATCTTTGTAAATTCCAACATTGCTTTGTCCAAAAGCTTAAATTTGTGTACCAAGAAAGCTAGCCGCATGAAAATATGAGGTTATGAACTATGACAAAAGATAAAGTGACTAAAGATCTCTTGATGCAGTACACTTTAGTTGCGTTGCTCTTCATTGCTTTGTTATCTTACAATATATTTGGTCTCTCATCGCTCGTTATCTGCCTAATTACGGTTGGAGTCGCCGTAGGCTGCGATATCTTGCTTTCTATGGTGATGGGCTCCAAAGGACCCAAAAACACAATGTCTGCTATAGTCTTCGGTCTAATTGTTGCGCTGTCCTACTCAATAGGACTGCCAACTATGGCATTGGAACCATTCCCAATACTGGCTAATGGGTATGAAATGATCCTCTATCCTGCTTTGATTTCGGCAGTCGGCTTGATTGTTTTCAAGAAACTTCAAGGATTAACTGGAAGAAAATACGTGAATCCCGCTGCAATGGCAAAACTTCTGGTTCTAGGTTTACTCTTTTTACCTGCGTTTTCATCAGTATCAGCCCTAATGCCTGCAGATCATGCAGGATCAATAGACCTACTAAATCCAACAATTGACGCTGGAGGCTTTATTTATAATCCAATGGACACTGGAATTTTCGGAACAGTTCTAGTCCAATGTTATGGTAGTCCTTCATTGGATCCTGCGAACCCTTTCACTATTGGCTCATACGATAATCCTCTCCCTGATGTTCTTAATGTTATGCTCTTTGGGAAATATCACGGTTGGATCGGTGGCTATTCAAGTATCATTGTTATGGCAATTGGTATTGCCCTGTTTATAGGTGCCCGCAAATACATGAAATGGAGAATAACGGTAGCTTACTTGGTGGCTACTGCAGTGTTTGCTACAGTTATGGGCGGTATCTACGGCGGAGACATCCTGTTCAGAGTGTTGTTCCATCTGTTTATGGGCAGCTCAATATTCATGGCATTCTTTATGGCGACTGACCCTGCAACTACCCCGGTGACACGTACAGGTCAAATTATATTTGGTGTAGGCTTAGGCGTATTGACGATACTCATTCAGACGTACACTGGATTCTTAGGCGGATCAATTCTTGCATTAGTAATTATGAATCTGACATCTCCAATTCTAGATAATGTGGGAAAAATGCGTCCAGGGAAAAGAGACGAACAAGAAATTCTTCCTGGTCAATACGTCGCTCCCACAAAAGTCGACGCTTGTATGAGATGCGGTGCTTGCATGACAGTGTGTGTCAATGGTTTAAGCCCAATATTGATCAAACAGGCACGTGCAAAGAAAAACGCAAACAAACTGATGGCGCTCAATGCAGAATATTGTGCTGGTTGTGGAAACTGTAACATGGTTTGTCCTGCTGGAATCTATCTTGAAGGTAACATGCTCGGTTACAATTTGTCGAAAGAAGAAGCTAGCGAAATCGAAAATCAATTCTTGGCTGGAAAAGCAGACGAAGACATTGGTGTCTATAGCGATATCTTTTCAGCAAAAAGCTCAATAGATGGACAGGATGGCGGAGTAGCTACTGCGTTGCTAGTCTCTGGTATGGAGAAGAATCTGTTAGATGCAGCGATTGTGGTTCAGCGGACGGACGGTTATATGGCAGATGCTATTGTGGCAGAAAACGTCGATGAATTACTGAAGGCAAAAGGAACAAAATATGTTAGAGTTAGTATGATTGCAAAGTTGGAAGACTTACTTAGCAGAGGTAAACGGAAAATTGCTCTTGTAGGTACCGCGTGCGAAATTAGGGCTGCTAGAAGATTGCAACAAATGCTTCTTAGTAAATATCCTGATTTGAAATTAACCCTAATTGGGTTGTTCTGTTATGAGATATTTGACTACAAAAAGCTTAAGGAAGAAACAAAGCGGCTACTGGGAGTCAACTTGGATGATGCAGAAAAAACGCAGATAACTAAAGGGAAGTACATTGTTACAGTAAATGGAAAAGACTATACAACGAAAGTAAAAGATCTTGATGCTGCTGTTGAAAAACGATGCTTAAACTGCCCAGACTTCACTGCAATGTATGCTGATGTTTCTTTAGGTTCCGTAGGTAGTGCTGATGGTCGCTCAACAGTTATCGTGCGCTCTGATGTTGGCAAAGACCTAGTAATGAAGCTCGACTTGGTTAAAGATGTAGTTGAGACGGACAACATTAAACAACTGTCTGTTCGAAAGAAGGACCGTGCAGTCCAAAATTTGGCTAAATCTGGATTTTACTAATAGTGTGCACACTTTTTTGTGCACACACCTTTTCTTATTTTTTCTACAAGCTTTCTTTAGTTCAATTCCGCCTTTTGCTTTGTTATGGTTTTTTTCGGCTCTAAATGCAATTATGTGCTGGCAGACCATTCTGTTGTTGGCTACCTGCGATTTCTGGCGCAAAATATAAATGTAGAATGGTACTAAATTGGAAAAAGAAAGGAGTTAACAAAAATGTCAAGTTGGACTGATTGGAAACTAAGCGATATCATCTGGGGTATATTGATACCTTGCATAGTGGCGTTCTTAATCATAATCTTTCCATGGGAACTCTCAGGAATTCTTATGGGTGTTGACCCTGAAGGCACTCTAAATGCTATTCTTGTAGAGGGACTTGGACAGGCAATTCTGATTGTAGGTATTCCATTGTTTGCTGGGCTAATTTGGAACAAGTGGGCTGGAGGCGCAGCAGGCTTCCTGTTGGGTAGCATTTATGCTCTATATGTTAATGACACATATGCTGCATATGCCTTTATGTATGGAGATTCTGCTTTTAATCCACACACGATGATGCTTGCAGGAAGCATCACTGTTCTGGGCTATGTCGTAAGTTCAATGCTAGTTGGTTACATGTCAGGCGCATTAAACAGAGGTTCCTATAGCTTCCGACGAATGGTGGTTGCTGCACTTATTGCAGGAATCATTGCCGGTATCTTCGAATTGTGGACTGGTCTGCTAGATGGCACAATGATTACTGACATTGCCTATTCGGCGTTCCTTATTCTGCTCCCTAAGATAATCTACGGCATCGTAATACCGATCTTCGTTACACTCTTTGGATGGTTTGGCATAAGCCCCAGACAAATGGTGTAAGCACCCCACTGCAGACACATCACCCCACAATACACCCTTCCTCTTTTTCCCTACTTTAGTTCTGGTTCTAGTTTTCAGTATGCCCGTAAACTTGACGATTAGACTCGTCTTTTGTTGTTCTAATCTTTCAGCGTGAAGGCGTTTGTGCAAAAAATATTAATCATATGTCCTGTAGTTGTGACATTAGTGGAGGCTATCAAGCGTTTGTCTTTGGATGACGGTCTTCGAAAAAGAATTCTTGAAGCAAACGTTGCTGTTCACAAGTTAGAAGCAAAGTACTACGAGCTGATGCACCCAGAAGTTTATAGTGAGTGTGAACAAGAAAGAGTAGCCTCCACATTACGGATGGTGGACAGGCTCGTAGCCGCAGATGATGTAGGCGAAAAAAGGGCTCTGGATTTTGGAGCGGGTACCGGAAATTTAACTGGTAAACTTCTCCAGATGGGCTACAATGTAACCGCGTTAGACATCTCTGCGGAGATGTGTAAGATTTTAGAAAAGAAGTACAGCCGTTATTTAGGCTCCCAGAATTTGGTTGTCGTTAACTCGCCGATAGAGGATGTGAGTTTTGACCGAGGTGACTTTGATTTAATTGCCTGTTATTCTGTGTTGCATCATCTGCCTGATTATGTGGCTGTAGTCCAAAGGTTTTCTGGTTTTTTAAGAAAAGGCGGTGTGATGTATCTAGATCATGAAGGCTCTCCATTTTATTGGATGCCTGAAGCGACCAGTATAGGGCGTATGGTGAAAGCTGCGTATGTTCATTCTATTCCAGTGCTTAATGCTCTACATTTTCGGGTTGCAGGCATGACTATTCCTTTTCTTGATTATGAGCTGTCTGACTATTGGCACAATAAAGAACATCATTTAGATCATGAGAAAATAAAATGGGTGTTTGAGAAAGAGTGTTTTGATTTTTTCAAGCGAACCGACTATTATGTTCAGTCTAGAACGTGGGTTCCAAACCCGCTTTTTCCTCTTTACCGGCGTATTTGCAAGCCTGACATGAGTTTTTGGGTTGCTAAAAAGTAACTTCGTTATTTCCATTCATACATTTCAGGCTAAAAAAGTATGAATCAATGTCATTTCTACTCATGTAACAAAATATTTAAACATCTAGTTACAAACGTAGCAGCCGTCTTTTTAAAAAATTGAGGAATGAAAAAGGTGAATACTGTAAAAACCAAGTTTAAACTATCACCTATCGCTTTACTGACATTGCTAGCTGTTTCCACCATGGCTATTGCTTTTCCGACAGTTCAAGCACAGGACTTGATTATGAATTGTGGAACCGAAGCAATCTTGAACTTCCCATTCCCTGTTGACCTGAACGGTCCATCAGAACAATTGGTGGGCCTAAAATTTGCCTATAAAGCTCCTGGGGCATCAGATTTTGTTCTAACTACCGACTTCCAGATTGATAATGAACCTGGTTTGCCTGGAGAACGCTATGTTACCGATGCTGGTGGTGACTGTGACATTACCGTAACATTTGATCAGCTAGGAGTATGGCAAGTTAAATGGGTGCTGCCTTCGACAGGAGCCGAAAGCAATGTTGTGAATGTAGAGGTTCTAGAGGAAGTTACCCGAGAATCCTATCCATATCTCGGTGCAATACCTAATCCGGTAGGCGTTAACCAACCCGTGTTGTTCCATGTAGGAATTACACGACAATTACCCCGTGTCGATTATGGATGGGAAGGCTTAAGCATATCAATTAAGAGACCTGACGGCCAAACTGAGACGATTGATGACATCAGAACTGATGCGACGGGCGGAACCGGTAGAATGTATACACCCACAATAGTGGGTATCTACGAATGTCAGACCATTTTCCCTAAACAACAGGGAGCTGATGGTGTACATCAAAAAGCCGCTACAAGTGAAGTGTTGTATCTGGAGGTACAAGCTAATCCAATACCTTATTATCCAGGTCATTCAAAACCAACGGAATACTGGACTCGCCCTATTGATGCTCAACTTCGAGAATGGGGTACTGTTGCTGGAAACTGGCTGAACATCTGGTTCGATGAGGATTACCTTAACACTGAAGGTAACGAGGAAGCACCAGAAACAGCTCACATCTTATGGACAAAACCACTCACAATCGGAGGTCTCATAGGTGCAGAACTGGATGGATCAACTGAGCACAGCTATGGAATAGGCGATGCTTACGAAGGCAAATACCAGCGACGAATAATCATGGCAGGAAGACTTTACTACACGGTTGGTGGTTCAAGTGGTCTCGAAAAGGAAGAAACTATCTGTGTAGACCTCCACACTGGTGAAGAGTACTGGCGCGAAGTCTTTCTAGACAACCGATCGATATCCTTTGCTACAACAATCTTTTGGGACTCATTCAACTATCACGGCGGTTTTCCATACCTATTCGTAACTGTAGGTACAACATGGTATGTCTTTGATGCCGACACTGGAGACTGGCGCTTTACCGTACAAAACGTACCCAGAGGCGATGTAACACTAGCTCCAAATGGTGAACCACAAGTATTAGTTTTTGATACAAGAAACAATGAGATGAGCCGTTGGGCACTTTCTGGCTGGATTGCAGGAATGACTGGCTCTAGCGCAGGCAGCTGGGGAAACAACGTCGAAGGAGAAGTGATTGATGCGAACGATCTTCCTGATGATGCATACCTATGGACTGTACCAATACCCGACGACTTACAAGGAGGCGTTGATTGGGTTCTTGATGACAGAGTAATCGGTGCAAACTTAAACAACGAAGAAGTCACTCTTTGGGGCTTAAGTTTGGAAGCAGGAAACGAAGGAGACTTCTTGTTCCAAGAAACTTGGCAGGCACCAGATTATTGGGATGAAGGCGACGTAACTGTAGCTGGATTCGGTGGCGGTTGGATACTGAGACATGACAACATTGCAGTATTATGGGTGAAAGAAACCAGAGAATATTATGGTTTCAGCCTCGAAACAGGGGAATACCTATGGGGACCAACTGAACCGGAATACTATTTGAACGCTGTAGAAGACATGATCACAGAAGCTAGGCTCGGAGCTTATGGATATTTGTATACCTATAGCTTAGGCGGAATAGTGAACTGTTACGATATCCAAACAGGTGTACACAGGTGGACCACCGAAATAGAAGATCCCTACCAAGAATTCTTGTTTGCCAATAATTGGTGGGGTAGACCGAATTTCGTTGCTGATGGAAAACTTTACATTGGCAGTCTAGAGCACTCACCAATTGATCCAAGACCTCGTGGTGCACCAATGTGCTGCCTAGACGCATACACTGGAGATATAATATGGCGAGCCGATGGTTTGTTCCGCTCCACCCGTTGGGGAGGACGTGCAATTATCGGCGATAGCATAATGGCAGCCATGGACACCTATGACCAGCGCCTATACGCTATCGGTAAGGGTCCAAGCGCCATCACCGTTGATAAGCCTCAGGCAGTTGCGGAGCTAGAATCAGCCGTTACAATTCAAGGCACTATGATGGACATGTCTCCTGGCACACAAGATGCCACAATGAAACTAAGATTCCCGTATGGAGTTCCCGCCGTATCTGACGTAAGCCAGTCTGCTTGGATGCTGTATGTGTACAAGAACTTTGAGCGCCCAATGGACGCAACTGGTGTTACAGTGAAGCTGGAAGTGGTCACGCCTAGCGGTAATTACGAACCCCTCGGCACCACTACAAGTGACTCCTATGGTAACTGGGCCTTCGGGTTCTGCCCTGAAGAAGCAGGAACATACATGGTCATCGCCACCTTTGAGGGCTCTGCCGCATACTATGGTTCCACACAAACAACTTACCTGACGGTCGCTGAGCCTGTAGGACCTGATACAACTGCTCTGGGAGACTCTGTTAACAACATTGAAGAAAGCGTAACAAACCTGACAACATATGTTATGGCAATACTAGTGCTTGTGATAATAGCACTATTAATCGCCATCTACGTACTGCTAACGAAGTAAAGCGCCAAAAAGGGACCAAAATATTCTCCTTTTCTTTTAGAAATATTGAGACAACATTAACAGCAGTTTTTTCTAGGTAAGTTTATTTTTTTCCGCTTTTACTACTACCCTAGTAACGGTACAATAAAGCGGAACTCGGAAAGATTTCGATGAATCTGTTAACAAACCAGAAACTCTGGAACTCAGTCATCAAAGCGCCACCCGTAAAATGGATGCTGAAAACCGCTCTAAAAAAATGCCCAAAATGTAACCGGAGCCCCCTCGAATCTGCTCTAGACAAATACGCTGGCAGAAACCACCTGAAATGTTCTTCCTGTAGCCTTTACGTCAGAGTCATAGAGTTCTGGATCGATTTTATACAAGTAGTGTTAGCCGTTGAAAAGGGTCGTGTTTCCAAAATTTTTTCAGACTCCTATGTTAGACGAGCCGTAAACAGCATAGTGCAAGGCTTTGCAGAGTTTGGTTTCAGCCGTCCCATACAAGTTCATGCCCCCTTCCTTGTGGTATGGAATTTCACATACAAATGTAACCTCAAATGTAAACACTGTTACCTGGATGCTGGAGGCAGCTCCAACATGGAACTCTCCACTGAGGAAGCCATAAAGGTCGTTGACCAGCTGGCAGATTTTGGCGCCACCTCCTTAGCCTTTTCAGGGGGCGAACCCCTCATGAGAAAAGACTTCTTTGAAGTTGCCCGTCACGCCGTTGACGCAGGATTATATGTGTCGTTAGCAACAAACGGGACCCTCCTCAACGAAGAAAACGTTAGAAAACTCAAGGAAATTGGGCTCCATTACGTGGAAGTAAGCGTTGACGGAATCGACGCCAAAACACATGATCGCTTTAGGGGAGTAAATGGTGCCTTCGACCAGACGATACAGGGACTAAAGAATTGCTTGAAACAAGACATCTGCACCTGCGTAGCAGTAACTGGCACCAAAGACAATCTAACAGAAATCCCTGCAGTCCTTGAAATGGCCGAAAACATGGGAATTGACAGATTCACATTATTCAATTTTATACCTGTAGGCAGAGGCAAAGAGATAGTTGCACGTGACCCTTCACCACAAGAGCGAGAACAGCTTCTATGTTATCTAAACAAGAAGTTGTCTGAGCACCACAAAATTGCCATACTGAGCACAACTCCTCAACTTGCCCGAGTAGCTCTGGAGGCTCAATCTCCAACACAAGAAGATCTCATAATGCCCCTCGCACACATGGAAGCCACAAAAATAAGCAAAAGAGCCAAAGCCCTAGCTGACTTTATTGGAGGCTGTGGAGCTGGACGCCTATATTGTGCCATCTCTCCAGAAGGGAACATGCAGCCCTGTGTCTTCATGCCCCTAGTTGTCGGAAATCTAAAGAAAGAAAAGTTAGCTGACATCTGGCTTAACTCCCCAGTTTTTAAGGACCTACGAGACCGAGAAAAACTGAAGGGACGTTGTAGCAAATGCGAATACAAGTTTGTTTGTGGAGGATGCAGAGCAAGAGCCTTCATGTACCACGATGACTATCTTATGTCAGATCCAGGATGCATCAAGCAAGTCTCAGAGGGCGACTGACAAATGAAAACAACAAAGATTGGAGTCTTCAAAACTGATGACGGCATAGAGTCCGCCTTAAAAGATGCGCTGGAAGCTGCAGAATGGACAAAGCATGTTAAGGGCAAAGTTTTCATAAAACCGAACCTGTGCTCTAAACATTACATTCGGGGAGCTGTCACAAGTCCCTATGTTCTTTTTCATCTTGTAAGGCTTCTCAGGGACAGGGCTGAAGAGGTCATTGTCGGCGAATCCAACGGCTACAACTACTGCTGCAACGATGCCCTGCAGATGACTGGCACAAAGAAGGTTGTTGAAAAGGCTGGCGGAAGGACAATAAACCTGTCTGAAGACGAGATTGTGAAGGTTGATAATCCTGAAACGTTTCGATTGCGAGATTTCCCTCTTCCCCGGACTCTTGTTGAAGCCGACACCTTTGTTGATGTTCCAGTGATGAAAACTCACGAATTCACGGACTTTAGTGGCGCCATAAAGAACATGTTCGGATGCATACCTGATGACAGACGCATTTTTCTTCATCCTTGGTTCAGCATGGTTATGCATGACCTGCTGGTGTTGCTGAAGCCGAAGCTTGTTGTCGTAGATGCCACATATTCTATGGAAGGAAACGGACCCAACAGGGGAATTGTTGTGCCAATGAATCTTATATTGGCGGGCAGTGACGCTTTTGCCATAGACAAGCTGTGCTGCGAAATTATGGGCATAGACTGGGCTGACGTCAGCTACCTAAAGTTCATTGATAAGCATCAACGGGAAGAAACAGTGACTCAGGTTATTGGCGAAGACATTAAGGCGTTGAAGCGTCCATTTCTGCTTCCATACTTGGATTTGGCTGTTAGGACTCAACGTTGGGTCTACAAAAGCTATTTTCTTACACGTCTCTGCTTTGGCACACCCTTCCTGAATATGTTGCAGGGCTGCCTGAATGTCTACAGGAAGGTCGATGAGGAAATCAAGGGAAAAGAGTGGGTGGACAAGCACTGGGACAACTCGTTGCCCCGTTAATCTGTCTCCAAAAGCTTGTGATACAAATCGATTACTTGACCTGTGATAATGCTCCAAGAAAGCTTCTCTTCAATTAACTGTCTTCCGCGTTTGCCCATTTTTTCGGCAAGCTTCGGGTCCTGGAGCAACGTCAACACTTTTTCTGTCAGCTGTGTTGAGTCTCCGGGGTCTATCACAAACCCGTTTTCGTTGCTTACCAGAAACTCGGGTATTCCTCCTACTTTGGTGGAGATGACTGGCAGGGCAGTGGCTTGGGCTTCAAGTATGGCGAAGGGAAAGTTTTCGTAGATGGCTGGCAGCACAAAAATGTCCGAGGCTGCATAAATGTCAGGAAGTTTCTCGTCTGGAACGTACCCCAGAAACGTTACATGGTCTTCTATGTCCAGTTCCTTTGCCAAGTTTCGGAGACTCTCCTCTTTCTGTTTGAATCCTGTCCCTGAAATGGCAAACTTCACGTCCTTATACTCTTGGAGAACTGGCGGAATCGACCGTAACAGAATCTCTAGGCCTTTTCTGTGATAAAGCCTGCCCACAAAAAGAACAATCTTCCTGTCTGCTTCTAGTCCGAATTCTTGCCGCAGCTCCATCTTGTTTGGTCTTGGCTTGAACTTTTCTATATCTACCCCATTGTAGATTACATGAATCTTTTCCTCTGGGATGCCATAAAGGCCAGTTAATTCGTCAACTGTATATTTGCTTACGGCAATCAGGGCGTCCGACCGATTCATTAACTGAGTTTCATAGCGCCTAAGCACACGATTGAACCGGAGCATCATCTTCTCGTTGGGGTTCAGTTCTGTGGGGTTGGATTGTTTGGTTACTATGGCTTCTCCTTTCCATGTTGAGTGGACTGCGCAGACTAGAGCCTTGGCTGAGTCTTTGGGTATGGCGAAGCTTGGGACCAAGGGTAGGTTTGCGTGGATGATGTCGATGCCGATTTGGTTGTTTAGTTCTTCTATTTTTTTGGAGGCTGAGCGGGCGAATTTCCAGTATCTGGTGAGTGCGTTTCCTGTGCCTTTTATGTAGTGGACTTTAATGCCGTGAAAGGTGTCTTCTGCGTCTTCTGTGTGTCTGGCTACTACGTGGACGTTGTGTCCAAGTTTTTGTAGGCTGTGGGACAGGTAATAGACGTAGGCTCCTGTTCCGCCTGAAATCGGGAAATATTCTGGGGTTACGAAGCACACATTCACTTTTGTTTGTCCTCTCCTCCAGTTAATGCAGTTTGGATTAAAGATGTTGCTCCTCCAACTGTCCAGGCAATGGCTCTGGTGAAATAAATTACGATGAGATACATGGCTGAAGCATCATGAAAACTAACGGCTATTCTTGCCGCCGAGATGATGTAGTGCAGTGTTGTTACGGTAACGATGGCAAGAAACGCCAGTGACGGAATCAAATGGAAGCCTGTGAGTACGCTGATGAGAAGTAGGACGAATGCGGCAACATAGACTATGGGCTGGGCGTTCATCCACCAGTCCGTTATCTTGTCGCCCCTCGCAAGTTTCGGATGCTTCAAATACAATTTCCAAGTGTTTTGGCCATACTTGTACTGCTGTTTAAAGAACGTTCCCAGCGTGGGGCGATGAAAGTGGTAGCACATTGCTTCTGCGTCGAAGGCTATCCTGTATCCTGCCTGTGCCAGTCTTGCTCCTATGTCTGTGTCGTATTGAGTGGGAAGAGCCTCGTCGAAGCCGCCGATTTCTGTGACTATCTTCTTTTTCAGGACCAAGTTCATGGTCGCTACTCTTTCAACCGTGTTGGGAAGCCGTCTATATCTAGAAATTAGCTCGTAGCCTATGACTCTTGGAACTAGCTTATCCTTGTTCCATGTGTCTACGGTTCCGCTTGCTCCAGCCACTTTCGGGTCGTCTAAAAGTTTAACGAGTTTCCTGAGCCACTGTTTCTCAACCTTGGCGTCAGAGTCAATTAATCCGATTATGGGGTTCTTTATGTCCTTCAGAAGCAGATTGTAGGCTGCAGGGGGATTAAGCTGGCTGTAAACCACCTTAACTGGATGCCTTTTTGCAACTTCAGTAGTATCGTCTGTTGAGCCTCCGTCAATCACAATCACTTCAAGCAGCTGTTTGGGGTAGTCTAGTTCCAGAACAGAGCGGAGGCACTCATCGATTGTTGACCCACTGTTAAGGGTCGGAACTATTATGCTGACTCCCGGAAGCGAATCGTCCCCTGTAACTGCTTGGTTTTTCAATCGATTGCCCCTTTGAACGGTCCTTCGTAATCAACTTTGAATACTAACGTAATACTACGTTTTTGCTTTATTAATAATGGTTTTTTGAAGCTCACTATGACATTTGCACGTCGACCGATATTTGGTTCATTTTTTCTTTATAGCCTTTGTACGGGCAGGACAAATTTCTTTTACAACTTGAACTGCTTTAAGAAAATGGTAAAGGATTATGCTTGACAAGAAAACTTTTGTTCTTGCTGTGGCTGTTTCTTGGGTTTTAACTCTGGTTACAATTGTGTTGATAAGCAATTTCGCTCCGAATTTACTTCAGCCCTTTGCTCAAACCCCTTCAGAAACTACCGATGATGATTTAATAATTATTGATAACCAAGGTATGGAACCTGCACTCAAGTTAGGAGATGTTGTCAGAATTGATAGACAGATATCTATCGATGGTATTCATGTTGGTTCTAAAGATGACGACCCTCCTGGTGACATACTTGCTTATCAGGGAGCAACTGAGTTGATTGTGCACAGGGCGATTGACAAAAAAATTGGGACAGACGGGAAAATAATTTTCATAATGCATGGCGATGCTAACGCAGATGGAGCTAACGAGCACGTTCATGAAAACAAAATTGTTGGGAAAGTTGTTGAAATCATTACATCTTCTGAAAAGTAGGCATTTTGCTAAAATGTAGAATTCATCAAAAATGTGAGATTAAGGAATTGTGATTGGTATTTCTCATTTGTTATAGGTAGAAGTTAATGATTACAACTATTATCGTAGTCAGCTAAGATAGGATGCTATTATTGCGTAGAGTATCCGTGCTCCGTCTTTTATGGGATCAAGTTTGGACATTCCGACGGTTCTCTGAATAAAGCTTATTGGAGCCTCAGCCACTCTTGCGCCCATCTTCAGCGCCTTAACAAGCATCTCAGACTCCACCTCGTAGCCGTGGGAACTCAACTTCATCCTCTTTATCAGAGACGCTCTGAAGGCTCTGAAACCAGACTGGGAATCAGAAGTTATTGCGCCAGTGAGATACCAAATAAGGTCATTGAACATCCTGTTGCCTACCCTGTTAATTTTCGGAATCTTGGTTTTGTTGGCTTCCTGATTGAAGAATCTTGAACCTATCACAAAATCGGCTCTATCCTCTCTAATGTATCGTAGAACCTGAGAAATCTCTTCTGGCTTATGGGAACCATCAGCATCCAACGTAACAACCAATTCTCCCCTAGCCTTCATGAAGCCGTATCTAAGGGCATAGCCTTTCCCCTGATGCGCCTTTCTCAAAACAGTGGCTTCCAGTTCCTCGGCGACATCCGCAGACTTGTCTGCTGAACCGTCATCGACAACCAGAATTTCGTACGTAACTCCCATCTCTTCAAGTGTATTTTTTGTTCGCGTTACTACGTTGCCTACGGTTACTTCTTCATTGAATACTGGAATGACGACAGACACGAAAACCTCTTCGTGTTCCCTGCCTTCTTTTTCTTTTGCCATCGCTCCAGAGATGAACACTTCATGAATTAAATAGTTTACCAACCTTTGGAATCGTTGAATGATGGTTTAACTTTTATTATATGGAGTTGTAGTTCTCAATATTATTCAAGCCTGCCCAGAACAGTCATGTATGGAGAAGATGAGCCACAGTGAAACAAACTTTGCTGGAAATCGAAGAGAACATGAAGTCAAGAAAAGAAACAGACCGAATCATGTGGTTCTCCATGTGGGCTGTTCTTTCTGTAGCCAGCTTCGGGATAGCATGGTTCCCAATGATGTACTACATGATCAAAAGAAGAAACACTCACTTCCAAAGACAAGAAAAACTGGAAGCTCTCATACTGAGCAAACTAAAAAAAACCTCGAGTCCAGAAAAGTCCCAGTCAAACATTTCGCAAACAAAGCCCCTGAATGCGGCGGCATGGACTCTTTCAACGTTGCTGATTGTTCCTGCCTTCTACGTTTTCTATGTTTTGAAGAGGGACCTCAGTAAACATGAGGAGCATGAACATGATTTTCTGGTTGAAGTAATCGAGTATGCAAAAAAGTCAGGAATGCCTCTGAACCTTCACGGTTTCACTGCTACACCCAGTTTCTCCCGGAACAAGTACCTGGGTCTCAGCATTGTATCGTGTGGTTTAGCTGCCGCATATTGGCTATACAGAATCTTCAACGACTACAACAACCACTTCAAGATGCAATGGCATAACGAGGAAGAGTTGCTCCGTTTTCTTAAAGCCATTGATGAAAACTCCAGTTAATTGTCCGTTTTGGCTGTTAACTTTTATACCCGTCTGAACATTACGACTTTCTGAAAGCCCAATAAAAGGAAGCCATCGTATGGTAGATGTTTCTAAACTCGTTAAGGAATCCCTGCGGAATCTTAGTCCCTACTTTCACGGCGGAAACGTCTGGGAAGTTTCAAAAAAATACAACATTCCCGTAGATCAGCTCATTGATTTCAGCATCTCCACCAACCCCTTAGGTGTGCCCGAAAAGGCTCTGGAAAGCATCCGCAATCACCTCAACCTGATACATCATTACCCTGACCCTGACCATAAATGGCTTCTTAAGGCACTAGCAAAATCCGCTAATGTAAAGCCCGACAATGTAATAGTGGGCAACGGCTCCACAGAATTAATCTACCTCTTCAATGAGGTTTTTCTTGAAAACGGCTACGAAGCAGTTATTCCAGTTCCCACCTTCAGCGAATACAAAGCAGCCATAGAACGTTCCGGCGGCAATATGGTGTTCCTGAAGTGTGATCCAGCAAAAGATTTTAAGCTAAACCTTGAAGAACTGGAGAGCTCAATCACAGAAAAAACCCGAATACTTTTCCTTTGTAACCCAAACAGCCCAACAGGGTGCCTTTATGAAAAAGGTGACGTCCTGAAAGTCGTTAAATTTGCTGCAGAAAAGAATGTGCTTGTGTTTGTTGACGAGGATTACATCGACTTTGTTGACGACGGCAAACGGTACTCCATGGCTGAGTACGTTAACGATTACAGCAACCTCTTTGTTCTCAGGTCATTAACCAAATTCTTTGGTTTGGCAGGCCTCAGAATCGGCTTCGGCATAGGCTCCCCCGAGCTTGTAACGACCCTGAAGAATGTGAAGATGCCTTGGAGCGTAAACAGTCTAGCCATGTATGCCACAGCAGAAGCAATAAAAGACACAGACTTCATCAAAAACAGTCGACTTCTTATCTTAAAAAGCCGAAAAGAGATGCAAAAACTGCTCAAAACAATTTCTTGGCTGAAGGTGTACCCCTCCGAAACCAACTTTTTGCTGATTGAAATCATCCAAGGAGACTTAACTTCGACACAGCTCGCTGAGGGCCTAGCCAAGAAAGGTTTCCTCATTCGAGACTGCCAAGACTTTGATGGACTGAACAACAGATTCTTCAGAGTAACTGTTAGACGACCCGAAGAAAACCGTAAACTGGTTGAGCAGATAACAGCTTTGGGCAACCCAAAATAGCGCTACTTGTTTTGTTTGGTTTGCTGCAGATAGTTTTTTGCTGTTTCTAAGTCTTTTGTGGAGTTTACGGTGAAAACGGCTTCAGCTCTGCTGCTGACAATGACTTCCTGTTCCTGCTCCTCCAAGATTCGTTGTCCATCAATTATGTTGATTCCCGAAACAGCGTACATCTTTCCTTCATACTCGAAAGGTGAAGCCGCTGAAATGTTATACTTGCGGAAAGCTTCTTCTGGAATAAGCACAGTCAAGGCAGGCTTGTCAGCCTCTTCGTATTTTCCGATTATTTCGTCTAGAAACTCTCCAGTCAATAGAGGCAGGTCCGCTGAAACAATCAATACTGGACATTTCAAGTTTGCATCTTGAACAGCCTGCTGTAGGTCCGTGTGGTATCCTTTTCCGTCTGTCTCTACCACTTTTACGGATGCTTTTGTTGCCTCTTTTGCTGTGTTTGGGCTGTATTCTGTTACTGCAACGATTGTTTCTGAGATTTTTTTGGATTCTTTGGTGGCTTCGATAACTCTTCCTATTAGGGGCTTACCCATGAACTGTGCCATCGGCTTTTCTGTGTCTTTGCGGAATCGTGTTCCTTTTCCGCCTGCCATTATCAAAGCTACAATATGCACTTTAAATCACCAGCACAAGCAACGCAAACATTCGGGCAATCTCGTTAGTGGCGCCGAATATGTCCCCGTTTACGCCCCCAAACACTCTTTTTCCCAATACTATCATGAAGGCACCTACCAGTATTCCAGCCACTATAGACACCACGCCCATGATACCAAACAGGGGGATGCTGACTGCAAGGGAGATAGCCAACGAAACAGCGTATAGTCCATGGTTTTTGTTCATGAAATCGATGAAGCTTCTGCCTTTTCCTCTCTTATCTTCAAGACGCTGAGGAGGGGATGTGCCTTGCCATGCTGTTGTAACCATAGCAAGCTTCGCTGACACCTCCGCCACTATGAGAGCCTGAAGGATGCAGTCTGTGTTTGCTATAAAGATAAACAAGAGGGTGAAGAAGGAAACGATGAGGGCAAGGAAGGCTCCTGTTCGGGTAACCGTCCAGACGTGAGCGATGTCCATCTTTTCTTTAAGAGACGCTTTTCTTATGCCCAACGCGTTGCCTACATCAACTAGCCCGTCTGTGTGCTGAAGACCTATAATAACAAGGAGAAATGCGACTGTCATTATGCTTGCAAGTCCCTTAGCTGCAAACTCAAAAAACGCTTCGTGAGCGCCTGAGAATAGTAGAGTGTTTATGGAGCTGAAAAGAAGAAACAATACTTTATTTGTGAAGAGGGCGTAGGCGCCGACAAGAACTCCTATTATGGCTCCTATGACAGGAAACAGGAACATGAATCGGGCGGAGATGTCCAAGAAGCTTTCATCCATCTTGAATGGGATGGCTGTGAGAAATGCCATCAAGCCCCTAAAGACTCTTATAGCCTTCACCTTCATCCCTCATTGATTTGGTTATGCTTTGTCTGTTTTTTGTTGCGAGAACTCCCAACAGACATTATATCTCCACATGTCCCCCAACTTTGTTAACCTTATTTCCGTTTCGTCAACCTCGATTAAACCCTTTTTCTCCAGTTTGTCTATTGTGGCTCCAAAAGCTTCCTCTGGCAGTTTTCCGAAGCGGCTCTTGAACTCGGTTTTGTTGACGGGCAAGCGAATATAAAGCCGCATCATCATCTTTCCCATTTCATCTTCTAATGAACTCAACGAAAGCTTCGACACTGGAAACTCTCCACGGTTAACCGCCTCAATGTATGCTTCGGCAGGTTCGATGTCTACGTAAGAGAATTTTCCTAACGTTCCCATGAAGGAGCCTGCGCCCGTGGCAAGAATCTCCATGCATGGTTCCTTGAAGTCTTCTTGTATTCTGGAGAAGCGGTTGTGGCATGTCGGTTTGTATCCTGCAGCCTTGAATGTGTTTTGTGCCTCAGCATACATCTCCTTTTCGAAATGCTGGTTTCCTCTCGGAGGCAGTTCGCCAGACTGAAGCTGTTGAGCCAGCTTGGTTTCTGGGTAAACGTCTAGGGCGTAGCAGTCAGCGCTTTCTACATTCAACTCTAGGGCTCTTTGGACGTCCCTGTTCCAGACTTTCAGGTCCTGTCCCGGAAGATTGTACATCAGGTCAATGCTTACCCGTAGCCCGAGCTTATGGGCGGTCTTGATTGTTTCAGCTGCATTCCCTGCTTTATCCCGCAGATTAATCAGCTTTCTAATTTTGTCGTCGAAGGTTTGTACCCCTAAATCCAGCTGGTCTACTCCATATTCTGACAGGGCCTTGAGTTTCTTGTAGTCGAAATCGTGGGTGCATCCTGTTACCTTGATTTCCCGTTCCTCGCTTATGTCAAAGTTTTTTTCGCAGAAGGCTAGGATGTCGATTGTCTGTTCAGTGGACATGATGCTTGGGGTTCCGCCTGCCAGATAAATCTCGGAGAACTCGCTTGTCCTAACGTATCTTGTTTTTGCGTATATGGCTAAGGCTTTCTTCAGGGCATCAAGATACTTTTCAACCCCGTTTCTGGAGGTCAATTCTGTGGGAAAATAACAGAAACTACACTTCATGGTGCAGAAAGGTATCCACGGCTGCAGTTCCTTCCTTTCGTTGCTTGTGTTTTCGGTTCCCACAAATTCTTTGAAGGCTTGTAGCGTTTCTGGCGCAACTTCAGGATAGTCTCGGTAGGTGTAGGGTGGCCAGTGCTTGGTTTCTGTGTAGTCAGATGAAGTTACGCTGATTTTTTCTGTCATTCTCTCTATGTGTCTCCATCTTTGTTTTCGTGAGAATCCCTTTTTGATGTCCTGTGGAGCGTTTTCCTGTTTTAACGTTTTGTAACTTTTAAAACCTTCTACCCACAACGCTTCGAGCACCAAAAACACATGTTCTTCTTGTTGACAGCAATAGAACACACCCTTTGGCAGAACGTTTATATAGACTTCCGCGCCAAAACCGTTTCGCTAGCGATTGTGTAAAGCATACTTGTTTGGTGAAAATGCTTGATTGAGAATCTGATCTATTTCGCGATTGGTTTTGCAGTCCTCTTTGTTTTGATGTTGTTTGTCGGCATCAACGACCCAACTGGCGGAACAAGCATGAAAGGCTGGTGCTACCAATACCTGGTTGTGGCGCTGGTGTTTGATGCCCTTGCAGTTTTTGCCCTGTTTTACCAAAGTGACTTACTCATTCATTTGCTGCTTGGTACCGCCGCAGGCTCCGCAACCGTGCTAGGCATTCACGTGGCACACCACATAAAAGAAGAAAACGAAGGAAAACACCACGAACACTAAATCAATGGCGCATCTTTCTACCTGTTAGGCAACTGATTTAAGACAATTACTTGTCCTAGATGTGGAAAAATAAAGCACTACAGAAAACAGAGAATCTAATTCCCTACTCCTTTTTCAGAAAAAAGAACATTAGATTATCTCTATTCGATAATTGAAGAAATCAAGTGAAATATTTGATTAGACTATTTCTGAATCTTACAAAAGTTTTTATTTTTAGTATTTTATAAGAGAGAAGGTAGTGCCCTAATCCAAAAACTCGAGTTTTATCTCCCCCTGATGGCTCGGTTTGTTACGAGTTAGGGTACTACGCTCTAATTCTCTACGAGATATGTATCTGATTATCTCGTGTACAATCGAAGTTTGTTACCTCAACAAATACCTCCACGTAGTATAAAGAAATGAAAGACTTAATATTCTATACGTCTTGTATTTGTTCAGGATTATACCCGGACCTTAGGTGAAAGTACCGATGGCGACGGTTATTTACCTAAAATGGTAAAAATGATTTAGGACAATTGCTTGTTAAATTAGTGCATTCTAAGAGGTTATGTTATGAAAGAGTACGATTTGGTTTCCATAGGCACGGGTTCTGCAATAAGTATTGTTGAGGCGATGATTAGCGAGAACCCGAAGGTCAAGGTTGCCGTTATAGACAAGGATGAGCCGGGCGGCATCTGCTTGACAAGGGGCTGCATCCCATCTAAGCTTCTTCTCTACCCAGCAGAATTGATTCGGACAATCGAAAAGGCAAGAACCTTTGGAATCGACTCTGAAACAAAAAACGTTGACTTCAAGGCTGTCATGGAACGAATGCGAAACATCATCCACAGGGACATAAACAAGATCCGCCAAGGACTTTCCCAATCCAAACATGTGGACTATTACCCTGAAGCCGCAGAATTTGTTGCACCTTACACCCTGAAGGTTGGCAAGGAGACAATCAAAGCCAAAATGATTATTCTGGGCACAGGCTCAAAACCCACGGTGCCTCCCATAACGGGAATCGAAGAAACTGGCTACTTTACAAGCGACACAATCCTCACCATTAGTGAACTGCCAAAAAGCATCAACATCGTGGGCGGCGGATACATAGCCGCAGAATACAGCCACTTCCTCTCAGCCATGGGCGCACAAGTCACAATAATCGGCAGAAATCCCCAGTTCATCCCCACCGAAGAACCTGAAGTTTCGGCGTTAGCCAAGAGAGAGCTGGAAAAGCATGTGACAATCATCACGAACCATGAAGTTAAGGAAGCAAAAGTGACCAAGGACGGCAAGAAACTGCTTGTGGCTGTGAACAGGGAGACTGGGAAAAAGTTGGAGGTAACTGCGGACGAACTGTTGATTGCCACTGGGAGAGCTTCCCTTTCTGGTGTGCTTCATCCCGAAAAGGCGGGAATCGAAACTGACCGTCGTGGCTGGATCGTCGTTAACGAGTATCTGGAGACGTCTCAGCCTAATGTTTGGGCTCTTGGAGACGCCAACGGCAAATACCCCTTCAAGCATGCAGCCAACTACGAAGCATCTGTCGTATACAATAATGCTGTGCTGAAACGGAAAGTGAAGGCTGATTATCATGCAGTGCCCCATGCTGTATTCACTTACCCCGAAATCGCCTCAGTCGGTCTAGGAGAAAAGGCTGCCATAGAACAATTTGGCGAGGATAAGCTGCTGATTGGCTTCTACAGGTACGAGGACACAGCAAAGGGAGAAGCCATGGACGCAAAAGACTACTTCGTCAAAGTCATTGTGGAGCGGGACGGCATGAAGATTGTTGGAGCCCACATCATAGGACCCTATGCTTCTGTTCTCATCCACGAAATCATTCCCCTAATGTACACCAAAGAACAAAGTGCCAAACCCATACGGGACTCTATGCACATTCATCCTGCCCTCAGCGAAGTGGTAGAAAGGGCCTTCCGTTCCCTAATGCCCCCAGAGCATTACCATCACATCCTTGGGCACTACTTCAAACTAGATACATAACAAAAGCAGTGTTCCTATCCCATAATATGGGGCACAGAAATCCATGAGTTATTTCTGTTTGGCTCTGATTCGTGGAATACAGAATTTGTGTTCTATCTGTTTTCGGTAGAACATGTTGTAGACACAGAAGGGTATGACTCGCTTGTCTGGAGTTGTGTAGTGGATGACACAATGGTGCGCCCTCTCCACATCAAAGGTGTAGGGGTCCATAAATGCCATGCATCCAATCAGTAGCAGTCTCCGCCTGATAATGCCAAGAGAATCATATGACGGGTCAGTGTGAATCTTAACCAACGTCTTCATTGCATTCAAAAGACCAGCTTCCCGCTGCACCTTCATCCAATCAAGAGAACTAAAGGAAGCAAACAGCAGCCTCAAGTAGATTCCGATTTTGCCAACTTTCTTCTTCTCGATTAGCGTGTTAAGGGCATTCAGTTTGGCCATGAACTTTTCGTACTTCAGGAAACGGTTGATGGGCGTAAACTTGTCTTTTCCCTGTTTAGAAATCAGAATCCAGTTCCATAAGCCGCAGTATGGGGTAGGCGTGAAGGGGGGCCATACCTTGGATAAGAAACTGTTCATTACCTTTAGGGGCGGAACCATGACTGAAACAGGAAACATATCTTCTTCTTTGATCATTCCGCCTGTCTGCTCTTCGATTCTTTGGGCAAGGAGCGAATTGTCTATCCGTTTTTCTCTAGAGACATACTCTGCTGTTCTTCCAGTAAAGGACATGGGCTGAAAGACTATTCCTCGTATGATGTCCACGTTTTCTGCAGCGAATTTGATCATGTCCCCAACTTCGTTGTCGTTTATGCCGCCCTGCAGGGTTGGAACCAGAATAATCTCTATGTCATGCTCCCTGCAGAGTTCAACGAGCCGTAGCTTGTTCGGAAGCAGTTTCGCGTTTCTCAGTTTCTCGTAGGGCGCATCAGTTAGCCCATCAAACTGAAGATACACAATATTCAATCCCGCCTTCTTCAGTTTCATAACCAGCTCTGGGTCGTTAGACATTCTGATGCCGTTTGTTGCCAGAAGAATCATGAATTTCATGTCATGTGCCATCTTCACGATGTCAACTATGTCGTCGCGGACTGTAGGTTCTCCGCCAGCAAACATCACCGCCAGAGGAGGAGGTTCCTGCTTTTTCAGATACTGTAGCATATCTTGAATGGTTTCTTGGGTTGGCTCATACAGGTCAGCTGGCTGGGCTGCGTTTGCGAAGCAGATTGGGCACCTTAGGTCACATTCGTTGGTTACGTCGATGACTGACATGACTGTCGTGGACACATGTTTAGTACATTCCTTTACGCCGCAGCCGTTGGGGCAGTTGTCCTGAAAGGGTGTGGGTGAGGGCTTCTTGAATTCTTCAGCCTTATGGTAGATGTCTGCTCTGCTCCAGTAGGTGTCACTGAAGCTTCCGTGCTCGCTGCACTCTTTCTGAATCAGAACTTTTCCGTCTTTTTCCACGACCTGCGCCTTTATCTTTTTTAGGCAAACTGGGCAGACGCTAAAAGTTTCCCTGAGAATCTTCTCTGGCTTCACTTGAGAGCCCCCAAGATTAGTGCTATCGGTATCAGTATCATCGTTCTAGTCACTAACCTTTCATGCTTCTTCACTACATTAATGTCTTGGTTTCTGAGGAGAGCAACTCCAGAAACAACAAGGATTATGTCCCAGAGAATTATCGGTATCAAATAGGCCCAGCCGACTGCATTCACCAAATAGGGGACTGGAGAACCTATTACATTGAGCAAAAAGAAGATGGCTCCAACTTTGGTGGCAAATTTTGGACCCCGTTTCGCTGCTAATGTGGCGTATCCTGCCTTCTGGTCTCCTTCTAAACTCAGCACATCCCGGAGTATGTTTCCGCCAATGCTGCCCATGCTCATAAACGACAAAGAAAGCGAAATTATTGTGAATGTTTCAGTTAGGGCGGCTTCGCCGTAAACAAAGGATGTTCCTATGAGGAAGCCCATGAGAAAGCTTCCGAAAAATCCTGCAGACTTCTTTATAACTTTGGAGTATGCAACAAGAAGAACTGTGTCCATGAGGGCGAGGGCAAAGCATAGCCAGTTGAGGGCAAAGGATGCTGCCAACCCAATGGCAAACAAAATTACAGCTGCCAGAAGAGCGTGCCACGGCGCCAGACTTCCTGAGGGAATGGGCCTGTTTTGTTTGACGATGGCGTCTGACTCTTGGTCAACATAGTCATTGAAGGCGAAGCCTCCTGAACTGATGCATATCGCAGACAAGACAACCAACGGCAGTACCCACTGGTTTTCTGGTAAGCCTCCCTCCAGAGCAAAAATTGTTAAAACTGAGAGACCGCCAGTCATGAGCCAGTATGGCGGTCGAAGAAGCATAACAACGGCTTTTAGCCTCTTCTTTAAAGAAACCATCTAAATCGAGCCTAGTATTTTCCTGAGTTTATTAACCTTTTTAACCCTTCCTCTAAGCTAACTTGGGGGCTCCACTGCAGCAGTTTCAGGGCTTTGCTGTTGTCTGCAAGGGTTATATCCATGTCTCCTTCCCACGCTTGACCGCCCTTGAAATTTACTTCAACATTTTTCAATTCTAGAAAGTCAATTAGCATCTTTGCTAACTCAGCCACGGAAGTCGTTCTTCCTGTGCCGACGTTGAATGCCTCTCCTGGGGCTTTAGGAGACGTTGCAGCTTTGAGCAGCATGTCAACCATGTCCGAAATGTAAACGAAGTCTCTGGACTGTTTGCCTGTTCCCAGCACCTCCAGTTTGTTGGGGTTCTTCTGGAGTTTTTTGATGAAGTCGTATAAGACTCCGTGACAGTTTGGACCATAAGCATTGAATATTCTGAGCCTAACAATTTCTAGCCCGTAGGTTTCTTGGTGAAACTTGCAGCAGTTTTCGCCAAGGAGCTTTGAGAGTCCGTAGAAGGCGATGGGGTTGGTTGGGTATGTTTCTGGTGTTGGTCTCTTCTCTGGGTTGCCGTAGACTGCGCAGGAGGATGCAAAGACTACTCTGTTGTCATTTTTTCTTGCGGCTTCAAGGACATTCAATGTTCCAATTACGTTGATTTCACAGTCTTCTTGCGGGTTTTTCATCGAAAAGGGGACGCTTGTTTGGGCTGCCAGATGAAAAATCACTTCACTGTTTTTTGTTGCTTTCTCCAGCGCCTCTGGGTCTCTGATGTCTGCCTTAAGGAAATTGAGACCTTTATCGAGGAGGTCTTCTATGAATTCCATTTTTCCTGAATACAAGTTGTCGTATGCAGTTACTTTGGCGCCTTGCTCCAAAAGTGTTCTGCAGAGGTTTGAGCCTATGAAGCCTGCTGCGCCAGTGACAACAACTTCCCTATTTTCAAAGCTTTTCAAAGGTAATTCCCCACTTTGTGTCTGGAAACTAAGCGTACACTTACTACTTAAGCTTTCCAAAAAAACCCTATTCCATGAAAAAATGGGTCATGGGCCTCTGTGAGGGCTTCGTTATGCTGGGATTGCTTCAACTGTGAAGTCGAATCTAGTTGTTGTGTATTCCCACACGTTTTCTAGTACGTTGAAAACCTGCATTTCAAAGATTATTCTGTTGTTTCCCGGCTGATCTATGTTTATTGTCACCTGAAACTCCCATGTTTCCTCATTCACCAGCGTTCTGTTGAAGACCTGTACGGGTTCGGCTGGGCTGGGATCCTCAGTAGGGGTTCCGTCATCTAACTTGACTTGCACTGAATACTCTACTGTTTTGTCATTCTGGTTTTCTACGCCAACCCACAAGGAGAAGGTGCTGTTTGTGCCCAGAACAACTGTTCTTGGGTAATTGTTTGCCTGTTTTTCTGAGTCAAGCACATACATGGCGGAGAACTGTTCTGTTGTTGGGGGTTTATCTATAATCGTCCATACTAGGACGCCGCTCATAATCACGATGGCAACCAAAATTGTGGCAACTATCACTTTTTCTTCGCTAATGCCTGAACCAGATTTTGTGTCCTTTCCGGTTTTCCTGATCTTCTTTTCCATGAAGTTATCACGCTGACCGCCATTCAACCTGTAGTGCCCTCCCATGAAAAAGACGAGTGTCTGTTTTCATCGGACAATAGTATATGAGTATTGCTTACATTTAGGCTTGTCCAAATAAAAGAATTCTGAGGATTTCCCATCCAGCCCTGACCCTGTTCATCTTGGTTCTGCTCTCTCCGTCCCTAGACTTGTAGACTGAAGGGAACTCGGTGATTCTCAAGTCATTCTTAGCCGCTTCTGTTAGAAGGACTGTGGCAAGTCCCATTCCATCAGAATATAACTCCATGTGAGAAATTGCCTCTTTGGTTAATGCCCGAAATCCTGTCTGGGTGTCCGAGATATTCTGGCCATAGAGCATATTGTACATTGATGTAATCATGCGGTTTCCAAAGTGGTTCATGCGTGGCATGGCTCCAGGTAGCATTGTTCCGCCGAGTCTTGAAGCCAAACAAACGTCAGCTTCGTCTTCTAGGAGTGGTTGGACTAGTTTGTTTATGTGGCAGGCTTCGTAGGTGTCGTCGGCGTCGATTATCACTACTATGTCGCCTTTTGCGTGGTCGATTCCTGTTTTTATTGCTCTTCCGTATCCTGTTCTTGGTTCTGCTATGAAGTCTGCGTTTTCTTCTTTGACTATTTCTTCGGTTCCGTCGTTGGAGTGTCCGTCAACAACTATGATTTGGGTGTTGTAGCTTGAGGAGTTTTTGAGGTCTCTTATGACCTTGCGGATTGTTTTTCCTTCGTTAAGGGCGGGTATGACCACAGAAATGGTTGTGTCTTCGTTATTCATTGGTGGTGGCTCTCATTTTTTGGATTTTGTCTTTACTTGAGAGCCTTTGTATAAAATAGTTTCTACATTACATGAATTCTTCATAGATGGCTTGTAGCTGGCGAACGTTTTCTTTCCATGTATAGTTGGCTTCAACGTTTCTTCTGGCTTCTTCACCCATTGTCTTGCCTAGTTTTGTTTCTGAAAGAAGCTTTGATGTTGCCTCAGCCATTGCCTCAGGATCGATGGGCGGCACAAGAACCCCGTTTTTCATGTGTTTGATTATTTCGGGTGTTCCTCCCACGGCTGTTGCTATGACTGGTAGTCCGCATGCCATGGCTTCCAAGAGAACTAGGGGGAGTCCTTCGCCTGAGGCTGAGGGTAGAATGAAGTAGTCGGCTGCGTCATAGTAGGCTGGCAGGAGCTCGTCTGGAACGAATCCAGCTAGTGTGATGTTTTGGCTGATTCCGAGTTCTTTTATGCGGTCTTCTATGAGTTTTCTGCTTGGTCCTTTTCCTGCGACAACAAAGAGGACGTCTGGGTGCTTCTTTGCTACCTTGGGGACTGATTCGATGAGGGTGCCTAAGCCGTTTTTGTAGACGAGTCTGCGGACGCTGAGGACTATTTTTCGGTTTTTGGGCAATCCTAACTTTGTTCTGCTTTCGTTTTTGTTTACTGGGCGGAAATTGTTGATGTCGACGCCGTTGTATATGACCTGTGTTTTTGTTTTGTCTGCGCCCAGCCTGAGAACGTATTTCATGGTTTCTTTGCTTACTGTCGTTATTCTGTCTGCGTTTCGTAGAACTGATTTGCCTATAACCAAGTCATTGACTTCCTCTACTATGTTGAGGAATGACCTGTAGTCGATGAAGGTGTTGTGCTGGGTTACAATGAAGGGTTTCTTGAGTCTCTTGGCAACAATCCCTGCCAAGCATGAGGCCATGTAGACGTGTCCGTGGGCGTGGACTAGGTCACATTTGCCTATGATTTTGGTGAACATTTTGTATGCTTCGAAGGAGATTATGGGGTAGGGTACTCCGAAGCGTTTTGCCACATTCATTGACGGGTAATGGTGGATGGTGATTCCTTTGATGGGGTTAGTGTTTCGTCCCTCGAATTTGCTTGTCAAAACATCAATCTGGTACCCCATTTCCGTCAATCTTTTGCTCTGCTCAAAGGATACCTGCTCTATGCCTCCCTTGTGGGGCGGAAAATAGTGAGTGACAAGGCAGACTCTCGGCATAGTTGCACCGTAGAACCCTGCAAATTTAACAGTTTCGCACCAAACCAAAGCGTGTTCACTGTTTAGAGGTCTTTTTGTTGCTGTGCTGTTTTTCAGAAAAAAATACTGTTTTCAACAATGTACCTCTATTAGGCTCCTACTATGTGGGTTCTATTACCGTTTCTGACAATGCCTTAGTCAAGGAACTTTGACTAGATGTCCCGTTTGTTTGGTCAAGAATTTTTGACAAAAAGCCTCTTAACTGAAATGAGTAGGTTATTTTTGAGGGGGCGTTGATGCGGTCTAAACGTTTGTTTCTTTCATGTATGGTTCTTTTTGTTTTAATCAGTTGTCCCTCTGTTGGTGCGTCCTCTGAGATGTGGAGTCAAACGTATGGAGGAGGAGTAGATGATGAGGAAGCCTATGCGCTGGTTGAAGCATCAGATGGAGGGTATGCAATAACTGGTGATGGCACGCTGTTTGTTAAGACTGATGAGCAAGGAAATGTGGAATGGACCAGAGCATACGAAGGATACTCGTTAGTTGCCACATCTGATGGAGGATACGCAATAGCAGGCTACGTGGGCGGATATACTGAGCCATCTGATTTTCGGTTGATGAAAATTGATGCTTCTGGAAATCTGGAGTGGAGCAAAACATACGGTGGACCCGATCCTGACATTGCTTATTCTGTGGTTGAGACGCCTGATGGAGGATACGCCTTAACAGGGTACACCGATTCTTTTGGTGTAAACAGGTATGACTTGTGGCTAGTCAAAACTGATAGCGCTGGTAATCTGGAATGGGACAAGACATACGGGGGACCACAATTTGATGCTGGCCGCTCGGTGATTGTAACGTCTGATGGAGGATTTATGATAGCTGGGTACAGAGATTACCAAGCCAATTATGTTAAGGCAAAATTCTGGCTAATCAAAACTGATGCATATGGAAACATGCTGTGGAACACAACATACAGCTACGAGATAGATGAGAAGGCATATTGTGTAATCGAGACTACGGATGGCGGTTTCGCCATAGCTGGCACCACTGACTTCTGGACTAATCAAGACATTTTGGTGATTAAAACCGACGAATATGGAAACATGGAGTGGAACAGAACATACGGTGATGGAGTGGCTCGTTCGATAGTTGAACTTTCTGATGGAAGCTACGTGTTTGCTGGAGACAATCGGTTGATAAAAACTGACGCCGACGGAAACACAGTCTGGAGCATGGTATATGATACTGAAACAATTAATTCAGTGATTCAAACGTCTGATGGCGGATACGCCCTAGCAGGCACGAAACAAAACAATTTTTGGCTGGCAAAAACAGACGAATACGGCGTTATCCCCGAATTTCCCACATGGACACCCCTGCTGGTTACGGGGGCTGCGTTGGTGGCTATGATAGCTGTTTACAGATATAACCTGAAGAAACCTCGCGGATGGGCTACAGCCTAGATGGACAAAACAACGTAACCTTGCCAAATTACTCATTAACTGTGCGCGCAATCTCATTTTAGCCAGTTTCTTGATTTTATTGTTGGTTTTCCTGCTATCTTTAGTTTGAGGGCGTCTTTGTTTGGGCACATTTCGATGCAGCGCATGCACATTAAACACTTGGAGCTTGTGACGTCTCCGCCCGCTTTTTCGTACACTTCAGTAACCTGTGTTGGACAAACACGCTTACAAATCCCACATTTAGTACATTTCTCTTCTGTCTTATCTAATCTTAAACCTGATATCCATTTGAAGGGCGGAACACAATTGAATAATGCAATTAGCGCCCCTAAAGGACAGATTCTGCACCATGCCCGCCTATAATAAAATGATGTGACGGTAACCGCTCCAAATATCAGCAAATTTATTGAGGTAATATAATATCCTAATTCCCAAAAGTCGCCGGTTGTTACTTCAAAAATCCATTCTGGCTTAATGATGCCGACTGAACCCTGTAGTAATACACAGAAGGGCTTCATTGGACAGACTTGACAAAAAGGAGCCGAAAAATACTGATACACAAACCCGCCATCTTCTGTTCCCGGAACCAGCTGGCTGCCGAAGATAGCTTCTGAGCCCAAAATTACACAAACTACTATGATAAGGGCCAGAATCACGTAACCTAATTGATGAATTTTTTCGTTAAAGTTTTCTGAAAAATCTTTGTGCTTTATTTTCAGCATTTTTCTGAGTTGTGTGAGCAGGTCCATGTATAGTCCAAAAGGGCAAATCCATCCACAGAAAAACCTGCCGAGAATAACCGACATCAACATGACTAATCCAACAACAATTGCCAATCGTACTATTCCAGGCGAGTTGTATTCCACTCCCCAGCCATCTTCTGCTTCCCAAAACGGGTAAATATACGCTTGAATCTCCCAAAGGGCACAAGTCACGGTTCTGCCACAAGGATAATAACAACCAAAAACGGGAACAGGCAAGCCATCAGGCAACGTAACATCCAAAATTTCTGGCGACTCAAAATACTCATGAACCATTAACTGCCTCATTGGAGTAGGCACAAACTGGTGATCAACAAACATCCCAAAAAAGAGCAGCAAAACAAAAACAATCTGGATCAAAAACCTCCAAGAACTAATTGACCTCGTCTTCTCTCTTATCCCCGTAACCGCAACCACTAAACCAATACCAACAGCAAACATCCCAGCCGCCAACAGCGAGATACTAAATGCAAACTCACGCATACTCGACGGAACTTGATTTTGGGGGGCACCTTCAGGAGCAACAACTGTAACACCCAGCCTATCGTTCATATGTCCAAGTCTTGGAATTATGTTCCAGTAACCCGCCATGTCCATTTCTTGAGAAACCTGAAATTCTCCTGTTATCTCATCGACAAAAATTGACTGATCTATCCACGAGAAGTCAGGTCTGATAAACGTCACAATAACTGTCACGTTTGTTCCTGTTAGATTGGAGCATATTTGTCCTGAAACAACAACAGTTTCTCCTAGATTGACTTGTGTTTGAGAAACCCTCGCATTTATGTGAGGACCATAACAAGCCAAAACTGGCTGAACACCAAACAATCCTAAAAAAGTTAACACTAGGATGACGGCGAAAAACAGCTTTGTTTTCATTTTAACGAATCCTGTAATTCGTCACACAAACTCACTGATGATTATAATTTTTAAAAAAGCATTTTTGTCAAGAAACCTTGACCAAAGATTAGTCAAGAAAAATTGACTAACAAAAATTGTGCACGTGTGAGTCCTAAATGTGAAGGTAGGTAAGAAAGAGCGAGAAAGAAAAAACAAGAGTGTGTTGGGTTGGGAGGGGGGTTAAATTTTATTCCCCTCTAAATGATTCGGCTGATTTGTACTTACCACAAATCCCACTATAATTCTAGTTGCTGATTTTCTTTGCTTATGAAATCATTATACCTGCTATGTTCAAAATTGTGAAATATCCATCCGCTGATACCAATCATCTACAACTTTACGGTTCAGAAGATAATCAGCTTGTGCAAACTTCTTTTTTGTATGTTTTTGATTAAATTCATTGATCGCTAATCTCTCGCCAGTATAATCATTGTACAAAGACACTTCGTTCCCAGTAACATCATCAAAATAACAGAATAATCGTGGTAGAAAGTATTTTTCATCACTTTCAAGCATTCTTAATGCAGCAGCAGTTGAAGAATAGAAATCCAAATCAAACATAATTGCAGCAATTGGATGTGGCTTATGTTTCTCTAGAAAGGTCTGTGCTGTTTCTCTAACATCTCCCAATACTAATTTTGCCGTTTTTAACCTTCCACTGAGCTTTTGAACATCCATTTTGTAGTCACTCTTTTTCCAAAGATAAGGAAGGTCTCTGTAGTCTAAAGGTTCGGGTAAACCTTCACCCGTATCAAAACCGTAAATATCTATGGTTAATGACAATAATTCTCGTATATGCTTAGCATGATATTCAAGATTTAATAATCCGCGTCCACCAGCAACTCCAAACTCCAAAACACTTATCCCACTATAACCAAGCTTCTTAGCCAACATCGCCCCATTGTAAAGACAATAACCATAATGTGGACCGTCCACACAACCCAGTCGTAAACGTGAATCATAGTTACCAAACTTAAACTGTCTAATCATTTTTCGAATTAGGGTTCTTACTGGATAAGGATCAAGCAAAAGTTTAATTGCACTCACTCAACATGCCCAACCATTTTAAAATCTGCAAAAAAATTATATATATATTGTGTAAGGGCGTAATTATTACATATAATCGGTTTCTGAAAAAGATTCAGAATACCATTTCCATTACTTCATAATTAATTTCAACTGTTTGTTTTTGTTGAGGTAAAGGCAAATTCCAGATAAAGGAAGGAAATCAAGGGCATTAACTCTAACAAACAAACTAATAACGATGCTCAAAACGCCCTTCAGTTATGGTTTTATTTGTACAAAAATCAACATCAAAGGGTAAGTTGTAACTTAAGGATGCCTAATAGCAGTAGATTGTTGAAAACAGTCTTTTTCAGAAAATCAACAGCACAGTACAACTTTGCTGAAACAAATTCACACAATCATTAGAATTGGGTTCTTTCAGGAGTTGTCTCCAGAGAACCCCATGTTTGTTCCTTTTAGAAACGGTTTTTTTATGGAATTCTAAATCATTTTCTAGGTAGATAATCGTTATGTATTGAAAGAAAGTATTGCCAGCCAAATAATAACCGGTATTAGAGTTATTATTGGTTTACAAACCTTCATTTTTAAACCCACTATTGACGTTGGGACAATCATTGTCAAAAGTGTTTTTAACATTTTTTGGTGTTCACTCATTTTAGCCAATAAAACAAGAATTTTGGGTTTTAGGGTTTTGGGGTTAAAATTTAGGCCTAAAACCCCCAACTATTTCTCGAATTATGTAGGAACCCATGGTACGACACGAATGGATGGTGTGTGAAGATTGTTTAATATTGCAGCGTTCAGAAGTAATGGTGTTAATGATTCAATAAATCTCGAATTATCCAAGGATCCAACTTTTAACGGTCTCAAATTGGGTATATCTAGTACCAATCTTGATACTAGAGCAATAGCGGCGTCATTATTACTTGCTATAAAAACATCAAGGTTTAATATGGAATCACAATTGTTTAAGTATGCTGCTGGCACAGTCTGGAATGCACAAACCACCGGTATGGGTTCAACTAGCTCTTGTATGACTTCAGCTGCTGACTTTCCAGAATATTGACATTTCTCTTCATTTGAAAGTGGTGAATAGTGGAAAAGCCTATCCTTTTTGACCATAGGAACAACGTTTGATACGATTGTTTGTTCTGGATTAAAATGTTCTTTAAGTTCAGTCAAAGTTGGGACAATTGCTTTTGATGGAAGAGAAATAATTACAATATCAGCCTTATTCACAGCAGTGCTGTTTAATACTCCCTGAAAGCTGCCTTGAATCTGATCTTGATAAAACCCTTTTGCTACGCCTTGTCGTTCTTTCGCAATCTTTTGAGCTTTTTCTAGTGACCTAGATCCAAGAAGGATGTCATGCTTCAATGCTAATCGAATCGCAAGCCCTCTACCCATGTTTCCTGTGCCGCCTAGTATGCCTATTTTCATGATCTACACCTACCTCTTTAGGGAGAAGACTTCTAAATAGATAATCTTTTCCTTCTGAATTGATACAAACATAACCGTTGCATTTAATTTATTACAGTAACAATTCATCTCACGTTGAAAAAACCGTTCATACAAGTTTGGGTTTGGGGCTAAAACTTAACTCCCAAAACCCAAAAAACACAATCTAAATCAAAGAAACTGGTCCAACACTAATCTTTACTAAACTATAAACAAATTCAGAATTATTTCTAGAATACGCCTTTTCAATAAAAGACCACAACTTATTTTTCGGTGTAAACATTGGCAAATGAAAAGAAAGCCGAAAAAATTGATGAATTAAACAATATTTTTGGTGAATTAATTCAGGACGCAAAGATTTTTTCAATTAAAAAGATTAACAGTCTATTACTTTAGCGGGTTAATTTTACGGAATTCTCGTCTAAATGGGTAAAAGCTTTCGTCAGACACTGCAAGTTCAACTTTTTCTATGGAAGGCAAAGATTTTATTTCGTAAACAATTTTTTTCATTTCTGCAACATTTCTAAATACCATCATCGCCATCAGCTCGAACCCTCCAATAATTTCTACAACACAGAACAAGTTTTTAATTTTAGAGAGATCGTCAATAGTTTTTTCAATATCAGAATCTTTTGTCTTTTTAATAAACAAAAACGCTTTTCCATCAAATCCGATTTTCTCAATGTCAAGTATCAATGATGTCCCAAAAATTGCGCCATTCTTAATCATTTTTTCGTATCTATTTTGCACTGTTACTGGTGAAATGCCAAGTTTTTCTGCAACATGTAGAAAAGGCATATCTGCCTTTTTTCTTAACAACTTTATGATTCCGCGATCAATTTTGTCCAAATAATTCAGACCTCCTCATTATCTACGAAATCAATGTTATTGAAAAAGAAGTGGAAGTTGCTACAGATGAAAAACTCGATTTCCTTCACACCTTTCTGTTTCCTAAGCAAATGTTTCACGCGATCTAATTGATTGATGTCTTTTGTTAATACAAACATGCAAAGATCATACTTTCCTACGGTTTTGTCAATTCCAGCCACGTGTACTTGGTGCTCGACGAAGTTGATAAAATCGTTCTCTCGATCAGGATCCAAATTAACTCCAATTGTAAGTGGAACTTTGTATCCAAAAAAAGCCATGTTAAACAGTAACACAGGTTCAATTATAAGACCGATTTCATTCATTCTATTAATTCGATTTTTTATTGCAGGAGAAGATAGTTCACACTCTTCTGCTATGTCTTTTAGTTTCGAGCGGGCATCACTTAACAGTGTTTGAAGAATTTTAGCATCCGCTTTGTCAATTTCAGAGCTTTGCTTCATTACAACAGTTGATATTCAAATAGTCCTAAATATTTTTTATCATCAACTTAGAAAAACTAGTCAAATCGCGATTTAGATTTATTTTTTTTATTTTCTCTACCATTAACATAAAAAATGTTAAATGTTGATCGCAAGATACTTAAATTAGGAGAAAAAATAAACCACCCAAAATTCCCCTCCCTTCATTTTTGGGAGTGAAACTCATTGGAAGAAAATGGGGCTGAGAAGGCTCATGCAGGTAAATACAATTAGAAAAAGCAATAGTAAGTTAGTTCCATTGTTTTCCTCTATTGTTTTTCATTTCCCACTCTTTATATCGTGCAGGAGCCTCAGCAAACCCAATTTTTTCAAAAACTATACATTGGCTCTAAAAAGGAGGCTGAATGGGCTTCGGAAAGTTCACATTTCTCTAGGATGTGCAGCTTCATTCATTTGTTCCCCTGCCTTTTGCTTTTTGAAGCCCCAGCAAATTCCGTTAAGCAGTAATTTTTTAAGGGGAGTTAGTTGATGTTAGCTTTCATTTTGGTTAATTCTGAATCGGCCCAATCGGAATGTGTTCTAGAGAGAATTGGAGAGGTTGAAGGGATTGAAAAGGCTTACAGGATTTTTAGAGCCTATGATATTATTGCAGAGATCAAAACTGAATCAATCGCCGAACTTGGGGGAATAGTTATGAACATACAGTCACTGAAGCATGTCTTATCAACAACAACCCTGATGGTAATGAAGTAAAAAACAATAAAGACCCTAATCTTCAGTTGTGGAGTTGCAAAGGCTGTGTGGACAAATTTCTTTTACGAGTAGAACCCAAATAATTTCTGGGGGCAGAGTTATGTTTGAAGGAACGATGGTTTTGCTACAACCTTGGCTTTTGTGTTTGGCGTTTGGATTCATTCCTGCTTTATTGACTACATATGTATACAAGAGAAACCTGAAAAATGGATTGGCAAAAATATCAGAGAATTAGATCAAACTTTATTGCTGTATTAGTGCTGCTGTCCTCTGTAGCGGTAGTAGTCGTAACATTCGCTTTGAGAAAACGGGTAAAGATTGAAAAATCTAGTTGAGACCGGTGTAGAGCCTACCCAGTAATCAAAACCTACCTTTTTTCTGTCTTAAACATATTGCGCTCTAGATGATGCTCGCCCATTTTAGTTGATGAATCTCTGATTCTTTTGTAATTTATATAGTGTGAGAGTGAGAGAGCGTGAGGGGACAGGTGAGGATGGACACACACGCACGTTCGCCCACTCACGAAAACAAGAACAAGCACGTTTGGGTTTGGGGTTAAAATTTAACCTTCAAAAAAAGGGGGAGATTAGAGTGTGGGTCTCCTAAGCATCATCGGGCGTAACTTATTTTTCTCGTTTCCTTGACCGATTCCAGAGATAACGGGAACCAACCAGTCCTGCGACAGACGATACTACCATCATTACTCCGACCGTTACACCCTCTGGAATTTTTTCAAAGGTTTGGGTACTAGTTGCAAAGTTTCCTTGGTCATCTACTGCAGTGACGCTGTATTCTCCGTTAATTATATCTTCGGGAACGGTAATTTCGGCTGTGAAGGCGCCTGATGGATCTGTGGTTACGCCAGCGGCAGGGGTCACGTTTTGATAGTAAGTGTAGTTGGCGGTGAACATTACAGTATAGCCATCCCATGGACTATTGGTAGAACGACCAAATTCGCCTGTTACATAATTTACGAACGGATCGACAGCATAGGTGCTTGAGGTATTTAGTGTTCCATTGGCATAATCATCGTAATAGTCGGATGTTACACCACTAACATCACAGTGAAAGCTGAAGGAACCTGGCTTTATCGGATAGTGGTCTACTATAGCTATGAACGGACCATAACCAGCGGGTTCTGGAATTTCGTGGGCTTCACCTGTAACAGTTACCTCTTCTCCAACCCCTATGGCCACAGCAGTTGTTGCCGCAAAACCCACGCCATCAACTGTGGCGGAATCACCTGGCATAAGCGGTTCTGACCCCACCGTTATGGCTACAGTTTGTGCCTTTATCAACGGTATGGTTAGGGCAATCAGAAGCGTTAGAGAGGCAATAGCAATTATTTTGGTTCTGTTTAACGTTTTTCCCAAAATTCTCTCACCTACTAGAGGCTTTTAGCAAAAATTCAACCTCTAAGTATATTTTCCGTATTTTTCCTTAAAAAATATTCTATAGTCGTTGGGTTCGGGGTCAAAATCTAACCTTTTTCAGACCCAATTTGATTCATGAACGCAGCAGTTCATAACACCATAAGTATTCACACTTCTGTAACTGTTGCTCACACATTCTTTCTACATATTAGGCTCCTAATAGCAGAATATTGTTGAAAAAATGCTTTTTTCTGAAATTTTCTGCACAGCACAACTTTGCTGAAACACGTTCACGCAATCATTAGAATTGGGTTCTTTCAGGAATTGTCTCCAGAGACTGTTATTGAATGCAAAACATCTAAATTTGACAGACAAACTTAACGTATTCAGAGATGTCCACCAAAAACCCCAGCCAAGTCCGCATAGGACTCGAAGTTCACGTCCAGTTCACCAGCCTCAAAACTAAACTCTTCTGCGGCTGCAGCTCAGACTACAAAGGCAAAGACCCCAACACCCTGACCTGTCCCGTCTGCCTCGGAATACCCGGATCGCTTCCAGTCCTCAACGAAACGGCAGTAGAATACGCTGTCATGGCTGCGCTGGCACTGAACTGCAAGGTTTCGGAACGGATGTTCTTTTTTAGAAAGAATTACTACTACCCAGACATGCCAAAGAACTTCCAAATTTCTCAGTATGATAAAGCTGGGGGCGTTCCCCTTGCCGTGGACGGCTTCCTGGACATTGACGTCGGCAAGAAACGCAAGAAAGTCAGGATTGGCAGGGTTCACTTGGAAGAGGACCCAGGACGACTCGTGCATCAGGGAGCCATAGACACGTCCCCCTACACGTTGGTTGATTATAACCGTGCAGGCATCGCCCTCCTAGAGGTTGTCACAGAGCCTGACCTTGATTCTCCTAAGGAGGCAAGAGTTTTCCTCCAGAAACTGCGCTCCATCTTTGAGCATTTGGGCATATTTTCGGGTAGGCTTGAGGGTTCTATGCGGTGCGACGCCAACATCTCCATCACTGGCGGAACCCGCGTGGAAGTCAAGAACATTTCCTCCTTTAAAGAGGTAGAACGGGCTCTGGGCTTTGAAATTATGCGCCAAAAAAACTTGGTTAAGAAGGGTCTCGCCGTCAAGCTTGAAACCAGACACTGGGACGAAACCCGCAGAGTAACCGTCTCCCTCCGAACCAAAGAGGAAGAGCACGACTACCGCTATTTTCCTGAACCAGACCTTGTCCCCATAGTAATTACAGACAAGTTCATAGAAACCGTTAAGGACAGGATGCCTGAGCTGCCAGACGCCAGAATCAGCCGCTTCGTAGAAGCCTATAATCTGCCCAGATACGACGCCGAGGTTCTGGTAAGCGACAAAGCCTTAGCAGACTTCTTTGAGAAAAGCGTGCAGCTGTATAAGAGACCTAAGGAAGTCAGCAACTGGATGATGAGCGACCTTCTCCGCAACCTCTACGAAAACAACCTTGAGCTAACAGAATCCAAAATCACTCCAGAGCACTTGGTTGAAATGATAAAGCTGATAGAGAAGGGCGTCATAAGCGGCAAAATCGGCAAAAGAATCCTGCCCGAAATGGTCCTAACAGGAAAACATCCATCCCAGATCATAGAAGAAGAAGGCTTAATTAAAATCGGTTCCCGAGACGACCTAGAAGATGCTGTGGAAAAAGTTTTCACAGAAAATGCAAAATGTGTACAGGATGCGTTAACTGACGAGGGTGCTGTCCACTTTCTGGTGGGACAACTCATGAGAGCAACACGGGGCAAGGCAGACCCCCAGTTAGCCAACAAGATGATCCGAGAAAAACTGGAAACCATAAAAACCAAAAAAAACAGCTAGAACAATTTGTTGGCTGTCAGTCCTTTTTTTCAGTTTCTATCTCGATTATGTTTGTCAAAATTTTGTAGAGGGCAAGGGCTGTTCCTCTTTCGGCTCCAAAGCCAGTTGTTGCCCCCAGCAGGCAGATGCCTTTCCATCCCCGCTTCTTTGCTAGTCCAAGCAGTAATCCTGTTGCACCTACGATTCTTCCCTCTCCATAAATCTGCGTTCCTTTATTCAGATGCTTCTGGACAAGCTTCGCGGAGGTGGCGGAAATGTAGACGTCGTTTCCTGGTTTGGATGTGACCACTCCGCCCATGGTGACTATGAATCGGCTTCCATATTTTTGTACAAAGTCTAAGATTTCGTCGCATATGTCATAGTGGGCTAAGTTGTCCTCTAGGGATGGCTGCGATTCTCCAGTCAGGATGATGTAATCGTGTTTTTCGGTTTTGGCTGCATAAAACCTGTAACGAGGTGGACTGCATATTCCATTCTTGTTAACGGCTACATAATCTTGGAAGTAGGGCGCATACAATTCAGCGAAAATTTTGGCGCCAGTGGCTTCTATCATGTGTCTTGCTGCAAGCAATCCCACATTTCCTAGACCTGTTAGACCCTCTACAAAAATTGGGTCCTTCAGTTGCGGCTCGAAGATTTGGCGGAAGATTGGTTTGTCCAAAGGGGTTCACCCAACAGTTAGTGGAGCAGGCAGACTATAGTTCTTTCGCCCTTCAGTTCACTTGATTGCTGGCTTCTGGTTTCCATAGTCTGTGTTTTGTTCGAAGGTGTATGCTGTCCGCAGTGTAAGGTCTTCTCTGAGGGGCGGAGCCATAATCTGCATTCCGATTGGAAGACCGTCCGTGAATCCGCATGGAACAGATATGGCAGGTAATCCAGCTAGGTTTGCTGAGACAGTGTCAATGTCGCTCATGTAAAGGGCTAGGGGGTCTGCAATTTTTTCTCCAAGCTTGAAGGGCGGAAAAGGCATAGTCGGACCAATTAGCACATCATATTTTTTGAAGGCTGCTTCGAAGTCGTTTCGAATCAGTGTTCGAACCTTGAGGGCTTTTACGTAATATTTGTTGTAGTATCCGGCTGAGAGGGCGTAGGTGCCAAGCATTATTCGTCGCCTCACTTCGGCTCCGAATCCTGTTCGCCTGTTTCTGGAGTAGACAGTTGCCCAGTCGCCTTCATCCTTGTCTGTTCGGTAGCCGTAACGTAGCCCATCGTATCTTGCAAGGTTTGAGCTGGCTTCAGACATGGCAACAATGTAGTATGCGGCAAGAGATTGTTCAAGAGTGGGCAACGAAGTTTCCTCGTATGTTGCTCCTAGCTCCTCAAGTTTGTGAATGCCTTTCCAGACCTGCTTCTCAACAGCCTCATTTGTTCCTTCGCCGAAGAATTCTTTGGGCACGCCAATCTTGAATCCCTCAACATTATCCTTCAGGAAACTTGTGTAATCTTTCTGCGCCGCCTCAACGGAGGTGCCATCCTTGGCGTCGTGACCTGCAATAACTGAGAGAAACAGGGCACAATCGTAAACGTCCTTTGACATGGGACCAATCTGCTCAAGACTGTTCGCGTACGCAATCAATCCGTAACGGCTAACCAAACCATAAGTTGGTTTCAAGCCCACAACCGAGCAGTAGCTGGCTGGGCAGCGGATAGAGCCGCCAGTATCGGTTCCTAGCGCTAGGACTGCTTCGTCGGTGGCGATGCATGCTGCGCTTCCTCCAGATGAGCCTCCTGGAACCCGTGATGTGTCCCATGGGTTGCGGGTTGGGCCGAAGTGGCTGGTTTCGGTGGAGGAGCCCATGGCGAACTCGTCCATGTTTGTTTTGCCGATGATTATGCCGTCTTCCTGTTTGATTCGGGTGATAACTTCTGCATCGTAGGGGGGAACAAAATCTTTGAGCATCAGCGAAGAACAGGTTGTGTCTATTCCTTTGGTGCAGATGGCGTCTTTGACTGCGATGGCAACGCCTGCTAGTTTGCCGACAGGCTTTCCTTCTGAAATTTTTTTGTCAATTTGTTTTGCTTTTTTGAGGGCTTCCTGCTCGGTGAGGCTGACGTAGGCGTTGATTTCTGGTTCATGCTTGTGGATTGTTTCAAAGAGGGCGTGGACGCAGTCTTGGGCTGTTGCTTCGTTGCCCTGTATCTTCTGGATGGTTTCGTGGGCTGTTAACTCCTGTGGCTTCGTCGTCTTTTGCCTCCTAAACGATTCTAGGCGCCTTGATGAATTTTTTCTCCTTCTTTGGAGCGTTCCTGAGGGCTTCTTCTACGGGTAGCGAAGGCGCCGTCTTGTCTTTACGGGATACGTTCTCAAGGTCCAAAACATGATACGTGGGTTCAACCCCCTCAGTGTCCAACTCGTCAATCTTTTTGAAGTACTCAAGAATTTCGTTGAACTGCTCAGTGAAGAGAGCCTTCTCTTCCTCAGAAAGCTCTATGTGAGCAAGCCAGGCAATGTGCTCAACATCCTTTTTTGATAGGTGCTGCTTTTTCATCTCTATTCTCCTTCATCAATGCTGCTGGAGGGAACCAGCATGTCGCAAACGTGATGGTCTCTTGTCAAGGTCTATTCTGGACGGCTTTTAACTCTTCTGTAACCCAAATTGCGCCATCAGGTTCCTGCTCATATGGAATATGTACGCGAAATTCAGAAACGTTTTATTCTTCAGAGTCAGAATCAGAAGCGAGCACACGCAGCTCCTATCAAGGTTGAAAATTAGCGTTCCCACCCACACGCCAATTCGCCTTTTTATGCGTGTGCTCCACCCCTTCCTTCCATCAACATCTTCTGACGACAGCTTATCGAAAAACCGGAAAAAACCTAGTTTTCAACAATCTTTGTTATTAGGCTCCTACTATGCTGGTTGTGGGGTGGTGTTATTCTTCTCTTCGTCTTCTGATGATGAACAGGACAACGACAACGCCTGCGACGCCGCCAACCACGCCTATGATGATGAAGAGGTACTGGTTCAGGAAAGTGTCATTCACCGTGAATACTACAGAGTTGCTGTATGCCGCGTTTCTTGAAGCGTCTTCAGTTATGTATGCATTAATCTGCCATAAACCGAGCATGTTTGGCTCCCAGCTTAGCACGTAAGTTCCGTTTGCATCTGTGCTCGTAGTTTGTTTGGCGGTGGCGTTGGGACCAATGAATTCCACAGTAACCGTTAGGTTTGCTTCTCTGGGCGTCACTTGTCCTATCACTGTGATGTTTTCTCCGATTGTTACGGTCTTGGATGTTACGTTGCAGAGTAATGTAACATACCGCTTGTTTACGGTGAAGTTCAGGTAACTGCTTGATGCTGGAAAATATGTTGTGCTGCCGTTCCAGTCTGCCCAAACAAACCATCTTCCAGTTACGTTAAACAAACTCCTGTCCAAGAAATTGCCTGAAGCGTCTGTAGACACCAACCTAGATACTACATTACCGTTGGCAGTTTGATTCAATAACGTGTCATTCGCCATAACAGCCTTCAACATTGTAGCGTTTACGGTGGAAGAGTTCACCATCGCATAAGTCAACGTCACATTCGTTTCGCCCACAGGAAGCGAACCCGTCACCGTGATGTTCTGCCCATAATAAACAGTTGAATTCGCAACATCCAAAGTCAAGTTCGCCAAGTTCTTCACTTCATAACTACCAAAAACTTCTGCACTGTTGCCGCTGGTGTCACGCGCCAAAACCGTGTAATTAACTGTTGTCCCGGCTGGCTGCCCAGAATCGTCGTATTATATGTTCGGGTCTGGGGCTCGGTCATCTCTAGTGCTGCTGATGTTCCCCAATCATCGGTGGTGTAATTGAGGGTCACCGCCTCCAGAACACATTGTTCTTCTATGTGGGCGGTTATCCTTGTCTGGTTGTTGGGGGTCATCCTCTCAACAGGGTCTACTATAGTCAGCTCTGGGGCATCAAAATCCGTTTTAACCATGAATTTTATGGTGCCATTTCCATGCTCAGCTATGAATGCAAGATGATAAAGCAGGTTTCCTTCAACAGGAGCAGTGAAATTGATAAACATGTCCTCTCCCGGATACTCGCAGCTAGCGATTGCTTCTATGTTTCTGAATCCTTCGCTGTCTAGGTTGTATCCGCCGTAGATTTCTGAAGTGTTGCCGTATAGTCCCGGCTCCCAAGGTAATGGCACCCCATTCAGCAGGTTTTCTTCTTCCATGGGGTTCGTCATGATGTAAAGTCGGGCTTCGTACATGTCAAGGGTGTCTGGCACATCAACCCACACTTCGATGGGGCTGCTTGATGCATTGAATTCGTATGCCCAAGTCGTTTTTTCAACTGGCTCATCATCCACTTTTCCCTCCATGTAGCGGCTGTACCATCTGCCTGTCTCAACGTGTTCGATGAGCATGAAGGTTGCTGCGCCTGTTCCGTTACTTTCCCGTGCGTCATTTCTTATGCGGAAGCTGTAGTTGCCGCTTTGTTGCGGAATAAAGAAGGGGTGGTCAACTGTTGTGCCGAGGTGCTCAGGTAATCCTGCTGCCTCAGTGTGATATGATTCTAGTTCGCCTGAAGGGTTGTAGACAAAAATGTCGTAGTCTGTTTTGTTTGTGTCAGAAGAGTAGTCTATCCAGTCTCCGTAGCAGTAAACACGGTAAGCTGAGCCCGCATCTAACGGGTAAACATTGGTCCAATCTGCTCCTATCGGAATCTGAGACGCATTAATTCTGACAGGAAGAACAGGCTTGCTGATGAAGGTCCAGTTTCCGAGAGTGTACGGAACCGTGGGCTCCGCTGAAACTTGGGCAACTGACGGAAATGGCATTGGCGCTGTCCCAGTTACGGCCAAGCTTAGAACAAGGATGCATAAGCATAAGCCCTTAATTTTCCACCCACTCACCTACTATTCCTCACTAACGGTTCCTGTGTATCTGTAATGATTGTTGTTAGCAAGATTGTGCGGCATGGGTAAAAATGGTTATGAAAAGGGAGTAACTAGCCAAAATATAGATTGATTTGTATGACTTAGATTCAACAAATTGCCGTTAGGTGTGCTGTTTTTGACAGAATATCTGCTGTCGGTTGCAAAAGTTACACACGGGTTGTTTTAAGAACAATCCATCGAAAAATAAGCCTGTTGGAGAATACTGTTATGTCTGCTCAAGAGGAAACTTACGACGAGGAAGAAGAAGAGAAAATTCTTAACGCCGAAGAAGTCACCCTGATCGCCACCGACTTCTTGAAGAGACTGGGAAACAAGCAGGGTCTCAAGCCCATCAAAGCCTCTCTGGAAGAAGACATCTACATAGTCGAGGTAGGATTAAGCAAAAAAACCGCCACAGTGCAGATCGACTCTACAACCGAACAAATCAAAGAATACGAAATCAAAGAAAAAGAAGAAAAAAACCAACAAGCCTCATCCTCGTTCATTCCACTCACACCAAAAAACATAATCATGCTAGCCGGAATCGCAGGAGTAGCCGTAGTCATTTCCGCTCTTCTAGGGATCTCGTCGCTAATACCCAGCATACTCTAACCCTTGAACAAAAACATCCAGCAACAGTTTTGTTCTCTTTCATGAAAAATTCAGAAAAAAAGGCTGTTTTCAACAATGTACCTCTATTAGGCTCCTACTATGAACACCTAGATTGTCTGTTATTGTGCAGTCTCTTCTTACAGATTATAGCCGCTAAAGTTGCTGTGATGAGCAACGGCAGAATAGCCCATGAGGGAAACTCTGGAATAATTTCTGGATTTTCTATAGTTATTGTTTGTGTGTTGCTCCAACCACTTGCTTCAACAGGCTCTAAGACATAACCGAAAGCAAACCAGACACGAGAATCTGCCCAATACTTGTAATAACCCGCTAGTGCTTCAACCTGAAAATCTACTTGACCACCATCAGGATAATCGGCTGGAAGTGACAATACAGTGTATTCAGAGTTTGACGGAACAGGGTTAGCTGAAGCCGAATCCCTACTGCGCGAATAAAGTTCTTCCCAGTTGTCTCCGAAGTGCCCCTTGACTCGGACATTATAGTACAGCCTTATTACATTTCCATCAGAATCGTTATACGGAGTAAAGGGTTGGTTCTTAATCATAATCTCTATGGACCTGTTTTCCACTTGGTAACCAGGAGTAGTTCTCACAGTCTTCTCTCCCGTATACTGGTCGATGTGTGTAGTAGTGCTAGATGGCACATCATATGGATATGCTACCAGCTTCACAGTAAACTCTGGAACAGACGGCTTGTGTAATCCACTAACGTATGAAGCTTGAAAAGACAAGCCACAGACCAGAATAGTTAGTAGAAGCAGACGTGAAAGCGGTTTTATTGACTTATCCACTTCACTACCCCTAAAGAAACCACAGTTTGCTAACAAAAAAAGGGTTTTTGTCAAGAATCTTTGACCAGTTGAAACCCATTTTAGTCAAGAAATTTTGACCAAAAGATGATACTAAATAGTCATTCGTACTAAATGATGTTAATTTTTTCTATCTGATAGTTGTTATATATGTAATCAGGCAAATATTGAACAGATGGGGGAGAATGGCTGACAGTTTACTAATCATTCTTGGTTTTTTCTATCTATTGTTAGGTTTTAGATTCCTACGTAATCCTTGGTGGTTTTTCAATAAAGAGAGCCCTGATGTTAAATTTCAGAAATTAATCGGCTATGCTTTGCTTGTTAGCGGTGCTATTTTACTCATAATAAGTTTCATTGCATAGAGAATCAGGCAAGTAACAAGAACTTCACAAAACCTAGAATGATAACTAGGCGCGAGCACATCGGGGGAGTCTGTGTGTCAGTCAGTCTGTCAGCCAGCATAGTCTCTTCTTTCAGGGCACCTACTTTTTCTGTCAGCTGATTCACGGTTTCTTCCTCTTCTGGCTGGAGTGTTCCCTTCACGGTGCCCATGTTGATCTTTGAAAGTAGCGCAGTCATTATGCGGGTTGCTGGGCTAAAGATGGTTTCTACAGGCTTAATTTTTGTGTATGCCAACGAGTTTGCGTATGCGATGTCCGCGAGTTTGTCAGGATACCATGCCCCAAGATAAGCGTTGACGTACGTGTCGTTGACTAGCGAATCCGTGAATCTGTCAAGAGTTGTACGCCGTTTTGATATCGTCATCCTTTCAGTAACTGGCATCAATGTGTGGGTTGTAAGGTGGTAAACACAGGCTCTGAATAGGCGTCCGACTCTCGCTTTTCCCATGTCGTCTGTGGGGAATATGTAGCCCAGAAAAGATGTGGTTTTTTCTTCTGTTTCCTCGTTTTCTGATATGATTGGCAGGGGTAGAGTTACGTTGAATCCTGCCTTGTCATGGGTGAGAATTGGCTGCTTCAGTTTTTGGTCAATGCGGATTCCTGTCTTCATGTTGTCTTTCTGAAGAGAGAGAGACCACGCATAATCAAGGAATCCCATAGCCTTTACCCCAGTATTTTGTTGTTAATTTCGTCTATTGAGGTGGTGGAAACACCGATTCCACAATTCTCCTAACGTCATCTTGAACTTCGGTGTTGTCGCTTGTTAGAGCAATTATCGTCTCCTCTGCTGCAACATTTGGGGTGTTGCCGTCATAAACCAAGGTCGCCCAGTTTATCAGGTCTCCCAGAGATGGACCATAAGGCAAGTCTCCTGCCTTGTATTGTCTCCGCAGCTCGGCGCCCACCTGAATAATTTTGTAGCCCGTATCTTCGTCAACTTGTGCTCGTTTCCGCAGCAATTCTACTTCGTTGGGCGAAATCTGCTCGCCGACGCTTGTGTAATCGAAGTTAATCCACACTGCCATTCGGCGCCTCATGGCAGCGTTCAATGGTTTGGTTCCAGAGAACTCGGATGAGTGGGGGTTCATGCTGATTACCATGTAGCCGTATTTGTGTCTGTGGACACATTCGTTGTCTTTTTCGTTCAGGACAAGGTGACCTCGGGTGTCGAGGACAGGGTTCAGCCTGGTGGCTACGTCCTGTTTCATCATGTTAGCTTCGTCAAGATACATTATTCCGCCCGTTCTCAGCCACCGGGTTACCATTCCGTCGATCCAGTTTTCTTTTCCAAGACCGATGAATCGTCCAATAAGGTCGTATGAGGATGTTTGGAGACCACAGTTGACCTCATAAACTGGCAAGCCGCACAGTTCTGCGACAAGATAGACGATGTGGGTTTTTCCTGTTCCTGATGGTCCGATGAGGGAGCATTGTTTGAAGTAGTAGAGGGCGCGGACGATGCGTTCTACGTATTTGTTTCCGCTGTCGATGTAGTAGGGTGTTCCTTTTGGTATCATTTCATCCATGTGAGCAAAACTGTAGCCGGGGTGAAGATCGTATCTTTGGATGTCATATTTATCGTAGAGGGGACATTGGGACATGGGGCGTTCTTTGTCTAATGTTACCTTGATTTTACCGTTTTTGTTGCGGGCAGAAGAGACAACTTTCATTCTACTTTTTTCTGCTTCGTCTCTTAAACCTTGATGCCCATAGCTCACAGGCGTTCCACCCGTAAAAAATTGGGCTTAGAAAGAGATATAAATATTGCGTCTTAAGACTTAATATGAATCTTAGGAATGAACGATAAATACAAAAACACAACAACCTATGTGTGTCACAACAACAACACACAAGCGCTTTTAGTACCAAACCAGCGAAAAACTGACCAAAGGAAAATGATACTATGAGCCAAGGCACAGTACAGACACCATCCAAGAAGCCAGAACAGGCAAAAACGCCCCAAATAACGCTTGACGAACTTATATCATCAATGAAAAGCCTCCAAGACGACATCGGACAAATATCGGAGCTATCTTCAGAAGAAAAACGGGTTGTGGACGTGTTTTTTGAGTCCTTTTTGACGTTGATGAAGCCTTTGGCAAAGACCATCTCTGTTACTCCTGACTCGTTACCTGCAGATCTGGGGCATGTGGTTCAGGCGAACATAGACCCTAAGGGAAACCTTATGCTAATCTATAAGGATGGGCAGGTTGAAATTAGGAACCTCAGCGAAAAGAATCAGCGTGAACTTATGATCTGTGTTATGAGGGATGTGATGCCTAAGTTTAAGCAGCTTACCAGTGCTCGCAGGCGAGAAATTGAAAACAGGATGAAGTTTTTGTCTTCAGTTACCCAGGAGATACAGAAGATTTCTAAGGCGTTCGCAGTAGAAACCGAGTAACCCGACCAAAAATGTCAGGGTTACCCTAGCCTAAACCATCTAATTGTGCCAGAGTATCTCGAATTTGTGTGTAGTGTGCTGTTACACACCAAGGGAAAAGATTCAAAATCGCCTACTATATGTTTGCATGAAAAAATGAGTTAATATCATTTATAGTTTCGCTAGCGTGAGGAATCAGTCATTTCAACTAAAAGTGACGAATCTGACGTTCAAGTCAAGGTAGACATACTCGGTTTGCGAGGCGTTAAACTGAAAGACAGAGTAGAAACTGCCGAAATGAATTTTGATATTAACGCAAAACTAGAGGAAAAAGACCGCAAAAGCGGACAACGAATCATCGGCTTCGTGTTAACGGTAGGCACAAAACCCAGCGTAGCAAAATTTGAGGTAGAAGGCTTAGCGACTCTTGAAGGAAAAAATCCAGACATAGAAAAAATGTTGGAAGTGAACGCTGAAAGAAGGATACCGTTGTTGCTCAACAGGGTCTATCAGAGTGTCTTCACGTCAACATATCTTCTGGCGAATCTTCTAGACACGTCCTATCCGCCGCCGGATATGCTTACTTCAGGTGATCTGAACAAGAAAGGCTCTGAGGGGCATGTTGAATGGGGAAGCATAGAAGAAGGGAATGAAGCAGAAAAGCCTGCGCAATCTAATAAAAAGGTCAAAGCAAAAGCTAAGCGTTGAGCTGCCCCGATTTTAGTTTTGAACGGTTCAGATGCGTTAATGCTTTCTTCTGTAATGCACTAACGATGCTATAGTTAGAGCAATTAGCACAATTCCAGCGGCTAATAAGATAACAGGGGGCCATGGGAAGTCTCGAGTTGCCGAGGTGAAGGATATTTGTTGGTTAACCTTTGTGTCCTTAATGGTTACCGTTCCAGAGGCTGGGTAAGCTGTGTAATTTTCTGGTGAAGTGACTGAGAAGAGGTAGACACCCTTTGTCGCATTAAATTGTATGGTTTCTTGGGTTGTGTTTCGGGTTTGACCGTTGAACGTTACTGCCCAGCTTACTCCTTGAGGCAGACCTGACGCAGTAAATGACACTTCATAATTTTGTGGGCTCGGTGAATAGGCGCCGACCGCGTAGACTAAGTGATCATATGAGCCGAAGAAGATTATCCCATCTGAGACTGCGGGAGAAGAAACCACCTTATCAAGGGTTGTGTAGTTCCATAAATGTGCCCCTGAAGTAGCGCTTAGGGCATACATCTTCTTGTCGTGGGAGCCCACAAAAACTATGCCTTCAGCCACAGCTGGAGAAGAAGCCACGTCGCCGCCCGTCGTGTAATTCCACACAACCGTGCCCGCGGCAGCATCCAAGGCATAGACATTGTCGTCGTTTGAGCCCACATACACTGTGCCTTGGGCGACTGCTGGGGAGGAAGCCACGGCATCTCCAGTCGTGTAGTTCCACACTCGGGCACCTGTAGAGGCATTCAAAGCATAGATGTTCCCGTCATAAGAGCCTACGTAAACTATTCCTTCTGCTACGGCAGGAGAAGAAATCACCACATGCCCAGTTGGGTACTTCCAAACTAGGGAACCGTCAGAAGCGTTCAAGGCGTAAACGTTCTTGTCGTTCGAGCCCACATAGACCATGCCGTCAGCAACAGCTGGAGAAGACACATGAATCTGGTCCCCTGTCTTGTAATCCCAAATCAATGCGCCTGTTGCGGCATTCAGAGCATATACCTTGTAGTCCTCTGAGCAGACGTAAACCACGCCATCAACAACCGTTGGCGAAGAAACCACGGCAAAGCCTGTTGTGTAACTCCACACTTTGGCGCCTGTTGTGGCGTTCAGGGCGTAAACGTTGTAGTCATAGGAGCCGACGTAGACTATGCCATCTGCCACGGCTGGCGCAGACAGCATCACCATGTCGCCTGTTTTGTAGCTCCATACGACGTTGCTGGAGAATTCGTCGAAGGGGACTGCGCCAGTGGTGACACTTAAGGCGTAAACGTTTCCGTCATAAGAGCCTACGTAAACCTTTCCGTTTGCTACGGCGGGAGAAGAATCCACTACACCCCCTGTGATGTATTCCCACCTAAAGGCACCAGTAGAAGCATCCAATGCGTACAGTCGTCCATCCCATCCGCCCACATACACTGTGCCCTCGTAGACTGCGGGCAATGAAATCACCATCTCTTCCGTCATGTAGCTCCAAATATAATCGCCTGTTGATGCATTCAGAGCGTAAATGTTCTGGTCATAGGAGCCCACATACACTGTGCCTTGGGCGACTGCTGGGGATGAAGCCACTGCGCCTCCAGTCATGTAGTTCCAGATGGCGGTGCCTGAATCGTCTAGAGCGTAGACTCGTCCGTCAACTGAGCCCACATAAATGGTGCCTTGGCTGGCGGCGGGTCCAGAAAATATTGGTCCCTCAGTTGTGTAATTCCATATGGTGTCGCCTGTGACGGCATTGAAGGCGTATAGGCGGTTGTCGTTTGAGCCGATGTAGACTTTTCCGTCTGCAACTGCGGGAGTAGAAACAACATCGTCGCCTGTCATGTAGCTCCATACATGGTTGCCTGTTGACGCGTTTATGGCATGGATTTTGTTGTCCTCAGAGCCTATGTAAACCATGCCGTAGCCGAGGATAGGCGAAGACAACATAATCTGTTCACCAGTCGCGTAACTCCATATCTGGTCGCCTGTTGTGGCATTAAGGGCATAGACATTGCTATCCTCTGATGCCACATAGATTACGCCCTCTGAGTAGGCAATTGCCGAGTCCACAAAGTGTCCTGTTTTGTAGCTCCATATGTAGGCGCCAGTGGAAGCATTCAGGGCATAGACGTTGAAGTCCTCTGAACCCACAAAAACCATGCCCTCTGCAACTGCGGCAGGGGACAGAACGTTGGCGCCTGTCTGATAACTCCAAATGAATGCACCAGTTGACGCGTTCAAGGCGTAAACTTTGTCGTCCAACGAACCGAAATAAACTACCCCATCAGAGACAACAGGAGAATCCACTGGTCCCCCAGTGTTGAACTTCCACAAAGTCTGGTCTGTTTTTGGTGCCTTTGTTTTTGTGGTGCCTGTGTTTGCTGGGTTGTGGTGGAACATGGGCCAGTCCCCTGTTTCTGTTAAGGCTTCAGAAGCGCCAGTAGACAGGATGGTGATGGAAAAGACTGAGGCAAGAAGCACAATCATCAAGATTACAGTAGCTGTTTTTTTCTTCATTGTGTTCTATCCTCCGGGTCTATTAGCTGAAGCCGATTCAGGTAGAAGCAAAAACTTGGTGAGGCAACTGCAACAAGACACAGCCTATCGACCAATCTCTAATTGTCCAGCAATCCGTAAAAACCCTTCCTTTTTTCCAGCCCCTCTAATAATTCTGTAAATCAAGCATATCCACTGGCATATTTGAAGCCTAATAGCAGATGATTGTTGAAAAATAGCTTTTTCAGGAAATTTCACGCACAGCACAAGAAGCAATGATTTGGGTACACTTAGAGAAGTGTTAAAAGCGTTTACTGCATAAAAAGTAACCTAACACCGTTCGGGAGACAAACGATGGACTTCAGCATTTTAGTTGATTACATCCCTTACATTCTGATTGTGGGAGGAGCCATCGCCATGTCATGGTTCATAGAAAAAATAGTGAAACCCGTGCCAGTGGTGGGAACCCCTGCAAGCATACTAATAAAAATTGTCTCCTTCTTCGGACTCTTCGCAGGAATAATCCTACTCATAACAGGTGCAACAGCATGGCAAACACACGCCCCACAAGTCGACAACTACACCATAGCCCTCCTAATCATCGCCGGATTAGCCCTGGTACTAAGACCCATCAAAGACTTCCCATGGGCAGCCCTCCTAGGATTGATTGCAGGCGGATTATGCGCAGGAGTAGTCTACTTCTTCTTCCCCTTGCCCGAAACAGTCTTCGGAATCGCCGCAATATGGGTTTACGTAATAATCTTCATGATCCCCGCAGTAATCGTCTACATGGTCTTCAAGTTCATAGAAGACGTACTCAAACTCATCGCAACACTACTAGCATCAAAACCAGCAACCTTCATAGTAGGATGCGTATGCATAGCCCAAGGAATACTCCTACTCCTAGACATGAACCTATTCGCAATACTAACTAGTTAGCGAAAACAAAAAAGAAAGAGAAGAAAAAAGGCTCTCTTTCTAACCCTTAACAGTAATTTCTGTGACGATGCCAGCGGCAACTGTAGTGCCCATATCTCTGACTGCGAACCTACCGAGCTCAGGGAACTCTTTGTAGGTTTCAATAGCTATGGGCTGAATAGGCTCAAACTTCACGATCGCGCCATCACCAGTCTTCAGGAATGAAGGATTCTGCTCTACAATTTGTCCAGTTCTAGAGTCCAGCTTCGCAACAAGCTCCTTGAATCTGCAGGAAATCTGACCTGTGTTTGAGTGCAATACTGGAGAATATCCAGCAGCGATGGCGGTTGGGTGATGCATTACGATTATTCGTCCGATGAATTCTCTTGCAACAGTTGGCGGGTTGTCAACGTGACCTGCAATGTCGCCTCTGTGGACATCTTTCTTTGAGATGCCTCTGACGTTGAATCCGATGTTGTCTCCTGGAAGAGCTTGCTTAACGTTCACGTGATGTGATTCGATGGTTTTGACCTGTCCCTCAACTTTTCCAGGCATGAAAACAAGGTTGTCACCTTCTTTCAGAATACCTGTCTCAACTCTGCCTACAGGAACTGACCCGATTCCAGTAATCGTGTAAATGTCCTGAATAGGAATCCGCAAAGGCTTAGTTGTTGGCTTGGGTGGAACTTCCATCTCATCGAGAGCCTCAAACAGGGTTGGACCCTTATACCAAGGCATGTGTTCGCTTCGTTTGGCAAGGTTGTCGCCAGTCCATCCAGAAGTAGGCACGAAATGAATCTTTGCTGGATTAAAGCCAGACATCTTCAAAATGCGGGTCATCTCTTCTTTGAGTTCGTTGTATCTTTCCTCGCTCCAGTTGACTGAAGCATCGTCCATCTTGTTGATGGCTACGACAAGCTGGTTGACTCCCAAAGTGAATGCCAAAAAAGCATGTTCCCTTGTTTGTCCACCTGCTCCGATTCCGGCTTCAAATTCTCCTCGTTTCGCAGAGACAAGAAGGATGGCTGCGTCTGATTGGCTGGCGCCAGTGATCATGTTCTTGACGAAGTCTCTGTGTCCTGGAGCATCAATGATTGTGAAGGCATACTTTGGAGTCTCAAATTTCAAGTATGCGACGTCAATTGTCATGCCTCGTTCGCGTTCTTCTTTGAGTTTGTCCAAGACCCAAGCAAACTTGAAGGTTTCCCTTCCCAGTTTCTTTGCTTCTTCCTCATAGGCTCTAGTAGTTCGTTCATCAACTGCTCCTGTTAGGGAGAAGAGGTGACCTACGGTTGTTGATTTTCCGTGGTCAATGTGTCCAATTACCACCAAGTTTAGATGGGGTTTTTCTTTGCTACTCATTTCTTTTGGTTCTCCTATACTTTTTTGTTTACTTTTTTACTCGTTATGCAGCGTAATGTGTAGAGAAAACTGTAGCTTCAGTTATTTTAACTTTTTGAAGGAAAATCATGAAGCCAAACACGTTTTCTCCATTCCGCACATACGCAACTGAATTTCCTAGCGCGAAGAACGAGCTATTCGCTCCATCTCATTGCGCTTCTTCACAGCATAACTCTTTACATCATTTTTGGCAGCCATAATCAACTCTTCTGCAAGGTACTCATCCAAAGCCTTTGGGTTGCCAAAAGACTGCTTCCTTGCGCCCTCAGAAAGAAAACGTAATGCAAGGTCAACTCGTCTCTGAGGAGAAATGTCCACAGCCATGTGATAGGCGATGCCTCCGTAACTGATGCGAGTAGTATCCTCGCCAGGAGACGTGTTCTCAACTGCACTGACAAGAACTTGTACAGGGTTCTGTCCTGTGCGAATGTTGATGATTTCGAAAGCGTTCTTAACCAAGTTTATGGCTCGCGTCTTCTTGCCAGCGCTACTGCCAGGACGCATAAGATTGTTTATGAGCCGCTCAACTATGTTGACTTTAGCCTTGTGAAACTTTCCATGCTCATGTCTGCCCATGCTGTGGGGAACATACACGGGTTTAAGAGATATGTATTGCTTGAGCCCTGGATCATCTAACTGAATGTCCTCGAAACTCCATTTTCCGAACAGCTTTATCTCTTGTACCTTACTCAAACGAGACACCTTGACAAAGGTTCTGGGTTAAGAAACCTATATTTAAGGGTTGTTTAGAGAGCAGACCAGTTTTCCTATCGCATGGGCTTCTCTTTTCTACCAAGAACCAACTCATTAAGGGAAACCCCATTAATGGTTGAAACCTTCCATCTGACACCAGGAAGGTCACCCATGGCTCCACCACGAGAACCGCCGATTCCTTCCACCACAACCTCATCATGTTCATCAACTACGTTGAGGGCGCCGTCTCCGGGAAGAAAAGCAGTTATTACTCTGCCGTTCTTGATGAGTTGCGTTCTAACACATTTCCTGATGGCGCTGTTGGGCTGCTTGCTTTCGACGCCAACCTTTTCTAGGACTATTCCGCGGGCCATAGGAGCCCCTTTAAGTGGATCAGATTTAACATCCAGTCTAAGCATTCGCCGCTTGTAGTAGACGTCTTTCCATCTGAAATTCTTTCGCTTCGCAAGCAATTTTCTTGCTGCTAGTTCGCCTTTCGGTGATTTGGAACCCATACTTTTCTGTCCTCTAACCATTCTATTTTAAGGTTCTGATATTTAAACAGTCCAGATTGACGAACTCACATAAATACGATTCGCCAAAAATCCGTTTGGCTGATGCTTTTTTCTTGTTGAAAAGTCAGCGTATTCGCCCTTTTTTCATGCTTTAGATTCGGCTGGAAGCCTGCTAGAAGGGGCATAATTCAGAAACAGTTTATTCCGTGGAGTTTGGGTTTCTGGGAATCACAAGTTTTCGATGGCGATGTCTTCATCGCACAGAATTTCGTATGGGGCTGCTTTGTAGCCGATTATTGGTTTGGTTTTGATTATGATTTTTTCCCATCTTTTGCGTTCTATGTTGTATCTGAAGTTGTGTGTGTTCGGTTTTAGGAGGCATCGGTAGCCTAGATATCGTTCATTTTGGAACACGAGCCTCATTTTATCTTTGCATTGTGGGTCTGCGCAGGGAAGGGTTGCTCTCAACATTTTTATCAGATGTAGTAAGATTCCATAAAGAAGTTAATAAGCTTACCGAATTATGCAACCAAATCCAGAAACATGAAAAAGAAACAAAAAACGCAGCTAATTTCCAGAAAGAATTGCCTTCGCGCTGTCAACCAGTGACCCAAGCTTCTGCTTGGAGATTCCTGTTTGTCGTCTTAGCTGTGTTGTGTTTCTTTCAGTTAGGTGTTTCAACAGTATTATGCCGTTAGATGTTAGTTTGTTTCGGTTGGTAGCGCTTAAGCCTTTGATGATGGTTATGGGGTAGAGGTTCTTTTCTTCGATCATTGTTTGCAGGTCATGGTTTGGGGGTGAGCTCCAGCCTATGTGGCTGATTCCTCTGCAGTCTGCGTAGCGTTTGGCGTGTTCTGAGAGTTTTGTGTTGCAGACTATCATGGCGTAGTCGATTTTTAGGTTGTTTAGTCCGAGCTGGTGTCCTTCGGTTAGGTCTTCGAATACGGCTCTTGAGATGCGGCTTACGTCGAGGCTTGTTGGGGTGTGGTATTTGTAGTGGTGCTTGACCTCTACGATGCAGGTTTTGTCGTCTTTTCTGGCAACAGCATCAACTTCATGTTCCACACATCTGCCCCGGATTATCTGGTTTGGGGTAACTTCGTAGCCATGTTCCCTTAACAGAAGCTGGACATACCGTTCAAAGTCGGGTGCAGACCGGAGAAGACTAAGGGAACGCCGCAAATCTATTTGCAGCTTCATCACAGGCCTGTGCTTTTTCAGTCTACTGTAAACCATCTGCAGAATTCGTCTTGTGGTTATTCCATCATAGAGTCGGCTCTCGATTTCATCGGCAATGGCTTGGGCAGCCTCTGCTGTCGCGCCCATCCGCAAACAGGTTCGCTTAACCTTCCATTTGCTGAATGTTTCCTTTGTTCCGTCAGCCTTAGTAACCAAAACAGCCAACCCTTTTCACCACAGATTACATGTTTGCTTATGTTGTTAAAAAGACTAACAGCACACAGAGAAGGGGGCTGTTCTTCGGAAACGTAAATAAAGATGTTGTCGTAAATGTGGTCGAGAACATAGTGTGGCCGGGATGAGGTAGTCTGGTAGCCTATAGGTCTGTGGAGCCTAGCGCCTGGGTTCAAATCCCGGTCCCGGCCCTCTCACATCCATT
>CAZEBS010000014.1:0-66447 GCA_964510635.1 uncultured Candidatus Bathyarchaeia archaeon
TTCCAGTAATCCTCTTGTGCGAACCTCTTCTTCCAACGAGTATCCTTCATTCCCAACTCTAAACATATCTGGTAAAGCATACCACCTTCAAACATGCTTCCCCTTCCACCAGCGCGACATTGAAGCAGTCGTACAGCTTTTTCTCTAAGTTCTTGCTCATAGTCTTTAGCCCACAGATGCTTTTCCAATGATTCGCTCATTACACTATTTTTGTTATGAACCCAAGGAAAATTCTCTATTGTTGTATCCATTATTTCTCACTTCTAGTGTTTTTGTTGGGAAGAATTAATTTAGGTGGATGAAGTTTAAGATGAACCAATTCATCAATTGTTAGACCCTTCCTTTTTGCTTCTTCTTCAAACTCTTTCTGCTTTTTTTCTCTTTCTTCATCTTCCTTTTTTACAATTAGACCAAGCCACCCCATTCTGCCAAAACCATCTCTCATACACTTTCGGCAAACACCACCAGAAAACATCAACTCTAAATCTCGATATGGGCTTGTTTCCTCTGGAACCCAAATCCAAATATGTTTTCCGTTTTCGTCAATTCCATGCTCTCTATGTCCTTCACTACGGTTAAAACGGTTAACCAAAATTTCACCACAATGAGGACAACGATATTTCATGGGGCAACGTTCTAAATCTAAGCGTTTCTTTCGGAACTTCTTTAGTTTATGGTCCCAAAAGATTTCTACACCAATAATTTTAGCTTCTTGTTCCATGATACTCAATGGGTTTTTTCACCTTTTCTGTCTTTTGCTGGAACAGAGAAATCTATTCCGCATAGTTCACATTCTATTTCTTGGCAAAGTTTGCAATGTTTTGATTTAGCGTTGTAGCAGACATCAGCTTTTTCAATTTCGGGTTTATAGAGAAACCATGATCTACGGCTTAACAGGAATTGAGCAAAATCTCTATCGAGACATTCTGGAACTGGAATACAAATTATTTTAAAACCTTCAGGTATCTTCATTTCTTTTCTCCTCTGTTTTCTGAACTAACAATTTCAGCGAATTTTTTGCTTAGGTATAACTCACCTTGATTAACTCCTTGAGATTTTGTTATAAAATCACGATTAATATGGGGATGTTCTTCGGCTAACCATCCTCTAAACATTGCTCGATGCGCATCTGTGCAACCAACCCATGCTTCACCTTGATAACCGTAACCGCTAATAAAATAAAACCCTTCTTTATCCATGTCGTTTCCTGTTCCTTTAAAGATAAAAACTTCACCGAACATTAGATTATCTACACGTTTGCTGTTTATGTAAAACTCACCATCAACACTTCCTTCGTTAAAAGCGATAGGATATTTTAGACCCTTAGGTTTGATGTATAACCAGTTTTTGTATGTTTCTATCTCGTAGTTTTCTGTCTTTAATATTCCAAGTTCAGGTAATTCTTTTAGGGTTTTTATGTCCCATGCTACTGTAAACCAATTTCCTAATGCCATTATTTTGTTTCCTCACTCTGTTTTTGACTAAAACATCGCGTGTATTGATTGCCAGTGTGACCTCTCGTTTTTAATCCCGCTTTACGTATCCATTCCCAAATTGTTGTTTCATCTGCTCTCATTCCTGTTTCTTTTAACATTCTGTCTGCTACTTTCGAAAGCGTTGTCTTGAAATCTTCAAAGTAATATTTGATTGCAGTTTCTTGATATTTCAGAGAGTATTTTTGTTGACCTATAATTCTGGTTAGGGTATATCGGCTTCCACAGTTTCGACATAGAAATCTTTGCTCAATCGGGATTCCGCGTGAGTCTGCTCTTTTTCCATCTTTCACGCTAAATCCTGCTTTATGACATATTGGGCATTCCAAATCTTTTAGTCGCGGCTTTGGTCTTGCAGGCAAACCACGTTTTCTAAGCCACCTATTAATTACTGCTCTGGCTATGTGCTGAATCTTTAATTTATGGCGAATCTGCGTTACTGTCATACCTTGTGAATACAAAATAGCTACTTTGTCTTTCAGTTTCTTCGGATGGCGTTTGAATCTACCCATATATGGCTTGTTGGGTCTGAATACTGCGCCACAATCTAAACAAAAAGTCCGTTTAGTCTGTGGATGCAGGTTTTCCGAATTACAGTTTGGGCATTTCTGCTTTATTTCCGCCAGATTTACACATTTCACATCTTGCATAATCTCTTCCCTTCTCATGTCTGCTACCACATTCAGGGCAAACACAATGACTCGCCCAACTACCCGTTCCATAACCGCCTAACCCAAAAGAAGGATGTTTAGGTAACGCTTCATTCTCTATGGCTTTTTTTGTTCTTTCAATCGTTTCGTAAACTGACATCTGCCTTCGCGGTTGAATCTTGCTTAATGTTATCGCTGATGAAAGAGTTAAAGTCTTACCGATTTTTCCTTTAAGTTCAGGAACCAAGTTTTTGTAGAGCATAATCCTATGCCGAATGTATGTCGAGCTTTTGCCTAGACGCCTAGTGATTTCCTTATAATCCCAAGGTAGTTTACTATAAAGTTCTCCTTCTCTTAGCGGGTCCATTGACAAGCGTTGAACATTCTCAGTTATCGCAAGAACCAAAGCGTCTGTTGCTGTTACTTTTTTTATTCTTGCAGGAATCGTTTTTAGTTCTGCACCTTTCGCAGCTAAATAACGATGATTTCCACAAATTATTTCAAACTGATTCTCAGATGTTGGTCTAAGAAGAATTGGTTGTAAGACACCATGAATTTTTATTGATTCTCTGAGGTCGTTTAATGTTGCGCCATCTATATCTCTGATTAGCTCTTTTGGAGGTTGAATGTACTCTAAAGGAATTTCATAAATTTGCTCTGTCATAATTGCCTCTCCCTACATAGTTTTTTGATGTATCGTTGCCAGTTCTCACGGATTTCTGCGTAAGTTCCTGCCATAGCTGGAGTTGGTGAACCCGTTGTTTGCTGTGTTCTCATGCTCCAACCGACATATGCGCCTAAGTCGAACCCGTCAAAATTATAGACTTTCAGTAGTTCATCTGTTCGGATGTGGCGTAAGCCGTGAATCTTGAGTTTTCGCATGTGACTGAAAACCTTGAAAGTTACCTCTCCCGTCTTCATGTAATTATACTTCTTTATCCGATAGTACATGCCTTCAAAAACAGGTTGTTGAAATGTTAGATAATACCAGACTTTTGAGCGATTGAACGGAAAAACATAATCTTCTCCTGCCTTCTGGAAATATTCATACAGCGGTTTACACCAAGGTTCATACTTCGGTTCATACGGCAAAGCAACAAGCCTAAACGGAGGTTCTTCCCCTACCTCAAGATGCTGCTTCGCTACTTTAATCTTGAAAATAACAACAGGAATCTTCTTTTTCAGTTCAGCGATAACGTCTTTGACATTCTGTTCTCCTGTTTGAATAGCAAGAAGCATCTCCAAAACTTGAATCAAAGAAGGGTCAGGTGGAGAAGTTTCGGTAATCCAACAATCCGTTCCTTTAGGACCATAAACCAAATCCTTCTCACCACTACACCGTTCCCCTGCAATTTCAACAGCTCGGGCAGCTCCGCAAAGATAAACCGCTTGTAGAAACCGCTTGTAAGGTTCATGCTCTACGCTTTCGATTGCTTTGCGTACTGCTTGGATTTCTGGTAAACTACTCACGCTGTTTTACTCTCCAAAAGTTTGGATGAACTCCATATGCTGAAAATCTGTGTACCCAGGTATCGACTTAATCAAAGTGTCCAAGACGAAGTAGCACTCCCAAGGTTCTAAACCCAGTTCTTTCCGTAGCAGATTAATGACTTTGTTAGTTGCGTTTTCCATCTTTGGTTTGTTAACAGTACGACAGAACAGAAACGGTGTTCCTTCTGTCGGTTCTTTCTCGATATAGGGTTCGTCTCTTCTTTTCAACTTCTGTTTTACCTCCTATCAATTAAGACTCCTTGATTTCCTTCAGGATTGTTTCATTATCTAATCCGTCACACCAAACCCAATACTTGTACTTGCCCTTGCTGAAGCTAGGTGGTAGTTTCATATAATGCGCTTTTCTTCCTTCACCTATAATTTTCTGGATTTCTCTGCGAAGTTCTTTTGCAGCTTCTTTTGTTTCGGCATAACCGAAATGTTTTGGTTTTTTCACTGAATTACCTCTCAACTCTTCTTTACCGTTATACCGTTTAGACGCCCTTCCAGCGTAGGTTGCATATTTAGGCGTCTAGTTCTCTGACCGCAACAATTCCACTCATAAGTTGTTCTGTGGCAAACTGAGCAGAAACGTTTGAATTTGGATTTTGCTGCTTGTTTCGGTTTTTTGTTATACTTCCCCATCTTTACACCCCTCACAGTTTTGGTTTATGAAATCATCTACCTTTCCCACTTTCACATATCCCTGCATACACACAGGACATAGAACCGTTTTTTCCCGCATTCTTTCTTCTTTTGTTTTTCTACCCGTTGTTTTGACCTCCAACTATTATTTCTCATTAGTTTTTATTTGCGCTGAAGCGGTTATCCCCAAGTCTGGATGTTTCTCTTGTATTTGTTTTAGTGAACGCGCTATAACTTCCTGTGGTTTTCCCTTTCCTTTTGAGTTTTTAGCCTTCCATATTCTACGATTCAAACGCTTACTCTTAGAATAAGCTGGACAACGTTTTCTCTCTTCAAGTAGTCTTTTTTGTGCTTTTACTTTTTTATTCATGTTTTCACCCACAAGAATTAACCGTAATGCTCGATTGTTACTTTGCTAATTTCAGGGTCCTCTCGAAGTTTAGCTAAACCCTTATCACAAATCATATCCAGCACTTCTTTTGTTTTTTTAGCAGGGTTTTCTGTTTCAACTCGGACCTTAAACTCCCAATATGCTTTCATTGCTTTCCCTCCTTAGCGTTGTTTTCGGGAACAACAATTAGATTGAACCATTTTGCCCAATCAAGAACCTGATTTAAAATGCCAATTTTTCCCTCATAAACTGAACGCATTAATCGGTTGTCAGGTGTATCTTTTCCTTTTGGTCTAACATACTCATTCTTTAATCGTTTACACTCTCGGATTTCACGGTTAATTTTGCTAATAAAAAAGTTTATGTCAGTTTGTGTTGCCATGTTTTTTATCCCCTATTTTAAGGTAAAAATGAATACATAATCCAAAACAGAAGCCACAGAAAACACCAAGTATAGAACCCGCTAAGAATGCCTCACTCACTTTTTCTTTCCTCCGTTGACTTCATCTACAACAGATTGTTTTCCTTTCTCAAAACACTCTTCAGGTGTTGGGTTATACCCTCTTCCAAAAGCAGAACCAAATACAGGGTGATTCACTGGGAAAAGGTTGTATAGTCGTTCTCTCTCTTTTTGTCCTAAATACCCAAAGATGTAACCGAGATTTTTTTCAGCATGTTCATTGACTGTTTTATAACGTTCGATGACTCGTTGCGCTTCCTCTTTTGTTTGAACTTCACCGCATAACATCAGCAAGTCTGAGATTGTGCTATTTTCAAAGTCAAATTCTTCTATTTTTTTATTCATTTTGTTGTTTTGTCTCCTAACTCAGTTTTCCTCCCATTGTTCACAGTTCCACTTTCCAAACTCCTCATAGGAAAGTAGATGTTTCTTAAGCAACTCAAGAACTGCTGAAAGGTCAAGTCTTCCCCTAAGCGTTAGGCGTATTTTATGAATGTGAGGATTTCGTGTTGGGTAAGCAGTCACAGAGTCATGTCTTTTGAAGTGGTGTATGTCCAAGCCTATTCCAAAACTTGCTAAAGTTTCCCTTAACATATCCTCAGCTCTGTCGTATTGATGACCAAGCATTTTATCCCAAGTTGGCACTTGCACTAAATACTGGCTCACTTCTTTTCATCTCCACTGTTCTTATCTGCAAGAATTTGTTGGTACTCGTAAATGCCTTCTTCATATTGTCCGTAAGTGAAAACTCTGGTGGATTCCTTTAATGCTCCCCAGCTTTTATGAGTTATAATTAAGTTTGCCAGTTGGGAAATTTGCTGTTTCGTCAAGTGAGGATTAACATCAGGTTCTAATCGTGCGCCCCATTTACCGTAAGTGGCTAAAGCTTTCCATCCTCTATCCATTATAATCCTGTTTGCCAATGCAACAGCGTAGTTTATGAAATCCATGTCTTTCTTGAGAACATCGTCAAAGACTGCTCCAAGCTCGTAGACTTCTCCAACATCTGAGTATGTAGTCCAACCCATTATTTTTCCTCCTTGCCAAACTGTTTAGCTTCTAGAATTTTATCGTTAACTAGACTCCGGATAAGTTGTGATATGCTTTCAGCCTTTTTTTCTCGAACTTGATCAGTGAGCCAAATCATCTGTTCTTTAGTGAAACCAACCGTAACTCGGTTATCAAATGGTTCTTTTTCCATATCGCACACTTGCCTAATTGATGTTAACTGATGTAAAAAGATGCTTATTAATCTTTATAACATGCTACAAACATGATTTTTTCCTCAAAATAATTGCTAAATAAACACCCATGCAGATTCGGTTAAGCCTACTTAAGCGTAAATTACCATGATAAACAAAAAAAGAAGGGGTTATTCGATTCTTATGGTAACTGCATCGTATTCATCTAAATCCAAAGTTAATTCTTCTAGTCCATTGGCTTTTCCTTTTTCTTTCGGATCGTTTTTCCAAGCAATCACTGATAGTTTTTTCATGAAAATCACCCTTCAGTTAAAGACTATTAAACGAAAAATAAGGAAGATTATTGACCACCAAAATAATACATATGAATGGAGCAAGGTATTTTAGTATTAGAAGTCGCTGCAAAGTTATCGGAAGATTGGATTACTATAGGAGGATTGAAAATTTCCCGTCCTTTTTTATGCCGGTAAGATATGAGAAATGTCAACGCAGGTTTGTTATTGATAGAGATGGTAATATGCATAACGGTTTTGTTGATGAGCCAATACCACAGCCTTTTCCAGATTGAGAGAGGTGGATCAAAATCGCAGATTTCATAGTTGAAGACGCTGAAGAATATTTGTGACATTTAATCACCCTTGACTATTAGGATCCTAATAGAAAAAAAGGTTAGGGAGTGAAAACTGCGCCTATTTGTACTCTCTTCGAGAATTCCTCTAGAGCCTCTTTCACTTTACCGGTTGGTTGTTCTTGTCCAGCGATGCATTTACTGACATTGTTGAAGGGGAACTTTTTTAAATCCTCTGTGAACTGCAGCATCACTTTATTATGAAACATTGCAACAGTTTGAGGGTTATCCATAAGCTCTGGCGGCAGCTCCATATGCCTCCAGATGAGGAAAGCTCCGTTCTCGCATTGCAAAACGATTTTGTTTTTCTCTTCGCTGATTATCCTGTCGCTCGGCCAGCCAGCGCGTATTGCATCTTTGCTTTTCTGAAATTTCTCAGAATTCATAATTTCACCCTTAGAAATTATAGGTGAGGGCAGCCAGACCATCTTCGCAGGATGGGAACCAGAGTTCCCTCAGCCAGGTCCGTTGGGCTTATCTTCGGCGAAGCGACACTTTGGGTGCGGCAGTCGCCTATCCTTTCCTGTCACGCCGAAGATCCTCAGAGCGGTGGCTTGCCCTCCAGGTGGAAGTATGCATCTACTGGTAAAGTTCTGCTCCATACGCTTTAGCGGTAGGTGAGGAAAGGAACCACTGTCCCATATCCGATACTGTTTGGAATGCATCGGTGACTATCACTCCAGCAGCCATGCCAACCAAGAACTTACTTGCAAGAGGAATCTTGTTCCTTGCAAAATAGGCACCTGCCAATTCCCCAGCAACAAGCATCACATCATGCACTTGCAAATGTATGGGCATGAACTCCGGTTGCTGAATCCCGAATTTGAGTAAGACATCTCCAACAAGTTTGTCAAAAAGAACTCCTACAACACCCCCGCCGAGTACCGTGAGTGTATCTACAACCCAATCCATAGTATCCGACATTAATTGAATACCTCGACATTTATTGTGCTGAGAAAGTTTTTAAATCTTTGTAGGAAAACGATGGTAGCAGGTTTGTAGGCGCCCCATGAGCGCCTCGTTATTCGGGTTTCCCCTCGCTTGGAGCCTACACCCCATAACTGTATTCCCCGGCGGTGCGTTACGCACCGACCTCAAGGTTATCATGAGGGTTGGGGTCTCCACCTGCTACCGCGAGGTCGTGGCTTAGCTCGGACAGACCGCTTTTTCTCCCGCCTGCAGTAAATTTATGCACCCTTTTAATATATAAGGTTTTGCGGTTAATTACCGTTAAGCGAAATTTACCATGCTAAACAGAAAAAAATAGAAAAAAGGGAAGTTACTCAATTCTTATGGAAACTGCGTCATATTTGTCTAAATCCAAAGTCAACTCTTCTTGTCCATGAGCTTGCCCTTTTTCTTTTGGATCGTTTTTCCAAACAACCACTGACAGTTTTTTCATAAAATCACCCTTGACAAAAAAAAGGGGTTAGTTAGGTTTTTCTGCAGTTTTCTTCCAAATTGGAAACTCCTGCATTTTTGTATCTTGAACATATTCGAAGCCATTCGCAGACACTTCAATAATTTCAGCTGTAACTCTTAGGAATTTCCGTACACTGTTACTCCTTTTTTTTATCGGTAAAACATTGTTTATCATCGCTTTGATAATCCCAAAGACTTTTTCAACCGATTCGAAAAGGATATCCTCAGTCATTCTATCACCTTTAAAGCCATGAGCAATAACAGCATCGTCTTTCAGCAACCGTACTCCTCCACCAATCCACTGAAGCTTATATGTCGCCATAGGAGTGCTAATTGTTATATCCAAATCAGGCAAAACATCACCCTTGACAAAAAAAGGAATTAGTCTTCGAAGGACTGCAAAAGCTTCACTTCACCCCCTTTTGGAACATAGTCACACCAACCAGCCAAAAAATGTAAGAGCTCAGAATCGCTGTATGTTCCTTTTCTGTTAAGCTTTATTAATCTTCGAAGAGTCAAAAATTTCTCTTTTGCTGGCTCCATAGGTTTTTTCACCCTTGACGGTTAATCATTATTAACAGAAAAATTAGGGAGTTTTCGGCATACTAAAACATATTCATGGTTTATCCTTGGCACCTTCGGATATTTCTTCCGGTAAAGAGTTATCCAGAAGCTTTTGTTTTTCAGCCGAAGCTTAAACAGTTTTTCGAGTTTGAAGCCAGCCTTCTCTAGAAGCTGCCATGTCTGAAAAGGTAGATCCACAACTTTCTTGTTCCTTATGAAGGGTTTTATAACAATTATGCACAGACCATTAGGCTTTAGCACTTTCTGCATTTCAACGTAAACCTGGAACATCGCTTCAAGATAGGTTTCTTTTTTGCTTTAATGCTTTTGCGATATGAGGGAAGCTGCTTGCCATGATGCTTCATGAACTTACTTAGATTCTGTCTTGTTGCTTTGCTTCCTGGTCTGTTGACTAAAATAGGTGTAGTTGGTGTTGGCTGATTCTGATTGTCAGGCCAATCTTCAATCATCGAAGGGGGAACAGCAAAATCAGCGGGACAATACCTGCAGTTCTTTTTTACTGGCACATCATTAACTTTCATGCTGATATACCAAACGTGTTTTCCTCGTCTACAATAGAATTGTCTACGCAACCAAGCATAAGGAGATTCCAGAAGAAAATGTTTTAAAGCACTCAAATATCGGTGCATAGTCTCACCCTTAGTTAATGGTGTTTTCATGTTAAAAAATTGGGGGGGTTGCTAAGAAAAAAATTTAATGGAGACGATTAGTGTTTTTTTATTCGGTAGGGTAGGGGAGCGGTTGTTCGTATTTTTGTTGACAAAAACCTGTATAATTTTTTCATTCCTTATTTTCTGTGGCTGAGAGATGTAATGTTAGGAATTTAAGTGTAGAACGCAAAAACGGAAATGCTATATTTTTTTGGGGGGGTCTGTCAAATAATTTCGACAGCAGTAGATCCACACTCAGGACATTGCACTATTGCGGCTCGTTGCGGCGTTCGCTGCATATTAAATTCTGCCTTACATTCTCGGTTTCGGCAACGGTATTCTTTTTTCTTTCTTGGTACTTCGAACTTGGACAAGGCTTTTTTCTTTGGCATTTTTTCACCCTTAGAAAAAAGAGGAGTTAGGGATTTGCGATTTCGTTGGGAATAATATGCATGAACTTAGTTAACGCATGACCTCTAGATTGCTCTATCCATTTTGCTACGTTGTTGCGATAGCAAGCATATATTTCAGTTTTTACACCAGTGTCATCTTTGACGATAATTTTCCATAGTTCCCATTCTGTTTTGGGAGAAACAGGGTCCGATACAAAAAGGCGCAATGATAGAACGATTTCTTGCTTTTTTATTATTAACATTTCATCACCCTTAGAAAAAAAGAAAGTTGGTTAAAGTTTCAGTAGTTTCTCTATGGTTTTGGGAAGATCTTCTTTTGGAATTTCACCGTGGAAAGTTTTCTTCGTAACAGTATTTTCGGCCACTATGTGTATTTTTTCTTCATCTTCAAATGCGGAAAGCACAATAATCCGCGCTGGGATTGGCAATTTTATTTCACCCTTGCGGTTAATTTCCATTAACAGAAAAAGGAGGAAAATTAGGGTTTTTTGGTGACAATAAGTTGCCAAGCTGAATAGTATGGAATTGTTGTCGTGTTAGGTATTGTATGTGGAAGGATTTCCAGTTCAAAATCTTGCTTAAGTAAGTCAAAAATAATTTTCTGAAATTCCTCGAAAGTGATAATGGAGTCAAATTGAATTGTGGCAATGAATCGCTTCGCTTCATCCGACATGTTTTTCACCCTTATTCGCTTAAACCATATTAAGCGTATATTATCATGGTTTTTGGGGAATAGATTGGGGGAAGTCGCACTCGCCATGAACTTGAGCCGTGGCATCACCCACTGATGCAGAACGCCCAGACCTTTCATGGCTTATGTTAGGTCGGAACTTTTAAACTGCACCTTGCCTCCCTGCCACCAATCCATTCCTTTCCAACTAATCTAATTTTCACCCTTTTATTCGGTTAAGTCTCATTAACCGTATTTTACCATGCTAAAAAGAAAAAGAAGGGAAATTAGAGTTCAATCTCCTTTTGCAACTTGTATACTTTGTCCAACAGGTCCCTTGCATCCTTGGCTAGCTTCGGAAGTTCTTCCAGCATCCGATCTGCAACCGCGAGTTTTCTCTTGCATCGCCACAGATTATACTTAATCAAGATTATGTGTTTGAGACTAAATCGTTGATACGGTATAGGTTTCACCCTTCGGTTAATCTCACTTAAACGAAAGAAAAAGAGGGGGGTTAAGGTTGTTTTGGTAATTCTTCGTGTTGCTTTTGTACTATTGATGAGGCTGAATGGAATATAGTTTTAAGCTGCTCGTCGAACTTCTCAACATCAATGACTTTCTTTAAAGCTGGATCTCTAATCAAGGTCCTCAAATATTTCGTGAGGAGCACTCTGATATACCGTTCAACCTCTGCTTTCTCCTGCGGAAGCTTTACAACACCTGGATGGCTTCGTTTGCAGTAGATTTCATCTCCTAAAACCGCTATGTGAGCGCAGTTAACCCCAGCTTTCGACTTCTTAAAATTTTCACATTGCCCTTTTGACAGACATTGAATAGCAACAACAAAATTAGGGTTCCCAGCCTTCACCATCAGCTCTATGGCCTTCTTAAGCTTAGGGTTCTCATCAATGCATTTCTGGCAGATTATTCCCTTCGGCTTCTTCGGTTTCTTCTCAGACACGACAGAAGGCTCATTTACGAGCTCAAACTCAACGTACTTGTCCTTCTTTTTGTCTAAGTCACGCTTGCAGACACTACACCAGTGCTCATCTGTAGTTCCCAATTAATTCACCCTTAAGAAAAAAAGGACAATTCGTTTTTTTCACCCTTGAAAATTCGGTTAATCGTAATTAACAGTCATAAAAAAAGGTGGGATAAAATGCAGGTATTATTCGGTTTTTTCGTTTGTGCCACTTCAAGCGCCCACAACCTAAAAATTTTCCGTCTATACACTCTACTGCTTTTTCTGGATGCAAACACTTCTTCCGCCAATCAAGCCAGCAAGCGGCTACATTTTCCTTCATTTGGATTTTACGCCTCTATTATTCGCTTTGAGTTTTGAGACGACTGGCAGATCAGCCTTGCCGACTCGGCGGACTCTCAGGGCTTGCGGCAGTTTTTGAGCCTGTAGGCGCCCCTTCCCTGTCCAAATCGTTTTCTCTCTCACGGATTATACTCCCTTTTGTTCACCCTTCGGTTCGGTTAACGTAATTTAACAGAAAAATACCATGCTAAACAAGGAATTATTTTTTGCGGGTTATAAAGTATAACACGGTAGCTGTCGCTGCAACTCCACCTATGACTAGAGCACCTATCAGTAGCCAGTTTAGGCCTTCTGTCAACACCAAGTCTTCACTGTTATACATGATGTCTTCAGTTACGAAAAGCATATCCGTGTTACTTCGCAAAGAACCCTTCTCAGCGTGTACAGTGTAAGTTCCCAAAGGAACTGCATGAATTTCAAATAAACCTACAAGCGATTCTGAAGAAAGGACCTCTGCTACGACCAAACCCGTAATTGCATCGGCTAAATAAACAGTTGCAGATCCTACAGGGTTTCCGTTAGCGTCTCTAACCATTCCTCGGATATCAGCCAAAGAGATTCACAAGAACTTCTTCTCTGCTTGAAGTTATAATAGTTTCGATTCGGCATCACCCTTAAAAAAAAGAAAGGAAAAGATGTTGTTTACCGTGTAGATTTGCAGATGGCGCCACAGTTCGAGCAAACCATGTAATCTTCATCGTCTTTGTCAACATGTATCTCATCGAATGTTCCTATTGGAAAATCGCAAACGGGACAATCGCCTTCTCCGTTCTCGTCAAGCATAATTTTGCGGATTGGCAAATCCTTCAGTTGCAGGTACAAAGCCCAAGAGAATATATGAAGGGTTAAGACATATTACTTTTTCGCTCTTTTTTGTTTTTTCTGGCTGCCTGGGAGCTCTTTCCATTTTTCCGCATGTATGCTTCAAGTAAGTGACCGAAACAACTCATCGCTAACTCTACTCCTACTGTTCACCATTGTCTTTTCACCCTTTCGGTTAAAAACACTTAAGCGAATAAAAAAAGGTTAGGGAGTTTTTGCAGAAGTTCGATAATAGCCACAAATCAAATCTGTTGCGTGCATTCGCTTCTTTCTTCGTGAGCAAGTTCCCATAGTTCTACCTAAAGGCGTATTTGGGTTATCTGGAATCCAGAACCGGCATAGACTTAAACCACACCGCTTTATGGCGGTTTGGCAGTCAACACATAATGGGGTTTCAACATCTGTTCCGTCTTCGTCTTGTTCATGTTCCCAAAAGACTTCTACATTAGTTTTGCACTCAGTACACCAAGCTATCATTTTGGTTAATTCACCCTTAAAATTCGGTTAATCTTGTTTATACGAATAGAAAAAAATGGGGTTACGGCGCTTTCTCCACTTTGATACGGCGCCTCAGTAAATGATTGCATCTCGAACACTTCTCCGGAGCCATAATGTGCATTTTCTTGTAGTAATTCTCATCGGGCTTCCACCCACATGAGGGACAGTAACGCTCCTCAACTATCGTAGCCAAAACTTCACCCTTAGAAAAAATAGGGAATTGGTTAAGCGGGTTGCTCGTCTAACTGCACCATCACGACTATCGGAATTAAGAAGCAGAGAACTACCAGCAGACAAAAGCTGAGTCGCAGCAGAAGCCAGTAGGGAAAAGCCCAATCGTAGCTGAAAGCCAACCCATACTGATAGAGTATATTGTTAACAATCCTGTCGAGCTCTAGAAGCAAGACTATCACAGCGACAAGAAGCACATCGGAGACAGTAGCAAGCGCGATCTTGCTGTTTCTATTCAGTTTATTCACCCTTAGAAAAAAGAGGGGTTAGTCTTCTTTTATTTTATCTTTAAGCCACCAAAACACGGCAGCGGTCAACCAAAGAGCAATATCCGCTAAAGTGTAAGCTACAGCATTTATGCCATTCGTAAGTAGAAGAGGGTAGACTTCAGGACTTACCACAGAGAGAGTCATAGTAACTGCTGCTGTTGCATAAGCAAAGAAGAACAAAAATAGAACATAATGGTTGGTTTTCGTTTGACATCACCCTTTTTACTACGTACATACGCTTAATGAGCTTTAACAGAAAAAGATGGGGAGTTAGCGTTTTTTAGGTTTCGGCGCGTGATCCTTGTCTCCGTCTTTGATTATGATTGGTGTAATGCCTTGCTCCTTTAGTTTTTTCAAGCGCTCCGGAGTAGCTTCGCTCTTCCAAATCAATTTTTCCACTCGGCGTGGAACGAAAGCGGAGAACACAGCTGAATCATACACTGGTTCAGCAGTCATACCGCCGAAAGTTTTGGGAAAGAACGGAACCTTCTTATGCGCTAGTAGAACCCATGTTTTGCCGAGCTGCAAGCCCTTCGGGATCTTGGCGATGCGTTTGCTAATGCCCTGTCTTGAGGCTTCACTTATGAAGCTTGCGGGACTATAGGCGTGGCTACCAACCCACATTAACCCGTACTTTTTCAAGTCGTTGCCTTCTGGGAAACAAAGGGAACATGTTTTGGGGCACTTACAATGAACCGTAGCTCGATGAGCTTTAGCGTAACATTCCAGCCATCTCTTGTTTATCCACAAGAAACCCCTGTTGACAGGAATCTCGAAACCGCATGTTGGGCAAGGCTGAAGTCGAATTGGCAACATGTCGCAACCTCGCTCTATCCCAGAGCCGACAAGGTATAGACCGCCGACCTTTCGATATCCGCAACCTCTAATTTTTTCGCTAGCCATGGTTACACCCTTTTTAGGTGAGGACTACATACCCGACTTACGCCCCCGAAGGGTCACTCGCAGAAGTACCAATGCACTACAGGGTCTTTGAGTTTTAAGCAGCCTCCGAAGCAAAGTGCAATGTCAGAGGTTGGTTTGGTCCCCACCCTTAAACAAAAAAAAGAAAGGAAATTTAAATTTCTACCCCAACAGGATCCTCGTCTGTATTAACTACATCGCTGAAGAACCGCCTCAGCTCCTTCCGGGTTTCCTCGCTCGGCGTCTGGCGCCAACCCAAGTTAACTCGGGCCTTGTCAGGCTTCGTCTTGTAGTCTTTCGCTTCAACATCGAACTCGAATTTTGTTTTTCCAATGGTTATATCAAGCTTCATTCGAGTGTACGAACCAGGAGCGGTGTAGTCGATTATCACTGTCTCGTCTCCGCGCTTGCCCTCGATTCTAACCCTAGAAACCTCTGTGAACTGCTTCACTTTTCTAAGAATATAAGGCGCCGTTTTCTCATGAAGTTCTTCTGGAGTCTCAGGTGTCCGTATGTAGCGAGGGTTCTCCCTTGCTTCTTTAAACTTTTTAGTTAACTCTTCACTGGCCTTCTTATCGTGTTCGCTTTTTTCCTTTTGTTTTTCAGCGGCAGCCTCTTTCTTCGACTTCATATAGTCCCAGCGCTCGTAACATTTACCACATTTGAATTCCGCTTCATCGTGGTAAGAGAAGTCTTCTGGATCCGAGCCGCAGCTTGGACATTTCCTCCGCTTCGCCTTGGCAAGAGCTTCCTTGAACCGTTTTGCTTTAGCTATCTCTGCGTTTGTTCTGGAAACAACTCGTTCAGTTTCACGCGCTGATATGCCTCTCTCCAAAACATCGACTGCGACTTCAGTTTGGTTTTCTTCTGGAAGAGCGGCTATGGCTTCTAAATGCGAAGTTGAAAGTGTTCCGCGTGGAACAAGTTCTTCCTCGGTTGGCTCCTCTGGTTCATCCCAGAAGCGCTTATCATCCTCTGACGCTGACTCGAATTTGGTTTTACGTTCCTCGAATTCCTTAAGCTTCTGTGTCTTAAAGACTTCTGCTGGTTTACGGTAGGCTTTCTGAACTTCCTCATCGAGCTTCAACAGTTGCAGTCTGGCAGCCACGTAGGATCTGCTAACATTGTATTTTTTGGCAACTGCTTCTTGCTTCATGGATTCGGATTTGAACAGCTCTGCTTCCTTCAACGGGTCAAGTCTACCGCGTTCTTTGTTCCGGCGGTAATTCAATGCTTTAGCTTCGTCCTCAGTTACTTCGCGTATTTCGTAGGGAATTACGTCCCACCCGATTTCGCAAGCGGATTTCCAACGGTGAAAGCCATCAACAATAACAAAGAGGCCACCAGGGAAACCGTGTTCCAAGTGAGCGTAAAACACGTTCTTCGGAGACACAATTATCGGGTCCACTCCCAAGGGATCCGTGGGACCATGCTGTTGCATGTCGGCTTTTAAAGCTTCGAATTCCTCTGCACTCATAACATTGGGGTTGAATTTGTTAGGCTCTACCTTATCGGTTGGTAGATATCGTCTTTCTGACATTTTTTCACCCTTGCGTTCGCTTAACCTAAATTAGCAGAACGGTAGGTGTAGAGTGTAGGCGTTGCATGGACGCCTCGTTATGAGCCTTGCCATGAGTCCCTCCGAAGAGAGTACGCACCAAACCCCATGTCTGACCCTTCATGCAGCAGACGCTCACTCTACACCCTTTGACGTTTAACTTACTTTAACCGAAAAAAAGGAAAGGTTATGTTTGAAGTGTTTTTTCGATTTTGCCTGTTTTGGTGTTAATGTGGCCAACAACTTTGCATGGTTGTCTTCGTGTGAAACCGGATGGATCAAATTTCGCTTTTGTCTCTATATCTAACTGCAGGTATTGTACGTAGTTTTCCACCGCGTTTTGGGCAGTAGCACCGAACACACCGAAAATCTTGGAGCCAGATGTAAAAGTGTACATACCGAATCCACCTGTAACCACACCAAATCGCCCGCCAACAGCATTTCTTGGGAACTCGACTACATCACCTTCCGAAAGGTTTTGCTCTTTATATTCTAATTTTGAACTTTTCAATATTGGTATCACCCTTTTACTACGTACATAGACGGTTAATAAAAAAATAGGGAGGTTAGTCTTTGGTTTCTTCGATAGTCAATGAAATAGTGGCTAAGCCAAAACTGACAGCAAAAAACATCACATATTCAGGTATAGTCATAATATCTGTAGTCACAAACATGATGCTGACAAGTATAAGAAACCCATAAAGGAACATTCGATGTATTACTGCTTGTTTCAAGACATCACCCTTAGAAAAAATTAGGGAATAGTAGCCCACCAAATGTGATAACAATCACCACATTTGAGAGCAACCATCCCATCGGGAATAATAGCCTTATCAACCTCATAGGTTCTATGAACGTTTTCGCTTTGACACTTCGGACAACAAAGAACAGGAACCCAAGCTTTCCTACCATCAGACCACTTATAGCCCAATTCAGGCATAAAGTGATTCATAAAGTCAAGCCACGTATCAAAATCGTAGTTTTTTTTGCAGTATGGACAAGTAATATTCAATTTTAGCCACCTTTGGTTTTTAGATAAGATTCGTTTTCTTCTTTTCGTTTTTGTAAGTGCTGTTCAAGGATGCTAAAGGGAATTTTCCATAGCAAGTTTTGAACTTCTTCAAGTGTTATCCGTTTACAACATTCTGTTACTGCTGGATAATCTTTTGTTGGGTTATGAGGACAGTAATAGTTTAAAATAGGGTCTTTTCCTCGTTGTTCACGACAAAGACATTCTTTGCAAAGCCATTCTTCATGCAACATAGTTTATTATCACCCTTAGATTATAAGAAAATCTAATAAAAAAAGGAAAGGGCTATCGATATTTTTCGATAATAGCAGGGCAATATTCTGTGCAAAGACCCTCTTTGAACAAGTCGCAACTTTTGCATTCAGGATAAATAATGTTTCCAAAGTCATCTTTTTCAAGTTCAAGATAATCCATAAAGGCATCTAAGAATCTGTCGAAAGCGCAATCACCTTTAGTTTCTCTAATGTGGTTTTCAACCCAAGGATATTTAGTTTCAAAGAATTTCTCAAGTTCAATTTTCGTTACCATTTGCTCACCCTTCGCATAAACACCATTAACAGAAAAAGAAGGAATTAAGGAATCTCTACTACAGCACTTACCTCATACTTGTATTTGCCATCTGGACTCGGAGTTGGAGGATCACCTGTCATTTTTACTATACGCCCGATTCTCAAGCGTTCTGAATTGGCTCCCGCTGCGGAATCACGAACAACTAGAGTGCCATAGAGATTACCTTTTATCCAATAGATGAAACCGTACTTCATCAATTCACCCTTGATTCGGTTAAATGTCGTTAACCGCACATAAAAAAGGGATTATTTCCTTTTCTCTTTCTCTACAATTTTCTTTATAGCCTCAACTTTCTGAGGGTTTGCTTTCTTCCAAGTGTCTAAGAGTTTTTTGAATTCTTGAATCGGAGTCACAATCACTATTTGCCCTAGAAGGTTTTCAGTAACAACACAAGCAGGATACAAACCTTCAGGTGATTCATCTTTAAAGAACACTCGCTTTAGGTCTTCACGCATCCGACTTTTCGCGGGGTTTATCCATGTGCTACTTACTCTGCGAGAAAAGGAGCCTGTGCTAAACATAATCATTTGGTCTATTTTATCTTCATCAACCAAAGAGTTTCACCCTAAAAAAGAAAGGAAGGTTATTCGGTTTCTATTCTTGGAGCTAGCCAGCCGTAGAGCTCTCCGACTTTGCTGAACATCGTGGTTTTTATGGGCATATCCGTACTAAGATGCACACCAACTACGTCACAGAGTTTTGGGTCGAACAACAGTTCAGGCAGGTAGCCTAAGCTGAAAACTGCTCTGCAATCTTCCTTCACTTCGAGAGCTAATAGCGTATCTGAGCCTTTTGCATATGTGTTTTTGGCTTTTGCTGTTTCACCAATGGCTTCAGCAGTCAAACCTGTAGAGTCAACTCTGAAAGTTACATGATCCGAAACTTTTTTTATATCCTCTAAATCCTCTTTCAGTTGCTTCGTTACCATTTTGACTGTGGCATCATAATTTATTTTAGGATGCGGTGGAAATTCTGTGTCTGGTTCCAGCATTACCAATGTTCTCTGTCTAACTCGGTGATCTTCCAAAGTGAAAGTTACTTTTCCATCTTTACCATCAAAGAAAATTGATATTCTAGTGTTTTTGCTCAGTCTTTTGAACGGAATCACCTTTAACGCTTCATCTAGATTAAAGCAAAAGACACCAGAAGTATGCACATTCCACGCTTCAAAATGCGCCTTGCTTATGCTGTAGTCTATCATAGCTACTCTATTTGGGTCCATCTGCTTCACTTGTATAGAATCCTCTGAGATGCGGAACATAGGCTCATCTATGATTCGATTCATGGCTTCAAGAAACTTCTTGAAATAACAAGCGTTCCCGAAAGTCATCTCTGCCACTGCACAGCCATTCGGTTTCACTGTTTTCTTCAAATTTTAATTCACCCTTAAAAGAAAAAAGAGAGTTAGATTTCAAGGACTAATTCTCTGATGTCTAATTTTTCGCTTTCTATGCTTCCATTGAACTCTTTTTTGAGTTTTTTCACATACTCATCCTGCTCTTTCTCGGTCTTGAATGCTTTAGCATCGTCAAACACGCCTTGAAAAACGGTTACTACTACGTATATCTCCATAGGTTAACACCCTTTCAGCTTACTACGTACATATACGGTTAACTCGAATTAACCGAACAAAAAAAGAAGAGTTAGGAGTGTTTTTGCTCATATTCCATATCGGCTTGCTTTTCCTCAATAATTTTCATTATGAGGTTGATTATTGGGCTTGCAAATTTGATCTTCTTGCTTTTGTAGTCTATTTCGTTCTCTGCCTCTGCAACCATGTCCATTATCGCTTGGGAATCTGTTACTCTGTCTTCCATCTGATCGCCAACGTAATCTACGACTTCTTGTGGGTACTCCGATAAATCTATCTCTACTGTTATCCAATCCTTCATTTGAGTTTTCAAAATTTTCACCCTTTTTGACTGTTAATGCTACTTAAGCGAAAAACACCATACTAAACAGAAAAAAGAAGGAATTGGTTAATCTGTGTCTTCTTCATTGTCTTCTAGAACTTTCACAACTTCATTCTCTAAGTTGTAATAATACTCTCCAGTAAGCAAAGTGTTACACTCGTTTCCATCCCCGTCTTCTTTAGGAACAAATGGTTCTATCTCTGGATGTGCCTTTCTTATCGCATCTTCTACCATGTCAATTATTGTATGTGCAATGCATTTGTTTTTACTCAATTGATTCACCCTTTTCAATGTTTCCGAGAGATGGTATCTTGAATGTTACCCTAGTTCCCTTCTTGACAGGTTCTTGAATCATGGCTTTACTATTTCTTTAAAGGTAACTTATATGGGCTTTTTCACCCTTGATAGAAAAAAAGAGAGAGTTAAAAGGCTAGGTTTTCAAGTCTAAAGCTTTTCCTCGCGTCTGGGATTGGAATTCCTCTTTTGCGTAGTCTAGAGACAACGACTTCGACAGTTTCGGTTTGAATGTTAAGCATTTCCGAGATTTCCGGGTTCTTAAGTTGCAAGTGATAGCGTAGAACTAACACTTTTTCGGCTAGGCTCCGACACTTAGACAGCATTTCCTTAACCATGAAGCCTTTATCTTTTTCGATTTGCTCATGGCTTTCCAACGGTTCAACATGGCCTGTTTCTGCGTCTCCGCCGTTTTTAAGCAAATAGTTAAACTTCGGAAGCGTAAGAACTCGGTTCATATCCATAGAGTACATGTTAGAATATTGTCGCACTTTATAGTTTGTTAGCGGAGTTTGAAAGAATATTTTGGTGTCGCATTTCGCTACGATGTCGCGGTCAACGTCATGCATGACAACAATGACTTTTACATCGTATTTCCTTAGATTCTCCAACAGTAAAAAGATTATTTTCTTTGCTCTGTTTATGCTGATTTGCATAGTTTCACTTAAACGGTCAAGCGTGAAATTGAGGTCTTCAATTACCATAACGCCTTTCTTCTGAGTAAGCAAAAGACGCTTACCAATCGTATTCATTGCTTGCTTAAGCTCGCTAGGGCTAATATACTCTGCTTTATCAGTCACGGTGAAATCAGCGTATTGCCTGTTCGGATCAACAAGATAGAGCCTATCGTACTCAAGGTCATTCAGCAGCCTCTTAACAAAAGTGGTTTTACCTGTACCACTGTTGCCTATAACAGCTAAATAGTCAAATTGCACACTGCACACCCTAAAAAAAGAAGAGATTTAGGTTGTTTGCTTCTTAAATCTCATGTATTCATTATACAAGCCTTTAGACTCTATGAAGCGAATAGCTACATCTAGCAATTTCTCACCATCTAAAGCACGTTGCTTCCATGTCTCGCCTTCATTTGTTAATGTCAGTTTTGACACCCTAAAAAAGAAAGAGGTTAATTGTTTAGTTTCTGTCTTATCTGAGATGCTAGCTTTCTGCTCCAAATGTGATAACGGAAAGCTCCAGAGTATTTTTTGTGATTGCCACAGAAAACATAAGTACCATCTTTGCCTTTTTTGCTCAAGAAAGTAAAATCTTCGAGATCGTTATCTTCGAATTCCTTGAGGGGGTCGCCTTTTCCGTAGTCATAGAAAAAGCCTTTTTTAACCCTGTGAGTTTTGGCTTTCGCAATCAAGTCTTTTAAGTAGAAATCCCATGCTTCGCGCCGAATAATGAAAACTAGCTTTTTCCGCACTTTAACCATTAGCTTATACATCTTGTGAGGGCTACCCCAACTCTGTATATTCACTAAGTCTATTCGATAGCTACGTTTGTCAATCAGTGTTTTAATGAATGTTTCTTTAACGAACATATATACACCCTTAGAAAAAAAGAGAGAGAAAAGAGATTAATGGCCGAAACCGCTAGCTGTTTCATAGAGTGGTTTTTCATAGGGAGAAAACGAGCCTTTTCTGTAGCTAACGCTTAACTCTTGATAGTCGTGTTCGCAATCTTTACAGTAAACGCTTCTACGTCCTTCACTCCATCTGAAAAAGTTTTTCTCATCTGTCTTGATTTTCGGACATTCAAAGAAACCTTTTGCTTTTTCTTTATCGGCTAGCTTGCAAGCGTGCCAGTATCGTTGGATAAAAGGGTATTTTCCTCTAAGGTTTGCGTGTTTGTTGTAATAGCTCACAACTAAACGAAATACTGTAGGTTTTTTGCGTGTCTTATCAGGGCTAGCATTGTCACAGGTTACGCAGTCAGTAGATTTTATGTTTTTGCCTAGCATTTGGCACATAACGGTTTTCTTTGTTGGGCTAATAGAAACTATTTCCAGAAAATCGTTTTGGGTTTGATCGTAACCCCAGCTAGTATAAAATACGTCTCCGATTTTCAGATTAGCAAATTGCACTAGAGCTTTTTCTAGTTCTCTTAAGCGTTGTCGTTTGGCTTTTACTGGAACAGCATAATCATAGAGTAGCTTTTCATATTCGGCTTGTAATTGCTTTTCTTGTACTTGCATTTTTACACCCTTTTTTTACTACGTATATTTTTCGGTTAAAGCGTATTATGCGAAAATAACCATGCTAAACATAGAAAAAAGGAAAAGAAGGTTTTTTTAGTTTATTACGCCCTCAAGCGACACGGTTCGACACTGAAAACCTTTTTCTGCTTCGATTTCTTCGGCTTTTAAATCGGCCTCTTCTACTGTTTCGGCAATCCACACGGTTCCGTTCAAGTTTTGAACTATTTTCAATGTGTCGTCATTTTCCCAATAGATAACACCATACATATTTTACACCCTAAAAAAAGAGACTGAAAAGGGACTAGTGACTTATTCTTCGAATTCTTCGCAGAAACCGTATAAATCGCCTAGGCCTCTGAAATCACATTTTGGTTTTTTGCAATGTTTGCATACTGCCATTGAACACACCCTTAGAATGTTTTTGTGAGGTAGCCGTCCTTTCATTGCCTCTCTAATTTCCTTTCCGTCTATCCCTTCCGTTTAACCGCAAGGTCGGCGAATTCCCTACATTTCGGGAAGCTGGGCTCCGCTTTGGATTGAATCCTCTCTTGCCGCCTACTAAGTATCGGAAAAACAGTCATAATTAGAGTAATGTATGGGACCTAACCGCTCTTTTGTTGTGCGATTGGCTAGGCGACAAATTAAGTTTTGCAGGGTGTCTACAAACACCTTTTAAAAAGGCTTGTCTAGCTCAAGAAACGACATCTCACAAATTGCACAGCATTGGCAGCGTTGACTTCTAATAAAGTCCGCTTGTGGCTTCACAACCAAGCTTACACCCTTCAAGGTCATAGAACCGCTTTTAAGGTTCTCCGAGCGTGGACGTTCTGCGTTTATCAGCCTTTTTTTCTGTTTCGCGCACAACTGCTTAACAGATAAACAAACGTAGAACATAACTACTTATAAACTTTTATGTCATGCAACAAATATGCACATCTAGATGGAAAAACCAAAAATTCCAGATCACCCAAAAAAACCCTTCCAAATTTTTGGAACCATAGAAAAACCGTAGAGGCCTAAAACGTCATTTTTTAACATGGGGAAAGCCATTTCGCTTAATACGAATTAACCGAAAAACACCATAAAAACAGCTTCCAATAAATTTTTGGCTGATTAATCACCAATAGGTTTTGCTCGGTTCAACAATGAAAAACTCCAAAAAACTTAAGATAAAGAGTTACTCTTTTTATTTTGGGTGATTAACAACGCCAAATATTAACTATGTAGCGTGTATTATGTGCGGCAAAACGGTTTCACAGAATAAGTTTAATTTTGAACCCTTCAAAATAGAACCGTTAGATTATATCATTCTGCAAGTAAGAGAGCAGAGGGGGGGACGCTCTAAAGAAGAGGGAAAGCAGGCAGGATTCTTCCTTCTACCAGAACAGAGTAAAAACATTGTGGAATTATGGAGCTCTGGTGATCCAGAGGAAAAGGCTATAGTGGAAGCGTTCAAAGAGAGGCTTCTCGTAATCTTGAAAGCATATTTGAATGCTGGAATAATCAAGGACAGCGATTTGAAATGAAACAGTTAGCTTGTAACTCAGCGGAGAAAACAAAATGAAGTTAGAATGTGATGGCTACGGAAAAGTGCCTTCTGATTTGATGTTTGTCGGAATCTCAGCAGGGCAACGCGGCGCATTAATCACAAAAGTTCCTTTAACTAAAGATGCTTCGGGGAGGATTTTTCAACGTTGCTTAAGCAGATTAGGGTTAAGTGAATCGGATGAGTTTTCTACTGAACCTGTTTTGCATTGTTATATCACTAATTTAGTAAAGTCTCGCGTTCTCACAAAGAAGGGACTAAATAGACTTCCTACTCAGCGAGAAATGATTGATTGGCTTCCATATTTTGAAAGAGAAGTTGAGAAGGTACAACCGAAACGGATTATTGCGCTAGGATCTCTTGTTGCAGGATTTCTGAAACGAAACGGTTTCCATAAAATAACAGTTGAGGCGAAGCATCCACGTTGGTATCAATCGCATGGTGCACTTGCTATTGGTTCTCCTGCTTTCGAGGAAATGGTGAAACAGTACCAAACTTATGTTTTGCTCGCAAAAAAAGAGTATGTTTAGTTTCTAAACGATAAGTTTATGTGCGTATGCACTAAATCTCTGTAGGAGGAATTTTATGCCAAGACATGCAACAAAAATAAGTTTCAAAGCAGGGCCTAACCATCGTAATTGGAAAGGTGGCGATTATTATTATCAGCATAGAGAAGCAAGAAAAGTCATTAACTGCCCTGAGGGCATGGTTGTTCACCATAAAAACGGTGATTGGCGGGATAATTCACCATCAAACTTACAGGTTATAACCCAGTCAGAGCATGTTGCAATCCACAATAGACAACGAAAAGGTTCGATAAAACCACAGAGTATAATCAGGCGAAACATAAAGAAGGTCATACAATTGAAGGAGCAAGGATACAAGCGATGTGAAATCGCTGAAATGCTGGGTATAAGCTATAGAATGGTGAAGCGTTGTTTATTATCTAAATGGAGGTGTTGCTACTAAATGTGTCCTCAAAAGGACGGCACTGGACCAAGCGGTAAAGGCCCGCGAACAGGAAGAGGCAAAGGCAACTGCCCTCGCTAAGTAGCGCAGAGTTTTTTCCCATAGTTGGGAACTAAGGGAACGTAAAGCTTAAAACTATGGAAAACACCATGAAATTACAGGTGGAAAAGATGTACAGACCGAAGCAACCGAAAACCCGGAAAGAAGTTTGCCCTCGCTGCGGAGGCAGAGGAACAGTCTTCCATAATGACGTTTTCAATTTTGGTGCGAAGCCATGCTCAGCATGCAACGGAACTGGATGGATAGAAGTTCCAGTAATCCCATAGAAGAAGCCGAGAATGCGCTACTAGAAAAACATAAATTCCATAGGCGCCTACTGTACAATGGTGGAGAGGCAGGGAATTTTAAGATGTAGAGCATCCCAGCAGGTCTCCAACTGTGCAAGCCTTTCCACCATAAAAACATGTTCGGTTAATGGGTTTTAACCGCATCTCACCATTGTTAATGTCTACGCCGAAAATTTTTCAAACGTCTATGTCTTTTAGGTTTCTTCTTCTGTTTTTTCTGTTTTTTAGGTTTCTTCCTCTGTTGTTTGGCTTCTTGCTGCCACAACTTAATTAATTTCATGTGCTCCTGGATCTCCACACCAAGTTGCCTAACAGTTTCATTTAGCTCTGCAGTGGCCTGACGCTGCTCACCAATCCAAAAAGGTGTTGACTCGCCAACATGAATAGCCTGTGGATCCGACTCGTCAGCAAAAATACGAATCCCATGACTTCTCTCAAAAGTCCTAATATCAAAACGTGGAATCGGCGTTCCCATCTCAAAAGTCCATTTCTTATAAGTTTCCTTAAGGCGCCCAGTCAAATATTTCTCTAATTCTTCCTCAGTCATCCAACGGAAGGCTCTAGTAAACAACTCCTTTGCTCTAGCTAACTGCATCTCTCCGTTCAAATAAAGCCTTACAAGACCACCTTTGTACCAGTGAACAGAACCCCTGCCATTCTTATCCTTGTAAACCCACATATCATTTCGGTTAGCAACTTCACGCCAACCCCAAAACTTAAGGCGCCTACTAAGCTCTCCCCTACCCGGCAAAACATTTCTAGGAATATTCTCCCATTCAATCACACGATGCTTAGGCAGATGGGCTTTTTGGGGTGAGGCAAATTTACGGTAAGACCTGTAATGACTCAGCAGTTTGTTAACGTAGTTTCCATGCTTTTTGTAGTCAAGTCCTAGTTTTTCACATATTTTTTGAGCTGTCCAATATGGGTTTTTTATCCACAGTTCGTACACTTGCTTTGCGATAGATTGCCCTCTTACCATATTACCGTAACAGCCCCAACTGAGAAGGATTTCATGTATGTTTCCATGGAAATTTAAGGTTTTTCCGTTAAAAATGTACAGTTTTACTTTGTTTTTTTAGACTGTTTAGAGTGGAGTTTTAGGCGCGGACTCGGCTGCTGCGAAGCAGGAAAAGTCAGCATCTACACAACAGCCTCCCATGCAGTGTGCGCTTGTAAGGCTGATCGCCCGCTCTGCCTACCCCACCCTTGGGAAAAAACGTGCGCGTTGTGCTTCTGCTAAAACCTCGATGTCTGAGTCTGTTAGAACCTCTTTCCTTTTTATTTGCCTAATCAACTTTTCCTTTTTGGTGTCGAGCATGGTCGAAACCTTTAAAACTTATATTCTGACCCACTGTATTTATCTTTTCAGGTATCTGTCATGGTTGATGGTGAAAGTAACCCGAGTAATCCAGGAGTTTTTATCACAGAAAAATTTTGCAATGAACGGTTTGGTCGGCTTTTAGACAAGCTGGATGCAATAGATGATAAGCTTGACAAAATCAATAATGACAAAAAAAGCGAGAGTCATTTCTGGCGAAACTTTCTAGGTACGCTTGCCGGTGGCGGACTTGTTGCTTACTTCGCATGGCTTTTGAGTACATTCGCTCATTAATGGTATATAAGTCACTTTCGCAAGCTTTTTAACTATACCAAGCTAAGATAGAAAGTACGGAGAACCTGAAAATGGTTACAGATATTGAACTACTCCTCTTGTTGATAGCGACAATAAGCGGTGCGCTGACTTCCGCTGGTTTAGGATGGGCAGATGCCGGTGGCAACTTCGACATCAAGAAATTCGGACCAAGCATTGTCAGAGCTATAGTTGCAGCATTAGCCGTCTTCGTAGCAACCTATGCTGGAGGAATCGAAGCCGTTGATATTTTCGTTTATATAGGTGCTTTCCTCATAGGTATGGCCATAGATGCAGGCGGAAATCGCTTATCAGGTGCTATTACAGGTAGTAGTAAAGTCACAGGATAAAAAACCCAATAATTTTCTTTATTTTTCGTTTTCTCAGGGTTTCGTTTAATGATAGTTAAGCGAAAGGCAAACTGCAAAGTCTTTTAAATAGTTTAAGCAGTAAGTTATTTCTTTGGAGTAGAACAAGTTGCAAGCGCTATATAAGCAAGCATTAGCGGATTTACTCGCAATTCGAATTCATGACAACTATCGTGCCATATGGTATGAGACGTACCCGGAACTGGTAGAGGCAATCGTTCATGCTGGCTTGAACAATCTTTCCATGCATTTCGGAGTGCAAAACAACGAACCAAATTCTGTAGTGCGTAGAGGAGTTCTTAACTATAAAAACCCTGACTCCCCAACAGGATACACAAATCTCTTTGATTACCCGGCAACAATTCCTTCTGGTGAATTTCATAATTTCGAAATAACCACGGATATGCTGAACCGAGACATGGAGTTCACTTTCACTTGGTTAAAACCAAGCCCCAACAACCCAAGAGTATGGCATGTCGAGGGAGATTACTCTTTCATAGTGAAGTATTACAATCCCAATCCGCCTCCAGATAATGGAAATGGCGATGAAATGTACCCTACGCAAGGAGAATGTGAAGCTGCCGGGTACTTCTGGTATGATGATGCCTGCCACATGTTTCCTAAAGCACCAGGGGAAATCCCATGGCTTTATATTGGAGTAGGCATCGCAGTCGTAGCCCTCGCTGGAGTAGCAGGGTATTTAGCCTTGAAGGGGCGTTAGCTTTAATATTGATAGCCATTGAACTATTAACGGTGAATGTTGCTTGAGTCAGAAGAACAAAGGAGCTCCGTGGTGGGGCAAGTTTCTGCTATATGGCGGTCTCGCATTAGGTGGACTAGCTGTGGTTGTTTATGGAATATACAGCTACCTCATGGGACCAGTTAACACTTACAAGGAAATGTGGTACAAACAGTATGTGGCACTCTTGAATAAGATGACTGCGTACACAGAAGAAAACCCTGACGGCTGGACTGCAACTCAGCAACAGAACGTGAATGAGGAAGAGAAAATACTGGATCAGACAACCGCTGGTTTAGCAGCGGCACAGAAAGGCGTCTATGACTTAGCAAACAGTATAATCCTTGGGATAACAACAATCGGAATAACAGCCGTAGTAGCCAGTAAGGTTGTCGCTTACTTGAAAACTAAGTCATCAGGGCAAGTTCGCACTGCTCAAGCTGCTAACTACGCGGCAATAATGAGCATCGCTGACTCCCTGTACACAAGCGGACACCCAACCTACGCGACAAACTTAGTTAACACTTCTAGAACCATGTACCAAACATATGATCAGCCATACATGCAACAGACAATGACCACCATCCAGAATTCTCTACCTTACCTAACTGGTATACAACTCATCGTCGCTCAGCAAATGATAGAAGCACTGCAAATCGAGATGGTAGCAATACCAGTATGGCTGAACCTGCCACTTCCACTGCCAATATAAAGTGAACTACATGAAAACTTCAACAAAAGTCGCTTTACTCGCAGGAGGAGCTTTAGCCGCTGGAGCAGTAGCCGTTGTTTTATCTAAAGTCAAAGACACCAGCCCAAAATACTTGTTGCAAATCCAAGCAAGCGAGGGGGGAACCACAGATCCCGCACCATCACCATCAGGAATCTTCAAACAACCAGGAGAAGTCGTAACAATAAGAGCAATACCAAACTCTGGCTACACAATTGGAACATGGATTCTCGATGGGGCTGAAATCGGACCGCAAGACAGCATCCAAGTTACAATGAATATGGATCACTACGTAGTGGTTACTTTCTGGGAGGGAGGCCAGCCACCGGTAAGCTACCCAGTGGCAATAACCAACATGGATAGTGTCACAGTATGGGGTAGGTTCGGAGGAATTGTAGAACTGGGATTCCTGAACACAATCACAAACGTTATTGTAACCCCTGTAGACCGTAGCGACACACCATATAAAATGTCCGAGTGGCCAATGCGTTTCAAAGTTGTAGACAGCGCTGGAAGAGGAGTACCTGATGTTCCAGTAGACTTATGGGTTGATTTAGTTCCAGACAACAGTAAATACAAAGGATACCTTTCCCTTAACATGGGTTTACATACAAGTGGCAGTCGCTTAAGGTTAACAAGCGACCAAAACGGCATAGTTACCGTAAACATTGGATATATGTATGGTATAGCTGATGACTTAGAAAAGATTTGCAGAGATGCAGATTTAGGAATATGGATGCTTTTTGGTGTACTACCTGCGCGTGCTGTAGTGTGGAACGGATTAAATTTTCCAACCGCCATATTTGTGTCGAAAGATGGAGGCGGAAAAACAGGTGAACGCCCATCCATGGGCAACTTCTTCTTGAACACAGTCCGCGCTCAAATACCCAACACAAGCATACCCGCAACTCAAGGCTTAGTCTACTGCGGCTTCGAAGTGAAATGGTTAGACTAACGCATTCTCCCAGCTAAAGTCAAAAATCCGATGCCTATAAGCATAGGTATCATAGGTCCAGTTGACAGCGCTATTTTACGCGGGGGCACAATGTAGGATTCCTGATCTCCTAGAGCAATCATACCATCCCTATTGTTTTCAAGACAGCTTATGACCTCTGCCCAATCGGTTTCTGGGCGATCCCAGAGCTTCTGAATCCACTCATTACACTTGGCTATGCCAGCATCCCACACTTCCTTCAATGTGGCGCCATCCAACATTTTAGCTATAATCGCTACGGTACAGTCTTTGAAGGGTTCCGCGTAAGGATCCTCTTCCACAGCAAAATTTGTGTCAACCATGAACGTGAATGAGACGATATACCCGATAGTCGAGATTGCGCCCTTCGAAATCATAGAGGGCAAAAGTTCTTGGCCAATCAAACAACTCAAGAAATGGCTCATGGTTCCATTCATAATCTGGTCGTTATGGCAGGCTTCCAACACGATTTTTTGTTCGTACCCAGTGAAAACGGATGGTCCACCATGACCGCCAGCAATTACAACTTCCACATTCTCGGCTTCAATCTGGGCTTTCAAGTTGTCGAAAGTGCAAGCTTCATTAACCATGTCAATAACGTCGAAACCCCGTTTTGTCGCCTCCTCTATAGCAGCACCCAGCCAGTGACTCGCATATTTCATTGCCAAGTCTGCGTTAGGTCTGAAGTAGAGGACTGTTGGCATTACTGAATCACATAGTTCATTCGTTTCGCTTGATCGTTCACGTATTCTATGCCTACTGGTGTAGCGCGGGTTACTTGAACAATCATGTCTTGAACACTGTAAGCTTGTTGTTTCTGCGTTTCTGGGTTATATCGTATTAGTCTAGGTCTGTTCCGTTCGCTGGCTGGTAACTCTTGCAGCCATTGTTTAAGTCTAGCTAATGTTAGTTGCTGGGCTTCCGCAAATGTGATTGCAGACATTTCATTTACCTCGGTGTTTTCTCCCTTATTTTAGCTGCTCCATACTGGAAGGCTGCTGGCGCTACTCCGTAAATAAATAATATAGCAACGAACCCGCCAACGATTGCGCCGATGAGAAATGTTGTGATGTCCAGTTTTACCGGTTGTGGAGTTGCCGTAACTTTTCCCGCCTCAATTTTTCTTATGGTTCCTGCTGGCGGAGGCACAGGTGTTGCTTCAACGGAATAACCAGTTCCTACCCCTGTAGGCACGCCAGCATCGTAATATTGATTGTAGGTCATTTTCAATTACCTAAAGAAATATTTACTATCCGTTGTGTTTTAAGGTTATTGCTTTGGAAGCTACTGCGTTCAGTTAATAACGTTTAAGCGCACACTATTCTTCGGCTGATTCAGGCTGCTCCGCAGACTCTTTTTGAACGCTCTGCATGAACTCTCCGGTTGCGGTAACGGCCTTAGCGAAAAAGGCTCCTTCAGATAGTTTTCCCTCTTTAAATTCTTTGCAGCAATCAAGAAGGGGTTTCATGTTTTCCGGGATAATTTCGCAGTTGTTTTTTTGCTCGGGGATCTCTGCAACTGGTGCTTCCTCAACTGCTTCCTCTTCAACAGTTTCTTGATCTTCACTCATGACAAACACTGATTTTATATAACCGTAGTAGTCTTAAAAACTTTGTCGTTCCCAAGTTCCCAAGCCCGCCCCTTTTCCCAAAAAACAGATTTATCCGAAGTAACAGTCATGAAATCATATCCAAAGAGGATGGAAAGACATTAATAGCTTTTGAACCCCTTCTAACATTGGTAGAATGGTGCAGTGTATGGAAAAAACAGCACTTCTTATGTCATCAAATTGCGAAGGATGCAAAGAGCTTAAGGAACTCTTGACGAAGAACGGTACAATCGACAACTATAAGTTGATTGATATTTCCAGCGAAGCAGGAAAAGAGCTAGTGAAAGAACTGGGATTGAAAACAGTGCCTAGTTGCGTTGTTATTAAGAAAACTCCGAGTGGTGACGAAGCCAGAGTTTGCAGCTCAAAAGAGTTTCTGGATGTGCTAAAGGGCTAACTAGGTATAGTTGGTGACGAAACTTTGGATGATGTAGACATTGGAATTTTAGCTTTTCTGAGCGACACACCAGACAGCACCACCACTGAAATTTCCAAGGCTTTATTCAAGCCCCCATACAACATTGGAAAGATTGACAGTTTCATCCGCTATAGAATGAAGCGGTTTGTTGAAGAGCAACTAGTTACTGCAAAGAAAAAACAGCGGAAAAACCACTACTCTGTTAATGAGGAAAGAGTTATTTTCGGAGACGGAATTTTACGGATGAACGGGCAAGGCGACATTAACATCGGTTACTTTCTTGTCTTCAAAACCAAAAACGGTCAAACAATCGCCGTATCTTTAGATGATTATGAACAGAGAATTAAACCTAAAAAAAATTTTTGTGAAAAACGATTATAACCTTCACCAATCACATTATTATTCAGTGATTTAAAATGGCTGGCGGAAAAGCTTTCAGTCCATGGATGAAGCTCGGCAAGCAGGGTTCCGATCCTGTATCTCCTGGTTCATACGGTGGATATGTAAAACTGCGAAGACCACCCAAGAAATATCCGACAACTGCCCAACAGAAGAAAATCGGCGAAAAAGGAAGAGCAATGGGTGAGAAGTGTAAGGGCAAGAGTGGCGCTGCATTCAGACAATGCAGACACGAAGCATTAGCATAGTAAACTTGGTCTTCAAACAAACTAAATCCTCTCTCTTTTTTTTAAGCTAAAAACTAATTAAGGCAGAAAGCCCAGTTATTCTTGGTTGCGTTGATTAACCCCTGCAAGATTTTGGATTTAGACAAGGAAAAATGCGCGATACTACAGAAGTTTCTAAAGAACGCTTGTGATACAACATTGGAACAGCCTGAACCAGTTTTGTGGAAGGGAAGAGATTTAAATAAAGAGTGGGAAGAATTATACAAGCGGATTAGTGGTGGATAAGATGCCCACGGAACTTCCAGAGATATGCCAAGAGCTTGAGCTTGATGAACCCAAATGTAGAAAGCTAGATAAAATAATCAGCGAGATTTGTTCGGGCAAAACCAAGAAAGCACGTAAACCACGCAAGCGCAGTAAATGGCAGGAGTGTATAGCCAGCAGACGAAAAGGAAAGCCGTTTGATAAAAATGCCTTCAAAAAGCTGTCAGCGGAATATCGCGCTGGAAAGTGTCCATAATGCAACCAGGCGTTTGGGTGAAGCCGCGAAAGCCTATTTCTAAATACCCGAAAACTCCTCAACAGTTGAAAGTGAAAGTTGGCGGGGAACTAATTCGAGTTGTTTGCACAGGGAAAAAGGGAACAGAATTTCGTCTGTGCAGAATCGACGTTTTGAAGTGTGCTTTCGATGATGAACAATGTAAGGGTTCATTGTTGAAGAAGAAAAGGGATATCCAAGCAGACATGGGGTAAACCTTAAGTATTAAGTTCCCCAATCTATTTTTGTTCCCAACTTTAGTTCCCCAAAAGAAGTGTGCCCAAGTGACTGAAGCAGTAGCCGAAAATGAAGAAAATATACCACAGAGATGGCTTGACTTAGATATTGATCATCTCGTAAAGCAAGGTTGGAGACCGCGATTCAAAAAGAAGGCAGACGATGGAGAATACATAAGCATCCGACATGGCAATAAAGAGAGAAGTTTAGGACCAGCAACCGAAGAAAACCTCACGATTTTAGCGAAAAATTTTCCGAAAATCTATGCATTATTAATGAACCCGAGGAGTCAAGCAGTAAACCCTAAAGAGAAGGCAGATAAAATCTTGTCTACCAAAGTAGCGAGACCTGCAGTTTTGGGTTCTACACTTCGCTTAAGCTTGACAACTTTGCAGTGGTTTACTTATTGCAAGGAAGTGCTTGGTTATCCTGGAGACTTAGGTATATGGGTGAACAGTATTGTTGATGAATATTTTTCCAAGTACCAAAACTTAGAATTTGCAGTTGTAATTGGAAAAAATTAATTGGAAGAAATGAAAATGCCAGAAAAAAGAGTATCGGAATATATAAGCGACCATAAAGAAGAACAAACTCCTTTAGCTGAAGTCAAGAAGAGAAGACAGAACGCTAAACTGCAACAAATTGAAGAATTAGAGCTTGACGCTTACATCGCAAAAGCGAAAAAAGAATTGAGAGAAGCACAAAGCTCACCTAGTGGAGTACAACCTGAACAAACCAAAAGTATGGTTGCATCTATTCTCGCAGGAAGAAAACCTGAAGAAATCAAGCAGATTTTAACTGCTTTAGGTCCAGAAGAAATACAAAAATTAGCACTTGTTTCCGCAGCGCAAAGCAACAGTCAAACCGCTTTAATGATGAGGTTGATTGAAAAGCCAGGTACAAGCGTAAAGGATACTATCGAACTCATTCAAACAGTAATCAAAATGAGGGAGCCAAAAGGGTCTGGAGACAGCAATATAAAGGAAATGGTTGAGGTTTTCAGAGTGGGCTTGGAAGCAGGTAAGGGGAATCAGCCAGCACAATCACAAAGCAAAGAGTCAGCGATGGAGTTAGCCATGAAGTATATGAAACCACTGTACGATACAATGGCGCAGAAAGACAAGGAAATATACGCAGAGCGAATTGCAAACCTCGAAAGCCGAATTGTTGATCCAATACAATACCTTGAGAGAATAAAGGAAGTCGCGCCCAGCTTAGGTCTTGTACCAATCGGCCAAGGCGGAAAAGCTAACTTAGATTTCGAAAGAGAAAAGCTGGGTCTTGAAAAGTGGAAGATTGAGCAGGAGTGGCTGAGAGAAGATCGGATGCAAGAATTAGGCTTGAAAAGACAAGATCAAAAGGAGAAGTACAAGCTTATTGAGAACATAGTTGGGAGAGCCTTGAAAAGCGAGGTTGTTAAAGATGCCGTTAACAAATTATCAGCGAGAGCTAGCAAGCAAGCTACATCTAAACCTGCAGTAACAACTAAAGATATGGCGAATAAGTTTCTATGCCCAAGTTGCCTGAACGAGGGCAAACAAATTTTGATTGATGCTACAGGCATGCCTGACTCTGTTACGTGCCCAGAATGCAAAAAAGTGTTCGAAAACCAAGAAAAAAAGAGTAGATAGGCATGGCAGATAAGGAGCCAAGCTTAGAAGAAAAAATTGCAGAGGAACATATTGCACCGGTAATACTGGATCTTCTTAAACCTTGGTCAGCAGCAGATATGGCTGAAGCAATCAGCAAAAAAATTAATTTAGGGAAGGAATTAAAAGAAGACGCAGATTACCTGAATGAACTAAAATTGCTTTTGCTTGCAGTACCATTCACAGAAAAGTTAGAGAAGAGTTTGAAGAAGAAAAAGTGGATTGATTGGTTTGTAAAAAATCAGATGAAGCAGAAACGCCCCGATCTATACAACCAAATCGTGTTCAGCGAAAATGGCTCAAAATATATTCGTAAACAAATCCGCAAAATAGTTACGCTAGTATTCGCTTAAGTTACATTAAGCGAACTACAACATATATATTAGAAGTTCCAAAGAAAGCATAGGATTTCGCTATGCATTCGCTTCAGAAGGAACCATACTTTCTAAATTACAACAAGGTAAACATAGCAACCGATTTGATTCAAAGCGAGTTTCATTTAGACAATTTAAAACCAGGTCTTATTCAAGGTGGACATGCGAATTGTGTTGTTAAACATACTTTAGATGCAGCAGGCGAATGTAAAGAGGCAACAAGTCATGCTTTAATTGTTGAAGGCGAAGAGAAAAGCCAGAAATTCAAGGCTCTCGGCGACGATATTCATAGTTTTCGTGAGAAGCTAATGGGGAAAAAGTTGACTAGAAGTGATGCAATACGGGGTATCCGTAAACTCAAGAGAAAATTTGAGAGTTTCAATCCTGAATTTGATGTGAGCAAATGCGAGTCATGTGGTAGTATCGATGAAATATTGAGGCAGGTAAAAGTTCTCAGCGAACCTATGAAAGAAAAGGTTTTAAATAGCCATCCAAGTAATAGGAGTAGCAGTGAAAAAATCATGAAGAATATAGCTGTAGTTTACGGAGCAAATTTTGGTGGAAAACTCATTGATGAGGTTCTTAAGCCTGCACTTCCAGCCGAAGCCGATTTGCCAGTTACATTAGGTTTAGCAATTGGGTTGCCTGTACTCGCTAAATTCGCAAAACTCGGAGATACCCCAAGTACACTACTAACGGTTCTCGGAGCTTACGAGAGCACTAACCTATGGGACATCGCGGAACAATATATGGCGCCTCCAGCGGCGAGAGCAGCGCAAGCCGTTGCTAAAGTTCAAGCTAGTAAAGTAGCTTTACAACAAACAACAACGGTACTCCCATCAGCAACAACTAGATATGCGGTGACTGGTTAAAATGGAAACGAAAGAAATAGCAATAATTTACGGCGGCGTATGGTTAGGCAAAGGAGCTGACAAGCTAATCGACATGTATGCTCCAGCTCAAGCTTCAATGGCGAAAGTCGCGTTGGCCACGTTTCTGCCTCTACTAAGCGTAGCTCCGATCAAAATACCAGAAACAGTAAAAGATGTGAGCTTGCTCGTAGGTGCTTTCTTAGCTACTAAAGCTTAAGCTTCCGCTTTTTCCTTTCGGTGTTTTGCCCTTTCCTGCTCCCGAGCAACTTCCACTTGCACCTTTTTAACGATAGTTACCGCTTTACCAATCAAATCTATTGCTTCTTGAAGATCACTCGTTGGATTTCCCGTCATTTTTCCTTAACACCGCAACAGCGAAGCAACATGCGATGAACAATAGGGCACAACCGAGCAGTATCCATCCAGCCCATCCAAGGTTAAAAAATAAGAAAAGACCATTAACCACTGCGTAAACGCCAGCAACAAAACAAATCAGTATTGCAAGATACTTGAGGCTTTTCATTATTAGCTTGAAAATAAGCTTGGTAGTTGCTGGGTTATCCAGTATGCGTTCGATGGCACTCTTTTTTTTCTTTTCACCCATGTTATCTACTCCGGTTTTACCACTGTAATTTTGCCGTTGTCATTATACCAGATGATTTTGTCGCCGTCTTCCACACCTAAAAATTTTCTAACGTCACGCGGAACCTGCGTTTTCCCATGTTGAAATATTTTACTTACATTAAGAATTTTAGGTGTAATCGTGTACCGCGACATTTATTTGCTCTCCACATCTAACATTTCGTATCAGCAGTACGTTATATACGAATCCATTTTTAAGCTTATCACTCCATCATCTGTATCACAAAAAAAAACAGGAGAAAAAAACAATGGGACAAGGAGGATATATCTTCTGCGAACTCGATTCAATACAGAAGTCTTACCCGAGATTCCAGCAATCGCTTCAAACTCTTGAAGCAAAAATGCTTCAGAAAATCACTACCGATTGGTTCCCTAAGCTGTCTACTCACCAGGTTTTTGCTAAAATGATGTCTCAGGATGATCCGTTAGGCAGAACAACCATTCTACCCGCATGTTTCGACGACCACAGCAGCAACCCGATGATAAACGGTACATGGCGTCAACTTTTCACTGTAGCAGGACATCAGATGATAATTCAAGGCGTCAGAGCAGGCGAAACTATTCCGGAAAACCTGAAGATAGCGTGGTTCGGGCTTGCTTTTCCGAACAAGGAACAGCATCTCACCGAAATCAGATGGCAACTCAGCGACAGAAAATATGGCAGAATCAACCTGGAGGAAATGTACCTATACAACAAACCTGCAGTAGTCTTTGAAGAAGGGCTAATACTAGATGAAGAAGAAGCCTTCCACATGTACGGTTACATCAAAGGGCCAATACCAACCCATCACGACGACTACGTTGGACTTCACTGCTCAATCGTAATGCTAGGCGCCCTCTACTATGACAAAATCGACAAAGTGCTAGGATCCTGTGGGCAGGCAATACCTTAAGGAGAAATGAAAGATGGAATACGTAATTTGTGAATACGAAAAAGTGAAGGAAAGCTTCCCTGAATTCGGCTCAGTAATGCAAAACCTAAGAACTCAGCTAGTAGCAAAAGCAACCCTAGACTGGGCAGGCAAAACATACGGCGGAATGTACCCTAAATCAGGACAGTTCGGCATAAGCACCATCATACCAAGCCTATTCCGCGACATCGGCAACACCACCCTAACAGATTGGGAACAATGGCTCACTGCTACTGGACACCAAACAGTAATGTCTGGTGCTAACGCTGGAAACATCTACGAAGACTACAAAATCGGAATATGCGGCTTAGCATTCCTAAGCAAAGCAACTCGAATCAGCGAAGTCAGAATGCAAATCAGCGACAAGAAACTACCCAGAATGAACGTTGAAGAAGCATTCGTCTACAACAAACCAGCAATCGTTTGGGAAACACCATTTCTGCTAGATGAAGAAACAGGCTTCGACCTTTACGCTTACGTCACGACACAAGGACCACAAGTTCTTAAGCTAATCGGCGCCCAAGTGAACAGAGTACCGAACAAGATGCAAGTATCCAATACAGGAGCGCCATTAACATAGGTGATTGAATATGGTTCAAGTAATAATTAGACCAAGACCATCAGGAGACAACTGGTGGGAGCAAGCCACTGGCACCCCGGAAGTTCACATCCACTTCATTGAACGCAACGTCTTCGGCAACGGCATCGGAGTCAGAGTCTACGGAGAACTAAAAATAGCATCAGGAGAAATCGTTTACGCACGCGAACTCAAACTCAACTGCCTACAAGTATTATGCCTCACATCAGAATACAAGCGCCAAGACACAGATCAGAACTACCAACCCGTCAAATGGATTTACCATAAAAGCGAATTCGACAATTGGGCAAGCATAGACATTTACGAAGCAACCGACGGCTGGGAAGCAAGAGGAAACTTGCCAAGCGACGGCTCAATCTGGTTGGATTTCATCGCTCTCGGAGAGTAAGGGAGTAAAACAGTTAACCTAATACCCATCTCTTTTTTTGTAGTTTTTTAACATGATATTTTAGCTGCGAAGCATTACAGTTAAATAGCCCTAGCAAACAATTGTTTTCGTAACAACCTCATATAACAACAATTTAGGAGGAAAAAACGGAAATGGGAAACACAGATTTTAAAGATTGGAGTGCAGGCTGGATTCTAGACGGACAGAACATAAGCTACATGAGAGAAGGAGTTACTTACTTCGAAAAAATTGTCAAGCGCGACTTGGGACACTGGGAATATAACTGGCATGAAACCATCACCAACGGCACGGAAAGCGGGCCTGAAGTGCCAGCTCTACTTGAAATCACAAGAGGCTACAACAAAGCCACTCACCTTAACTATCTTTGGCAATTGATTTTCGGAATTAAAGGTCAGGTCTACATTTACATTGAGTTACCAACCGATACTCATCGGCATGGTATTCCGAAACGACCTAAACCAGGTTCAGTTCAGTGGACAGTAAGCCACTTTGAAGATTGGATGTCACCGTTTCATGAACCAAGCTTCCTAACGGAGCATTTCTTGATGCGCCCAGACACGGATCGCATAAACCTTTCAGCATATAATCCCGAAGCAACATATGTCACAAGTGGAATGAGAAGCGTAATTCTCAACTTTTTCATCAACAAAATGGTGTCAGAACGAATTGGCACAGCACACCACGATGACTCAGGATTAGTGTTGACACCGACGCGACCAGCATTCAGAGAAACACTGGAGAAAATGTACAAACATCAAATTCCAGTACGGCCAATAACGTTGTTGCCGGTGCGTATGCCAGCGGAGGCACCTAGAGGCGAGTAAACATGGAACAAAATCAGAAAATGATTAAAGACCTTGGACTTCAACAGTTCGTAATGGAAGCTCTTCCATACGCGGTTGTCGGCGGCACATGGATGGGAAGCTTCGATGTGGGCATAGATGGGGCAGCAGTACAAGCAGTTCTAAACCATATCGTTCCAGCAGGTCAACAATTGAAAATGCTGTTTCTGCGGGTGTGGACCCAAAGCGAAAACGGCGCGAAATTCTACATTATACAAACGAACCCGGCGGCAGCAGGAACAACAGGAACGACAGAAGCTTTTCCAGTAGTGGGAAGTGTTCCATCTGGAATAAGAGATTACCCAATGCTTGAAGCTGCAGGAGCCGAAGTATTACGCGGAAGCCTAGTGGATCCAGTGCATGTGTTTGAAGGAAGCATAGAATTCCGAATAATGGGACCAGTAGACGCGACGGGAAGCAGATACCAAATTAGCTGGTGGGGCGTTGAAAAAATCCCACAGTAACCTTCCATGTGAGGATTAACAAATGAGTGCGGGAACCAAATCTGGGCAACACGCGGAGAGACCAGCAACCAAAGAGATTTTTGTGCATCCTACAGCAGCGATAGCTGATCAATCTAACTTAGATCCAAGCGTAGTCGGCGACATATACCCAGGTTATCTTATTGACACCGCAGACGACTCAACTTACATTCTGATAAAGGTTCCACATGATTTCATGGAACTAATAGACTTGGTAATTGCGTTTATAGCCCGAGCGACTAGTGCAAATATGGGATTCCACATTGAAGTCACTTACTCCAAAGATGGAAAAGCCTTCGGCACAAACCAAAGCCTAGCAACCAACTTCAGGATGCCGACAACCTTAGATGACATCCACGAACTTAACATTAAGCGAATGATTCCAACTAGCAATGTCGCACCGTTGGAAGCCGAACATTACCTAGCAATCAAAGTAGAATACACCACTGACCCTAATGTTACCAACGCTTTAGTTATGGGTGCAAGATTCAAATACAGATAATCCCTTTTTTTATACCAGTTATCCATTAGTTAGTGTGATAGCTAATGCCAATCGCAATCTTTCCTGGGAGATTCCAGCCAGTACATCTCGGTCATGTTTTGACGTTGATGGATATTTACTCTAAATACAGCAAAATAATAGTTGCTGTCACCAACTATACGTATGAAGGGAAAAAACTTCATGTTCTTCCACGCAATCAAGTAAAAGAAATTCTTGAAAGACTCTTTCAACATCTCCCCAAAATCGAAGTAATATTAACTGAAGAGGGGTTCCCAGTTAGACAAACATTCACTGACTTGCCAGAATTCGATGTTGTTGTAACCGGAAACAAAGCTACCATAAAAAACATGGAAAAGCTTGGAGTCAAAGCCGAGTTTGCACCAAGAAGTTTAGGTGTGGGCTACAGCGGAGAAGAGTTAAGGGAGAAGCTTGATTGGTAATGTTGATGACACATTTCTATGGTGACTTTGGCTTGGACCTTAAACGTGGAATTTTCCAATCCTTGCCATGCGCTGATCTACTATAACAGTATGCAAGGTAATCCTCGACGGGATGTGGAACATTATAGGGTTCTTTGCGGTACACAACCTTGTCGAAGCTTTGCATAAAATGTAAATGAGAAAAACCGGGGGTTTTAGGAAAGTTGAAAGTCCATCTAATGCAAATTAAAATAGGCTGGCTAGGTGCCCACCAGTGCTCTTGACCTGCAATATCCCCAAGAATAGGACATCGAAAACCAGTTTCTAACAGTTTTTCTTTAACAAACAGTTTTTCTTCTGATGAACATTCTTGATGATCTGATAGAATACCAATATCAATGTCATTATCGTTTTCTATAAAGTCTCCGCCTCGATAGAATCCTAAACAGGTTCCCCGCAACAAAACAAGATTAAAAAAACAAATTTCCACTGTAGACTTCAATAACCGCAAAACCTCATCAGCGTAGTTTTTAGCGTCACAAGGGTTAACCATTTAGAAACCACCAATCCCAACCTTGCGATTTAACATTTCCATTAATTACATGAAATCCGTTATTGCCACCTTGCCGTTTAATCTTTCGGAGAGCACAAAATTCGGTAACTGCTTTTTCAATGTCTAAGCAGCCTGCATCATGACCTCCGATAACACCGTTTTTCTTCACAAGTTGTGAAGCCAAAACTAAATCTTTTTTTATATACTCGTAACCGTGGTCAGCGTCAATGTAAATGAAATCCAAGGGCTTAGGAATGTCTTTAACTGTGCATTTCTCAAATTCCTTGTAAATCCAGCATATTCTATCGCTGTACTGCGACAGCATCTTCTTTGCACTTGTTTTCCTTTCTTCATCGACATAGGTTTTATCATATTTTGTCCAAATTAATCCGCCAAAATAAGGATCTACAAGGTAAAGCATTTCAACGTTAGACATAACCTGAAGGATATTTTGCGCGTTCCACCCATTACTAACTCCGACTTCAGCGCCAACAATAGTTTGGTCTCCAAACATTTCTTTAACTATATTCATAGTGTGCCTAATCATAGTACATCACTTAATTTCATGAACCATTTTTTGCCCCTGTACTTCTGCGGCAACGGAGGAACAGGGTCAATACCTAAAGTAATATCCAACGTTATCTCTCGCCCTTTATGTTCGCCCTCCTTGATAACATCTATTACTGGAGAAGGAACATCGTAGACTCCCTTGTGAAGCACAATTTTATTTGCCCAAAGACCACCCTCTCTTTCAACTAAGAGTGCATGTTTCTCGGCGAGTTGCACGTAAATGTCAATGTCACTGTAGGGTCTGCAGGTTCCAACAACTCGGCTTTTAAACACGAAAATTTCATTAGCAGTCAACCCTCTAGAATCCAAAAACTGTTCTACTGAATCCTTAATCTTCTGCTTATTCCGCTTCACAACCTCAAGGCAAATTCGGTTCGACATAATCTTTTATCACTTCTTCGATATGTATTGGAAAATCTTTGTATCTCCATTCTCTCAGATATTTGGGAAGATGTTTATTGTAACTACTCGGTAAAGTTGATGCTTCAAAAAGAAAGTATTTTAGCCCAAAAGTGTCTTGTGTTGGCTTAGTTTGATCAAAGAAATGAAAGTTCACGCCTGGCTTTAAAATACCAAGCTCCCGTAGCAACGGAAGACCTATCTTGTTTTGTTGTAGTTGCTCCTTTATTGTTATGCGGTCTCCATTTCCCCACCAGCCACTCTTGAAGTATTGCTGCACCAAAACGTGTTCTCCCTCTTGAATCGCTCTGGGGTGAGGCTTCAAACAGAAATGACCTCTAATGTAAGTGTTTAACGGTTGAGTCCCCCATTTCTTGTGTATAGCCCCATGCTTTGAGTGTTCACTATAAACTCCAAAAAGCATTTCATATCTAGGCGTCCACTTAGGAACCTCGGGTGAATCCCAGTAAAACGGGTACAACGGCACTTCTCCTTTGAAAATTACTTCTGGAACAGCAATTTTCGTGGAAAGCATCCAAATATCGACTCTATCATCTATGCCTTTAAATTTCATGTTGAATGGCAGCTCGCCTTCTAAAAGATGCTTCTGCGGAAAAACAACGCTCATCATGAATCTTCCCATGGTTTGTATGGTTTTCCCCTTTTATGCGTTCGTTTTCTGAATTGCAGCCATATTAAAGGCTCGTTTACAAGACCAGCACTACGTTCTGTAATGGTAGCGTAAAACCCGTTTGCCTCAAAAAACTTTATAACACTTTTTCCTTGATCCAGAATGTTGGTTCCTAACATGTATTTTGCTACATGAAAGTCGTCTTCATGTCCTGAGTCTGGATAGGGCAAAATAACCATCAAGCGCCCCTTAGAGTTAAGAACCCGCCAAAACTCCTGTATTAGCTTCTCCGGGTAGTATGCGTGTTCAATCGTGTGAAACGAGCACACACAATCAAAAGCCTCATTTTTGAATGGCAACCAATGCATATCGCCTTTAACACAACCATAAAAAAAGTCGTGTGGTATTGTTGTATTAACGAATTTGGAGCTTAAGTCAACTCCAGATAGATACTTGAATCCCATATTCTTTAACTCGCTTAGCGCTCCCCCACCTTGACAAGCACAATCTAGAATCTTTATGTTTCTATCAACCTTCGCAAATTTCTCTAGAATAAACCGGGTGTTATCAATCATCTTCTTTTCAGAAGGTTTGTTTCCCGAAACATGCGCTTCAATTTTAAGCCTTTCAATTTTAGGTTTGAGATGTTTCGCTAAAGGCGGTATTGAACCGGCGACATACGCCTCTTCAACCTGGTTATACACATAATCTAAGTAATTTGGAATGAGATCGCTTGGTTTTTTAACTTTGTAGTAACTCAGTTGATGAACCACCAATCTTCGTGTTCGTGGCTGAAATCTATATCGTGTTTTTTGCAATATTTAGTAACGGCTTTGTAGACTTCATCAGAATCGGGAGAGGGCTTATCTGGGTGGTAGTCATGACCTCCAATAACTCCGCCTTTCTTAACAAGTTTCCTAGATAGCTCGATATCTTTAAGTACATATTCACAGGCATGATTGCCATCAATGTAAATAAAATCTAAAGGAACAATATCAAAAATTGTTAATTCTTCAAAGAACTTGAAAACCCAAATTATCCTATCGGTGAAGCTAGCCAAGTGCCTCATCGCCGCTTTTTTAACTACACTCAAATCTTCTGGCCAATAACGGCGGTTCTTTGCTTTCGTACTAGTCCACTCGGGATAATGCTTGTACGGATCTATAAGATACAGCAATCGAAGGTTAGGCATACATCTGAGAGTACGCACAGCATTTGTTCCTAACGCAACACCGACTTCGGCACCTACTATACTTTGGTTTTTAAATTTTTCTCTAACAAAAACCAGTGCCTTTCTCTCCATTAATATAACTCCGCTAAGTTTTTTGTTCTCATCGCACGCAAATCAAAATGAGGATTATTCCGGAAGCGAGTCTTCTCTTTGAACAACAGGTTTTGCACGTACTTCTCGTTGCTAAAATGCATCTTCCCATCCATAAGCATGAGCTCCTTATTTGTGAAGTCAAAAATAGAGTTCATGCCCTTGTGGTGTTCATCGCTAACGTGAATAACATAGCATTTTTTATCCAGCAGTAGCTTGGCACCTGCCCTCTGCAAGCAAATAGTGGTGAAACTGTCTTCGCTCCCCATTTGACCGCAAAACTCCTCTGGAAAACCATTAATCTTCAAAACAAACTCCGTTCGAATACTCATGTTTGTGCCGTAAAGCCAACCAACAGGAAGAATGTTATACTCAATGTTTTCTCCCGTTTCAAAATCTGGAACCATAATCACATTTCCACTGTAATCCCCACGGTAATCTTTTATGAATGTTTTATCGCCTTTTTTTTCTATGTGAGGGCAAGGTTTATTTGCAACTTGGCAGGGACCACACCTTTCATCTTCTTTTTGTTTCGGGAACCAATTTAGGTGTCCCACTTCATCGTAGCGTTCACGATACTCCTGCAAGGCTTGAGGAGAATAAGTGCCGTGAGACATTCCCGCCATACCATCAAACCCCGCCTCAAACACCTTAACATGACGACTAAGCCAATCAGGAGGAAGCCAACTATTATCGTCATGCCAGACTATGAGACGCCCCTGAGCATGAATTACTCCTGTGTTTCGAGCTGAAGAAAGACCTGGACGAGTCCCAAATTTTTCCGTGTTGCTATGGAACCAAGGTTTATCCTTCACGTAAACTATCGGAAAAGAATAGTCTTTAAACAACTTCTTCACTTCATCTTTTCGTTTGTCATAGAGGGCATCTACAATGATATACTCGAAATCCTGAAAGCTTTGTTTCTGCAGACTATCAAGCATCAACTTCCATCGTGGAACTGGACGAATCGTACACATGTTAACACTTACAAGAGGATCCAATTTAATCAGGCATCTCCGCTAAGTTTTTTGTTCTCATCGCACGCAAATCAAAATGAGGATTATTCCGGAAGTGTTCCTTCTCCTTAAAAAGCAAGTCTTGCACGTACTTCTCGTTGCTAAAATGCAATTTTCCATCCATAAGCATAGTTTCCTTGTTTTTAAATTTGAACATGTCATTGAAGTCTACGTGACTTTCAACGTTATAGTGAATAACATAACTCCTTTTATCTAACACAAGTTTAGCGTTGCTTCTTTGAAGGCATATTGACATAAAGCTGTCTTCGCTCCCCATTTCTCCGCAAAACTCCTCTGGAAAACCATTAATCTTCAAAACAAACTCCGTTCGAATACTTGCATTACCACAGTAAAGCCAACCAAGGGGAAGTATGTTATATGTGATGGATTCTCCTGTTTCCCTATCTAGAGCTACAATGTAATCTTCATTATAGGTTTCGCGGTAATCCCTTATGAGGGTTAATTCACCTTTCTGTTCTACGTGGTTGCAAGGTTTGTTTTGAACATTACATGGAATACAACGACCATCTGGCTGTTTGCCATCAACAAAATAGTGTTCCCCATATTTTCTTAATCCCTCTGCATTGTAGAGTCTATGCTGCATTCCTGCCATACCATCAAACCCCGCCTCAAACACCTTAACATGACGACTAAGCCAATCAGGAGGAACCTCTGTGTTATCATCCTGTATAACTAGAAGCCTTCCTTTTGCATTGATAACTCCTGTGTTTCGAGCTGAAGCGATTCCTGGTCTCTTTCCACTTTGCACTTGGTCGCTGTGGAACCAAGGTTTATCCTTCACGTAAACTATCGGAAAAGAATAGTCCCTTAAAATCTTTTCAACTGCAATCTTTCGCTCATCAAACAGTCCATCCACGATAACAAACTCGAAATCATCAAAGTTTTGCAGTTTTAAACCATCAAGCATCAACTTCCAACATGGAACTGGACGAATCGTACACATAATAACACTGACCAGAGGAGCCAACTTAATTCCTCCTGCAGCAGAAGCATATTACTGGATAATTTCCTGTTATATACTCAGACTTCTCAATACGAAAATATTGCTCAAGTAGCTTCCGTAGCTCGCTTCTTGAAAACTTTCTTAAATGTTCAGGGTTCATGTGGTTTTTTCCATGGATTTCATCTGGAACCGTTACAATGATTTTTCCATTAGGCTTCAAAACCCGTCGAATCTCATTCAAAACCGCTTTAGGATTAAAAACATGTTCCAGAAGTTCAGCGGCTATAACAGTGTCAAAAGCTTGTTTGAAGGGGAGATTTTCAGCAAGTGCCTGAACAAAAGTTAAAAAGAAACACCAATATTTAGCTGCTTTCAACCTACGAATGGAAATATCCATGCCTACGCCCCCTCCACATTTACTTAGGATGTAAGCACTGTCACATCCAATATCCAATATTTCACCTTCAGCACATGAAACGATAAAATCTATTCTCTTCAACTGCTCTGGTTGTGGAGTTGGAAGACCAAACGGTGCCATAGGACCGTTCTTCATAATGTTGTCTGCATGAATCTTACTGGAAGCGATGTATGTTTTCTGATACTCGTTAAGAGACAATCAGTATTTCTCCAAAATCAAAACGGTATTCAACATCCAATTTCTAACGTAGCCTGGACTCAGCAGACCACAGAAATAGTTAAACATGTCGCGCCGCAACAACCAGTCTTCATGGTCGAATTGGTCGATCCAAAATTCTTCCGTTTGAACAGTCACATGACCTGCCCATGTTCGCCCATCTTCCACTAATGGAATGGGTTCTCCCTTCTTTAGGATGTAACCTTTCTCGTTTTTGCTAACAGTTGCAATTTCAAGGAAACACCATTTCCGAGATACCCTGAACATTTCAGAGATTGCGAAATCTAAGTCTGTACGATAAATATGCTCCCAAAGGTCAAGAGCAATAGTCAAGTCGAAGTTGTTGTCTGGATAAGGCCAACGCTTGGTAGCATCATGGCATTTCAACCATTCGGGTTTACATTGCGCAAATCTTCCTTTATCGCCAATGGCATATTTTGACCAGTCGAAGCCAAAAGCTTCTATTCCAGCTTCGCGGGCATAAGCCACCATTGCTCCTCGTCCACAACCGACAAAGAGCGCATTATTAGGGTTAAACATTTTTTTCCATGCATCAACAATAAGATTAGCACCACCGATTACGCCTTCAGGATTGCGGTAGCCCCAATGCTCCACGGATCCGTTTGGTCGCTTAAACTCCTTTCCCTTTGGATCTGCAAAATATTCATGGTCGTACCAGTCTTCCGTGAACTCTTTCAATCAGATTTCACCGATAACCTTATCTGTCATTATAGGTTATAATGGTTTCTGTTGGTAAACCGTGGGTAGAGATAGGTTAGTTAAATTGAGTCGAGAAGAGTTGTCAGTATTGCTCGAAGCAAAAAAACTAGTAAAACTCTTCGGTATCTCCACCTTTTCTAAGAAAGCTCAAGCAAAGATAAAAAACAACGTTTTAGGAGAGTACGTCTCTTTAGGTAGCCAACTTATTATTGAACATATAAAAGAAAACTTTGATGTTGGAGAGGATATTATTGCTTAAAATTCTTTGGAATAGCGATAGAATAGTTGGTCAGGGAAATTCAGCGTATAAAACGATTGGCTACGAAACCTGTAATGGATTAGCTGAAGCTGGTCTAGCTCATGTAGCACATATTCCAATGGGAAGTGCTAACCGCATGGGACAAACCTATCAAAGAAAAGTGCTAGTTGTCCCGAGTGGCAATGATCCATGGAACGAGGATGTGGCTATGGAACGTTACCTTGAACTTCAAGCTGACATGCTTATAACTTTGAAGGAGCCATGGGTGTTCCGTAGAATATACAGGGAAGCCATGAATTTTGTTCCAATAGTTCCAATTGACCATCAACCCGTTTCAGAGGATATTATTCTCCGTTTGCAAACAGCCTTCAAAGTTATAGTTCCAAGTCGTTTTGCTCAATGGGAACTCAGAAACAGAAAAGTTGAAAGCACCTATATTCCCCATGGTGTTTCAGATGTTTTCAAGCGTTATCCAGAGCGCAAATCGGAATGGCGTAAAATGTGGTTTTTTGACCCAGACGAGTTTGTAGTAGGCATGGTTGCCATGAACCGCGCTCGAAAAATGATTCCACAAATGATACGGGGATACCAGAGATTCCGAGAACTTAACCCAGATGTGAAAAGTCACATGATGATCTGGACTGACGTTTATCCTAGAACCAAACCAGAGGCATCAGCAATGGGAGTCGGCGACACAGGAGTTTACCTGCTACCTGAAATACACCGTTTAGGCTTAGACGAAGCAATGCGGTGGCCAGAAACCAAAATAATCCAAGAAGGAATACCAGCATGGAGCACAGAAGGATGGAACATGGTAAACTTATACAACACATTTGATGCTTTGATGCTTTGTTCAGGCGGTGAAGGTGCCGGGATGCCACTTTTAGAGGCGGCAGCTTGTGGAGTGCCTGGGTTAACTACAGACTACGCAGCAGGACCCGAATATGTGGGACCAGGTTACACAATTCCATGGGAAGACTATGTAATCTATGATACTCCAGGAGTGCGTAGACCCCTCGCGGATGTCGATGAGATGGCAAGAGTGCTAACTAAAATCATGAATTCTGACCCAGAGAAACTCGCCAAGAAAACAATGCGTTTTGCCGAGAATTTCAGGTGGAAAAAAATCATTGAGATGTTCTGGAAACCGTTCCTTCAAGAGTGTGAAACCGATCTTTACCCGCTTATCACAAAAACAGGCACAAGGAGTTGGAGTTAATGACGCTACGTATTGGAATGATTACACCCTATAAAGTGCGGTGTGGAATAGCAACCTATTCAGAGAGTCTTATATCAGCTTTGGCGCAACAAGATGTAGATGTTTACGTAGTTCGGTTAAGCAGGTTTGGAAGAAAAAGTCCAGAGTTGATACAAAATCTTGTTCAGAGAATCCCAGTTGACAAAATAGATTTAATACATATACAGCATGAATATGGTCTCTATCAGCAACTAGAACCAGAGTTCTATGCGCATCTTGAAACTCTAGGAAAACCAGTAGTGACCACCGCACATGCAGTAGGAGTTAGAAGAGGTATAGATGCATGTATTGCTACAATGTCAAACCGAGTTATTGTCCATAACAAGTTTTGTGCTAAAGGGTTTGGTTATCCTGAGAAAACCGTTATTATTCCGCATGGCGCCAGTTTACGTGAAACTGAGGAAATGGGAAAGGCTAAAAAAAGTTTTGGAATAGACCCTCGAATTCCGATTGTAGGTTACTGCGGTTTCATCAGTGAATACAAGGGGCTGGAGACTCTAATTCAAGCAGTCACTAAAATTCCTAGAGCAGCATTGCTTATTGCTGGTGGATACCACACGCAAGCTGATACACCATACATTGCAGCTCTACGACGGAAAACATTGCAGGTTTTGCCTAGCCGATGCCATTGGACAGGTTATGTTCCCGATGAACGTTTACCTGCTGCTTATGGGGCGATGGATATTCTATGTTATCCTAGTCGTTTCGCAACCGAATCAGGCGCATTAATTATGGCTTTAAGCCACGGCAAAGCAGTGATAGCTTCCAGGGTTGCACCCTTCAAAGAAAAAGAGAAACAAGGCGCATTAATAACGTTCAAGACAGCAGATGATTTAACTCGGAAAATCAAGCGTTTACTGAAGGATAAACAGTTACGCGAGAAGACTGAAGCAGGCGCAAGAAAATACGTGGAAGAGAACTCCTGGAATAATATCGCAGAAAAACACATCAAGCTTTACGAACAAGTTTTAAATGCTTAATAGTGATAATTGTTTTCTGGTGAAGTTTCGTTGAGTTTCAATAAGATGAAACCGAAGAAGAAGCTCAAACAATTAAAGGCTGCAGAGAACGCAAAGATAAGAAAGCTTATGGAGAGAAAAAAGTAGTTGCTTGGTCCATTTGGTCTTCTGCCTTTGCTTAAAGGTTGGGAATACAAGTTACATGAAGCTGTTCGTACATCTGTCGTTAGGGGAGAAGATCCCATACAAGCCCACAGTGTAAGTGAAACTGGGTGGCTTCTGCAACTGTTTCTGCTTACAACAGATGCATATGGGAAATTACTTGTTACTTACCAAGGCGCAGATTTGGCAACTCAAACAATTGAAATATACCCAGAAGCAATGAAGGATGTGGGTGCTTTTACACAGGATCCAGCGGGGTGGATACAGAGATATTCCAGACCTAACCCATATTCTACAGCGGGAATCTATGTTGCTGGTCTGTCTACAGGTGGATGGCAAGGCTCACCACTTAACTATGTTCCAACAGTTACTATGTCACTGGAACTACCAACCGACAGCACTCAAACTACAGCGTATATTTATGGTTCAGCATTCGTGGTAGCTCTCACAAACAAGAAAACTTTCATACGTAGTTTGCGACGCATTTTAGATCCTAAGTCTTCGCTGAAGATCGACCCCGCATTGCTTGAAACTGGTCCTGCTTTACTAAAACAGTTAGGAGAAGACACGTAATGTCGGAAGATTATCAGGGTGGATTAAACTATGCATTGCTGAAAAGGCATTACGACTGCGATGATTACCCCAGCCTAATCTATCAGGGTACTACACTGCTGAATGGAATTCCATTCACGAATGCGCAAACCTACTACACAAGTGGACTCATAGCTTACCTGAACGATGCAAACGTTGTTAATGTTGACAGAGGATGGACTACTTTCACACATGCGCAACCAGCCGCACCAGCGTATTTGGCTATAATATTAGCAGCTTTAGGTGTAGCTTGGCCGGTGGCTGTGCCTGCGTTCGAAGCTAAGGACACATTGTTCTGGTCTGACCAAGATGTATGGATTCAGTTTGAGGGAAATAGCCGAGTCAGAATGTTTCTTCCAGCAAACACTTATTTCCGGACTCAGAGAAGATGGTTTATGATTTTCATAACTAGAGCAGGTGCCAACGACGGCACACTCAGGATTTGGATAAACGGGTGATGAAAAATGCCGCAAGCATCCTCTGATTTAACATCAATCATCTCACCTCTTCAAGTTCCGACAACAGTTTACAATGGTCAAGTTACTATAGCGGCAACTGCGAAGCAGTTATCCACCACCAGCGTTCCCATAAAAAGCGTTACAATAGAGAATTTAGACACAAACGCAGTTGTTTATGTTGGTGACGTCAATGTTGCAGCAGGAACAGGATACGCACTTCGACCAGGAGCCACAGTCAGCATAGACATTGCTAATTTAAATGCGGTTTATGTTATTGGCACTGCAGGAGACGTTATAACGTATATAGCGGTGAATTAAGTGAGTGTTAGAACAAGAGCTTCAAGCCCAGGTGGATTAACTCATTACCAAAGATACCTTAACGCTATTGATGGAAACCCAATGTTTGCAGGTGGCTGGTACACATCTTTTGCTCCAGGAGATACAAATCTCACCGAATTTTTACTCATAAATATCCGTCACATGATAACTATAGATGCTTTATATTACATGGTTGGAGTCGCATCTGCGGGGAACGTGAAAATGGCATTATACAGAGACAACGGTGGCATACCTGACGGGGGAGCATTAATTGCGCAGACTGCTAGTGAAGCACAACCAGCCGCAGATAGAATACATATAATACCATTAACAACAGCAGTTCAACTTATTTCAGGACTTTATTGGATAGCAATACAGGGTGATGACGCTGCTATGTCGTATCGCCGTATCTATGCTGTAGATCCAGTGGGTGTTGGTTGGGGAAGATTTGACAATGCAACAACTTACGCTAATTTCCCAGCCGATCCATGCCCCGCCACATTCATATTTCCAAGTCCTCCATCAGCCGGTGTGAGAGTGCTGTCAGTTCCCTAGCAAAACTATTATTTAAGGTCAATAATCAATTAAAAAATAACAGAGGAAAAAAAAATGGCTACGTTTGGAAAAACAGTTTTGGGAGACTCTTGGTGGCTAATTGACTCGGAAAATCAGTATGTAAGAGGTTGCTTGTATCCTCTACAGGAAGCTGGGTGGGTTAGCGCTGTTGTGACATTTCTCTATTGGGGCGCAACTGGTAATGTGGGTCGATGTTTAATTTATGATGCAGACGGAAAACTCGTAGCGATCACGGAGGAAATGAACTCTGGTGCTGAGGGTGATTGGGTAACATTTAATCTTCCGACTCCAGTTTTGTTGCTGGCAGGCAACTATTATCTGTGTTTTGAAGGTCCCGCATACCTAAGCGTTAGCGCTGGAGCACCCCAGCAGACACGTTATACTCTTCAAGAGTACGGTGACACAGCGGATCCTATCGTTTGGGAAAACTCATTGGACAATGAAGTAAGCATCTACGCAATTTATGACACAACGGGAACGCCACCGCAGATAACTTTGAGTCCACAGTCAGCCACGCTATTATCAGGTGAAACACAGGAGTTCACTTCAACAGTAACAGGAGGACAGCCGCCATACACGATTGATTGGTATGATAGCTTGACAGGAAACCTCTTAGGATCTGGCGAAAGCTACTTGTTCACAGCATTCGAAAGTGGAAACTACGGAATCTACGCAATTGTCGTTGACGCTGAAGGATTAACTGGGCAGTCTGATGTTGTACCGATAACAGTGGTTAACAAGCGCATATTATCAGTTAATTCCATACCTATCACAGGAATCCCTGTAACAATTAGGAAAGTGTCTTAGAATGTTAACAGATATAAGTGAAGTTAGAGGCGTGTTTATTCATGAGTCGATTTTTGGAGTCGCACATGATTGGGGAGTAATTGCTGCTACTCTTAAGCAATACGGTATAAACGCGGTATTCGCTAATTTCATCGGACACGCCGACGGAATCCGACCAAACCAAGAATGGGTTGCTGCAATAGCGGCTTTTCATGCACAGGGAATTGAGTTCCATCCATCAATGAACGTCGTTGGAGACATAGCTTCAAGTTCAGAGACAGCAGCCGTTAATAGTGCAGGAGAAACCGCAAACTGGAACTGCCCAATCAAAGTCAGAGACACCGTAAAAAACACTATAGAAACAGTGTGCTCCACCTACGATATAGACGGGTTAATGCTTGACTACAACAGATACCCCACAGGAATGACCTTGTGCTATTGTCCAGTGTGCAAAGCAGCTTTTGAACAGTGGCTCGGAGAAGGAACAATATCAGATTGGACTCCCTTCTACCCTGATGGTGACCGCATCAGCGAGTATTTTGAGTGGCGCACCATTCCAGTAACCGAGCTTGCGCGAGATATACGTATCTGGGCGCACGCAATAAAGCCGAATCTGCTGATATCGTTGTGTCCTTGGAGCCTGTTTTCCAACAATTCGACATATTGGCGGTACTGGATAGGTCAAGACTCGGCTGCATGGGTGAAAGAAGGCTATGTAGGCTTTGTGGCGCCTATGATGTACACAAAAACGATTCTGGGATCTACTGGAGAAACCCTTGAAAGCTTCATAAACACGAACTCGCAGTATATGACGGGGGGCATCCACGGAAAAGTTCCCCTCTTGGCGTTCCTAAGAAACGAGTGGCCTGACCCCTCTATGACCCCCGCTGAGTTTAAAGCACAAGTTGATTATGTTAGAAGCCGAGGGCTCAGCGGTTGGATAATCTGGACTTATGGAGGACCAGGAACCACAGGCTACTCGGTTACTGATATCACGCCGTTTCTTGCAGCGTTAGACATGCCAGACACCTTCAAGATTTCAAACCTCCAATGGAACTTAACAGGCTCAGGCATTGAAGTAACCTGGGAAACAGACAAACCTACAACAAGCAAAGTAGAGTACAACACGAACCCCTTGTTCACTGCAACATGGAGCGAAACAGGAGGCTTCCATTACTGGCTTATTGAACACCATGAAGGCACAATTATAGAAGATACAACCCCTAAAACCGAACACAGCATACTTATCCCGACTGGTGCAACCCCGGCTGGCGCAACAGTTTATTTCCGCGTTCAAAACCAAGCTGGAAACCAAACAGTGATGAGCTCGGTGCATTATACAGGAGAAGCTCCTCCATCAGAAAATGTGACACCTTTTTTAGCCGAATTAGAAGAAGGCGTCTACGAAATATCGCTACCCGCAATTATCACAGATCAGTCAAACACGTACAACTTTAAGCAGTGGGAAGATGGAAACACCAGCCCAACTAGAACAGTAAACTTGACTAGCGATATATCATTGTTGGCTATCTATGAACTTGCTACTCCTGAAATAGCAACCATCAAAGGAAGAGTAATAGACATTAACGACAAACTCATGTCCGATGTCGATGTGAAGTGTAATGGTTTACAAACTAAAACGTTGCAAGATGGCTCATATGTTTTCAGCGAGCTCGAACCCAACGAATACACAATAATCGCGTCGAAAGCGGGCTACCAAACAGTAACCTTGATGGTGGATGCATCAGCCGGCGGAACAATCACACTTCCAGATATAAAATTAACTTCCACACCTATAGTCTCTTCTGTTGGTCCTTTAACAATAGGAGCAATCTTAATTATAGGCTCCGCGTATCTGTAGACTAAGGAGACGGGAAAAGTGGTTAAGCTAAAAAACTCTTTGGAAGTACCTGTGAAAGTGGTAAAAATTAACATTTACGATGTGGCAACTCTGCAACCAGGTGAAACCGCTGACATAAAAATAGACAGCGAAACTGCAATTATAGAAATGGTTAAAACAGAATAAACCATCCCTTTTTTTATAAGTTTTTTCGGTTAACTTCTATTAACAGAAAAACACCATGCTAAATGCTGATTTTTCTAATTCTCAAGTAAATCTTCGTGAATCGCAGAAATCCAGCCTATTTCAAGCTCCGCTGGCTTAATCTCTTTTTTCCGTTTTTCGTTTTTCTTGAACTTGCGCATATGCTCCACCTATGTAGTAATTATGCTTTATTGCATAAAAATATTCCTATGTTATGTTTATTTTTACCTACGAAAATGTTATAAAGCCATAATGCCATTATAAATATGGTGCGCTTATGCCATATAAAAACACTTATTTCAGAAAGAAAGTCTGGGAAAAACTCAGCAAAGTAGATGGTTGGATGACCTACCTGAATGATTTGCTGGAAAAGGATTTGAAGGTGAAAAAAAGGGATGTGTAACCATTTGGATCCCTACACATTTGTATGTGCTCTCAGCCAGAAGCGTTGCGTGGACACACCGAAAAATCAGTGCAAACCAAAATTCGGTAGCAAACGGAGACGGAAAAATGAGTCAGCATAAACTCACTTTCCAGACTACAAAACTTCCTGGATACCAGCCGAAGAGTTTCCCTGAACAACAACCCGACAAGGACTTAGAGTTCCACAAACAACTCTTAACTGAAATAATATTCAGTTTATGGAGACGAAAAAAACAGGAGAATGCTCAGCGTGGTTGGCCCCCACAGCCAGTTCACCAAAAAGAAATCTTCGACGAATACAAAGCAAAAATCCGCCGGTACAAGGATATGGATGCACTGCACCATCTTCATGGTAAAGACAGGTTTTGGCCTTCCTACGCCAGAGTACATGACCACAACTGGATAGAGAGAAGAGTCAACTATTTAGCCACACCAGCTTGGGGACCCAAGAAAGATGGTGTTCTGATGATTGTGAATGTAACCGCTGGGAAGTACGCACCAAATAATCTTTTGTTTAAAAATACTAAGGGAGGACATCAGTAATTGGTAACTGCTGAGGGTGTTGCGTGGTTTTTGATGTCGGAAGGTACACTATCACTTATGATTCGAAGAGATAAAAAAGCGGGCATTGGCTTTCGAATGTATCCAACTTTGACGATTGCAAATACAGATCTGGCACTTTTAGAGGCTACGGAAGCTTGGTTCAGAAAAAAGGGGATTTCTCACTTTAGAAAGAAAAAGACATCATCTAACAAACCCTGTTTTGCCATTGTTACACAATGCATATCAGTCAAGAAAGCAATTGATCTACTTTACCCACATTTACTGGGTGCTAAGAAAACAATAGCAAATTTGCTTTATGATTATTTTGAAAAAGTTTGGCTTCAACCAGATAATCCCGAGAAATATAAAGCTGCAAGCCATGAACGTTTCCTTATTGGTGTAAAGCTTCACGATGCAATATGCGCCATAAATATCGGTAAAACTAGAAATCGTAAATATGATATAACCTATTTTTGCAAGCTTTGGAGTATGCCCGCGCCGAACCCGAAACTGGGAGTGACCTAAAGTGACTCCTCAAAAACAGGCAGATGTTCAGGTAACAAGAGATAAGGATGACAAACATCCGTTCCACAAGAAGATTCAGAGGGCTGTTGATGGTTGCGAGGAAAAAAAGAAGGGGCAGTCAAAGTGAAAATAACAATCAGTTCAGAACATATACCCGTAACTGTGATGATACAAGGTCCTGATGAGTCCGCTGATAAGCTTGTTGAAGCAGCCAAAAAATTCCTACGGATGCGAAAGTTCTGGCAGGTAAAAGCGCAAATGAGTTTCCAAAAAGAAAATGAGGGGAAATAGAATTTGGACTTCGAGATAGATAAGCTTAGGAAAAGTGTTGATAGCTTCGATGAGCAAGCAGATGAGATTGAAAAACAGCTTGTTGAAATGCGGGAGAAGACACATCTTAAATTCAAGGAGCTTTTAGACAAGCATCAGGCAACGGAGATTTACCCTGAGTTTCTAGAGGCTTTCCTTAATGAACCATGGGTTATGATACCAAAAAAAGGCGACCAATGGTATGTAATAACTCCCAAGTTCGTGAAGCTCTCAGTAGGCTACCCAGATTTCTCAACGAAAAGCTTCAACGTTTTCGTCGTGAGCAAGTACGCGCAGTGGCTCTCTGAGATTCCCACATCCATACAGGAAAAACTCAAGTTCCCAGAACCCCTGCCCTACAAAGTCTTCGATGGAATGCTACTGACTGGCGCCAAACACCAAAACAAAGCCCTTGCCAAATACAAAAAATTTCTGTACCACAGAGAAGGGAAAGATCGCATTCGCATAAAAAAGGGCTATGAATTCAAGCTAATAGCCCAGTTAATTGAAGATGGCATCCTTCCATTTATCCCCAAACCAGTAAGTGACGATGATCTTAGAATCTGGAAAGGTAAAGGCTACGAGTTCTACAAGGAAATATGCGAGAGCAAAGGCACAACGGATATTCAGGACAAGACTTGGAATGAATTCGTTAAAAGAGGAGCATTAGGCATATTTTGGGCTTTCAGCGCTGGGAAAAGCCTTTTCGGACATCGAATAATAGGCAACATCAAAGGACCACACCTTGTCATAGTTGATGGTCTCACCTTGAAGCAACAATGGAATGAAAGGATAGCTAAGTTTAACCCTGAATATATCAACGAGGTTAGAGTTGAAACCTACCGCTCCTACGATAAAGTACGCAATGAAGAGTGGCAAACCGTGATGTTCGATGAATGTCATCATTTACCGGCAAAAACATTCATACGCCTCAGCACAATAAAAGCGAAGTACCGAGTAGGAATGAGCGGCAGCCCCTTCAGAGAAGATGGAAAAGAAAATTATATTTTCGCATTAACAGGATTCCCATGGGGAATGTCTTGGGATGACCTCTTAAGACTACAGATAATTCGAGCTCCACACTTCCGCCTGTACATCGTAAAAGACAAAAGATCAAAAGAAACCAAAATTGAAGAGTTGCTACGGATACCAGTTAAAACGATAATATTCTGTGACAGCCTGGACTACGGAGAATACTTATCCAGAAAGTTGGAAGTACCCTTCATTCAAGGAGCCACACCAGCGAAAGAACGACTTGAAATAATGAGAGACAGTGACACTTTTGTAGCCAGCCGGGTAGCTGATCAAGGAGTATCACTGCAAGATCTTGAAAGGTCAATAGAAGTGGCCTTCCTGTTCGGCTCACGGATGCAGGAGTCACAAAGGTTCGGCAGGCTGATGCACTCGGAAGCAGAGAAAATCCAACATATCATCATCATGACCGAAAAAGAGTATGATGCGTACCGCAAGAGGCTTGACGCGATTTACAAGAGGGGCTTCAAAATAGACATTTTCAGGTGAAAAAGAATGAAAAATGAAATATGGCTTAAGGATAAGCCTTGTATAGCTATGAAACAAAAAATCTACCTCAAAGAGAACTGGGAAGGAGATCTCCCAGGTGCAGCTCCAAAAGGCAAATGCTATTTCGATCACGCAAAAGATTGTAGCGAAAAATGTGATTATTACATCAAAAAAAATCTTGTTTTTCCACATAAAATGGAGATTGACTGGTATAGTGTCAACCGATCTAATAATCCTTTTGACCCTGAACTCTTTGGACTATTCTGGAATTTAAAGAGTATTAGGATACAGAAAGGTAGCACTATGATTGCATGGGGTGCTTTTGATGATTGGGAAGGATGGTGTGACTGAGGCTAAAAAATGAAATTAAAAAATAAGTTACGGTTATGGTGGCTGAAACATGGGTTTGGAAATAAGGTTAAAGCCGTTGAACCTTTGGTGAACTCTCTTGTTGAAGATGAAGGTTGGGTAGCATCTCGACCATTTAAGGTCAATACGCCAGAAGAAGCTATGACAAAAGCCTTGAAGATGATTCAAGAAGAAGCTAATGCTTTAGATCATGTCTATCAAAAGGTGGAAAAATGAAAGTAGAAGTGAATAAGTATGCTAATGAGATAATTCACCTAACTCTTGTTGCTGAAAACCAAGAAGACCACGATATTTTATTAACGATTAAGGAAAACGAAGGTTTGCAAATGGCAGAAATGGGTGGCAATGCTGAATGGTTAATTTTCCACTTGGGTAATGATACAGGAAAAAGTGACGGTTAATGTTATTTAAACGAACTAAGTGTAAAATATGAATGATTACACGCTTCCCTTGCACAAACGTATTAGCGGAATAGCAATCACAGATATGGAGCCCGAATGGGGCGAAGTTAATGGTAAAACAGTGAAAATCTGTCTTAACTGCCCACAACCAATTCCGAAGAGCAACCGCAAATACTGCAGCATTAAATGCAGCAACGAATTCTTTGCAAAACATAACCAACAAGGTTTAGCTGATCTTGTTTTCAAAAGAGAAAATGGTAGGTGCCAAAGATGCGGTCACACAAATGAGATTCCAAATGTGGAATATCCTGCTATGCCTGGTTACAATAAAAACGGCTACAAAGCTCACCGAGCAGATATGGAGAAATACTACGCAAAAATGGCGGAATATAGGAAAGTTGTCGAAGAATGGCGGAAAAAGCACCCTTACAGGGATTTCATCGCTGATCATGTTGTTCCGATAGCCTTGGGAGGCGCTGAATTTGATTTAGATAATGTTCAACTTCTCTGTGAAGTTTGTAATAGGAAAAAGACGAAGAAGGATAAGGCGCGAATAGCGAACATGCGTCGATACGGGAAAAACTTCGGTGTGTTTTGGCGTAAATGCTTGCCACAAAGAGGAATCCTTTCGTTTAATATTCGTTAACCGACTCACCGAATTTTTTGGCTAAACCAACCTTTTCAGCTAAAGCCCGTTCTGCCAGCCGTTTTTTCAATTCTTCTTGCTCTTTCAAGGTATAGTAAAGGGCTACTGCCGATGAAATAGCTATAGTCGCAGCTCCAATGAAGCTTAGTATAGCGATCCACTGTTCCCTCGTAGCCATGTTCTCACCTTTTCCACAGGAAATAGCCGATTACAGCTACGGCGCCTACGCCGATTGCTACTGGAAGCACCCAACTTGGAAGTTCCAAACCAACTTTTGCGGGGGCTTCTGCAGCCACAGGCTCGACAGTTGCGGGTTCTGCTACTTTGCGCCAGTATATCTCTTCATCTGGCACTTTAGGATAGCCTCCAGCACCACGCGAAAGGATTACTTGTTCACCGGCAGTTGGAAGGTATTGGCGCCACGTAGTCAATGGTTGACCATCTGCTCCGTAGAACATTTGCGGAAGAAGTGAACCCACATACACTCCGTTGTTTGTGCGCTTTACCAAGTAGCCTCTAAGAACAACACTTTGATAGCCTGGACTCGTAACATTCGCGGACATAGAGAAGCTTTCGTCTTCGCCAAGCATTAAACCGTTCATAAATACTCTTATCGTTTCAAACCTTTAAAAAATGTTGGTTCTGTTAACTCCCATTAACCGACTCAGGAACATCTTTTCTGTAACATGGCATCCAGTTCATGATATTTCTGGATGAACCTTAACCCCGCGTTGGTTGTCAAGTAGCCTTTATTGAGGTAGCCTTTCATCGGAACCTCTTCCAGCAACCCATTTTTCACACATGGCGTGATAATTTTAGGAGTTTTAGCTGTATCCAAGCGCACTGTTTGCATTATCCAGCTTACCCGTTTAGGACTGTGCCGGCAGTATTCGAGAACATCCTTTACAACCTCTAACCTGTTTCTAGCCATTTTACATCACCCTTTTAACTTATGTCGATGAACTGGTAGGCTTCCATGTATGTTTCAGCCATCTTGCTTATGGGCATCCCAACTGCTACATCTCCACTGCCCACTACGCTGTAGGCTGATTTTACCCTGCCAATGCTGTGCCCCATCCAAGTTTCGACAACGCTCTCAGGAACCTTAGCGATGTACTTCATAGTTGTGTTGAAAAATTTCCGTAAAGTATAAGGAGTTACAGGTACACGTTCGCTTGCCACATTCGCTTTTATGGCCAACGCTTTAATCTTCTTCTGAATCGTTCTAATCGACATGTTGAAAATAAGTGGGTTCCGGCTCCTCGGCGTAATAAACTTGTTGAGCGCATCTATCGCATTAGGTCCGAAGAAACTATGTGTAGGCTCCCCAGTTTTCTGGCGCCTAATCTCCACATGAACAGGGATAATTCCTTTCTTAAGCTGGTTTTTAATAGTTCCAAACTCGCTGCTGAGCGTGTTCTGACTCAAACCGAGAAGATCAATATTTGCTAAACCGCTGTCCTTCTGGCAACAAACCCAAGCTTTAGTGGCTACATCTGCTTTCTTGCAGATTTTTCTTATATCTTCAACCATGGGAACCTTGAATGGGCGCACCTTGTAAATGTTGATTCTGGTAACTTCTTTGAGATCAACATAATTAGCTTTGTAGAAACTGCGGATAAGACCAGTTGCGGTGGATATGGTGTTAGGCGACTTGTCATTCCGGCGTAAATCCACAATGAAATCATCAAGCATCTCCTCATGCTTGCGTTGCGTAGCTTTAACAGTGCTTTTCAACGTTTCATTACGACTCACCATCAGCGAATCAGGATTTGTTTTCAGGAATTTACAGTAGACTTTAAGCCAGTACAAAGCAGCTCTTCTTGTGGAACTCTTAGTGAAGTCCACACTTCGGCTGTTAGCCTCCAACTTCCTAAGCCAACGTTTAACGCTGCTATAGACCTCCAAATTGACAAGTGAATTCATGTTTTCTCCTTCTGTTAACTCTTTTTAACCGAACCATTAGGATACGAAATGGATGAGTTCGCAAGGTTGTGTATCATCGCCACACCTTCCATTCACGTTCCAGTTGCATGGAACCCATATTGTGTACCCCCTTCTACAAACTGCTTTGTATTGTTTTTTTTCACTCATCTTTCATACCTTCGTTTAAGCTCTATTAACCGAGTGCCTCCCCACACCAAGGACAAATAGCCCAATCTGAATCTACTGATCGACCACAACCTGGGCATACTTTAATCGGATTGCTTGCCCCTGAAGCAGAAATATTCTGATTTTGTGAAGACTCAGCCATTTTTATCTCCCATTAACTCCATTCAAAGCCGCCATTTTAGATTATGGTGTTTTTCTGTTAACAAGTATTAAGCGCAGAATAACATAGTTAACTGTGAATTTAAGGTTTTCGTTTAAAAATGGTTAAGCGAACACCCTTTAGAAAAAAGGGGGGTTAAACGTCGTTTTTCAAGAGCGCTATTGCATTGTAGAACAGGAACACTGCGCTGATCAGATTTGCGAAGGCCATGCTGACATGAAACAGTTCCAAGTTGGCGAAGGGCACATTCCAGTAGCCACCAGCAGCCGTCCAGGAAGCCACGCCTCCAAACGTCATAAGTCCGCCGAAAAGAACAAGTGGAATAGCAGCTATAAAACGTCCAATATTATCCGTGGCGATGTACTGAACTAACACGCAGAAAATCATAACTGCCCCGAGAAAAGCGTAAATCCATGCTGGCGTTGTAGAAACCGTTGGTGCAATCAAAGCGACCATAATATACGTAGTGGCCCACATTAAGTTCCAGGCAACAGCAAAATCTCTTATTTTCGTTTTTGTTCACCCTTAGAAAAAAGGTTAGGCTAAAAGCCTATTTAGGTTCTTCTTTCGCCTAACTTCCGTGATGAGGTTCAGTTGCGATAGCAGTTTCTTCAGCTTTTCAGATGATGGTTCGGGCAGGTGGCTGTTTCCGCTGTCGGCGCCTACCGAAACAAACTCAGGTTCAACACAGCGAATCCACTCCGCAAAAAATGGCAGATCAAAATCGAGGATAGGTTCAAGCGACAGCATAAGCCGGTAAATCTTGTTGCCTGCTATGTCGCGGGTAGCATTCAATATGCGAAAAACGTGGTAGCGTTCTGCAGGAGTAGGAGCTTTCGAAAGCATATGATTCCTGTTTGATTCAAGGGTTGTTCCGAGGATACAGTTCTGTGGTATGTTGAAGTCGAAGAAGCGCTCAGGATTCTTAGTTTGAAGCAGAAAAGTAGTGTTTGGAAACTCTCTAATGCGGTTCAATACTCTTCCAATTATCAAGTCATCAACGCCGTAAGCGAACAAGTCCCCGCATGACTGAACGAAAATAACATAGCCGTTGGGAACAACAAGCCGAACCTTCAACTCGCTTTCCACAAGTCTCGGTTCACCATAATACTTGTCGTTGCCCATCCTCTCCAGCCAAGGCGCAACCTTACCTGGAACATAACAGTAGATGCAGCCATGCGGACACTCCCCAGCAACAGGGTTCCAAGTGTAAGCCCAAGGATACATGTTTCCTGATGGTTTATTTAATGGCATAATTTCACCCTTCAGTTAATGGCTATTAACAGAAATAAAAAAAGGTGGGATAAAATGCGGGTATTATTCGTTTTTCTTTAGCTCCGCAACTTCTTTTTCAAGTTGTTGCAGTCGTTTAATGAAACCTTCGCGCATGTATTTGAAACATTCCTCGCAGACATGGTAGTGTTTCCGCATCATCTTGCCGCAACCATCACAGCCTTTGTCATTATTGGATGGATGTGGTTTTGAATGATGAATATGCGGGTGCTCGTTTTGGTTTTGCACAAGCTTCTGAAATTGTTTCAAATCTATCTCTGTTTCTATTTCTTGCCCGTTTACAGTTCCTCTAATCTTCATCTGAACTATACTCCCCCCAATTATTTGCTTATCAAGCCTTTTTCGATTAAGACTTCCTTCAACACTTTTCTGAATTTAGCTTTTGTCGCAGGCTTCAAATCATCCCAAACATCCAAGATAGCAAGACCGACAAGACCTAGTCCAAGTGCTACTGCCATACGTGCAATTATGGTTTTTTTCATTGTATTGCACCTTTTGGTTTATGTCTAACGTATATTTTGAGGTTTCCGAATTCTTTGACCACAGCGGTTAAATGCGATGACTTCATGAGTTTCTTAAGTTCTTCATCTGATAAAAAAATAGTTGCTTCCAATTTATCACCCTTGGTTCGGTTAAATCTGCTTAAGCGAAAAAAAGGGAAGTTAAGGTTGTGTTACTTCAAGTTGCAAATAGAAATTAATCATCGCTATAAGCGCATTAATTGTTTTAAAGGCTTCTTTCTCGTCGGTTACAAGCATCGGCATCAACTCGCTGTAAATTGCAAAGATAGCGGGTTGAATATTTTTTCCAGTATAAATGACTTCATAGCTTTTTTCTGCTTTATTTTCAGAGAATTGCACATCTAATCCGTGATCTTCACATTTTTTTAGCATAGCACATGCAAGATTTTTTGTTTGTTGACTAACTTTTTGGAATTCATCGGTAGGTATACGTTCATGCCACTCCCTGAAAATTAATGTCGATTGCCCATCTGCCGACCTCTCCAGATTCATTTCCAATTTGCTTGGTACATAACCTTTCATGGTTTTCACCCTTTCGCTTAAACCCATTTAACTGCATAAAAAAGGTTAGGATACTTGTTTGCCAAGATGGAAGGCCCAACAAGTAAATGTGTCAACATCTCGCTTGCCTTGGTCACTGAAAAAGTCAGGAGTCTTTATCAGCTCGATAATTAGAACCTCGCGTTTATGCACTCGTTTGCCGCTTATAAACACTGCAACAACCTCAGATGGAGCGGGAAAAACTATTCTGCTAGGCGATATTTCAACACCATATACCTTCTTAATGTTCGCAATGCGTTTTCGCCAGAATCCAATGTTTCGCCGGTACTCTATGGTTTTCTTGCCAGCCATTATCGCATCGAAGTATTGTTTTCTTACTCGAAACACCAATCTATACATCTTATTTCACCCTTCAACAAAATTAGGGAGTGGGCAACCGTGTTAGGCAACTACATGGTTTACCTTTACGTTTGCCCTTCTTCTTGTGGAAGCAATTGTGAAGTCTGAGTTCCCTTTTTGTTAGAATTTTCTGGTATTTCCTGCAGTGGTAAACGAATTTTTGGTTTTCGCCCATGGTTTCACCCTTTAGAAAAAGATTAGGGGTTGGGAACCCGCGCAACGGTTATGGCTGTTATATGTTTTGGGAAGTCGTCTCTGAATTTTTTATGTGCTGCAGTAGCGGTTTCCGCCTCAACGAAATCCAATCCCATTCTCGGATGCCGAACGATTATCCAGTCTGCTTTAATCTCTTCGTAAACAGGATTGCCTTTGTCAAAATACTTCAAGAGATCCCCAACTTGTTCTACACGATCATGTCTAGGAAGATCTTCATAAACGAATGCAACAGCAAACAACAAAATTTTCACCCTTAGAAAAAAAGAGAGATTATTTGGTTTCGATTTTGCTCCATTGTATTTTTCCACTTGTGCGCTTGACCAAGCCCTTCTGTTCGAGAGAAAGCAGACTCCGGTTAACCGAAGAATATTCATGGGAGCTACGCAGGTATTTGCACTCTAGTTTTTTCCCATAGATTTGTTCCGCTAGTTCTAGGCAAGTGAGGGATTTGTTTTCTTCCAGTAAAGCCAGGATTTTCCTTTCATTGGATCCGATACGAACCAAAAATTTCACCCTTTCGCTTAAGGCATATTAACAGAATGCATATAGTAAAAACTTATTCTGATTGATGTGTTAGAAAACAGAAATTATCTAAAGTAGTTTGAAACTTTGGCATAATCTTGAGGGCGAAGAGGTTCTTTTCGAATTTTATACAATTCCTCTCTTGTCCATCTGGTTTATCGTGTCTTTCGCAGAGATAATGACCGAACTCATGTCTCACAATTCGAAGAGCAGTTCCAATATCGTTGTTGTAAAACCTCGGATTTAACGTAATGCAAGGTGGAAAACCGTTATAATATCCACCAACTTTTTCTCGATTCCACTCTATTTCATCAGGGATTCTAAAAAAGGGTTTAGGAACCTCAAATTCTTTACATAATCTGTTCAGACAGTTTTGAAGGCATTGTTTCTTATGCAGATGTGTCATTTTTCATTTATCCAGTTGTAATTAATTTCCCGTTGTATTCGATTTTGCGAGAGTAGAAGCTCCACATTTTCCTTTCGGCTTTTGCGCATTCTTTACAGACATTTTTGAGTTCTTCATCCATCTCTTCGGACCCACAAATTTCACAAGGCATGTTATTTACTCCATTGTGTTTACTATGAACTCATTGTCTGAATATTCTATCCATCATGTTGGTGTCAAGCGTATTTTTCTTCATGCGTTTCTGGCACTCTTCACAACCACAAAGATAACTTAAACAGTCAATCCAATCCTCCATCCATTCAGCGCCCGGTGTACTTTGAAGCTCTATCTCAAGCGTGCGTATTCTCGAATGAATGAAAACTTTGGTGTTTTGTCGTATGTTCATGCTTGTTTTTCTCCAGATTGTTTCTCACGAACTCGTAAATCTGAAATGCAATCTTGTAAGTCGTTGGTTATGATTAAGCCTAAGATTTCCAAAACATTCTGGACATCACAGTCAAGTTCTATTATGAAATTCATGTTGTTTTCCTTCTCTCTTTATTCCGAAGTAAGTGGCGTTCTCGGCGTGTTGGAATTTTTTGGTTTTTAAGTAGCTGTT
>CAZEBS010000015.1:0-53415 GCA_964510635.1 uncultured Candidatus Bathyarchaeia archaeon
ACTACCCTTAATCCACATACTCCGCAAAGCATAAATGAAAATTTCAGGATCAGGTGTCCTTACACCTAAATCTCGAGACAGCACAATACAATCGAAATATTTTGCAAGATCAAGTTTCTGCAACGCAAGCCGAGAAACGTTGGTGACCGCGTTAGCCACTATCGCCAACTTATACTTTCCGCTCAAATCTACCAGCATTTCTTTCACGCTTGGAAGTATCTCAATTCTGAAGAAACGATTATAGAGACCTTCAATATATTCAAGTCGTTCTTGCGTGATATCCAATCCTAGATCAAACAACAAATAACTGTAAAGCAAATCAAACCGTAATTCAATATTTCTTGCCTGAGATTTCCTCTGTCTTTCAAGCATTGCTTGTCGAGCTTTGTTAAGTGTAGCATTTCCCCCAGAATACCCAATCTTCTGAAGGTAATCTATTAATGCTCTCTGGTACTTTTTACTATCAAGCGCACCGTGAGCTAAGGTGCCATCGAGGTCAAAGGTTATTGCTTTTATTTGCTTCATAGTTACACTATGTGTACTGGAGGATATATAAGTTCACAGAGTATTCTGCCATCATGCCTTGATTTTGAAATTTTTCAGGAATCTCAATTCACACGGGAAAAAGGTTAAATTTTGCCCCAAACCCCAGATGCCTTTTTGTTCTTTCACTTGTTTTCTCTTACCTGCCCTTACGTACAAAACCCACACACGAGCGCACATATAAGAAAAACAATAATAATCACAAGAACATCTTGGTGTTGAAGAGAATGTTATCCAGTTTTGACAGTTTTTACAATTGGTCACGTATACTATATACTCTCAGGACGCTAAGAAAGACCACTTGGCTGTCTCCTGCCGATTTAAGAAAAATACAATTGAAGCGACTCCGTAGCCTCTTGAGTTATGCAGATGCAAACGTTTCTTTTTATCACCAAAGATTCAAGAAGGCAAAATTCAATCCAGATGATGTAAAATCTGTTGAAGACTTGTGCAAGATTCCTGTTCTTACAAAATCGGATGTTCAGAATAATTTTAATTCATTAATTTCAAGGAGGGTTGATTCTGAGAAATGTAATAAGGAGGTGACTTCTGGTTCAACAGGTAATCCCTTGACAATCCTCGCGGATAAAAAGTCTTCCCGCATCATGAGCGCAAATAGGCTCAGACATTATGTGGAAAATGGAGGGCAATTGTTCAAAGATAAATATGCATTATTAACTGTTATAAGAAAACCCGTTAAAAGAACCCTTTTTGGCTCTTTACTTACGCACTTCGGTTTTTCTAAGAAAGTAAAATTTAACACGCAATCTCCGATTTCAGAAGTGTTAGATAATTTAGCTAAGTTTAATCCAGATGTAATTGACAGCTATCCAAGTTTCCTTATTTTGTTGGCTCGGGAACTGGAAAAGAGCGAAAAATCGATATGTCCTAGGCTCATGTTTGGATTCGGCGAACTACTTGACGACAATAGCAGAAAGATAATAAACTCTGCCTTCGGAACCGAGATATTCGACACTTATGGGTGCACAGAAGCAGGAGACATTGCTTGGGAATGTTCTGAACGCACTGGATACCACATTAATGCGGATTTGATAGCAACAGAATTTGTTAAAGATAACGAGTCTGTGGTTGCTGGAGAAAGCGGCGAGATCATTCTCACTCCCCTTTGGAATTATGCAATGCCTCTAATACGTTACAAGATTGGTGATGTTGGAAAGCCGTGTGATGAGATTTGCTCCTGTGGAAGAGGATTACCTTTAATGCAAATATTGGAGGGCAGATTTGAAGACTTCATAGTTTTGCCAAATGGGAACATCATTTCTCCTCTGAACAATCTTACGTATTTTGATAATTTTGAATTTGTAACCGATTACAAAATTATTCAAGAAAGCAGGGAAAAACTTGTTCTGCAGGTTGTACTAAAAGAAGGATACGATGAGAACTTGTTTCAAGAATTTAAAGACAATTTCATGAATAATTTTGGGGAAGACATGATAATAGAAATCCAAGTATTGGAATCGATACCAAGGATGGGAAAATTCAGACGTGTAGTCTCAAAAATCCTTCCTAGAGAACAATTGATACTGTCAGGATGTCCCGAGAATATTGAGTAAAACCACTCTTTCTAAGTTAAAATGATTCAAAGAAGCATAGTAGACATTCCACTTCTGGTATGGTTTGAGGGGTCAAAATTTTAATCTAACTTTTTGGTTAAACTACAATCGTTACATGGAGTGTTTGGTGCCACACAAAACTCTTGTGTTATTGGGCAAACAGTTAATCTTGTCTTAAGCCACAAAAACAGTCCCTCGTCAACTGCCTTTTTCAAATCGCTTTCTATAGAGGAGACCAAAGTCAAGATTTTAGAATCAATCTCAATCTCCATAATTGTTTACCCTTCTGGCTAAACACCATGAACTATTTTAGCAGTTGTTTCGAAAAGAACAATATTTCGTAACTAGTGTCGTCTAAAACAAGTTTGGGGTTGGGTTAAAATTCAACCCCAACCCATTTTTAAAAACTGGAATTTTATTTCTTCCTCGAATCCAATGAAATCTACAAAGAAACTTTTGATATATATCCGGTTTGTTGATTCTTTATGGAATTTTTTTATCAAGAAATATTAAATAGAACTTGATAACAGTGTTATAATCTTCAGGATTATTGGAGCTTTGAGAAAAAATGAAAATTATAGAGTTGGCAGGCCTTCTCTTTTTTGGGTTTATTGGACAAATAGGTTGCTGGGGTTTGATGGTCGGTGGTCAAGCAGTAACAACATTGGATAATGCCCTTATCATTCATGCAATTGGTGCGCCCATTGTATTTGCGCTAGTATCCTTTGTCTATTTTAAAAAGCTCAATTATACTAATCCAGCAATTACTGCCATTACATTTGTAACTGTTGTTGTTCTCATGGATTTCTTTATCGTCTCACTTCTAATTAATCAAAATTTTGACATGTTTCAAAGTCTGATTGGAACTTGGATACCTTTTGTGTTAATTTTTACATCAACATATCTAACTGGAACTTATGTGAAAAAGTCGGATTGGAATAAATAAATTTAACAAGGTGGAGCCGTGTGCATAGACAGAAAATAAGAAGTGCATTGATAGTAGTTATGTTTGTGCTTTTTCCAGTGATATACTACTATTTTTCACCATATCTGATTATAATGGGAGCTTCTGAAGGAATAATAACTGGAAGTTTGTTAGTCTTTGCGACATTATTTTTTTCTTCTTTATTTTTAGGACGGGCTTTCTGTGGTTGGATATGTCCAGCAGGGGCAACACAAGAACTATGCATGAAAATTAGAAACAAACCTTTCAAAAATGGTAAAAGAAACTGGATAAAATATGCAATCTGGATTCCGTGGGTAAGCGTTATTGTTCTAATGTTTGTTCAAGCTGGAGGAATAACTACGGTTGATCCACTATACCAGACATATTACGGTATTTCTATCACAGGAATTGAGTCAATCATCTTGTTTCTGGCAATTGCAGGCGTTATTGCTGGAATCGCCTTAGTAGCAGGAAAAAGGGCATCATGCCACACCATATGCTGGATGGCACCATTTATGATTGCTGGAAGAAAAATCGGAAATGCCACAAAATTGCCTTCCTTACAGCTAAAGTCAAATACAGAAAAATGCATCAACTGTAAAGTTTGTATCCAGAAATGCCCAATGAGCCTAGATGTAAACAAAATGGTACAAACCGAAAACATGGAAAATTCTGAGTGCATTCTCTGCGGTTCTTGCGTTGACAACTGTCCTAAAGAAGCAATTCAATACTCCTTTGAGAAAAGCAAATGAACAGAACAGTTGAAGTTCAGAATGCCAAACGAGTTTGGGGTTAAATTTTATCCTCTAATTTTTTCCTGTGTTTTCTGTAAATTATCACAATTACTGTTGCAACTACACATAAAGTGGCGGCCAATAGTAGCAGTATGATCCATGATGGAAACTCGTGAATAATGGGGTAGCCAGCAGATTCCCAAGCCGTAATTCCGCCTAGAACATTGAAGACTTTGGTGAAATTGTTGGAATCAAGGATGCTTGAGGCTTGCGCACTGCGTCCTCCTGCTTTGCAATACACGATTATTTCTGAATCTCTGTACTGTAAAATTTCATCTACTCTCGATTCCAGTTCGTTTACAGGTATTAAAACAGCGTTTTCTAAGTGGCCTTCATTATACTCGCTCTGAGTTCTAACGTCTAAAATTGTTAGATTGGGATAAGTGCCATTAGTAATCATGCTATTTGCGGTAACCACGTCTATGCTGGTATATGGTTTGCCATAAACCAAATTTATTGGGCAAAAGTGGATTGCACCTAAGAACAATATTGTTACTAAAAGAACACTTAGAATAATAAAGGAAACTTGTCTCTGAAAAACCAAAAATTTCAGGCTTCCATTCCTCTTTAATTTCTAATCAACTTAATAAAAACATTGGGTTTGATGGTTTTTCTGGCAAACTAGATTTGAGCCTTCTGCTTAAACAAAAATTTGACCACAAACCCAAAACATCATTTAGTGAGGAGCTTTCTCAAAATGGTACTTGCCGTATGCTTTGTTGAAGAACTTCATTACCAGCCGTTTTTGTATTTCAGTTAGGTTAACAGCGAAAAAAGGCTCAACAAAACCTAATCTTTCTCTGGATGAGGAAATAATCTTTTGCACTTTAGACTCATCTATCTCTAAGGGCGAACATACCTTTTCATCCCTATAGTCAAGGATGACATACAACCCCTTTTTCACGTTCTTGTAGTATCTCTGACACTCTACTATATGATTCCCCAAGTTTTCAACTAATTTCATTGCCTGAGCTGTTTCAGTAGAAGACAACGGGATCTCATTATGTTCAAAATCAATGTTTTTTGTCTTCCCAAGAAACGAATAGAGGAGTTCACCAAATTCTTGAGCGCATGAAACAAGAGCCAAACCCATCCAACAAGACTGAGAAGCCAACACTTGATAATTTTCTTCTTGTAGATATTGATGAAAATTGTCTGGAAGCGATTCTTCAGTAATTAAATCGTGGGAAAGCAGTTTATAGATCACGGCTTTACCGACCTCCTCGTTGCCTATAGTGACCAACGCAAGAGCGCTGCCATAGCTTTTAAACGCAAAAAGTAAATCAGCGTCTTTAATCAGCTTCCTAGCGTTTTCAAGACACAAATCTGATGCTTCTTTTAATAATTCTTGTTTATTCAAATTTAGTTCACGGCTTTCAGATTTGATTCTTTAACAAAACAGTTACCTGTTGGGGCTTTATAGATTATGAATCAAATATTCTGATTCCGAATACCAAACCAAAGTTTGTGTGTTTAGAGCATAATTTCAGCTCCAAATCAGATCTCTTGCTTTCCTCTCAAAAAAGCTCTCACGCTTTCACCACTTCACCTTAACGATTAAAGAAGTCTAAAGCTTTTGATATGGGAAGATAAAACCTTAATGCGCACTAAGAAGAAAGGGATATTCTGCAATGACTTCCACGAAACAGATTGCCCTGCAACGCGTTCACACCCTCTTCAGCTTGGCCAAGGAAGTGGCTAGTGAAGACCCTGAACTGGCTCAGCGGTACGTCCAGATAGCCCGCAGAGTGGCAATGAGAACCAGACTGCGGTTGCCCAAGGAGTACAGGAGCCTCATCTGCAGAAAATGTAAAAGCTTTATCTTGCCGGGTGTACACTGTCGTATCCGAATACAACAGAGAAGGGAACCTCACATGGTAATAACATGCTTAAATTGTGGCGGGCACTCCCGTATTCCCCTAAAAGGCAGGAAACAACAGTGTTAACACCAAAAATGAAGCAGCGAATAAAACGTGCCCTCCGCACCGAAAGACCAACACTTCATATTGGAAAGGAGGGGGCAACAGCCCAGATAGTAAACGAGGCAGCGAAGCAGCTTGACTCAAGAGAGATGATTAAAGCAAAAATACTGAAAACTGCCCTCCAAGACGAAGAAGCAAAAAACATAGCCGCTAAAATTGCGGAAGAGACAGAGTCTGAGCTGGTCGAGGTCAGAGGTCACACCTTCCTTCTCTTCAAGCGGAAACAGAAAAACAGGTGAAAACTTTATAACCCTGAAAGAAAGTTGAGGTTCTAGACCACGAAACTAATATAAGACATCTCTTTTCCCTATGTGAAGGAAAAAATCAGGAAGAAGACGCTTTGCCGACACCTTACGACGTTCCTCCATTAGTTCTCATCGAGAGGCTAGCTAAGCATCTGAAAGATGAAGAGGACGAAATAACTCCACCCGCATGGGCACAATTCGCCAAAACGGGTATTCACACCCAGAGACCACCCCGAAACCCTGACTGGTGGTTCATTCGGTCTGCCTCTATACTCCGTAAAATCTACGTTAAAGGACCGATAGGCGTCGAGAAACTCCGCCAAGAATACGGCGGCAGAATCGACAAAGGAGCAAAACCGGAACACGCCCGAAAAGGAGGCGGCGCCATAGTCAGAACAGCCACCCAGCAACTTCAAACAGCAGGTCTCGTAAAACAGCAAAGAAATGAAGGAAAAGTAGTAACAAACGAGGGAAGGCGACTGCTAGACAGGCTTTCCACTGAACTGAAAGGCAAACTAGAGAAAACCCAGCCCGAACTCAAGAAATATTAGAGTGGAAAAAGAGTGAGCGATGAAGAACTTGAGTCTCTCAGAAAAAGAAGGATGCTTGAGCTACAGCAGAGAATGGTAGAGGAGCAGAAGCAAGCCCAAGCACAACAGCAACTTGAGAGCCAAAAGCAAGCTCTACTTCGCAGAATACTCACACCTGAAGCTAGAAGTCGACTCACAAACCTGCATATGGTTAAACCAGAATTCACTCAACAGCTTGAATTGCAGCTGATCCAGTTGGCTCAGCAGGGAAGAATTAACCTTCCCATAACCGATGAGCAGTTGAAAGAGCTTCTTGTGAAACTTCAGTCAGGACGCAGAGATTACAAAATTAGGAGAGTGTAAAAATGGCAAGAAACAAACCAGCCGCAAAAAAACTGAGGCTTATCAAGGCTGGAAAAGAGAAGAAGCCTGTTCCAACATGGGTTATAGCTAAGACAGATGGACGGGTTAGAACTAATCCCAAGAGGAGACGCTGGCGACAAAGGAAAATTAAGGCCTGAGGGAAATGCAGATGGATGAACCTGTTGATGTTGTTGCTGAAGAAGAATTAGAAAAAGAAGAACTCGAAGAAACTGAAGAGACAGAAGAAAGTTTAGATTCTGAAGTTCCAGAAGAAGAGGATGAGGAACTCGACGACGAGGAACTTGATCTTGAGGAAGAGGACGAAGAGGAATTTGTAGAAGCTAAGAGCCGTAGAAAAGAAAAGGATGAGGTAGATGAGGACATAGTTGAAGAAAGGTTCTACACGATTCCTCTAAGCAAAGCGTGGATTGTCCCGAGAAAGAAACGTGCCCCAAAAGCTGCAAGAATCGTAAAAAGTTTTGTGCTAAAACACATGAAAGTTCGCACAGAAGCTGAGGGCGAAGAAGAGCCAGAGAGGCTTGTTATAGATAACGAAGTTAACGAGAAACTCTGGAGCAAAGGAATTGAGAAGCCACCCAGAAAAATCAAAGTTCGCGTGGTTAAAGACAAGGAAGGGGTAGTTACTGTTCTTCTCGCTGAAGGAGACTAACAATTGGCACTTTACCTCTTTGATGTTTTTGGTAACGCAAGTATAGGAGTTTACTCACTTGTCAACGACCGAATCGCCATTATTCCCCCTCAGGTTCCAGAAAGCAAGAGACAAAAGGTTGAGGAATGGTTGAAAGTCAAAGTTGTTGCCACGACAGTAGGCAAATCATTGGTCACGGGCGCCTTAGCATGCTCCAACTCAAACGGCATAATCCTCCCTCCTTTTGCCCAAGAAGATGAAATCGAAGCCATTAAATCAGCCTCTGACCTTAATGTGACTGTTATGAACACAAAAAAGACAGCCTACGGAAACATGGTCTTAGCGAACGATAAAGGAGCAATAGCCGATCCTAGACTAGAACAAGGAGCAGTAAACAAGATAGCCGACACCTTAGGCGTTGAAGTGGTCACAGGCAAAATAGCTGGGTTACCGTACGTTGGTTCCCTTGCCGCCGCAACAAACAAAGGCGTGCTGGCTCATCCATTGCTGAAGGAGGGGGAACGAAAAGTGTTGGAGGACGTGTTGAAGGTTCCAGTGGATGTGGGAACCGTGAACTGTGGAATACCTTATGTTTCCACAGGTCTCTTAGGAAATAGTCATGGGGCTATGGTTGGGACCCTAACAACTGGACCCGAAATGTTCATAATAGGACAAGCACTTGATGTGGTGAAGGAAGATGAGTGAAGTTAAAGTTTTCCGCGTGATTGGGAAAATCAGGAAACCCAATTTTCAAACAGAATTCCGGAAAGAGGTTCGAGCCCTGAAGCCGGAGGATGCCGTTGAGAAAGTGTATATGCTGCTAGGTAGCAAGCATAGAGTCAGACGCTTTCAGATGACCATCTCCAAGGTGGAGGAGCTTGCTCCAAACGAGATTGAGGACATTCTGTTGAAGAAGATGACCCCAGGAGCGGAAGATTCTGTCCAGTGACCAAGAGACTTTCCGTAGATTGGCTTTGGAGTCACGTTACCTAGAGGAGACTGTCAACGAGATACAGTCCAGAATCAACATGACAAACGCTGCCCTAACCGAACTGAAAGTTTCAAGCCTGACTCTGGAAGGTTTAGAGAAGGAGAAGAAAGGCACCCAACTTTTTGTTCCTATCGGCGGAGGCTCCTATGTTAAAGCCAAACTGGAAACCTCAAAGAAGGTTGTTGTTGGCGTAGGCGCGGATGTGGCTGTTGAAAAAACATTGAAGGAAGCCAAAGAGGAGCTGGAAACACGGATAGCCGAGTTAGAGAAGACAAGGGAAGGATTAGGGCAACAGCTTAACCAAGTTTTTGGGAGAATTCAGCAGAACAGAGCCATGATGGAAGAGGTTACGGCGAAGCTGAGGAAAGAGGGAGAGAAGCAGACCGGTGTTCGACAGGCTAAGAAAGGGGCTTAGCAGCGCCGTCAGCAAGATTGTTGTAACTGAGCTGAAAGCAGAGAAGCTGCGTCCCATTCTAGACGACTTTAGATTGAATCTTATCGAAAACGATGTTGCGGTGCCCGTAGCCTACCACATAACCGATGAGCTGGAGAGGCGCCTTGACGGAGTTCAGGTGAAGCGGCTGGGCGACCGAAAAGACCTTGTAAAAGACACCCTCCATGAAGTTTTGATTGAGATTTTGACAACAAAAGAAACCGTGAACCTGCTAGAGAATATTGAGCAGAAACGGCGGGCTAAGGAGCCGTACACAATTCTTTTTGTGGGAATAAACGGAACAGGCAAAACCACAAGCATAGCCAAAGTGGCACAGTTTCTGATGAAGAAGGGCTACTCTGTTGTGCTTGCTGGAGCCGACACTTACCGTGCAGGTTCCATAGAACAGCTTGAGCAGCACTCTCGAAAGTTGGGTGTGCGCATGATTAAGCACAAGTATGGTGCTGATCCTGCGGCTGTTGCGTATGATGCGATTAGTCATGCGGAGTCTCGGGGAATTAATGTGGTTTTGATTGACACTGCTGGGCGAATTCAGACTGACCGCAACTTGATGAGCGAACTGAGTAAGATTAAGCGGGTTGTTGATCCTGACTTGACGGTTTTGGTTATTGATGCTTTGATTGGTAATGATGCGGTGTTGCAGGCTGAGGAGTTCCATAAGAGCGTGAGTGTTGACGCGAACATTTTGACGAAGGTTGATGCGGACGTTAAGGGCGGGGCGTCTCTGAGTGTAGCCCATGTAACAGGTAAACCCATCATCTTTATTGGCGTGGGACAGAACTACGAGGACCTAGAGATTTTTGAGCCTGAACGGTTCACGCAGATGATACTCAAGTAGCTAGGAATACTCTTTTTTAAGCCAATTGACAATTCATTTAAGTTGGATGTAGTGTTTCCGCATTTTCTGGTAGGGAGGAGTCTATGTTGAGGGTTGCGATGGCGCAGGTTAATTCGACTGTAGGCGATTTGGAAGGCAACATAGCCAAGATACGGAAGTTTCTTGCGGACGCAAAAGAGTGCGGGGCAGATTTGGTTGTGTTTCCTGAGTTGGCTGTTACTGGTTATCCTCCTCAAGACTTGCTCCTTGAGAACGGGTTTGTCCAAAAAAACCAGAAAGTCCTCAAAGAGATGATAGATGGCAATACCGTTGATGTGGTGGGGGTTGTTGGCTTTGTTGACTACAAGGGGAAGGATTTGTTTAATGCTGCAGCCGTCTTCAAAAAAGACAAGATAATCGCCATAGTTCGGAAGGCGTTGTTGCCCACCTACGACGTCTTTGATGAGGACAGATACTTCAAGCCAGCCAAAAAGGAGGAAATCGCGCCAGTAACCGTTACAGTAGACGGAAAGCCGGTCAAGGTGGGTGTGGAAATCTGTGAGGACCTGTGGGACAGCAGCTACGACGTGAAGGTCACAGACTTGCTTTCTGAACGAGGGGCAGAGTTGATTGTGAACATTTCTGCCTCGCCCTTTCTTGTCGGTAAAACCTTGGAACGGAACAGACTTCTGAGGGAGAAATCAACCAAGAATAGTGTGCCCATCTTTTATGTGAATCTTGTTGGGGGGCAGGATGAGCTTGTTTTTGACGGCAACAGCATGGCAGTCGACAAACAAGGCAACCTGATTGCTTTGGGTAAGCAGTTTAAGGAAGACCTGATAGTCACAGACCTTGACTTAGAAGAAGGCACAGCACAGACGGTTGAGCAGCCTCCGCATGACCGGGTGGGGGAGATGTTCGGCGCCATAGTTTTGGGCATACGGGACTACTTCATGAAGTCGGGTTTTCAGAAGGCTATAGTTGGGATGAGCGGCGGAATCGACTCCTCAGTGACCGCATGCATAGCCGTTGAAGCGTTGGGCAACGAGAATGTTATCGGAGTTTCGATGCCGTCCAAGTTTTCTAGTGGTCATAGTAAGTCGGATGCTGAGGAGCTCGCTGAGAATCTTGGGATTTGTTTTGTGAGGGTTGGGATTCAGGAGATTGTAGACAGGTTCCACAAGAGCCTAGAGGAGCCCCTAGAGCACATTAGACGTTGCTTCAACGTGACAACCAATGCTGATGATCCTGTTGCAGACGAGAACATCCAGCCCAGAGCCAGAGGAAACGTCCTCATGGACATATCTAACCGCCTAAAAGACCTGAAAATTCTTGTATTGAACACAGGAAACAAAACAGAAATCGCATTAGGCTTCTGCACGTTGTACGGGGACATGGCAGGGGGAATCGGAGCCATCGGCGACGTAAGCAAACTTGAAGTCTACAAGCTAGCAGAATACATCAACAGGAAAGCAGACAAACAGATGATACCCCAGAGTGTGTTAGAGAAGCGTCCGTCGCCTGAACTGAAGGAGTGCCAGTTTGACCCCTTCGACTTCGACATAGTCAGCCCCCTAGTGGACGAAATCATAGAGAACAGAAGAAGCAAAAAAGACCTCATAGCGATGGGCTATCCACGGGAGGCTGTAGAGGACACTTACAGGCGAGTAAGAGCCTCAGAATACAAACGAAGACAGGCAACACCCTGCATCAAAATCACACCCAAAGCCTTCGGCATAGGCTGGAAAATGCCAATGACCAACAAATACAAAGGCTAAAAAGCTATGAGCACGCGTCTACTGGCAATTATCCACTTTTGCTCACTTTATCTAACAGTTTTCTCCAGACTATTATAACCAACATTGTAGCCAAGAATGATGGCAGAATAGCCCATGATGGGAATTCTGGGATTTTGTTCATTAATGGGTGGTTGTCTTGGTTGTTTTCGTCTATGATGTAGGGTGTGTCTCCAGTGCCGTCGCCGTCTGTGTCTGTTCCGTTATAGTTACTCCAATAGTTGCCTTCAGAGCCATCATCAAAAAAGTTTGGTTCATCTGCTGAGCTGGAGCTAATCAGCACTTCATTGTCTATGAAACTGTTATGGTAAACAACGTTGCTTGAGGAGTTAGCAATATTGGCTCCAACCCCGTTATCCACAAGGTTGTTAGCTATTATCTGGTTGTGGTTTGAATCGTCAACTAACTCGATTCCAACATAGCGGCTCCCTGAAATAGCATTGTTTTCTACAACATTATAGCACGACGAAGACCAGATGCGCACTCCTTTCGGGCAATCCACAAAACTGTTACCTGTTATCGAATTGTTAGAAGATTGATGAAGCCTGATGCCATAACAGCCAAGCATCACATTGTCTTCAAATCTAAGAAATACATCCATCGTCACCGTAACTGTGTTATCTGTGATGCTGTTGTTGTGGGAGTCTTTGACCCATATTCCCTCGTAATTGTTTAGAAGCTGATTTTCAGCCAAAACGTTCCTGTCTGAGAATTCGAGACTGATTCCAATACCATAAGCGTATTCAATCACGTTGTTGCCGACGATCCTGTTGTCCTCAGAATACTCCAGTTTTATTCCAGCAACTGGCGGCATAGTAGCCTTTGTTCCATCAATCTCATTATCTTCTACGGTGTTACCAAAAGCGCCGTAAAGCCAAACTCCAACATAGGACGCAAAAACGCAGTCTGACACATTGCAGCCCTTGACATCAAGCAAATGGACTCCTCTTCCGTGGGGACCAGCGTCATAGGCTGCTTTCAAAGTCAACTTTTCGACAACAACATCATCATGCTCCACCAAAACCACTGTCCCACCTAGGCTCCAATCCCCCCATATCACCGTCCCTGCCTTGTCTTCCCCAATCAACGTTATCCGCTTGTCTATGGCAACGCTCCCATTGTATGTTCCAGGTTTAATCAAGACAACATCGCCATCAGCCGCGTTATCAACCGCCTCCTGAACAGAAACATAATCATCTGGAACAACAATAGTCTTAGACTCGGCTTCAACTTCTGGAACAATAACAACAGAACAGAGAACAAGCAACAGAACTAAGGTGGTAACCCTTCCTAATTCAGGCATTCCCTAGACCTTCCATCAAAAATATGATCAAAGACCCACTTTTAGTTCTACTTAAGGAACATTCTGTTCCAGCAACGGAACAGCAGACTCACGTAAACCAACCAAACATGCCCGATTCTGCTGAACCAAAAACAATCTTTAGTCCATCAACTTGACAAGTATCGCCTTCGCCGAGTGCAGCCTGTTCTCACTTTGCAGATAGATTACAGAGTTGGGGTCGTCTATGATGTCATCGGATATTTCGTAGCCCCTGTGGATGGGCATGTCATGCATAATCAACGCATCACTGCCACTCAACAGCTTCTTGTTAATCTGAAAGGGCAGCATAGTTTTGACCCGCTTTTCCTTCTCCTTCTTGAACTTGGGGTCTAAGAAGAACTCCATGTCGACCCAAGTGTCCGTGTATACTACGTCGCAGTCTTCCACAGCAGCCTTCACATCAAAGGAATGCTCATACAATCCAGTGGCTTTCGCCGCCTCCACCACCCCTTCATCAATGGAAGCCCCATTCACCAAGGGCGTCACAGTCACAATCTTCACGCCTGCCTTGGTGCAGCCCTCAATCAACGAGTTACAGATGTTATTGTGCACCCCAATATACGCCATCTTCAATCCCTTTAGCCGCCCCTTCTTCTCCTTGACGGTCACCAAATCGGCGATGATCTGGCAGGGATGATACCTTTCGTCACAGCCATTAATCACCGGAACACTGGAAGCCTCAGCCATATCCACCAAAACAGAATTCTTCAGGAGCCTAGCCATGATTCCATCAACGTAACCCGCAATGGACTTGGTCTCATCCTTCAGGTCTGCCAGAATAAGATTGGTGCTCCTCCAATCCATGTACACCGCATGCCCCCCAAGCTGAGTCATACCCACCTCAAAGGAGAGCCTAGTCCGTGTTGATGTCTTCTGGAAAATCATAGCCAAAGACTTGCCCTCTAATGCAAACTCGTAATCCTCGGGGTTACTCTTGATCTCCAACGAAGCGTCAATCAGTTCCTCAACCATTTTCGAGGACAAGTCCTTAAGAGTTAGCAGATTCAATAGCGTCTACTCCACAGTTTCCGTAGGTACTTCACGTCAGACCGTTATATAAATTATCAAACGGCAACAACAAACAAAACCCACAAAAAACGTGCGGAAACAAGCGAGAATTAAAATACCCCCTAAACATTTATAGTAAACTTCCAAAACCAAAACAGCAAATAACGGCTCACCAGAGAGAGGAAAAAAGTGAAAGTAGCAAAAAACCTGAAAGCCATCTCAAAAATTCTTTTCATTCTTCTATTACTTCTTGCCCTTATAATCGGCTCAATCTTCTCCTACCTAATACTGGCAGGCTACTACCTAAACCTCAGAATCGAGGTTCCAGAAAAAAACACAATATCCGTAATTAGCACAGGCCTAGACACACAAAACACGGAAGCATTCAACATAACCATCCTTAACCCAACCTACTCTCCCGCAGAAGCAACCATCAAAGAAATCTGGGTAGCAACAGCAGACAACACAGTCCACCAAGTAACGGACATAGACCCGCAGCTACCCTATACACTAGGCAAAGGAGAAGAAGAAACATACAATTGCGACTGGGACTGGGGAGACTACACAAGCCAAATCCTGAAAATCATAGTCCTAGTTGAAGATGGCTCAGGCGCAGTTTATGAAATAGGGACAGCCATGGTGGGCCTTGAGGTAACATCGACTGTTTTCAATTCAGAATACAGCGAGCACTTCAATGTATCAATAAGGAATGCTGCAGGCTCAACCAGCGACTTTAACGTCACTAAGATAACCGTGACAATGGAGAATGGAACAGAATTCCAAGTTCGCCAAATAACACCATCTATTCCAAAACTGCTCGAGATAGGCACAACAACCACCTTCAAGTGTGAATGGGACTGGACAACCTACAGGGGAATGAATGTCACAGTTAACGCCTTCACGTCAGAGGGCTACGCGTTCCATCGAACAACCACCACACCTAAAAAAGCACAGCTTACAATAACCGACCCAGTCTTCGACACGACCAACATGACATACTTCAACATTACCGTCTTCAACTCAGAATACTCGATTGACGTAGCCAACCTCACAACCGTTGAACTAGTCTTCAGCAACTACACAAGCCTAGAACTTTCCGTGGAAGCGCCACCCGATCTACCATACACAATTCCAATAGGCGAATCAGTCACACTGAAGTGCCTGTGGGACTGGTCAAATAGTCGACAAGAAACTGTTGGAATCTACGTTAAGACTCCAGAAGGATACCTTGGCTACCTCTCGCACACTACCCCCTAGAGGCAGAGTATAGCCTAACTAAACAGGTTCTGAATAAAAATAGAGAATACTCTGACTCTTCAAGTCTATTTGATGAGAGTTCCCTCAGCAGGGTCCTGCCTAGCCTTCTCGAACTCCTGTATTAACTGTTTCGTGATTGGACCTAGCTTTCCAGCGCCTATCACACGCCCGTTTACGTCATGTATTGGCGCAACCTCTGCAGCTGTTCCAGTGAAAAATGCCTCATCAGCAGTGAACAACTCGTTTGGGGTGAGGTTCCGTTCTATAACCTCGATTCCAATCTTCTTTGCTAACTTGATAATCAGTGTTCGTGTGATTCCATCCAATGCACCTGAAGAAAGGGGAGGAGTCAAAAGTTTGCCATCGCGCACTATGAATATGTTTTCGCCGACGCCTTCACAAACGTAGCCAGTCTTGTCAAGGCATAGGGCTTCGTCCGCGCCAGTGTTGTTTGCTTCGATTTTACCTAGTATACTGTTCAGGTAGTTCAGGGACTTCATTTCGTGAGTGGCAGAATCCACTGAGTTGCGTCTTACCCAGGTTATGACTGTGCTTATTCCGTTCTCAAGCTTCTCAGCGGAATGCAGTTGAAGCTGTGGTTCAGTGATTATGATGATTGTGGCTTTGGGGCATTTTCTGGGGTCAAGTCCCAGGTCTCCGACGCCTCTGGTGACCACTAAGCGAATGTAAGCATCTTTTAGATTGTTCTTTTTGAGGGTCGCAAGCACAGCTTTTGTGAGTTCAGCTTTGGTTAGGGGTATCTTCAGGAAGATTGGGTGAGCAGACTTGTAGAGTCTGTCTATGTGTTCTTTCAGTTTGAAGACTACGCCATTGTATGCTCGAATTCCCTCAAATACTCCGTCTCCATACAGGAGACCATGGTCATAGACTGAGATTTTAGCCTCAGATTTGGGATAATATTTCCCGTCGATGTAGATTTGCAGTTCTTCAGGCATACTTAACACTCTCCAAACGTGAAACTTCAACCATAAACTATCCGCTAGATATTTAAATTTTAATCTATCTAGTTGACTTGAGATTTAAGGAATTTTTTTGGGTTAAATTTTAACCCCAAACCCAAATAATAATTTCCTACGCTTGCACGTCTAAACGCGTATCCTCTTCTCTCTCTCCCTCTCTCTTTCCTTTAACACCTACAACCACCACCACACCGCACAACACAACACACTATTAGTCAATTTTTTCTTGACTAACCTCAGGTCAAGGTTTCTTGACAAAAACGCTTTTCACTCTTACAAAGATAATACCTTTCGGTATTAGATGAACAAACTTTTGGTTATCGGAGTTATTTTGACTTGTGTACCTACAGTTGTGCTATGTTATACTTTGAGTATTGGACCATTAGTTGATACTAAATGGGCTGATGTGGAGTGGGGTGTAGAAGCATTGAATCCTTATTCTAACATGTGGGGTAGCGGTCCTGTAATTGAAAACTTTTTCTTTGAAGAAGGAACAATCTTATACATCAACTTCAATTTTAGAGATTTCCACACGGGTGGCTCCCCTCTTGTAGATTTTTTTATAGTTGATGAAGAGAACTATCTGAAATGGGAGAACCAATTAACTGCTGATAAATATTTGTTAACTGAAGTAGCTAGTGCTCTAGACATAAATTGGACTACTCCACATGATGCTAATTGGTATTTTGTGTGGGATACCGCACCCCATAACACAGCAGTAGCAGACCTGAGGGTTGAATTAGTACATTATGAAATTTTGCCTTTTGGTGACAAAATAGTAATTGACCGCAGACCATTAGTGTCTGTCCTGTTAGTAGCTATAACGAGTGGAACATTATTCTTAATCTATGGTTTTTCAGTAAGAAACAAAATGAAAATGTCAAAAGAAAGCTATGCTGACTGACAGTCACATAAGACAAAAAACTACGGGAGAAAAGTCACACACAAAAACTGATTATATGTGAAATAAATAATTACAAAAAAGGGGTTGAAGGATAACTCAAACATCATCATTTGTGTTATCGCTTCCCATTTTTATAGTGTTTTAGGTTCTTTCCATTTTACGAAATATTTGTATCCAACAAGCAGTGAAACAGTCGATAGTAACGCCATGACTACGAAGGTTAAGCCTTCTGGAATCACGCCCAACTCATCAGTCTTTACTAACCAGATATCATTGTCACCAGCACCAAACGAGTTCGTGTTTATAGTCAAAAGGTAGCCGCCATCGCTAGTTTCAAGCAAAGCATACGCAATCTCGGTACCTGTTCCTCCGTATGTTTGGTTCCACTCCATATTCCCAAATTCGTCAGTCTTAATCAAACTAGCATTTTGGTCGCTAGTAGTAGTAAATCCTGTTATTGCATATCCCCCATCCATAGTTTGTATAAAGTGAGTTGGACCATCACTTCCTGTTCCTCCGTAGGTCATGTTCCACTCTGCATTGCCGCTCGAATCAATTTTAACAAACCAGAAGTCCAGACTGCCAGCACCAAATGATGTTGTAATACATGCTATTGCGTATCCACCGTCGCTAGTCTGCTCCAGACATTGCCCGAATTCCATTCCTGTTCCTCCGTAGGTCATGTTCCACTGCATATTACCCACTGCATCAGTCTTAATGAGCCATGCATCATTGGAGCCAGCTCCCAAAGAATTTGTGGTACCTACTAGCGCGTATCCTCCATCTTCAGTCTGAAGCACGTGAATCCCTGTGTCACTTCCTGTTCCTCCGTAGGTCATGTTCCACTCCATTTGCCCCGTTGAGTTAGTTTTGACTAACCAAAAATCGTTGCCGCCAGCACCAAACGAGTTTGTTTGACCAAGTAATGCATATCCTCCATCGAGAGTTTGAATTATGTGATATGCGTATTCATTACCTGTTCCTCCGTATGTTTGGTTCCATTGCTCGTTCCCAGATGCATCAACTTTAACAAGCCAGAAATCTTGACCGCCAGCACCAAACGATTGCGTATAGCCTGACATTGCGTATCCGTTGTCGCTTGTCAAACACATATCGCCGCTACTCTCAGCGAGCGCCCCTCCGTAAGTCTTGTTCCACTGCATGTTCCCATCTGCATCTGTTTTGATTAGCCAGAAATCCGAGCCACCAGCTCCAAACGAGTTTGTATCTCCTAAAATTGCGTATCCTCCATCGCTTGCCTGAACAGTCTCCCCTGGAGCAGTATCAGCGGCAGTTCCTCCGTACGTTTTACTCCAAATGGTAGCAGCGCTTGCGCAAGGGCAAACCAAAGTTAAAAACATTAAAGAAAACAGAATGGAAATCAATAATTCTTTAACTTGATTTTTATTGCGTTTTTTCATCCTCACTTTTTCACCCCCTGTCCTTTTTAAAGTATGTAGGAAGAAAGATTTTCACAATAGCTAATCTTCCAAGTAATTTATTGATAGCTAATCCTTAATATAATTTCTTAACAATTTTCTAAAACTAATAAAAAATTTTAGTCACAAACAACAATTCCATTCAGAAAAGCGCGCGCAACCAATTGATGTTAGAGTTGAAATTGGATATTTTTGATTAGTTGCCTGAACTCCATAAAATCATTTATGGCTTTATCTTGACTGCCAAATCGGCAGACTATTCTTGGAGACTGTTTTTCTCCCTTTGGAGCTACCCTTAGAGTTGAACTCATCTTGATGCATTGCATAAGAGCATAGTCCTTAACTTTAATGTTCTTTGAGAGGATAGCAACCCAACTGACAATACTCAGGTTTTCATCCCAACTAACGTAACGGTCAAAAACCACATGATAACATTTCTTGCTTGACTTCAGAATGATGAATCCTCTAAGCTTATACTTCTCCAACACAAGCATTGCCCAATCTTTTGCAGACTTAAAGCTCATGTTGTCAAGGTCAAGCTTAACGGTTATGCGGTCAGACAAACCGAGAATAGGGTCAGCTTTCGATGTTTGGTGTAAAGATTCCCAGAATAAGACACGGTATGAAACAAACTATTGAAACGCTAATCAACGAAGAAGCTTTATTGTTAGCTAAATTTTTTTGTTCATCATCAATTTTAGTCCAAACAAGCGTAATTGCCGGTAAATTTGTTAGTGTTGGGAATTAAATTCTTGATGATCTGATTCTCATTTTTTAAAATGAATGTTGATGGTTATGTCTGGTAGGATTTGTTCAAGGAATCTTATGAAATTGGAGCATTTCGCTTTGGAATCATATTTGACAGGAATTACATTGGTAATGTAATGTTTTGGATTGGGGGGCAAAAATTTTGGAGGATTATATCTTACATCCAATATACCATTCTTAACCGGAATCAAATGTTTCGCAACGATGAAATCCTCTCTTTCAATATATGTTGAAGCCGTTATATCGTCAATTACTGCTTTTGCACGAGATTCTCGATATTCATCCCTGAGAATTTTTTTTACAATTTCACGAAGAGTTTTTTCTCCATTATCTTCATAATAGCCCTTTTTTTCATTGTAAATGTAGATTTCATTATTATCCTTCAGTGAACAAATCGGAAAGATCTCCCTAATAGATGTGCTCAATTTTGCAGGTTCAAATTGTTTTTTACCGTTCTTTTCAGTAAAAAATTTACTGGTTAATTGTCCATTTAAAAACATGTGAGATAAATTTTTTTTGTAATTTTCTAATTCTTTCTGTGTTCCATTGTTCTTGGCGATTACAGGTTGGCCTTTGGGTAGCCAAAGACCTTCATCTTCAGAGATTTCTTCTTCCTTAGTCACCTCATCACCAATTTGTATTGTAATTCTACGACGATTCTTGTGCTACTTCTAATTCCCTTTCAAAATTTTCACAAGCTGCTTTTCTTTTTCTTTCCAACCGGATCCGTCTAGCTTTCTGCCAAGTAACACCAAGTTCATTCATAATTTCATGAATTTCACTTCGATACCTACGATGACGCAATCGTGTGATTTGGTGATAAGAGTCGTTGTAAATTGGTTTGTTCAAAGCATAAACCCAAATATATATAATCAAAATTTAGATTTAAATTTATCGTTTTTGCATAGAATTTATAACTAATGATATTATCACAAAATGAACAGGGGGAATGAGTATCATTTTTGCATTTTGATAGATGTGGTGTAAATTTATTTGGATATGCAAGTTCCAGGTAGCTTGAAAGGAGATTTATAGTATTATAGAGAGATTTTTAATAAAAATCTCTTACTTTATACTATCCACTATTTTTCAGACACTCTGAATTGCTTCTTCTCGAAATTTCCATTCCCCTTCCTGTGCCCCTTTGTCTTCAAGAAATTCTTTTTTCCATTTCTCAATCCATTTGTCAGCTAGACCCTGAGCTGCATGTTCAACCTTTTGCAACCAGATACTTTCAACATCTTTAACGTGTTCAGTCAGATAATTTAGGTTGGTTTCGAGGCCAACAATCTCTTTTTTCTGTTTTTCAATCTCTGTCTTCAGAGTCAGATTTTCATTACTTAACCCCGTGACCAATTGTTGGAGTTGTTGGTTCTTATTTTCCAGTTCACCTTTTAATTGGTCAATCTGATGTTTGTTACTGAAAACCGCTAAAGCGCCCTCACCTTTTCGATAGATTCTAGCTAAATCTGTGATAGTGTATTTTCGATAAACTCCAGTTAGATAGCCTTCATGTCCCATTAAAGCCTCAGTCACATCAACTGGTATGCTTTCACCTAATCGAGTTCTGAAATATTTTCTAAGAACATGAGGATGTAGCTTATATCGATTTGTCGAAGGGTCCCTTTCATCTAGTTTAGCTTTTTTGAGAGCAACATACCAAATCGTGCGTGCATTTGTTTGACCAAAAGGAAACAGTTTTTCCGTGCTCAAATCCTTCGGATATGGACTCCTTTTGTTCGAATATTCCACATAGGTTTTACGATTCTTTAGCCATTCAACAATGTATTGTTTAGCTTCAGAAGAGAGAAAAGTAGTGCGTCTGTTCCCATTTTTTGTTATTATTCCCGGTATCTCGATTCGCGCAGGATTTTCATCGAGTTTAATGTCATATAATGTAAGTTGAAGGCACTCACCTATCCTCATTCCTGAAGATGCTAAAGTGAGATAAAGAGCAGCTCCGTGCAAGGGCATTTGCAAAAGGATTTGACGTAACTCCTCTGTCGAGGGAACCCGATCTTGAGTTCGTGCTCGGTTTCCTCTGACGCGCCGAGATAAGCCTTTCCAAAATTTTTGGGGAAGTTCAATATCATTTTCTATAAGGAATGTTTTCAGGTTGGATAGAAGGACACGAATCGATTGTGGTGGTCTTGTCTTAATTGTTGAAAAATACATCTGTATGTCAGGTTTTGGATCACGTTTTTCTTGGATATATTTAGTTGCCAATTCCTCTAGAGTTCCTTCTCCATAAACGCTAAGAAGAAATAAACGAATAGCATATTTAGCGAAATTCACAGTTCCTTTGCTGGAATAAGTTTCCAGGTATAAAAGTTCATTAGTTAGTGGCATATATAGTATAATCAATGCATAATATTTAAATATTTAGTCAATTTGATACATTAATTTTAATATGCCAACCCCAAACTTATGATGGCGCTATTCCAAAACAGAACTATAGGTTATACAACTATCCAAAAAATTCTATGACACTAGTGTGCATGTGAACTTTAAGTAGCAACTTTTTTGCTGTGCCAAGAATTATAGAAAAAATACTGTTTTCAACAATGTACCTCTATTAGTCTCCTAATACATGTGATGTTAGTGTGAATTAGCCGTGGTTTGGTTCTGGGGCTTCTTCTCAAACGTGTAGTAAACCCAAATATTTACTGCAATTACTGTTGTGACAAAAAGCACGAACAGGATAATACTGGCTTCAAGTGTCCAGTCAATCACGTTAACCAAGAAACGGAAAGATAAAAAGTGGGACAAAACGAGCGTGTTAGCTAAGGCACGAATAGCATGCACGAGTCTGACTCTCTCCTTATCGTCAACCATTTCCTAACCCCCAGCAGTAATGTGTTGAATCGTTTAAACGATAGTTACGCCCCAAATTTATACTATTGCATAAAAAGCAGTTCGCGATATCAAAAGCCTCTTCCTTAATCAACACTTCAATCTGGTTTCATTTTCTAAAAAAGAAAGGGTTGTTTTAGAATGCGAATTGTGGTCTTTTTGACAACATCTTAGGTAGCGCCAGCGGTTTGAAGGGTTTATCTGCTGTTTCGGCATTTATTTCGTCTATTAGCTCTTGAACTTTCATGTTTCTGGTTTTCTTTCCAGCTTTTCTGTCTCGTACTGGCAGAACATCTGATGCTAATTCTTTTTCGCCAATGACGAGAACATAATTCACCCACTCTTTCTCGGCTGCTCTGACCTTTTTGCCTAAGCTTAAGGGTCTGTCATCCACGTCCACCCGTATGCTGTTGCTTTCTATCTGCTTCATCAGCTTTTCACAGTTGTCAAGGTACTTTTCTGAAACAGGAACTATCCGTACCTGAGTAGGAGCCAGCCACAGCGGCAAGATTGGGGCTTTGCCCTTCAATGAGTCTCTGTGAGCCTTCTCCAGCAGGGCATAGACGTCTCGTTCGATGGCGCCGCTTGGACTACAATGAAGAACTAGGGGATACTGTTTTTCACCGTTCTCGTCAACGTAAGTCATGTCGTAGTGCCTGGAGTTCTCAATGTCTATCTGGTCAGTGGATAAGGCGGAAGCTTTGTTCAGGTTGTCAACGAAATTGAATTCCCACTTCAGAACAAAATAGAAGAACCGTTCCTCCCACATCTCCAGCAGAACAGGCTTACCGAACAGCTTCACCAACGAAAGAACAAACTCCTTGTTCTCCTCATAGAAGTCCTTTGTTACTCTGATTGCCAACTCGAAATCGGATTCCTTGTTCAGCTCCAAGCCCTTCTCCAGAATCCCCATGGAAAGCTTGAATCTGGTCAGAAACTCCTTCTTTGCCTGATCCAAGTCAGCAACCAAAGCGTGACAGTCAGGCATAGTGAAGCCCCTGAGCCTGCGTAAACCAGTTAATTCGCCGCTCTTCTCCCTCCTGAAAGAATACTTGGTTAACTCGTAGATTCGGAGAGGAAGCTGCCGATAACTGAATTGGGCATCATGAACCATAAGAAACTGACCAAAACAGGCGCTGAACCTCAAAAAGAAGTCCCGCTTGTCACTGCACAACAGATACTGTCTGGCAGGAAACCGTTGAAGATAATGGGCAATTGCTGGATGCTGAATATCATACATGATGGGAGTTTCAACTTCCATTGCACCATAATCGATAACCTTCTCGGTCACATACTCCTCAATCAGCGACTTGATCATGCGACCTTTAGGGTACCATCGGAGGTTGCCGGGGTCGCTTCCAGCTTCATAATCAGCGATTTCCAGCCGTTTCATCAAGGGTACATGAGGCGGAACCTGCTGAACAGCGCGGCTCTTCTTGATTTCGTACTTACACAGTTTTTCAAGGCTTTTGCAGTCTTTGAAGCGGAATTCCTTTGCTGGAATCAACTCTCCATCGGGCTTCAGAATGTACCAGTATGACTTGAGTTTTTCTTCTGCTTTCAGGGCTTCGCAGACGCCCTCCTCCTCTTTTGCTGTTTCAGATGTTACGATTCTGAGGTGCTCAGCCAATGGATGTCCTTTTATGGAGATGGAGAATTTTTTGCACCAACCAAAAGGTGTCGAGTATGTTTCTAGCCCCATCGTCTTGGCGATTTCCTTCATTTCTTTCAGGATTTTCAGGGCGTCGGCTGGCTTCGCTAGGTTGCTGCTCAAGTGCGCGTAAGGATAAATCAGTATTCGGTTGACTTTGAGTTGGTCCAGAGACGTTTTGGTGGCTTGCATTGCTTTCATGGCAACGTTTTTGTCGTCTCCGTTTTCGATTGCAGTGAACAGGACAACAACTTCTTCGAGGCGGTCCTGCAGTTTTTCAGGTTCCTCAGCTAACTCGATTTCTTTTTCTACAGCCTCATACTCGATATAGTTTGAGTGTAACTGGAGTATCCTCAATCTTCCCAGCCAGCTTTAGCATTATAGTCAACAAGAACGTGTACATGTTTGGGCATTAGCCGCTGTGCCTCCATTTCTCAAGAAGCTTGTCCTTTTTGCTGCCCTTCTTGTATTCCTTGTAGTGCTCTCTACAAAGGTAAGAGCGCCTGCCCTCGTTAACCTTTAAGCCTGCAGAACTAACTTTATCGCGTGCAAGAGAACGAATTGCATCCTTGTCGCAGTTTTTGACGCTACATATTACGCCTTTACCAATTCGACCCAAAGCCATCACCGATTAATTATGTACACAGTTGACTTAGTCGCATATTAACCCCGCACTAATTTAATTCTTTTGAATTCACACAAAACTATGACAGCAACTGAGGAAGTGTTACCGAGGTTCCCCCCACAAGTTAACAATGTGTCTAAGCGCAAAAAACGGAAGGTATATGAACCGAATCTGGTGATACTTAATAAACCCCCTTTAACTTACAGTATGAGGAAAAGCGATGCCAGTTAAACGAAAGTCCAGAGGTCGAGCAAAAGGCAGCAAAGGCAAAGGCTCACTAGTTCAATGCGTAGGTTGCGGTCAACAAGTTCCCCGCGACAAAGCCAAAAGAGTATCACGAAGAGTCTCCCTAGTAGACTCACTCCTCTACAAAGAACTCCGCCAAAAAGGCACATACGTTGCCAGCCGCACCGAAACAACATATTACTGCATTTCTTGTGCGGTTCATCGTGGCGTAGTGAAGGTGCGTTCTAAAAGCGAGAGGAGATCGGGTCCTCCAAGAAGAAGAGGAAGGCGCTAAACCACAAAATTTTCTTTTTTCACGTCTTGCGACGCCTTGCGGAAATAGACTACACGCTGAATTACAGTCAGATTTGTGAGCACCGCAAGAAGAAGCACTCCCCAGCATAGGGCGTCAAGCCAAACATAGCTGAGAAAGCTTACTAATGCAAGTAGCACTATGCGTTCTGCCCGTTCAAATAAGCCTACTGTTTCCATTTTTACTCCTGCCGCTTCTGCTCTTGACCGAGCGTAGCTGACTAGAAGGGAGCCTATGAGGGCAGCGAGTCCCCATGATACTTCAGTTAATTCACCGAGGATGATTCCGCAGAGGATGATGGAATCTGCGTATCTGTCAAGAAGGGAGTCGAAGAATCCGCCGAATTTTGTGGCTTCTCCATATTGTCTGGCTAATGCTCCATCTATGGCATCAAGGAGTCCAGAAGCAAGCATCAGAAGGGGAGCCAGTATCAGAAGAAGGGAGCTAAGTTTCCATTGCCAGTAGGTGATGGCTGAAAGGACTGCTAGAATTATTCCGAGGATGCTCACATGGTTTGGGGTTAAGCCTATGTTGTGAAGTGATTCTGCTACAGAAGTCAACTGCTCCTGAGCTCTTTGCTTGAATTTTGTCAGCAAACCGTTTCAACCTCTAATCAGCATGCATCCCATTTACGACATCTGGAATTGTCTTTAACGATTTTTGTTACCTATTGGTGCCTATTGGTATTAAACAGCTTCGTGAGGGCTAGTATGCCAGAGCGACTCTCACAACATTGTTTGCAGGTTCTCCGCAGACAAGACATTTCCCATCCACCTTTTCTGTGGTGTCTTCAGGAAATCCTAGCAGCCGCGCCTCAACCTCCTCCTCTAGGCTGTGACCGCACGTGTCATTGCCGCACCATGGAACCTCAACGATGCCCGCCTTTCGTTTCAGCAAACTTTTTGCCTCATCTAAATTGTTCACGCGGTAGACTCGTTCCTTCATCCATGCCGCAGCATTTGCCCTAAGTTCCGCTGTCATCTCTTTAGCGAACATTTCTACGGCAGAGACCACGTCAGCCATCTTCCATGTCTGCTTCTTTAGTGTGTCCCGCCTGACAATGGTAACTACGCCGTTGGCTAAGTCTCGGGGACCAATCTCGATTCGGATGGGCACACCCCGCAGTTCCCAGTAATAGAACTTGTTTCCTGGAGTCAAGTCTCTCCGCAAGTCCAGCGCAACCCGAAATCCGGCATCTTCAAGTTTGGAGGCGACAGTTTTGCAGGCTTCGTTTACCTGCTCCTCTTTTCCCTTATACGGCACAGGGACGATAGCCACTTGTATGGGTGCTATTATTGGAGGCAAAACAACACCGTTGTCGTCTCCGTGGGCAATCAGAACTGCGGCGATTCCTCTTCCAGAGATGCCGTAGCTGGTTGTCCAGATGTGCTCTTGACTGCCATCCATTGTCTCGTAGGTTATGTCGAAGGCTTTGGCGAAGTTTTGTCCCAAATTATGCACAGTTCCAATCTGAAGAGTCCTGCCGTCTGGGCACAACAGGTCAAAGGCTATTGTGTAGAGGGATCCAGCAAACTTGTCCCATTCTGGTCTTCGGGAAACAACGTACGGAACGCCAACAATATCAAAGAAAATTTTGTAGAGTTCCACAGCCGTTCGTACCTGCTGTTCTGCTTCCTCAGAGGTGGCGTGACAAGTGTGGGCTTCCTTGAAGGTGGCGACCTCTCGCATTCTGATGATGGGGCGGGTTGCCTTGGTTTCGTGGCGGAAAACGTTCACGACTTGGTACAGTTTCATGGGCAGGTCTGCGTGGGAGCGAATCCAAAGCTTGAGCATGGGGGCTATGACGGTTTCGCTTGTGGGGCGTAGGGCATACCTGATCTTCAAGGGTTCAAAGCCGCCATGGGTTACCCAAAAACATTCGCCCTCGAAACTCTTAACGTGGGTAGCTTCTTGGGCGAGGGAGGTTTCGGGAATCAATAACGGAAATAGAGTCTCATCATGTCCTGTATTATCTAGCAAACAGCGTAAAATATCGAGTACGTTTTTTCGTATTTTGAAGCCGTAGGGCATCCAGACTCCAGAGCCTTTAATGGGGTATCTATAATCCATTATTTCCGCGTTTATGAGGATGTCGCGGAACCATTCGCCGAAGTCGCTGCTCCATTTCTGTCGTTTCACAGGCAAACCTTACACACCTTCAAACGTTATCCTCTATTAGATGCCCTCTAATTAAAAAATGACGGATATTAGCTTATACCAAAACTGCACGGCAACAAAGGCATCCAACACTAGCTTGAATGTTTTCTTTTGTTGTGGATTAGTATCCCTAGACCTGCAGCTAACACTATACCTAAAATTATTGGCGTCAGTATCAAAGCCACATTGAACATTAAGTTTAATTGGTCTATTATTGGAGCGTGAGGGTTAACGGTTATTGTTTGTGTTTTGCTCCAGTCACCAGCAGTACCAAATATGATGCCATCTTCGTCGAGTAAGAGACTTTCTGGTATCGGTGCGTAGAACCTACCCCAGTCGGGGGGTGCGACCTTAATCACGGCTTTGCGTCCTACATACGCCTGTACTTTGACGTCTACTTGAGCATCCATAGGATAGTTATTCACTGGACAATATACGACTGTGTAATCAGAATCTGATTCCCGGGTAAATCCTTCTGAAAAATACTTTGTCAGCGTGCATTCACTTGGAAAGCTAAGTCCTCTCCACTCTTCTTCAAAATGGCCTTTGACTGCAATATTGTAAGCCACATAACATTTTGCGCCATTAAAAAAGTATGTAGGCACTTGGTTCTTGATTGTGATGACTATAGATTTGTTTTCTACAGTGTAACCTGATTTGTCTGTTACATTTTTTCCTGTGTATGGGTCTATCTTATAGGTTGGTGGCACATCATAAGACGAGTCAACAAATTCTACAGTAAATTCTGGAGCAGAAGGTCTATCTATTCCATAAGTTTCTGCAGATACTCGAACAACACAAAAACTGCTGAAACTAATAAAAAAGCCACAACCCGAAATTAGTAATAAAAATAGACAAGTAAATGATTTTGTCATGTCTATTCCTTAGTTATAATCGAAGTTTGCTAACAAAAAAAGGGTTTTTGTCAAGAAACCTTGACCTACAGAGACAGGGTTTAGTCAAGAAAGTTTGACTGCTGCCCATGCGATGTTCAGTTCATCTAGTTTACTCTTTTTGGGAACGCCTTGCTCAGTCCAGCCCATCATGTCATAGTAGAGAAGTTTTGCTTTCTGCAGGTCTTCAGGATTCACGGATGTTTTGTTTAGGGCACCTGATGTTTTAGGCTGGAAGAACCGTGGAGGAAGCCAATCATCCTTCTCTGTGAAGCCTTCCCGTAGGTTGAAGATTCTTGCAAGCGTGTTGCCTCTCTCCACTACCTTCATCAACTCAAAGGCTGTGGTGTTCCATCCCGTCACTGACCGCACAATATCCACCTTCTGATTGACGCTCCATGGCGGAAACAGGCACATCACCAGAAAGTTGTTAAGGGTACGCCAGTCTCCAACATACTTGAATAGCCGCACCTTTTTGGGTCCAAAATCTTCAACTGGCACAGGCTCCAAAACTCCCAAACTGTTATACTTTTTTGGAAGCTGAGGATACAAGAAAGTGTCATGAATGTTGTGAACATGGTCTGCGCCCGTCGGAGACACCGCATAACCCAGAGCCTCAGCCCGTTTCAGTCTAGGGTCATGCATAGGAACTTCCAGTCCCTTAACATGAACCGCAAACTCCTCAGCGCCCTTTCCAATTTCTTCAGCAGCACGTCTAACTCCCTCAGCCAACAATGCCCCTAAACCCTGTTTTTCTCCAATCAGCTCAACCATCTTAACCATTGATTCAGCGTTCCCGAAACTCAGATCCATGCCACCTATATCCTCTGTTGTGAGTAAACCATGCTCGAAGCATTCCATGGCGAAACCGATGGCAACTCCTGTGCTTATGGTATCTATCGAGTATCTTTGGCACAGCTCGTTAGCTTTACAAACTGCCCTAAGGTCGGACACTCCACAGTTTGACCCCAAAGAAGCCAACGTCTCATATTCTGGTCCACCATAGTCTGGGTCCACAGTCCACGGCGCCTCTACTTTGACCTCTTTTTTGCAGGCAATCGCACAGCCGAAACAGGTTCCCATACCCACACCCACCTGCTCTTTAACAGCCCGAGCATCAATCTGATCCACTTCTGGGAAGTCGCCATCCCTGAAGTTGCGAACAGGAAGGTTTCCAGTTTCTTCCATGGCGTCCATGCCATCTCCTGTTCCGTAGGTGTGCAGGGAGTAGGCAAGATTTTTCACGTTTTGTGCCATCCACTTGGCAAGGTTTCCAAGGCGCTTTGGTTTGCTAACTTGGATTCGTGTGCTTCCTTTAACTGCGACGGCTTTCAGGTTTTTTGAGCCCATGACTGCTCCCATGCCGCATCTGCCAGCCACATGATTCATGTCATTAACTATAGAAGCGTATCGAACCAGCTTTTCTCCTCCAGGACCAATCTGAGCAATCTTCACTTTTTTGTTATCTAGTTCGTTTTGAATTGTTTCCTGAGACTTCCTTATCTCCAGTCCCCACAGCTTGGAAGCGTCTCTGAGTTCTGCTTTTTGGTCATTAATCCACAAGTAGACCGGAGTTGATGCTTTTCCCTCAACGATAATTGCATCGAAGCCTGCCCGTTTCAGTTCTGCGCCCCAGTATCCTCCAACTTCTGCTTCTCCGTATGCGCCTGTGAGGGGCGATTTGGCGCCTACGCTGTTGCGTCCGCTGCCGCTGACTGGTGCTCCAGTTACTGGTCCACAGGCAAAAATCAATTTGTTTTTTGGTCCAAGAGAGTCTATTTTTGGTTCCAGTTCATTGAGGAGAATGTATGAAATTAGTCCTCTGCCTCCGAAGTGGCGGCGATATAAGGTGTCCTCTAAGGTTTCAGTTGATGTGGTCTCTTTGCTCAGGTTTACTCGTAAGATTTTGCCTGTGAAGCCGCCGTTCATGATGTTTCTGCACTTGATTTTCTCGGCAAGCTTATTAAATTCTTACATTTCAGCCAAAAAGTTGCCTTCACTGTTGCATGTGCAGTTGTCATTGTTCAGATAGGTTTATATCGGCGCCTCTGAGTTGGTTTGGAAAATGCGGTGGAATAATCGTGGAAACATTAGTCCTGAGCATTCTAGCGTTAGCAGTGAGCCTGTTAATTCTTTACTGGGGCTCAAAACGAATAGTTAGAGGAGCCTCTGGTCTATCTTCCTGCCTAAACCTCAGCAAAGTTGTTGTAGGAACAGTGTTTGTGGCTTTCGTAACAGCCTTACCTGAACTGCTAAGCTCACTCTTCGCTGTTGGCTTAGGGTCCTCGCACCTAGCTTTCGGAAACATAATCGGCTCAAACATCTACAACATCCCCCTCATCATAGGAATCTGCGGTTTAGTAGGCGGAGGACTCAAAATACGAAGCTCATCCATAAACAAAGAGTGCCTCTTCATGATTGGCTTAAGCGTGTTTATGATTGGTCTGCTGGCAGTAACGCGCATGGTTAGCTGGTGGATAGGCGCAATCTTTGTTGCATTCTATCCAATATTCATTTACTACTCCATACGCAACGGAACCTGCAGCGCCGATGAATGCAAAGGACCTAAACCTGACAAAAAGAGCATAAGCCTAGACATACTACTGGGCAGCGCCGCACTAATAGTCGCCACATTCATGCTAGTAAACAGCGCACTTACAATATCCACGATTTTTGCTTTAGACCAGTTCTATGTTGGACTCACAGTAGTTGCCCTTGGATGTGTTGTTCCTGAAGTGGCAGTGTCTGTCGCGGCAACCATTGCAGGCGAACAGGACATGACAATCGGCAACGTAATCGGCGACAACATGCTGACACTCACTCTTGTATTCGGGCTTGTAGGCTTAACATCCCAATTCAGCGTCTCTTTATCTGAAGTTTTGTATACTGCACCCTTCATGGTCATCGCAACGTTAATGCTGTTTACAATGAACAAGCTAGGACATAACGTCTCGAGAATGTGGGGTGTCATGATGTTAGCAACAGCAGGGTTAGCATTCGTTTTCCAAACGTCCTACTCTATCCTGTAAATCGATGGGCGATTGCTTGTTTCTAGGAACATGTTTCCGCCAAAACCCGCCCTTCCTCTCTGGTTTCTGCTGTGTTTTGCGAAAAAAGTTAAAGCAACATGGGCAAAGGGAAATACATGCATTATATCTTGGAGACTAGCGGAAATTGGCTTCTAGACCAGATGGAGAATTTTGCGCATGATTATGGCTACCTTGGCATCTTTATCATAAGCTTCATCGGCTCCGTATCAGTCGTCTTTCCCGTGCCCTACACAATCGTAATCTACCTGATGGGCGCCGTTTTGAATCCTGTCTTTATTGCAGTCAGCAGCGGATTAGGCTCTGCCCTAGGCGAATTCTCCGGATATGCCCTCGGCTACTATGGAAGAGCGGTAATAAGCGAAGAAAGACGCCGAAAGATGGAGTATATGGTGAAACTCTTTGACCGCTACGGACCAGCCGCAATCTTCTTTTTTGCCCTAACTCCCCTACCCGATGACCTGCTTTTCATTCCCTTGGGTGTGATGCACTACCCCTTCTGGAAAATCTTTATACCCGCCCTCGTGGGCAAGACATTGATGAGCTTTATTCTGGCTTACGCCGGTCAACAATCCATCGCGTTTATTGACATAGTGTTTGGTGGGTCAGGATTGCTGGGAACAGTAATAACAATCGTGTTATTGGTTGTCATTATTGTGGCAATGATAAAGATTGATTGGGAGAAACTTTTTGAGAAGCATGTTGGCACCAAAAATTGACTGACTGCCGAAATGTGCTATAGACGATACAAAGTGTAGTAAAGCCTTGTATCATTTAAAGTTGAACCTTTAGTGTGTAAAGAAAATTTACCGTGCCGTCAAAGCAGCGTCCCAATAAGCCAACAGAGCCATAAAACCCTTAAATAATTGCGGGCTTTCAGCATTGTTCTTGATTGGTGACATCAATGGTTAACAAAGCAAAAGGCAGACTCTTCAAAAGAAAAGACGACAAGTACCTAATCTATGTCCCAGTGGACTTGGCTGAAGACAGCATGTTCCCCTTCTCAACCAACTCTGCAGTTCCAGTCAAAATCAGTTTCTCAGTAGGAGACAACAAACTCAAGATAGAAAAGTGGGATGAAGAGGAAACCGAGTGAACACGGTAAAAAAAATCACTCTCTTTTTAAATTCCCCAAATAAACCAAAAACAGTAGTTACTCTAAGCTTCTCCACTCAAAATACCCGAAAGTTTTAGCCGCATATAAATAGGACTAACACCTATAGTATCTTGTGGAATGGCGGGAAAGAGAATTGACAAAGTTCTCGCAACATTTGTCTCTTGTCTTTGTATTCTACTGAAAAGCAAAAATTAGAAGGTTTATGGCTTGTCCCTTTCCGGGTTTCAATTCAAGATGCATTATAAGATTCTCAGTAAGCTTAGAAAAGCAGGCGCTCTTTCAAGAGACAGCGCGGTGACAATTAGAGAAGCAGAGTTGGATTACCAAGAACAGATGTGGTTAGACTATTTTGCAGGAGTATTTCTTGGCAAAATAAAAAAGACAGAAGACCAACGATATTACATTCAATAGCTAATGCAAAAGCGTACTAACGTTGATACAAAGGGCTTCTTAGAAGGGGGTTCGCTCAGTTTCGTACGGAAGCTCGATTCCTGACACGTTTGTTTCTTCAAAAACGTGTAGTGCCTTGTTTATTTCTTTCACGTTTCGAAGTGCAGTTAGTCCTAAGTCTGTGATGGCGTAGTATTTGCGGGTTTGCTTCCTTCTGTTGATTGATTGTTCTTTGATTAGATTCCGTTCCATGAGAAAGTCTAGGCACTCTTTTAAAGCGCTACAGTTCACGTTAGCTTTATACGTAATATGGGTTGGCTTTAATCTTCCATGGTAGGCCAGAGCCCGAAGGATGTCGATATGGATCTCCAATTTTGATCGTCTCATGCTTTAAACCAAGAACTACTATATGCAAGCATAGTTTATATTCTTTGAGAAGTCACAATAAGAATCTGGTAATGGTTTTTCGAATTAGCATTGGACCATAATACAGTTTCTATTGATTAAAGATAATTAGTATTCATTAGAATCCATATCCCCTGAACAAGCGTTATTGTAGAACAGATACAGCACACCTTAAGCATTAGAACGACATAAGATGCAAAAACGTTACGGAAACCAAAAGCTACAACACTTAAACTGCCGAATATCCAGAAAACCTTAATTCACTGTTATCCTTCAAGATAGCAAAGAAAGCGGATGCCGGGGTAGCCTAGCCTGGTTATGGCGCCAGACTCATGATCTGGAGAGCAATCTCCTAAACTTTAGGTGCCCAGAAGTCGCGGGCTCGACTCCCGCCCCCGGCACTTTTAAAGCTTGAATTGGGATTAATTTAGGCAAAAAAGCTTATTTTGAGTTTTTATGCTCCCAATTACATACAGGGATTAGATCTACAAACAAGTTTTCAAATCTCCCCCGTGCTACTAATGTACCCAAGCCATGGGACTGTTCAAGCACTCGTTATTAATATCTTGAGATTACAATTATTTGTGTACATCTTATTAAATAGCGCAATCGAAATGGATTTTGGCGCACTCTAACCTAACCCTATTCTATTTGGGTTTTTTGCGCGCAACTTCATTTGTCCCTTATTATTTTTGACACATATTTTGTGTTTTTTGAGTAACAAGCAAATTGATTAAGCCGTGTTCGAAAAAGGGGGGGACCTAAGTCTCCAGTAACTCTTCTTTAATACGGGTACATAAAAACCAAAAGCGGATTTGTGGGAAGAGCTATCATCACTGGGGTGAGAATCCATGCTAGAGAGCTGGTCTGACAGGGGTAATAGTCTGAAGTTTTTCCTAAAAATTAACATATTTAACTCTGAAACTTTTGGTTAGTTAAATATTCTATTTTCTGGGGATTAGTTCATTGAGTTCATAAGCTGCAACGCACAAAACGCTATCTGCTCCCCCGTAGTAGATCAGAACTTTGCCGTCAACCTTAACGTTTCCACAGCTGAAGACCACGTTAGGTACTTTCCCATAGCGTTCATAATCCTCGGTAGGTTTCAGGATTGGTTTTTCTGAGCGTGACAACACCTTTTCGGGATCGTCCTTATCTAGCATGACAACCCCAAGAGAATATACCTTTTCATAGTTTACACCATGATAAATACACAACCAACCCTCGTTGAGTTCTATAGGAGTCCCAGCTGCTCCTATCTTCCATGATTCCCAACTATTATGTTTAGGTCCCATTAAGGATCTGATATCATACCAACGCTTCAACTCATCTGAATATGCAACGCATATGTCAGGGTCAAAACGATGAAGCATTACGTATTTTCCATCTATTTTCCGTGGAAAGATGACTGCGTCCTTGTTTCGGATACCTCTGAAAGGCAAAATCCTTTCTTTCCATTTCCAGTTCTTGTTAAGAAAATCGTCAACTTTAATCGATGTTAAAGATATCTGATAAAGCGGCCAATGATCCTTCATAACCAACGCTGTATAGGTCATAAACAACTCATCATCAATTAGAGTCAGTCTTGGATCTTCACATCCATTTCTCTCTACTTCAAGGGCTGGCTCGAAAATGGGTATTGGCAGACGTTCATCTATATGAAAACCATCCGAAGTTCTTGCATATCCAAGCCGAGAAATCCCGTCGTTACCCATTGCACGATACAGAATATGAATATTTTTTTCCATATAAATTGCAGCTGCGTTGAACACCAATTTGGATTCCCAAGGGTGCTTGGGTATTGGTCTAAGAATCGGATTGCCCTGATAGCGTTTCATCGGGGTTGGCTTCCTACTGGCAGTTTTGAGAATTTAACCCAAAGAATTGATCCAGTAACGCCCTTACAGATAGCAAACCCACAAGCCTGTCTTCTTGGTCTACCACCGGAAGATGTCTGATACTGTGCATTTGTATTATTTTTCTTATCTCATTAATCGAAGAATCTTCTTGAATAGTAATAAGATTCTTGGTCATCAAGTTACCAATTGGCTGATTCACGTCAACATTCTTAGCCACAAGTCTAATGGCATCTCTCTCCGTGAAGATGCCCCTACACTTCTTATCCTCATCAATCAAAACAACACAACCTATGTGTTTTTCATATAATGTTTTAATAATTTCCTTTGTAGTCATGCTTGGGTTACCTGTGATAACGTTTGTTGACATCATATGCTTAACCATTAACATAGTAAACAACAACTCTTTCGATTACTACTAAGCAATAATAACTATTAAAAGAAATCCGCAAAATCACTTTTCCTACGAGAACCAAGTTCAAACTAGTAAAAATGAAAATGTTAAGAAAACCCAAGAAAGGGAAACGTTAACTTCTTATCGTTTCAAGGTCTAGGCGGGCAAGAAGATAAGTAATGGTGGCTTCTGCACCCTGATTTAGGTTCAACCCCTCTGGAGTTATTCCGTCGTAGCAACCTCCAGTGATGGGATTGTAAACCGGTAAGCCTTTAATGTTTTTTCCAAGAAACCACTCAAAGACGGTTTGAGCTGAATTTATGAAATTATTGCTGTGTGTTGCTCGAAAAGCAGCCAACGCAGTTTCTGTCATGCATGAAGCTTCCACGGACTGCTGATCATAAAACGCAATTTGGCCACCTTTTTTGTACCAGCCTTTGTTACCTATGGGCGTGAACATATTATTGTTCATCTGAATTTTTAGAATGAAATTGAAAGAATCCTTGGCCACCTGAACAAACTTCTCATTTTTGATATGTTCATAAGCTTCAAACAATGCCTGTGGAAGTCTGGCGTTGCAGTATGTGATATATACTTCAAACCAAGGCCATTCAACAGACGCCCTTTTCTCGTAGAGTTTCAGAAGTTGTTTGATCAGTTGCATCATATTCATTGAGAGGGCTTGATCTTTTGGATAAACGGATTGATACTGACTAAGACCCAAGATTGTGAAGGCTTTAGCCCTGAGTGAGGTAGAGGTGATGGAATATGGTAATGCTTTGTCGAAAATCTCTTTGGCAATCAACTTCTTTTCTTTATCTAGATTAGAGTTGATTACACTACCACACGCCCAAAGTGTACGACCCATGCTATCATCAGAACCTACTTCGTCTAGAAATCGGCGATCATAACCCAAGAAATTGTGTAATCTACCATCCTTCATTTGCATGTGATATAGAAAGCTCAAGTAGATGTCTGCGAGCATAGCTGTTTCTGAGGTTCGGTGGAGTTTATTGTGTCTTGTGCAAACGATTAAGGCACGAGCATTATCGTCAGTAGTATAACCCTCTCGTCTGTTTGGTGTAGCAAACTTGGAGTGTTGGACGATCCCAGTGTCATCAGTGATAGATACCAAATGGTCCAGCTTAATTGACGGCAGCTTAAGCAAATTATCTTTCAAGAATTTATAATTCTCCTAAATAGCTCTGCATATCTTTTTGCAACTACGCTCCAAGTAAAATCTCTGCTGTAACGGTAAACCTTTTTTTGTATCTTACTTCTTAATTTCTCATCTTCTAGGAGTTGAATAATACGATCTTCAATAGACCTGTGATCTCTAAACTTGCAGAGCAACCCCCGACCCTCGGCTAGGGCCTCCTGAGCATGAAGGTAAGGTGTAGCTACTATTGCTTTACCCGCTCCCATTGCATAAACGAGCGTACCGCTGCTTATCTGATCCGGAGCAATGGACGGTGTGACATAGATGTCTGTTGCTTGAAGGTATTTGATTAGTTCGCGTTCATGGAGGAAACGGTTGTGAAACTTGACTTGTTCATAAAGGTCTAGATCATCAACTAATTTGATAAGCTTCTTGCGATAAGACTCCCCTTCAAACTTTCTCACTTCTGGATGAGTCTCCCCGATTACCAAATAGACAATTTCTGGGTATTTATTCACAACCTTCGGAAGTGCTTTAATAACATACTCTATACCTTTACTTCGGCTTAATAGTCCAAAAGTTGACAATACTGTTTTCCCTTTTAAACCAAACAGTGATGGTTTAACTTTGTTGCTTTCCACAAGCGGAATATCGGGGCACCCATGTTGGATGATGTCTATTTTGCTATTCGGAACATCATATGCCCTAAGTATTCTTGTGGCAGTGCTGGTCATAGTTACTATCTTTGAGCTGTGCTTTGCGATTTGTTTCAAGACAGTTTGAGCCTTTGGTTCAAAATTTGGAGAAATTGTGTGGAGTGTTGAAACCACAGGTTTTTGAAGTTTCTCTAAGAAAGAGTTAATGTATTCTCCCCACTCTCCTCCAAAAAGACCAAATTCATGTTGCAGATTAACCAAATCAACCTTCGACGAATTGATCCAGTCGGCAGCTTTCAAATAGTCTTTTTGAAAGTCTTTTCTAATCTGGTATCTAACCATTCTATCATAATTGTAGATTGCCTCCTTTTCATTCATCGCAATAACTAGAGGTTTCCGAAAAATTCCAAGCTTAGTTGAAGCGACAACCAAGTTCTTTGTGAAAGTTGCTATCCCACATTCTCGCGGAGGATAGCTACTTACGTAAGCGATTTTATTCATCGTAATATCAGTGAGTGGATTCGTATCCATAATTCATCAACAGTTCTCGTATTCTCTCACAAACGAAAAATCTGCAACTTGGTCAATAAAGTCATTATCAAAACTCAATCTAGAAAAGCCAAATCCGCAATTAATGGTTTACGGTTTAAGCCAGATATCGCTTTGAAAATTGACAAATGAGTTATTGTCATTCTGAATTTTCTTTTTTCCATTTCTTTATTTGTTTTTCCACTTCTTGAGGTTCTTTTATATAGTAATTGCAGTCTAAAGCTTTCTTTACCTCACCATTCACGCTTTGCAGTACAGAAACCAACTTCCCGTTCTTGAAGCCAAAATACGTGCGTATCTTACTCATTTTTGCATTCTCCTAAACAACCCAAAAACTAATAGACTCTAAAACCCAATTTAGCACTCCAATTATAATTATATCCCTAAATTTAGTTATAATCACTATTTCTCTAAACAACATATATCAAAAACAGATAGGGATGCAGTCAGAAAAACGCTCGAAGCAGGACTACAAAAAATGCTATTGTACCTGAAATTAAACCATCTAATAATCCAATTAAAGGATCTTGCAACATATTGACCATTTTTATAATCATTCATATATTGTAGGTGAACATTAATCAAATTATCGAATTTCAATATGTTTATTAAGATTCACGAGAATCGTAACTTTGAGATTTTTTCCTTTTTTCGGGGGGAAAGAATTGGCTATTATAAATGAAGAAAATAAGAAACCAAACTATTTACTGGGAGATTAATTAAGAATTGACCATTTTGGCAACGGCTAAATTGTCTAAAGGATTTCGGGTTACTATTCTGAAAGAAACTCGAGATGTTATTGGATTAGAGGAAAGTGATGAAATCGTCTTTTTAGCGTTGAAGGACTGCGGAATCGAGTATGCTTCCGTAAAAGCTCAGCTAAATAATCATTAGTAAAGAGGCTTATAATTGGCTGATGTTAAAGATTCTATCAGAATCGAAAATGTTGTGGCTTCTTCTAGTCTAGAACAGAGTTTTGATTTGAACGCAATTGTAAAGGGAAATCCTGGTGTCGAATATGATCCTAAGCGATTTCCGGGGCTTGTTTACAGATTAAGAAAACCAAAAACAGCCATTTTAATCTTCAGAACGGGAAAGATGGTTTGTACAGGAGCAAAGTCATCCAAAGAAGCGAAAAGAGCAATCAAGAAGGTTGTAAAAGAACTAAAGAAAAGCGGAATAATTATCCCTGGTAGACCCAAAACGGAAATCGTAAATATCGTATCCTCCGCAGATCTGGGTGGTATGGTAGATCTTGAACAATCTGCTTACGCTCTAGGCAAGACCATGTATGAACCTGAACAATTTCCTGGTTTAATCTATCGTGTAGATAATCCAAAAGTTGTGTTTCTAATCTTCTCTAGCGGAAAAATTGTTTGCACAGGAGCAAGAAAAGAAGAAGATGTTTACGAAACAGTACAAACGCTTCTTCAGGACTTGAAGAAAAACGGATTGATATTCTATAGCTAATGAATACTCGTTAAACTGATATTTCCGAAAACTTGGACAATCGATTAATTGTACAAAAAAATTTAAGCTAAAAAAAGGTTAAAATTTAACTCTATTTTTTGAAAATATTCTGATGTGCTTCTTTTCTTCCTTTCCATTTATCTTCGTATTGCCCATGCATTGTTCATGTCAAGTCTTATTGGTCCTCTTGAACGTTCAGAGCGATTATTTCTTCGTTTCGCAAAACATGCTTTGCAGTAAACTGGTTTACCTTTTGTCGGTTCAAAAGGCACAGTAGTAGCTTGCTTACAAGAAGTGCATTTAACTTCATACATCTTTTTTTGGGACATGTTACCTCACCTCGGTATTCTTGATAGAAAAGATTCCCGTTATTCGGTAGGACAAACCCAAGTCATAAAAGAAACTCTTCAAAAGAACAACGTTTTATGATTATATAAACGCATAGTATAAAAAGAATGTGCGCGCACATTACGGATCTCATGATGGACCTCAAGAAGACAAAGTAGATTCACATAAGTCAATATGAAGCTGGTAGGTTAATTGAAGCATTCAAACTTCAATAAGACCGTGAAAAAGCATCATGCATTAGAAACTATGCTAACATGTTGTTGGTTAGCTTCGTTTTAAAGTGATTTCTATTGTTGAAATGTTCCTTGAGTTGGTTTCTCCTTCTCTTGGTGGCATCTCTTCGGTTCCGATGGCGATTTTGTCCACTTTCATTTCTTTCACGAATTTACGTCGAGCTATTTCGACAGCATCAACTGCTGTTGTAATGGCTTGTCCTCTTGCCTTAACGGTAGCTTCTTTTACTTCGGCTCCGCTGAAAGCAGTTACGATAGCTAACACATAGTTCATGGGAGGTTTTCTTCCTATGTATATTATTGTTTGGTCGTTAGATTTCTTAGGCATTTCTAGATTCTCCGTTGTTTGTGCTAGTAGTAATGAAATGTTGCACTTTTAAAGCCTCTTGCTAGGTCCGAACAAGGATAAAACAGGACGACCATATCTCTCTTACAGCTGACCTGCGAACGTTGTACTTTGGCTATTCGACTAATTCAACGGTTGTTCCTAAGGCTTGCCCTGGCACGCCTTTCTGGAACTTGACCTTAACTACTCCGTTTTTACCATGGTACCCTGCAATTTTTCCAACGAGTTTGCTGTCTCCCTGTTTCCAAATTACTTTTCTCTTAATAAGTTGGCCGGCTAGAGAAATGGAATTTACATGTGGAAATTGGATTAGGCACTCCCTCGGATTTTGCGTGCTGGTACCTACCCTATAGTTTACTATCGTTCCATAAATTGGCTCAGACAAAAGTTTTCACCGACATAATCTGCTTTCATAGAACTATACGGGATTTTAATGCTATATAGCTTCGGGCTATCTTATTGTTTAAACAAGTTGAGGTGATTCCATCCAACAGATACAAATGGGCGAGTGTATGCTGTTTGCACGTGAGGCTATGTGCGAGAGGGGGCTAAAATTTAACCCCAAACCCAAAAGACTTCTATAACATAAAGTAAAAAGGATAACTCAAAAAGACCTAAATGAGGGCTACACCATGGTTTCATTGTTAGTTGATGTTTTTCAAAATTACCTTAATTTGGGTCAATTAGAAAGTGAAGTAGTTTCCTCGATTATCATTTTTTTGTTAGCATTAACAATTGGATGGGTCGCCTATTCTGTTTTTAAGAGATATCTAGTAAATTGGGCCAAGCAAACAAAGACAGGAATTGATGATGAAATTCTGCGAAACATAAAAGCTCCAATAATTCTCTTGGCACTAATAATGGGACTTCATTTTGCCCTGCAACCCCTATCATTTCTAGGTTCATACGCCATAACGATATATCAATTGTTTTCCGTGGCACAAATCCTTGTTACCGCCTTCATTATTGCAAGGGTTTCGGGCATTCTGGTAAGCTGGTTTGGAGAGAGAGCTAAAAGTGAAAAACGAATGAGCGAACATCTCCTATCAATTCTAAAGCAGGTTATTAGAGCAATTTGTTACGTATTCGCTCTTTTCGCAATAATGAGCGTATACAATGTAAACCTTTCTGGAATTGTAGTGGGCTTGGGTGTTGGGGGTATTGCAATTGCTTTAGCATTACAAAACATTTTAGCAGATGCTTTCAGTGCCTTTCTAATCTATTTTGATAGACCTTTTGAAATCGGAGATTTAATTGCTATTGGTGAATATTGTGGAAATGTGAAGAAGATTGGCATAAGATCAACGCGTATTAAACTGTTGCAGGGTGAGGAACTAGTAATATCAAACAGAGAATTAACAACAACCAATATTCGAAATTTCAAGAAATTAAAGAAAAGAAGAGTTGTCTTGAAGTTTGGAGTTGCCACAGACACACCTGCTGAGAAACTAAAAAAAATTCCTCAAATAATGAGGGAAATAGTTAATGGAGTAAATCTTGCTGAATTTGATCGAGCCCATCTTTCAGAATTTGGAAATTTCACCCTAAACTTTGAAGTCGTATACTACATAAAAACTCCAAATTATGCTAAATACATGGATATCAAACAAGATATTAACTTTGGATTAATAGAAGCTTTCGAAAAAGAAAAAATTGTTATGCCCTACCCAACACAGACAGTTCTGTTCGAAAAAGATTGAGGCGCATATAGCATATCTGAAAATTTGAGATTGAAGTTAAATTTTAACCCCAAACTCAATTATTGAAAATCAAATTTTGATTGAAAGACGTTTTTATATCACTAATAATATAGTATTAAATGGGTGATATTATATGTCTCATTCTGCAGTAGATATGGCTGATTCAATGATAAAATTGATTGACAAGTTGGCAGGAAAAGGTTCCGATATTAAACTAAGTTTTAAGGATTTGACTATAGACGCAGGATTGTTAAAGACCAAAATCAATGGTTCAATTGTTTTAGATATTGAATACGTCACAGAACAAAAGTGATTCTGTTACATTTGGTGCAAATTTGCAAACAGTAAAACTCCTAACTCAAATACTAACATCCGGAGAAATCAACGTTTCATCGAATAACCAACAACTAATTGAATTAACAATCAAGAGCAAGCAAATAGAACTAAACATAATCGATAACAAATTCCTAAAAGAGCTACTAAAAGACAAAACAAAAGCTACATCTTTTCTGGAACAGCTAAAGCAACTGAAGATCTTAGCTGAAGAACTGAAAAACGAAGGAGTAACAATAACTTTATCATATAAAGGTGTAACTCTGCTTACACTGGGTTCAGAAGCAAAGGCTAACTTTACTCAAGTGATAACTGGAACAAAACAAATTGAAATTAACAACCTCAAAAAACTGATTCAGATAGCCCTGTTCTAGCAAAGATGAAACGGCAATTTAGCCTGGGGGTTAAAATTTAACTCTAAAAAAAGGGAAGTTGTGCAAAAGAACGTTTGGACATTGTCCAAAATGGAACGAACAACCCTTCCCATAACGTTTTTTCCGATTTGGACAACTGCAGTTTCTGGAATCTTGGAACTATGGAAGGCATCATGCAATTGTTCAGGTTCATTTCAAATGATCAAACATAACTTCTGTTTCTTTCATCTTTGGACATCAGGTTTATTGTTAACATCATGGCAGAAAAGCCAAAAATCAACTTTTCAGCATAGTTGAAAAACTTGAATTTACGAATACTTCCTTTTTTTCATTATTATTTCAGGCGCTTTTCAAGAAAGAATCCCAAATACAGGTTTTCGATTTCAAAGAAATCTGAAAGGGTTGATTCAACTTTCAAGAATTTGAAATCAACTAAAACAACACAATTGAATACCAAAAATCAGTAGTTTTCCAAAAAAGTGAAAAGTCCCTTATTCTGTCCCTTATTACTATACTTCATTGTTGAAAATAATTTTGCGCGCGAAAATGAAATCGTTTACTGGCTTTTATGTTATGAGAACAAAATATGCAATTCCCTATTTGGAAAAATGTTTTGTTGCTGACTTGTGGAGAGCATATTACCAAAGATTTATAGATAACAAAAGCATTACTCATAAACTTAACTAATTTAAGACTTCGATCAGTAGAACGGAGAAATAATAATGATGCCAAAAATGAAGAGAGTTCTAACAACATGTGTTTATTGTGGCACTGGCTGCAATCTATATCTGCATGTTGAGGACGGCAAAATTGTGGGTGCAACTCCTTGTGAGTCGCATCCAGTTTCTCAGGGCAAACTGTGTATAAAAGGCTGGAAAATACACGAGTTTATTCAATGTCCCGATAGACTAACAAAACCTTTGATAAAAAAGGATGGGAAGTTTGTTGAAGCTAGTTGGGACGAAGCTCTGGATTTGGTTGCTAAAAAATTCAAGGAAATAAAAGAGAAGTATGGTTCCAAGGCGCTAGGCTGTTTGAGTTCTGCAAAATGTACGAATGAAGAAAATTTTGTAATGCAAAAATTTGCAAGAGCCGTATTGAACACAAACAGCGTTGACCACTGTGCAAGGCTATGTCATGCTTCAACAGTGGCAGGTTTGGCGGCATCATTTGGTAGTGGCGCAATGACTAATTCTATTGAGGAGCTGTTAGACTCGAAGGTAATTTTGGTAACGGGATCAAACACAACTGAACAACACCCTATTATTGGTGGAAAAATTTTAAAAGCTAAAGAGAAAGGTGCAAAAGTTATTGTTGTTGATCCACGAGAAATTCAGCTAGCTAAATTTGCTGATATCCACTTAAGGCAATTGAGCGGAACGGATGTTCTCTGGCTAAACAGTTTCATGCATGTAATTTTTGAGAAAGGCTTAGAGGATAAAGAATTCATTGCGAATCATTTAGAGCCTGAAGCTTTTGAAGAGATGAAAAAAGTCGTTACTCGGGATGAATACTCCCCAGAAAACACGGAAAAACTAACATCTATTCCAGCTGAGGATCTAAGGAAAGCTGCAATTATGTTTGCTACGAATAAACCAGGGTCTGTTGTCTACTCTATGGGGATTACACAGCACATTCAAGGAACTGATAACGTTAAGTCCTGTGCGAACTTACAAATGATTCTAGGCAACATGGGTGTTTATGGTGGAGGTGTTAATCCACTTAGAGGGCAACAAAACGTTCAAGGTGCATGCGACCTAGGCGCCCTATCAAATGTGTTTTCTGGATATCAAAAAGTAGTTGATCCTGCAGCAAGAGAAAAGATGGCGAAAGCTTGGGGAATCAACGTTGAAGACATGGATGATACAGTCGGTTATACCGTCGTCGAAATGATACATGCTGCTGGAGACGGAAAAGTCAAAGCCCTGTACATTATGGGCGAGAATCCCATGGTCAGTGACCCCGACATCAATCATGTTAAAGAGTGCCTAGAAAAACCGTTTTTGGTTGTTCAAGATATTTTCATGACCCCCACAGCAGAACTTGCGGATGTGGTTCTTCCAGCGGCAAGTTTCGCAGAGAAAGATGGAGCATACACTAGCACACAAAGAACCGTTTCTAAAATTAGAAAAGCAATCGAACCCGTGGGTGATTCTAAACCAGATTACTGGATAATTGGTCAAATAGCGGAACGAATGGGCTACAAAGGATGTACATATTCACATCCAAGGGAAATACTGGACGAAATAAACGAATTGACACCAATTTATGGCGGGATAACTTGGGACAGAATCGATTCCGATGAATTTCCTTTCGGCATAGCTTGGCCATGTCCAAATACTAGCCACGGCGGTACCATGTTTTTGCACAAAGATGGAAATTTCTCCCGTGGCAAAGGAAAATGCCATCCATGTGAATACATACCGCCAGCCGAAGAACCAGATGCAGAGTATCCCTTCCGCTTGACTACAGGACGAGTCTTGTTCCATTGGCACACTGGATCAATGACTCGTAGGTCGCCAACACTTGACCGCGAAGTGCGCTCTGCATATGTTGAGCTTAACCCTGCAGACGCCAACAAACTAGGGGTTCGAAAGAATCAGATGGTGAAAGTCAGTTCAAGGAGAGGTGAGATTGTTGTTCGTGCTGAAGTTTCAGATATTGTTCCGCCGGGAGTTGTTTTTATTCCTTGGCACTTCAAAGAAGCTCCAGCGAATAAGCTCACTATAGCTGCATTGGATCCTGTGGCGAAAATTCCTGATCTTAAAGTTTGTGCTGTAAAAATTGAGAAGGTGAACTAAAGATGGAACACAAACATTTGCATGCCCACATATTGGAAAAAGAAGATTTTTCCAAGTTTGTCAATGCTCTCAAAGCTGAAGGCGAAGTAATTGCACCAACATCTAATGGTCTTTATCGTCCTGTAGAAGATGCTTCAGAAATTGATTTATCAAAAATCCCTCTGGATTGCCCAAAAAATTACGTCTTTCCCGCCACTGAACAAATTCTGGAACTTGAAGGGAACAAAATCAAACCAACCGTTGAATCAAAGAAAAGAGTTCTGTTCGGAATTAGACCCTGCGACATTGCAGCTTTCCAGTGCCTAAAAAACTTCTTCGAAGATTACGTTGAAGAGGGCAAAATCCAAGATCCTTACTTTATGTCTAAAATGAACAAGTTGACAATTGTTGCTTACAATTGCTCTGAACCAAAAGAACATTGTTTCTGTGCAGCGATGGGAACTGGTCCAGTCGCCGAAGCTGATTTTGATCTTTCCCTCACAGATCTGGGGGACGTTTACCTTATTGAATCTGGCAATGCAAAAGGTGAAGAAATAGTTCAAAAATTGTCATTGCCGCCTGCATCATTTGAGGATGTGGAAAGAAAAGAAGAAGTGAAAGCGCAGTGTATCGAAAAGATGAATGTAAAGTTCAACGTTCAAGGGATCGAAAAAATAATTCGCCAAAAAGTTGATGCTGTATCTGAAGAACATGGTAAAAAGTGTATTATTTGTGGAGGGTGCAACTTCTTTTGTCCAACTTGTTCCTGCTTTAATATGTCCGATACAGTCGAAGGAAACGTGGTTAAGCGAGAAAAATTCTGGGATTCATGTCTCCTGCGAGGTTTCACTTGGCTTGCAGGAGTTGGGTTTGAACGGGATCCCATAGCTTCAAGAATGAAACAAAGACTTATGCACAAACTGAGCTATACCAAAGAGCACTATAACATGTATTCCTGCACTGGGTGCGGCAGATGTTCTGAGGTTTGCCCTGCGTTCATATTCATGGAAGATATGATAAATGACATCCTTGGAGGTAACTAAAATGAATGATAACCCATACATTCCAAACTTGGCAACTATCACGAATATTAAAGATTTGACCAGCGACATCAAAAGTTTCACAATCCAATTTGATGATCCAAACCTGAAAGAAAACTGGACTTTCAAGCCCGGACAATTTATTGAAGTCTCTGCATTTGGACACGGGGAGATTCCCATCTCCATAGCTTCTTCTCCAACTCTTAAGGGACAAGTCGAACTGGCAATCAGAAATGCTGGAACAGTTAGCGCTGCACTACACAAAATGAAAACAGGTGACAAAGTAGGCCTTAGGGGTCCCTATGGGAATTGGTGGCCATACGAGAAAATAAAAGGAAAAAACGTAACAATCATTAGCGGCGGTGTCGGACTAGCTGCAGTCACGAACATTTTGAGGTACATGATAGCAAATAAATCGGATTACAAGAAACTACAATTGTTGTATGGAGCTGTTGTTCCAAGCGCCTTAGTATTCACCGACGAATATGAAAAATGGAGACAAGCTGGCGTAGATGTTCATATCACAGTTGATCGGCAAGTTGGTGACTGGACAGGAAACGTTGGAATAGTTACCTGGTTATTCAATGGGCAACCTGCACCCGAACTTGAAAAGGTTAAGATTCCAGAAGACGCAGCTGTAATTGTGTGTGGACCGCCTATCATGATTCATTTTTGCTGTCTGGATTTGGTGAAAGCTGGATTTAAGCCTGAAAACATCTACCTAAGCCTTGAAGGTCACATGAAATGTGGAATTGGTAAGTGCGGTCACTGTAACATAGGTCCAAAATATGTCTGCAAGGATGGTCCAATATTCACCTACGGTGAAAAGAAAATCCTTGAAGAAGAATAAACCTCTTTTTTCCCTCTTCTTATTTTTCTTAAACGCTATTGATGGTTAACACCGTTTTTGCTCTGAAAAGTGGCTACTTCCTCAAAAACTTATAAGGCAGTTAAATCGTAATAGTTGCTTTAACAAAAAAGGAGTAATGAAGAATTGGGTGCTAGATCTCCTCCCGAAACCGCTGAGGCATTATGTGGTGTAGGTTGCAAGAAAACAAATCTGCCGATTGCTAAAATGTTCGTTCTAGCTATGTTCGCTGGAGTGTACATTGGCTTCGGTGCTCAACTAATGACTACAGTGAAAGTTGGTTTAGCTGATGCTCTGGGACCAGGCTTTGCAGCATTTCTTGGAGGTGCTGTCTTTTCAGTGGGACTGATGCTGGTTATTATTGCTGGGGCTGAACTGTTCACTGGAAACAATCTGATCGTTCTTGCATGCTGTCACAAGAAAGCAACTATTGCTGGTCTTCTGAAGAACTGGTGTGTAGTTTACGTCGGTAACTTTGTCGGCTCTATTCTATTGGCATTAATCGTGTTCGGTGGCTTCTATGCTTTCAGAGACCCCGGTGCTATGGGTTCTCTTGCAGTAGCTGTTGCAAACGCAAAAGTCAACCTTGGCTTCATCGAAGCAATGTGCAGAGGTATCCTATGTAACTGGCTAGTTTGTTTAGCTGTAGTGCTCGCTGTTTCTTCTAAGGACAACATCGGAAAAATCTTTGCTTGCTTCTTCCCAATCATGGCTTTCGTTGCAATGGGATTTGAACACAGTGTCGCAAACATGTACTTTGTCCCCATGGGTATCTTCTTGAAAGATTTCGCAGGAATGGCTGCTAGTGCTAGCTTAAATTGGGCTGGCTTTGTGCAAAACATAATTCCAGTGACAATCGGGAACATAATCGGTGGCGCCTTCTTCGTAGGTATACTCTACTGGTATGTGTACCTTCAGGGGAAGCGCGAGTAACCCCCCCCTTTTTTTTATATTCTTGCTTATTGTGCAGCATATTAGGAGCCTAATAGAGGTACATTGTTGAAAACAGTATTTTTTCAGGAAAATCTGCAGCACAGAAAATGGGATTTCTAGTGAGACCACTAAAACGCAGTCTTAATGGAGAAAGGAGCATGTTACAAAAGATATAAAGGAAGCCTACAACCGTTTAGATTTGAAGATTGGGCCCGTGGTCCAGTTGGTTAACTCCTTGTGAGGCCAAAAGACGCTTCCCTCACGCGGAAGAGACCGCCGGTTCAAATCCGGCCGGGCCCACCATCCATTCTTCTAAACTTTCATATGTTTCTCCGAATTTCTTGTGCAGTCTCATCCAATTCGGCTCTCTCTAAGGCTACACGTCCATGATGTCCCCTCCTGACTCCAAAGTTGGAGTTGGCAGGTATAACATGAAAATGGAGATGGAACACCACCTGACCTGCAGCCCTGCCATTATTCTGGATGACCATTATTCCATCTGTGTCAACACTCTTCTTTATCGCAATAGATACGCGCTTGACAACGGCTATCACTTTAGCTAATGTTTCTTCGGGGACTTCATAGATGTTCTCCCAATGCTCACGGGGAACAACCAATGTGTGACCAACGGTGGCAGGACTCAAATCCATGAACGCCAAAACATCCTCGTCTTCATAGACGATGCTTGCCGGCGCTTCACCCGATACAATACTACAGAAGGGACAGCCCTCAACCATTTTCTCTCTTCACTTCCCAGAATATTCAGCCATATTCTTGCAAGGGTTAATAGTTTACGGTCAGCAGAAACAGGGCTTTTCAAAAACCTTAAAAAACAAGTTGTGGTCAATGTTCTGAATGGCGCCGAGGTAGCTCAGTTTGGGAGAGCACTCGACTCAACGGCAACCGTTGTTGAGGGTGAAGCTGAAGACCGAGTTGTCGCTGGTTCAAGTCCGGCCCTCGGCACCACCATGTAAATTTGGAATAAGTTAGCGACAACTTACTATTTGCGTTTTCTGAAGAGTTTAGCCTCTTCAATTTCGCAGACATATTCAAATCCAGATTCTACAAGTCTCCTTGCTTCTTCGATTGTTCTGGCTACTTTTGAGATGTATTCTTCTTCGTTTTCCATTTTGATTAGTTGAGTGTAGATTAGGGTGTTTTTGATATTTCTGTGTCCCAAGAGCTTCATTACATGTAGTATGTCTTTGGTTCGGTGGTATTCCATTGTTGCTTTCCAGTGTCTTAGAGTGTGAAAGGTTATTTTCAGTATTCTAGGGTTTCCGATCTTGTGAGCTGTTCTTTTTCGGTATCTTTCGTAGCTTCGTCTCAGGTAGTTCAGTTTTTTGTAGTGTTTGAAGATTTGTTCGTTTTCTTTTGGTAAGGTATTTAACATGGCTACAAGTCTGTTTGAGATTTTGAAGATTCGGGGGTTGCTTCCTTTTTCAGGTGTTATATTCACGCTTCTGCGTTCCAAGTCTAAGTCGGTCCAATCTAAGTTGAAGATTTCTCCTGCTCTTGCACCTGTTTCTTTCGCTATTTGCAGGAAAGTCGCTATGTGTTTGTTGCAACTGGAGATTATGTCGTCAATTTCTCGTTCTGATGGTATGAAAGGTAGTTTTCTAGGTGGTTTATAGATTGGTTTTTCCCATGTGGTTCCTAACCATTTAGTGAATAAGTCATATGCATATACCATAGCACCTTTTCTGGCTTCACTCCAATTATCTTGGGTGGCTATAATTTCTTTGACGCTTTCTGCATCGAGTAAGTTTGCACCTAGTCTAACCAGTCTTTTGAGTCTATTTCCTCTACTGAGAATTGTCGATTCTTTGTAACCCTGTTTTTTCATCCACCAAAGAAACTCAACGATTTTTCCTTTTATTTCTGCTGATATCGGCTTTGTGGCTCCCGCAAGCCTATTTTCTGTTCGGGTCTTTACTTCGACCAAATTTTTCGCCACCTTTGTTTCGGGGGCGCATATTCGGCAATCACTACTATAGTGAAGCAAAGAATTTAAGTCTTTTCCAACTGTAGTGATAGATTGAGTGTTATCAATTTGAGGTCGTATATTTTTACCATCAAAGAGAAGAGAGCCATCAGAGCTTTTCTTGAGGGCCAGCTTCCTTTCTCTGACCATTTGCTTAGTCAAGTTAGGACACGAATGAAGCAGTTCACTGTTTTGAGAGACGATATTGCTCTTTACCTTAGATTTAGAGAAGCGATAACCACAAACTCGGCATAGGTATCGTTGGATTCTCTTTCCACTACTATCGCTTAAACCATCCTTCCAAATCTTCTCACTTCCACAACGGGAACACTGCATTAACCCTTATCCTCTTTAATCTTCAGCAATCCAAGTAATATAATCCCCAATCTCTATCCAATTCAAGTCTTTCAGAGCATCAAGATACTCCATTGCAACTTTCTTTCTCATACCGTTAAATTGCATTTCAGCAAGAAACCGTTTGTAATTAACCCTAACCTTCCGCTCTAAAACTCTAGCAATAGCCCTAATGCGCCTACTTTTACGAGATTGATGATTATCAACAACATCGTCAATATTCCAATCAACCCTAACCATAAACTACACACTCACACACATACAATCATAAACATGTTCTAAGACAGGGAGTTGTTCATTTGAACCCACTTATTTCACCAAATCATACATATACCATTCATAATATATACATTCCTAGAAATTTTTATGCAAAATAGATTAAAGAGGAAGCATTAGTTTAATCTGTAGTCATGGAGCTTCGAAGTTAACCTTTTTAACATAAGAATGTAAAATCTCACGAATTTATTGTAGAACTAGCGGTAAACATTAATCACTTTTCTCTTCATATATAAATTGAAATCACAGACATAGCATAGGTATAACCCTCAAAGTGTTTGTTTATAGTCTTGTCAATTACTAAATATATGTGCCAACAAAAAGAGATGAGATAAAATACAATTCTTATCAATCCAATGACATAGCAAAACTTTTCCCAATCCCCCCACGTATTTACAGAGCCAAAAGGAATCAAAGATTAGCCTTAGATATTCTATGTGTGAAAGATCTAGCTGGGTTTTTATATATATGGTAGTAATTCTCCCATGTGTAACTTCATAAAATATTTAAACCAAGTTCTCAATTCATCATCAATAATTGTATATTTGGAAATTCCCAAAAAACAGTCCAAATGGAAAATCTTTAAACAGGAATTATCTAAAAGATAACTGCGTAGAATTGGTTCTGATAATCGATCTTAACATGGATGAAAAATTTGATGCTTAATAGTGTAAAAAGAAAGAAAATTACATCCGGAACCAAAGAGTAGGCAGATCGCAATGTCAATTGTATCAATGGTTGTTATAATGATTGTAGGTATTGTTATGCAAAGATGATGGCGAAGCGTTTTGGTCGGGCATCAGAAGAAGCATGGCACATTATGACTGTTAGAGAGGAAAAGATATCCAAAGGATACAATAAAACGTCTGGTAGGGTTATGTTTCCTAGTACACATGATCTATTTGATTTTCCGTATATAGAAGAAGCATATATGACTGTACTTTCAAAATTACTTGAAAGTGGGAATAGTGTTCTAGTAACCACTAAACCAAGAATAAATGTCATCCGTAAAATTGTCTCGTCTTTTTTTGACTCTAAAGAAAATTTACAATTCCAATTTTTATAAGGGTTTTTATTATAATCTGAGATTTAATATCATCATTTTAAAAAAAGGGGGGAGTTTGCGGGACGTGTTATATCTCCACTGGTCCCCGGTGCAAATCCCCGCAACCCCACCACGCTCAACCGGGGACAAGATCTAAAATGAACTGTTACTATTAAGAAAGTGGATTTGTGGGAGCGCGCGCATTAGAGGGAGATTATAAACTGTAGACGTTCAGCCAGTTCTTTGTAGCGGTTTCTTATGGTTACTTCTGTTACTTGAGCAATCTCTGCGATCTCTCTTTGTGTTTTTCTTTCTCCAGCTAATATGGAGGCAATATAACTCACTGCTGCAGCAATACCTGTAGGTCCTCTTCCGGAAGTAAGTTTCAATTCTGTGGCTACAAAAAGAATCTTATGGGCTATCTCTTCAACATTACCTTGCATTGTTAGCTGATTACAGAATTTAGTTATATATTGTCCAGGTTCTACTGGTTTAATGAAATAGTCGAGTTTTTTTATTAGGAAACGGTAGCTTCGTGCAACTTCTTTTTTGCTTACGTGTGAAGCCTGAGAAATGTCTTCTAAAGTTCTTGTTATTCCACATTGTCTGCAAGCCACATAAATAGCGGCTGTTGTTACTCCATGAATAGACCTTCCACGTATTAGACGTCCCTTTACTGCTTTTCGATAAATAATGGAAGCGGTTTCCAGAATATTTTTAGGCAAATTGAGATTGTTTGCTATCTTTGATATTTCAGAAAGTGCGAATGCAAGGTTTCTTTCTGTTGCATCAGAGACCCTAATTCGTCTTTGCCACTTCCTTAACCTATAAATTTGAGCCTTTTGACCGTGAGGGAGTCTTTTGCCAAAGACGTCTTGATCCCGCCAATCGATTGTAGTAGAAAGACCCTTATCATGAATTGTAAATGTGGATGGAGCACCTGCTCGTTCACGTTTTGCGCGTTGCTCGGCATCAAAGGCTCTCCATTCTGGTCCTTGATCTGTCAGCTGTGCGACTACTACATAACCACAACCCATGCACACTATTTCAGCAGATTCATAGTCTTTCATTAACCTATTGCTTCCACATTCTGGACATCTTTGAGTGGTCGGATATGAGGGTGTGTTTTCTGTTTTCATTTTTTTTCCTTCAAAATCATCCAACTTTAAAGTGGATTACCTATAGAGTAGGATTGACTAGCTGTTCTGTGGGTTATTAAGGTATGGTTAACAGCTACGTATGGTTCACGAGTAATTCACTAAAAAAGCGCGCATTTCAGAAATAGTAATTAAAAATTGAGAGTTATTGAGATTAATTCGTTGGTTGAGTTAAAATTTAATTCCACACACAGAAACTAACACTCGCAAATTATATGGAAAGAATCTCAGAGGATTGATATTTCTTTTTGTGAATGTTTTCAACTACAGTTTACGCTAACTATTTTGGTTGTTTCGTTTTGGGTGTCCATGCAAGGGTTAATTAGGAGGATTGGTGTAATATGAACCAAGCTGTTAAGTACTTTCTAAAGACGGTAGGACGGTAATAGGCGGTTTTACTCTTTTTCAAGGAACTTCTAGCTGATAAAAACAAGTGAGGTGATAGAATGTCATATTCATACAGTAACATGGAGAAACCAGTTGCAGTTGACAAGGAATACGA
>CAZEBS010000016.1:0-47561 GCA_964510635.1 uncultured Candidatus Bathyarchaeia archaeon
CAACCCGAGTTCTAACCCAGTTTCTTGGATATGATATTCCTCTTATTCTTCTTGCGATTTGTCCCGCTTTTCTATCTAAAAGCTTGTCTATCGTGAATATTACGGCGAGCCAAACTATTCCCTTTGCTCTGCTGATTCCATGGTCCTGTGCCCTGTTTATTCTGGTTCTGCAGGCTGAGCTTGAGAAAGACCCTTTTGATATTCCTCATGCGGAAACTGAAATTGTTGGCGGCTACGAAACAGAGTACAGCGGAAGAAAACTGGCTTTCATAAAACTTTCAGAAGATTTTCAGTTCTTGATTGGAGGTGCCCTTGTAACTGTTCTGTTTTTGGGTGGCTCTCATGGACCCATGCCCTTTGGTCCTGCTGAGTTCTGGCATGTTTTCTGGTTTATCGTAAAAACACTTGGGGTGGTGTTCGTTTTGGAGTATGTTGGAAACGTGGCTGCCCGTCTGCGGATAGACCAGGTTGTTCATGGCAACTGGAAACTGTTGATTCCATTGTCTGTTCTGTCTCTTGCTCTTACAGTACTTATTGAACCACTGTTGAGGTCAGTGATTAGTTAAAAAGGAGGAAAAGGTGTGTCTAAAAAACGAAGACGATTACCCGCGCTGATAAAAGACATGGGCTCATGCATCTTCAAAAAGCCCTTCACTGAGCAGTATCCCTTTGTTAAGGTGCAGGCTCCTGAAGGCTACCGAGGCAGACACACTTTTGATCCTGAAAAATGTATCAGCTGCGGACTGTGTGAACGGGACTGCCCAGCCAATGCCATAGAACTTATTGAAGTTTCTGGAAAACGAATGCCCCACTTTTACCTTGACCGCTGCATATTCTGTTACCTATGCGAAGAAGGCTGCCCAAGAAAGGCAATAACACTCTCCACAAATTTTGAGATGTCAACAACAGAAACCAAAGAACTGATGGTGACCCCAAAAGAATTTATCTCCAAAACGAAAGTCAGTTCAGAAGAGGGAAAAGAGCATGTGGCTTGAAACTGTCTTAGCTATTGGCATGGTGATTTCTGCGGTTTTCGCGATATACCTGAAGGAAACCGTGTCTTCAGTGTTGTCTCTGAGCACCATGATGATTCTGCTCGCGCTGCTTTACTTTAACCTGAATGCTCCTTTTGCTGCAATTTTCCAGCTAGCTTTGGGGGCTGGAACTTCGGCGATTTTCCTTCTTGCCGGAGATTCATTAACCAAAAGAAATGAGGCAAAAACATCCAAGAAAACCCTTCTTATGGGGCTAGTGGCTTCTGCATTTCTTTCTGTCCCTGTAGTTATTGGAACTGTGGTAACCCAGACTTTCACTCAGTCAGCTGAGTTTTCGCTTTCCAGTGCCTTATGGGAGTTGAGGGCGATTGATGTTCTTGCTCAAGGTTTAGTTGTTTTGACTGTGGCCCTTGGGGTGGTGCTCCTTTTGAAGGAGAAACGGAGGCGAAAGTAGATGGATTACATTATATTGTCTGTTACGATTTTGGCGATTGGAATAGTTGGCTTGGTTACAAAGCATGACCTGATAAAAATGTTGATTGCGATAGAAATGGTCACTGCTGCGGCAACAATGAATTTCGTTGTTTTCGGCTCATTAATGAATGACTCTTTAGGTCAAGCATTCTCGATTCTCGCCCTCTCCGTGGACGCCTGCGTAACAGCTATGGCACTTGCACTTGCCATCACCGTCTTCAAAAAACTGAATATCCGCGACGTCAGAGACCTGTCAGAGCCATCCGAAGAAGAAAACCCAACTGCGGAGGAAAACTAGAATGCTGATTCCTGTTGATTACGCTGCATGGCTCTGCTGGGCGATTCCCCTTGTAGGCTCATTGTTTGTGCCTTTGGTTGCCAAGCTTCGCCGTAGAAGTATTGGCTGGTACGCAGTTGCAGTCACTTTACTTTCTGTTGCCTGCACTGTTTCGCTGATTCCAAGTGTACTTGGTGGTCATGGTGAGCCACAGGTGTATTCGATACCTTGGATGCCTGCAATGAACATCGATGTCAGCGTTCTCATAGACCCCTTAAGCACAATGATGGCAAACATCGCAGCCTGCGTTGGCTTGCTGATAATGATTTACTCCGTAAAATATATGGAGACAGAAAAAGCAACTCCCCGATTCTTTTTCTTCATGCTGCTTTTCGTCGGCGGGATGCTTGGGTTAGTTATGGCAAACAATCTTCTGCAGATGTACTTCTTCTGGGAAACCGTTGGACTATGCTCCTACTCGCTTATCGGATTCTGGTACAGCAGACCTGAAGCGTCCAAGGCGGGAATGAAAGCCTTTATTGTAACAAGAATCGGCGACATCTTTCTTCTGCTCGGAATACTGCTGCTCTATGTGAACACGGGTACCTTCAGCTTTCTAGAAATCCGCGAGCTTATAGCCGCTGGACAAGTTTCAGTTCCGATGTTGGCTGTGTCAGTATTGATGTTGATTGGGGCTATCGGCAAGTCTGCCCAAGTTCCGTTGCAGGTGTGGCTTCCAGATGCCATGGAGGGGCCATCACCTGTTAGTGCTCTGATTCATGGTGCAACGATGGTTAAGGCGGGAATATATCTTGTGGCGCGAATCTACATTCTCTTCTCTCTTGTTCAGCCATGGTTAACCACCATAACATATGTCGGAGGAATCACAGCTTTTCTCGCTGCAACCATGGCACTAACTAGCTCTGACTTGAAACGGGTCCTCGCCTTTTCTACGATTAGTCAGCTGGGGATGATAATGGCCGCCCTAGGTATCGGAAATGAAATCGGCTGGTTCGCCAGTCAATTCCATGTAATCAGTCATGCTCTCTTCAAGTCGTTGTTGTTCCTCTCTGCTGGTGTTGTGATGCATGTTGCTCACACTCTTGACCTGAAGCAGCTTGGGGGATTAAGAAAAGAGATGCCGATAACATTTATAGTGAGTGTTATCGGAGCGTTTTCGCTTGCAGGTATTCCGCCTTTCAGCGGGTTCTGGAGCAAAGACACGATATTCGAAGCAATTATCCTAGCCAATAACGTTCCCCTTTTCATTTTGATTTTCGGGACCTCTGTGTTAACAGCAATATACAGCATCAGATGGATCTGCAAAGTTTTCCTCGGAGAAAAATCCGAGTTTCTGGCAGACCATCACTTGCATGATCCTAGTCCAATAATCTATGTTCCTCTTATTCTCCTGGCTGCTGCTTCATGCATCACAGGCTTCTTCAAAAGCCCACTAGAACATTACCTTGAAATACATTTTGAAGCTTCAATGAACGGTGTACTTTTGGCGAGTGCAGCCTCGGCGATAATTCTCGCGATTGCTGTGCCTGTAGCCTATTACCTTTACTACAAAAGACGCGCAGCTTCACTGTTTTCCGCAAGAAATCTTTTAAACAATCCACTTTATTTGATAATATCTAACGGCTATTATTTCGATGCCGTTTACAACAAAATATTGAGTGGGGTCATGGGCTTGTCGCAATTCGCATATCGAATCGTTGAAACGGCTGGGATACAACGGTTTCCTTACGTTGTAGCTGGTGGGGCTTCAAGGATAGCCCAGAGCACCCACGATTACATAGAGGCGTTTCTTGACCGGTTCGTTTACCTTATAGCGAATGGAGCCGTGGTTACTGCTCACAAAACTCATGTGCATCTTGAAGCGTTCCTCGACCGATTTTGCTATATTCTGGCGGGTGGAACCGTGGAGACTGCCCGCGTAACTCATGAATATATCGACACCTTCTTGGATAAAATGGTCTATGTTTTTGCAGGAAAAACTGTAGAGCATGGACAAAAAATCAAAAAAGTCCATAGGGGACACCTGCCCGACTTTGTTTTGGCAGCCGCTATAGGCTTCTTCATAATCATCATATTGCTTCTATTAACTGGAGTGAAGTAAAACATGCAAACATTATTTATAGCTTTGATGTTGCCGGCTCTGGCTATTCCCATAGTCTATACTGTCGGCAAAAAATCTGCAAAAATCGCTGCATTAATTCTTACTCTGATTTCGCTGATTAGCTTAACTATTTTCCTCACTATGGTACCTACCGTTCTGAATGAGGGACAATACGTAGAATCATATTATTGGATACCGTCGTTAGGTTCCGCTTTCACGCTTTTCGTTGACGGCATCAGCCTGTCACTGGCTATTGTTACGCTGATACTTGTTGCAGCATGCACGTTGTATTCCATAAATTATATGGAAGAAAAAAGTTCGCTTCCAGAATACTATGCGCTAATGAGTTTACTCACAATCGGGTTGGTTGGAGTTTTCATCACATCCAATCTGTTGCTTTTCTATTTCTGCTGGGAACTCATGCTTGTTCCAACATACTTTATCATAGGAGGATGGGGATACAAGGATTCCTTCAGAACCGCCTTCAAATTCTTTATCTTCACCCACGCTGGAGCAATCTTTGTTCTCCTTGGCATCGGCGCCATCTACATGCTCACAGGTACTCTCGACATATTTGAGGCACAAACTATTCTCGCCACCCAAGTAGACCCCGGTTTACTGCAATGGATTCTAATATCCTTCGTTGCAGGTTTCGCTGTGAAAATGGCTATTGTTCCTCTGCACATGTGGCTTCCAGACGCTCACGGCGAAGCACCAGCACCAATGTCAGCCCTCCTCAGCGGAGTAATAATTGGGGCAGGAGGCTACGCTATTTTAAGAATAGCCCTTGGAACCGTATACACTGCAATGAATCCCGCCAGCAACGAATTTTTGCTTGTGCTAAGCTTTTTTGGAGTATTATCAGCCTTTTACGGCTCTTTCCTTGCATTAGCAGAAACTGACATCAAGCGAATAATTGCTTATTCTAGCATAAGCCACATGGGCTACGTCTTGTTTGCCTTGTCTCTATTTCCTTTTGCCGAAGGAATCACCGGAGGGGTACTCCATTTAGTTAATCACGCAGCAAGCAAGGGGCTTCTCTTCCTGACCGCAGGCGCAGTTATGCACCAGACCGGCATTAGAAACATCACCAAGATGGGCGGCTTAGCGTCAAAAATGCCATTAACAGCCATAGCGTCTGCTATTGCGGCATTCAGCATAGGCGGAATTCCTCCGTTTGCCTGTTTCATAAGTGAATTTCATATTTTTGTTGGGGCTGTTACTGCAGCTGGCGAGTACAGCTCCTTTTATCTGCCTACTGTTCTGATGCTTGTTGCAACAGTTTTCAGTCTTGCTTATGTGCTGAGGTATTTCTGGAAGGTTTTCTTGGAGACTCCTAAGGAAACAGCTGAAGTTGAAACAATTGAAATTGATGATGAAGGTAAAGAAAAAAGCAAGAATAATGACCCTCCCATCTTCATAATCATTGCAATGCTTGGTCTGGCAGCTTTCGTTGTGCTGTTGGGAATCTATCCTGGAATCTTTATTGACCTGATTCACGCGGTTACATCAATAGGATGAGGCGTACAACTAATGAATATAATCGACATTCTGCTTCCAACAATAGTCTTCACGGTTTGCTCCTTAGTCACCGTTCCCTTACTTCGGTTTGTTAGAAAAACCAAAATTAACCCTCAACATTTCATGGTGGCTTGGATAGTCCTCACATTTTCAGCAGCAGCCGTAGGCGTTTTCCGAATAGCAGCAGAATATTTCGGGCAGCCACAATCTTTTCTTCAAATCTCTTCTGCAGACACAATTCTGGCGCCCTTATCAACCATGTTTCTTGTGGACACTGTTTCGGTTTACATGGTGATAGCCTACATGATTGTGGGCTCAATCACATGCCTCTACAGCGTCATCCACGTGAATGCAAAGGAGAATCTTTCCGAAAGATATTACGCTCTTCTCCTCATGACAATAGGGTCAGTGACAGCAGCCACATTCTCAGGCGATTTACTTACTCTTTTCATCTTTTGGGAGGCAACAGCGGCAGGCGCATGTATTCTTGTAGCCTACAGAAAATCCCGCGAATCCCTCGAGTCTGCCATGAAGTATCTGGTCATGGTTATCATAGCTTCTGGCTTCATAATCTATGGGCTGTCATTAATCTATGGCATCACTGGCTCCCTTAACTTCTGGGCTGTCAAAGAAGCACTGTTAACCACAAGCAACCCGCAACTCTTGTTAATTGCCTTTGCTTTCCTTGTTGCAGGGTATGCTATCGAAACTGCCATTGTTCCGTTTCATATGTGGATGCCCGACGCTTACACCGCCGCCCCAGACTCTGCATCAGCTTTCCTGTCTGCCATCGTAGACCAAGGCAGCTACTATGTTCTCCTAAGAGTTTTGTTGTTTATTCTGACGCCCACCGCAGTTGTTGATTGGAGATTCACTATTGCAATATTTTCTGCGATTACCATGACTGTTGGGAACCTGTTTGCATTGGCACAGCAGAACGTTAAACGGATGATTTCATATGTGTGTATTGCAGACATCGGCTACAACCTGATAGCAATTACCAGCTTAACTTCTATTGGACTTCAGGGTAACCTGTTCTTTTTCTTTGTTGCAGCAATGGAAACCGCTCTTGCCTTCATGGTAATTGGCGTTTTCAGGAGAATGGGCTTAGAAACATTGGATGATTTGTCAGGTATGGGACGAAAGATGCCTTTGACAAGTTTGGCTTTTGTTTGTGCAGCCCTATCTTTCTCTGGAGTGCCCCTGTTTGCGGGCTTCATCGCTAAATATATGGTGTTTACTTCAGTTCTGAAGTCTAGCGTTGCTTGGCTGGCAGTAATAGGAGTTTTGAATTCTGTTCTCCAAACATCCTACTTCCTAAGAGTAATACATCACTTCTATGCAAAGCCTCCAAAAAGCGACGCAACTATCAAAGAGCCACTGAAACTGCTGATTCCCATCTATTGTCTAGTAACAATAATCGTTGTTCTTGGGTTATATCCAGACTTGGTCTTAGATTTGCTTTCAGCAGCTACAACGTTACTGCCCGGATAACCCAAAAATTTAACTCTTAAATTTATAAATGAATGGTTAAGGGGATTTTGTTTGGCAACAAAAAAACGAAACACGATTGCTTACAATGATTTAGAAAGCAAAATCATCAACTCTGGTTTTTGTACTTTCTGTGGAGCATGTGAAGCTGCGTGTCCAGTCCATGCTATTTCAATAAAGGAATACAAGGTTGAGCACTCCGATTGCTCGCAGCACATAGAATCATGTCCCATATGCTACGAGATTTGCCCCCACACAGATGAACTTATTTCTGAGAGCCTAAAATTTGTAAAGTCGCCACAGAAAAGGGAAGGTTTAGGGTATTACAGGAGGATTTTGCTTGCTCAGGCTGCAGACCCTGAGCTTAGAAAGTTAGGTCATGGTGGAGCCATCGTTACAACTCTTCTGACGAATGCCATAGAAAAGGGAGAAATAGACAGCGCGATTGTTTCTCAGGCGGAAACCAACATTCCTATTAAGCCTAAAGCTTTGGTCGGGGTTGTTCCAGACGATGTCTTCTCTGCTGTTGGAAGCAAATTCTTTCCCTCCTCTGTGGCTAGAGCCTATGGAAGCGCAGTCTATGAATATGGAAAAGCAAATATTGCCTTCGTTGGCGTTCCCTGTCATGTTCTTGCGTTGCGTAAGCTTGAGGCTTGGGAACATAAAATCTCAGGAAACCTGAAAGTAATAATTGGTTTGTTCTGTTTCTGGACTCTCTCGTTTGGTCGCCTTCTTGAGTACCTTACAGAGAAGTACAACATCAAACCCGATGAGATAAAGCGGCTGGACATCATAAATGACCTGATTGTTCAAACAGACAAAGGCACAATCAACGTTCCATTAGCCGAGATTAAACCACGCATTCTAACCAGCTGCGAAACATGCACAGACTTTGCCTCAGAACTAGCTGACATTTCTGTCGGAAGCGCCTATCCCCTCAAAGAGTGGTCCACAGTCATAATCAGAACCAAAGCAGGAGAAGACTTCTTCTATTCTGCAGTTGAGGCGGGAGTGATAAACACGGGAGTAATCGAACTAGAACCTGATGCCTTTGCCCACGTAATAGGAACTGCAGTACAGAAAAAAAGATCGGCTCTAAAAGAACTTTCTGGCATGAAAGAAGCCTACGTTCCTGTTCCAACTCGCCCGTTGCAGGAGATTGCTATTCTTTCCCGATTTAAAGTCAAGGATGTTATGACAAAGGAACTGAAGACGGTGTCTCCTGACTTCTCTATCAGTCAACTTTTGGATTCTATGGCAAAACATCATCATACTGCATATCCTGTTGTTGATGAAAATGGTGACTTCGTAGGCATTGTTGCCTTGGATGACGTTGCGAAAGTTGAGAAAGAGAAACGCAACGAAGTTCATGTTCGCGATATTGTGCAGAAGAACACTGCTTTTATTTACCCCGAAGAACTTGCATTGGACGCCTTCAAAAAGATGAGAGTACACGATTTGGATCGTATTGCAGTTGTTGATAAAGCGAATCCAAAGAAAGTAGTGGGCATATTGACCAAGACCGATTTACAGCACATACTTAGCGACTAACTATGGACTCATCGGGAACACGTCAGCGGCTATACTTTAAGAACATTAAAATATCAATGAAAAATTAATTGTATATAGTGACTACATTGATTGACAATCAACTTTTTAAAACAATTTTAGTTCCTGTGGATGGCTCCCACTCCTGTCTTCACGCCAAAATGTTTGCTTCTTCACTCGCAAAGAAGTTCAATTCCAAAGTAACTGTGGTTCATGTTGTCTCCCACGAGTTTATGCATCCAGAACTAAAAGCCCAATACCAGTTGCCTCACTCAATCTTGCACAAAATTGACGACGCATATTTGGAAACTGGCAAAAAAATCCTCAGAACCGCTGAGGAACTCTTTAGAGAAGCTGGCATACCCGTTGACGCCAAGTTAGTTACTCATGAAGACCCTGCTGAATTTGTGCTTGAGTTAGTTAAGGATGAGAAATATGATTTGGTTGTTATAGGAAACCGCGCTGAAGCCCAATCGGAACGTTACTCTCTGGGAAGTGTCACTGAGAAAGTTGCTAGGCACGCTGAATGTCCTGTCCTGATTGTCAAAGAGAAACTTGAAGTTGATAAAATCCTCACAGCTGTTGACGGCTCTAAACACGCGGACAAAGCACTTGAGTATGCGGTTCAATTAGCCAGGCACTACAGCGCAGACTTGGCTTTAGTGCACGTTGAGGAAGACAAGCTCATTCGCATTGGAGGACCACAAGTCGTAGATTGTCTTGGAACAGTCGGGGAATGTATCTTAAAGGATGCATCAACCAAAGTTCAGGGAGTTAAATTCAGCAGCATGCTGGAGTACGGCACCCCAGCCGAAGTCATAATTAAGGTTGCAAAAAAGGCGGATGTTGACATAATCGTTGTAGGAAGCAGAGGATTAAGCAGCGTAAGAAGATATCTGCTTGGAAGCGTCAGCGACGACATCAGTATGCATTCAAGAAGTTCAGTGCTGATTGTCCGATAGCTGCTAAGTTTGAATCTGCCTATTCTCGGTTCTATGTAAACCAAAATTTCTTATGCTAATTGGACATTGTAGTTGTTGATTGTAGAAGGAAGCCGCTGATGTTAAGCACTGTCCTGGTTATAGCAGTGGTTCTTGGTACGGCATTCTTGTTTAATGAATTGTTCAAGAAATTGAATCTGCCCCCCGTTGTTGGTCAGATTCTTGGCGGATTAATACTTGGAATCCCGCTGCTGAGAGCTTTTATTTTTGAAAGTTCACAAGCTACCGAGATTGTTGACCTGTTAGCTGTTCTGGGTATTCTTTTCTTACTGCTTTTGGTTGGACTTGAAATAGACATCAATACGATTAGGCAGAGTTCCAAAGAAGCAGTTTTAATCTCTTTAAGCGCGGCTATTGTGCCCTTACTTCTTGGCTTCCTGTTTCTTAAGCTGCTAGGATATAGCGATATTGCGTCCCTTGTGTTTGGTGGCGCCTTATCAGTTACTGCAGAAGGCACTACAGTAAAGGTTTTGCTGGATGCAAATGCGCTCAACACAAAACTAGGCGCCATAACCGTTTCTGCCGGCGCAGTAGACGATATCTTTGAGGTTCTCTTCTTGAGTATGGTTACTGTTATTGGGTTTGGGGGAAGCGTTTTTCAGCTTGTCTATCTTCCCGTGGAGTTTCTGGCTTTTACGGCTGTCACCTTTGTTCTTTTCATGCTGATTTCAAGGTTGCTGCCGAGAGTTGAGAGAACAGGAACGGATGTGGAGCTTTTTTCGTTGGTGATTATCTTTGTTTTGGTGATTTCTTCTTTATCTGAGGCGCTTGAAATGGGTTACCTTTTGGGGGCGATAGTTGCGGGTTTTCTGTTGCAGGTTTCTATGAGGCGTCTAAAGAAAAAAGATGAAGAGGAAATAATTACAGCTACAAAACTTATCACTCTAGCTTTTGTTGTCCCCTTCTTCTTTGTGAACATTGGCTTAAATTTCAATTACGATTATCTGGCTGGAAACATGCTTCTGCTACTGGGTACCGTTGCTATTGCATTCCTTGGAAAAATCATAGGAACCTTAATCGTTAAACCATTCTCGAAGCTAAGCCTTAAACAGCTTTACCTTATCGGCTGGGGAATGAATTCACGGGGAGCAGTGGAACTTGTTATTGCTTTGTTAGCGCTGAACCATGGATTGATTACGCAGGAGATTTTTTCATCGCTTGTGGCAATGGCAATCATAACAACGCTTGTGTTCCCATTTGTTTTGCAGCGTGAAATCAAAAAGAACCCTGCAGCTCTGGAATGACCTAATCGCAGATAAGTCAACCATGAACTACAGAAATTTGGTTCGGGCTAAGTTCTTGTAAGCAAAGCCAACGTTACTTCTTCACTACAAGAACATTACAGCTGGCATTGGAAACCACCTGCTTCGAGATACTCCCTAACAGGAAGGCTGCGGCGCTGCCTAAGCCTCTGCTGCCGACAACAATCAAGTTGAAGTCTTCGTTTTTGGCTGTGTCAACCAACGCTCGGGAAGCATTGGAACCAAGAATAGCTGATAAGCTGGAATCAACGTTCTCTTCATCTAGAAGCTGCCTTGCTTTCAACTGAGTTTTGTTTGCTTCATCTTCTTGGCCTCGTTTGTAGACTGTTATGACTTTCACGTGTCCAGAAAATTTCTTTGCAATGCTGATTGCTTCCATAAGCGCCCACGTGGAATAGTCAGAACCGTCGACGCCGACCAGAATCTTCATTTTTTCTTTCATCCATTTAACCCCACAAATGGTTCCCAGTTTTTACTCGAGAATTGTTACTATCCATTAACTCTTCACACAGTTTTTAATTTTTTCTATCTTCCTTCGCATCCATAAGTCCCGGATTCTTTTTGATGCCTCTGGCAAGAATTGGCGGCAGAAGAAGAGTCGTTATCAAGCTCATCGATACTAAGGCAGAGAAAATCTCTGGAGAAATCAAACCATACTGTACTGCAATCAATGCAATCACCAACTCTGCAGCGCCTCTCGAGTTCATTCCCCAGCCTACATAGTAAAGCTGCTTCCAGCTTAAGCTAGAAACGGGTTTAACAACTAATGTTCCCACAATTTTTCCTAAAGTTGCGATGACTAATGTAATTGCAATCATGGGAATGTTGGCAAGAAATGTGTTAATGTCAAAGGTTAAGCCAACGTTCACGAAAAAGAACGGAACAACAAACCCCATCGCAATTAGCTTGATTACGCTTAGTAACTGTGTTCTATTCTTCTTACTGATATTCTTCATGGATGCCTGCAGGAGAAAACCGCCGAGAATAGCACCAATCAGGTAGCCCACATTCAAGGATTCAGAAAGCGCTGCAAGAACCAGTATGAAAATGAGCACTATTGCAAACAGCTCTGTTTCTTGACCTTGTTTCTTCTCCAGATGCTGAAGAACCTTTGAAATTATCTTAAAGGCAATAAAGGCCACTGCAAGAAAGACAATCATTTCCACGGGAACCATTGCTAAGTCGATTAGGCTTCCGCCCTTAGCCAAAACCACTACCAGCGCCAAAAATAGTACCTCAAAGATGTCGTCTATTGCACCGGCGGCAAGCATTATGGCTCCCAATCGTGTGTTCAAGACGTTAAAGTCCATAAGCACTTTGACGTTTGTTCCCTCGGATGTAACCATCAGTGCGCCTCCAAAGATGATGCCTGCCATGACGCCGTATTCTGGGAAAACCATCATGACGAAAACAAAACCCAGCGCGAAGGGAATCAGCGCAGAACAGATGGATATGAGAATTGAGTCTCGTGATGTTTCCTTTATTTTTTCGATTTCAATCTCTAATCCTGCCAGAAAAAGAAGAAGCAGTATTCCAAGGGTAGCTAGGAAATCGATTATGACTAGAGCTGACCCTTCACCAAAAATTGAGTCCTTTATGATGGGAATTCCAAACATTAATCCTGCAAGAATCTGGCCAACAACAGATGGCAAGCCGATTCTTTTGAACATCTCTCCGAGTATGAATGCGGCGATCAGGATGATGGGTACAATTGCCAATATCTCCATGTTTACTTCACCAGAAAACCCGTTTCTGTCCGTGACTTATTCACAGTCACCTCAGTGTTATCTAAAAACTTTTCTAAACGCAAAACCATTCTGTCTACCCACCAATCTCCCAATGCTCCGTGGAACCGAAAACAGCATCTCCTGTAACTTCTAGTTTTCAGTAGTAGGCGCTACCATTATTGCATTCGTTGAAGTATTTGCATGAACTGAAACTTGTGCAGTCATGACCGTAACTTTCTCCTTGGACGCGCCTTACTTTTTCCTGTTTTTATGCTCGAAAGCAAAGAGCTGGATTTAAATTTTTTGTATAAATATTTGATATTGGGGTAACAGCTTAAACAAAACAAGCATAAGTTTAAACAGGCGTTTGTTGCTGACCGAAACAGTTTTCCATGCCCCTTTCTTTTTCCCCAAAAAACTGTTGGTTTCTACATTAATCCCGTTTTCTAATATGATTTTTGAGCAAGAAGACGCTGGAGATTGGGAAAAGCTATTCAGGTGTGAAGCTTTATTTTATAGAAGTCACTGAAGCAACATGCTATCTGCGCGTTAATTGGGTTAAAGAGAGGAGAAAGAAACGGTAATGAAGCCCTTCAGTTTTGTCCATGCCGCTGACCTGCATCTAGGCTACGCCCAGTACAATCTGGATGTGCGCCGCAGAGACTTCAGCAACGTCTTTGGGGAGCTGGTGGACAAAACAATCGAGCTGAAGCCAGACTTCATGATACTTGCGGGGGACATATTTGAGCATGCCCGCCCCTCAAACTCCACCCTTGAAGTGGCTATAAGCAATTTTCAGAGACTAAAGGACGCGGGGATTCCAGTCCTAGCCGTTGATGGCTCTCACGATTCCGCACCCAACAGCATAACAGGCACAATTCTCAATCCCTTAGACAGCGCAGGTTTAATCTGGTATTTACCTCGTCATGAGGGCGCCTGCTGGAGAAACAAAAGCTGCTACATTTATGGCATACCCAACTTTCGGACAGCCAGAAAAACCCAGGAAGAGTTACCTGCCTTTCTGGAGCAGAACAAGCCCGCCCCTGACCCTTCCCTGTTCAATATTCTAGTTTTTCACATGGCTTTGGATATTCCTGCCATCAAGCCGCCCAAAATGGAGGCTGAAGTTGGACCTGAGAATCTTCCTGAAGGCTTCAACTATTACGCGGGTGGACATATTCACAAGCCATACAAGTCCCGATTCAAGAATGGTCTTCTTGCGTACAGCGGCGGAACAGAAACAGCAAGCTATGATGAAGCAAAAACCGAGAAAGGCTTCTATCATGTCAAAGTTAACAAGAACGGCAAACCGAAACTCGAACGAATGCGGCTGGAGACTCCCAGAAAATTCGTTATTCTGGAGCAGACCTACACGGGCTTGACTCCATCAAAAATTACTGAGGCAGTTGTGCAGCTGGTCCAAGAGAATGATGAACCAGAATCCATCATTGTTCCCGTCATCAAAGGAGTGTTGCCTGCTGAGGCTGCCCGTGGAGAAATCGACCTCGCAAAAATAAGAAGCACTGGAGAAAAGTCTCTTCTTGTTCATCCAATTCTTCGCCTCAGAGAAACCGAGATTTCAGAGGACATAATCCGCTCCATCTTCGGAGGCAACCTGAAAGACCTGAATACAAAGGCTTTCGAATACTTCTTCGAGATTTTCTGTGAAAGCTACAGTCGCACTGAGAGCGAGAAGATTGCGAGACTTGCTGTTGATTTGATAGGTCCTTTGGTGGAAAAGCGGGAACTGAAGGTCAAAGAGAAGCTGGAGGCGTTTCTTTGAAGCTGGAATCTCTTCAGTTGGAGAACATTCGTTCCCATGCCAAAACAACAGTTCATTTTGTTAATGGATTCAACTGTCTGGTGGGCGGTCTGGGGCAGGGAAAGTCCACTGTTCTTTACGCCTTCGATTTTGTGCTCTTCGGAGACCCCCTAGGGAGAAGCTACGATTATCTGCTCAGAGAAGGCGCTGACCACGGGAAAGTAACAGCTGTTTTTGTTCATAACGGCAGAACCTACAAGATAAAAAGAGCACTTCACAGGCGCAGAAATGGCATCAGCCAAAATATTGATCAACTAAGGTTATATCGAGACGGCAAGTCGATTGCAGACACAAATAACGATGCAGTCGCTGAGGAGCTGAAGGCTCTAACTGGATTGGACAAGAACATTTTTCGGGAGGTTGTATGGGTGCGCCAAGAACACCTCAAGGAACTGCTGGATATAACGCCGAGACAACGACAAACAAAACTGGATAAACTGTTTGGGCTTTCCGATTATGATGTGGCTTGGAGCGAGTTGCGCCAGTTTGAGAAAGAATACGCGGTTGAGAAGAACGTTCTTGAACGGAATCCAGACGTAATCAGCATCGACAAACTTGAGACAAAATACAACAGCGCAGTTGAAGAGTTCTCGGCAGTAACCGGTCAATTCGGGGACGCAAAGGAAAAAGTTGCCCAAACCGAGGCAGTTCTCAAAGAGGCAACCGCAAATCTTGAAGGGCTAGAGGAACTGAGAAAAACAACAGAGGCGCTGCAGAGAAGAGAGGTTGAGCTTCAAACAACCATTGTCAACCTCAAGAAATGGTCCAGAGAATTGGCTGACCAAGCTGAATCAAGCAAGAAGCGGCTTGATGAGCTAGAAAAGCTCTTGAAGCAGATGATAACGCAGGAGAAGTCACATCGTGATGCCCTCCAAGAAGCTGGATTAGAAACAGACACATCAATTGAGGTCCTGAGGGCCTATATTTCTAATGTTGAGGAACAGCTAAGGACCATAGGCGGCGAACAGGAAGCCACAAAAAGAGAGATGGAAACGTCCCAGAACAGGCTTTCAAACCTAAACACCGAAAACAAGTGCCCCACCTGCCTGCAGGAACTCACAGGGGACTACAAGAAAAGCCTCCTCGAAAACTTTCAACAAGAAAAAGCTGAAAACACAAAAAAGCTAACAGAACTTCAGAAAAACTTAGGTGAACTAAAAACTCTTCACAGCACCGTCAGCCGTGCCTTTTCGAATCTACAGCAGCTCATCCCAAGAATAGGGGACATAAAAGATCAGGTTACCGAAAAGCAGGAGTCACTGAATAAGCTCGCTGCCGAAGTTGAAGTGGCACATAAACAGGAGAGAACCCTTCAAGAGCAGCTTGATGAAACACGGCAGGAAATCGCCAAATTTGATGTTACTGAATTGGAGTCTGCGCGAAAACTGCAAAAACTGGCTTTCACTGAACATCTTAATGCTGAGCATGAAATGAAGAGTTTGGAGCAGAGAAAAACTGATCTTTCGTTGCGGGTAGATGACCTTAAGGAAAGGCTGGATATTGCTCAAAAAAAGATTGAACGAAAAGAAAAAATTGTGAAGCTTCTTGGAATCGTGGATCGGATAAGAGTTGCCTACAGAAAGATACAGCCTAAGCTTAGAGACGAATTCATCAAATACCTTCAAAGCACTGTTCAGCAAGTCCTAGACAATCTAGTTGGAGATTTGGGACCAGCATTGAACGTTGAAATTGATGAGACTTACTCACCTTTTGTGTACAGTGAAAGCCACAGAAGAGATGTTTCAAATCTTTCGGGCGGAGAACGGACGCTGCTTGCCTTTGCCTATCGTATTGGTTTAGGGCAGTTGATTATGCAGTCAAGAACCGGTCATGGACTCTACATGCTTCTTTTGGATGAGCCTACTGAGAGTCTGGGAAGAGAAGACGGCTCCGTGGAACGGCTAGCTGAAGCCGTCAGCCGCCTTAAGGCTATTGAGCAGATAATCGCTGTAACCCACAACGAAGCCTTTGCAGAAAAAGCAGAACATGTGATACGCATCGAAAAAGAGGCTGGAGAAAGTCAAGTTTTCATAGAAAAATAACCTGACACTATTGTTAAAGCGTTTTGACTGCTCTGGGAGCCTTCAGGAACAGCTAGAAGAATTCAGTTAAATTCTAGGTTGGAGCTAAACTGGTCTCGCAAATGTTAAAAGCTCCCATTATTCCGTAACCCATAAAAACTGAGAAAATAATTTGGTTGTGGTGCTGTATGACAAAGAAACTTACCTTGCATATGATCTGCTTAGCAGTTATAGTCTGTCTGCTTTTTTCTGCCATTGCTTTAGCTGTCGATGAAGTGGGCGTGAAAGAGGGTCACTGGATAGAATATCGAGTAACGACTACTGGCGATGTTCCTGAGGGACATGATGTAAAATGGACCAGAATTGATGTTGTTGATGTTAACGGGGAAAATGTCAGTGTCGAAATCACGTTAACATATTCTGATGATGTAGTGCAAACTAAAAATGATACTCTGAATCTGGAGACTGATAATGTCAAAGAAGGCTTCATTATCCCCGCAAACTTGAATGCTGGTGAAGCCTTTGAATCAAATGAGGGCAACATAACAGTCAATGACGTCAAAGAGGAAACAGTCGCAGGTGCAAACCGAAACGTAGTGTTCGCGAACACTTCAGAGACTCAATTCTCTTGGGACAGGTCCACAGGCGTTCTTGTTGAAGCAAACTCGTCATACCCCACTTTTGCCATCGTTACGAAAGTGGAAAGAACAAACATGTGGCATGCTCAAATTTTTGGGATAGACCCCTTTGTTTTCAGTGTTCCGATAATTGCTATGGTGATTGCTGTTTTGGCTTTCTTCATGATTCGTAAAGTGAAGAAATAGTGTCTTTTATTTTTCTGAAGGTTCTCCAGTGACGGGTAGGGGCGGTGCTGTGGAAGCCAAAGCCCAGCCAATCCATGCTATCACAAGGAGAACAGCATAAACTATGATTATAACTGGGATGATTATTGCCCATTCGCGAAGGGTTTTACCCAAAGGCGCCACATCTTCTGGAGACAGGAAAAGCAGCCAGAAATATGCGACCATGACAACTATACTTGTTACAAAAAATAGAACACCTAAACTTCTGTCTCTCAATCTATTTCACGCCTCGAACATAAGGCTTGATTTCTATTCCACTTAAAACTTTCGAGACACCCTTCTTCTGCATAGAAAGAAATTAGAGAACAGCCTTGTGGCTTAAGACCTTAGACGATCACAAAAAAGTGTGGATAGCCAGATGTCAACTCTTGAAGCTTCCTCGTCTCATTAAGAAGAAACCTTAGGAGCTTTCCTTGCTTGCTAAGTTGCTGTCTGCAGTTTAACAACTGGTCTCGGCTCGAAATAGGGACAGTAAACTACGTCATCAACGTATTCTCCGAGCCTAGTACAATAAATTCTTGATGAAATGCTGGCTTCTCTACAAACCATACATCGACTCGATGAAGGCTTTCGCCTCAAAAACTCCAAGTTTTTGCACACCCCAATCTATATTCCTTAGATTGATAGTATGGACTAGAATTTCTGATAAGCGTTATGAAGCCTGAATCAATATTGACAATAGGCTTACTCTTCAGAATACTCTTTTCTTTCTTTCATTACGAAACTGTTTTCTCCGCCAGAAATAACCCGAAAATCCATTTTCAAGTCTTCTTTGTGCAGAAACTTTCGAAGAAGCAAGCGTAAACATGACCGTGAAGCTTCTTTTCCTTCTTCAAAGTCCAGAGTCACCTCTTTTTTTGTAACAGTAACAGTTCCGTCAATTTTTTTCTCCAGAAAGTCTGCCAAAGCTTTCACGCTGTCGCTGTCAAAACTTTGAAGCTCAGAAACATCTACAACAGTGCTTGACATTCTAAACTAACCTCACAACCACAAACAGAAACAAACTAGCTTTTTAGTTCTTCTCTTCTATCCACAACTTCCATTGTGCCTGGACCAGTTCCAAGCATTGTAACAGGAACTTTAAGCTGCTTTTCGATGTTCTCAACAAAGGCTTTTGCCTCTCTTGAAACCTCGTCATAGGATGTAACGCCTTTACATTCAGGAAACAACACATCAATCTTCGTCACTGTAACTTGGGTGGCTCCATTCAGCATAACTGCCCGTTTCGCTAAATCAAAATCGAAGGGCGCCGCTCTTCTTTTTCTTCCAGTGTTTGTGGCGATTTCTGCCCATCCCCGTTTTTCTGCCTCTTCCCAAGAAAGTTCACCCGGAAGTGGTCCCGCTCCAACCCGCGTGTTATAGGCTTTGAACACTACGATAACGTCGTCAACTTTTGTTGGACCAACACCAACATCTGAACATGCTGCAGCAGCACAAACATCCTTAGAAGTGCAGAACGGGTAGGTTCCATGGAATAATGACAGGTATGTTCCTTGTGTTCCTTCTATCAGAACATTTTTTCCTTCATTGATGGCTGTGTTCACTTCTAGGGGGACATCTACCAGAAAGTCCTTAAGGTTAGGAAAGTCTCGAGCCAATTTGGCTACACGCATAACTCTGTCAGCGTTGCAGGGACCTGACCCTGAACCAGTTGATTTGACTTTTTGTGCAAGAAATCCTTTCTTGTCTGCTTCCATGTGCTTAGGTTCAATTATGGCACATTGTGGGTCTATTCCAACCCTGCCTTGTGCTCCAGTCACCTTTATTTCATCCAAGAAAATGTCTGGGTTGACCAGAACTCCGGGTCCTATGAGAAGGCGGCAATCGGGAAAAGTGAAGGCGCTGGGAAGCATTCTCAGCTTGTATGTTTTTCCTTCATAAACTACGGTGTGACCCGCGTTGGGACCCACCCCAGCTCTTGCTGTTACAGCAGTCTTGTCTTTAACTGCCAAATAGGAGATCATTTTTCCTTTTCCAGTGTCTCCAAAGAAACCACAAACTAATACTGTACAGGGCATATCTTTCGCTCCAGCATCTTCAACGTGGGCTGTGGTTCTTAAGTTTTGTTGCAGTAATCTTGATAAGTGAGGCTCAAAAACAGAAAAAGCGTTTTTCTAGAGAAATTGGGGTTGCTGTACGGGGACGCTGAAAATTTAAATGCCAAGACTGATACAACACTAAAATCAGCTTAGTTACGGAAGACGGCTAAAGGGTGCAAAAAATCTGATGGGATGAGCAGCAGTTTGGATGTCTTTGAGGCTATTAAAGAAAGAAGAAGTATCAGATCATTCACTACAGAAAATGTTTCTGATGAGGACGTCAAGCAGCTAATAGAAGCTGCCAGATGGGCTCCCTCTGCAGGCAATACTCAACCGCTAGAATTGGTTGTGGTAAGAGACCCGGAAATAAAACGGAGGCTATCCATTGCTGCGCTAAACCAAGCGTTTATTCAAAAAGCCTCAGTGGTATTTGTTGTCTGCGCGGATGTAACTCGCTCAAAGAAAGGATACGGTGGCAGAGGCGAAAAACTCTACAGCATACAAGACACGGCTGCTGCAACAGAAAACATTCTTTTGGCTGCTCACGAGCTGGGATTGGCGACATGCTGGATTGGGGCATTCAATGAAAAGGATGTTGCTAAGGCAATAAATGCGCCAAAGAACACGAAGCCAGTAGCTATTGTTCCCGTGGGATATCCTGCTGAGAGACCGTCTGCTCCAAAGAGACGAGCAGCTGATGAAATTGTTCACTATGAAACGTTCTGAGGGAACCATGAATGGGTGATGAAGGGATATTGGGGGTTAGGAAATGGTTCAGCAGGTTTGCTGTTGCCTTAGGAGGGTTCCTCATATTTGTGGGAATCGTAGTGATAGGCGTCTTCCTCATTGATTACTTCGGCATGATAGACCTCAGCATCCTTGAAACTGAAACCCTTCAGAACCTTTCCATGTTGATGCTGTTAGCAATCGGTTTGGTTGATTTAGTTGCTGGAATCATACTCTGGCGAAGGTGATTAAGATGAAAATCAGAAAAGTCATAGCAGCAGTAACCGGATTAGCCCAAGAGGCAATAGGCTTGTCAGCAGCGGTGTTGGCTGTCCTGCTATTTTTTGATCTTCTTGAAGTTCAGACAGTGTTTAATCTGCCCGCCGAGCTTCTGCCCCTTTATCTTCTGATTTTAATCCTGTTCAGCCTTTTCTCGATTGTAAGCGGGTTATTTCTGATCCGTGAAGGACGAGGGAGAAATTAAAGGAGGAAACTGCAGGTGGGTGCCGAGAAAAAATATGGACTTTCCAATGCGATAATCATGGGGTTAGGCGGTGCCATAGGCTTCGAGATATTTGCTTTGCTGAATTATGCCTACTTTGATTTGGCAGGACCCAGCATGATTTCAGCTCTCCTATTCTGTGGCATAATAAATTTGGTGACTATGTTGAGTTACAGCGAACTTAGTGCTGCCCTGCCAGAAGTTGGAGGCGAATACACCTACACCAAAGCTGCGTTTGGGGGTTTCATTTCTTTCATGGCTGGCTGTCTCAGATGGCTGGCTAGTGTCTTCGGTGGAGCTCTTGCTACAGTGGTTTTCGTTGAACAGCTTGGGGTGCTCTTTTCGGTGTTTGCGCCGACAATTCAGGACCTTGTTTTGGCCAACGCTTCAATTTTGATTATTGGATTGATTGTCATCTTGGTTTTTCTGGCTATTCGAGGCGTAGAAGAAGCAACCACTCTCATAGTGGCAGCTTTCTTAGCCATATTCATCATCTTTCTTGCCATGAGTCTAGGATACACTCTAGCTCCCCAAAACATAGTGCCTGAAGCCTCAGGCAGCAGCTTAGCCATATTTTTTGCGACTGCCGCCTACATCTTTCCTATGTTTGTTGGGATGAGGTCCCTTGTGGCGGGGGCGCCAAAGATTAAGAATCCTGGAAGAAACATTCCCGCTGCTTTGATGATAACGACAATATTGTTGTCTGCTGTTTACTTTGCTGTTGCTTATGTAGCTGTGGGGGCAGTCCCCTTGGATACAACAGAAGTAGTCAATGAGCCTCTTCTCAATCTTGCAGCAAGAAACATTATGGGCCCAATTGGAGCTCTCCTTTTTGCCTTGGCTGGAATAATCGCCAGTGTCTCTTCTGTGGGCACAGCCATGACTGTTCAATCCAGCATTCTTGGAGGAATGAGCAGAGACGGGTATCTGCCCAAAGCGCTACTGAGGGCTCATAGACGGTTTGGAACACGATACATAGCCATAATCGCCAGCTCCTTGTTTGTGCTGTTTTTTGGCACCAGCGGAGCAGTAGAGTTTCTTGGTTACGCGGCAAGCTTTGGGTCTCTGCTTGTGTTCGCTTTGGTTAACTTGTCGCTTATTCAGCTCAGGAGAAAGATGCCGCGGTTAGATAGACCTTTCAAAGCGCCTTTCTATCCCCTTACTCCCCTCGCTGGGATAGTCATGTCCGTCTTGCTGCTTTCTATTCCAGTGTTCCTGAGGGACGTCAACGCTGAAAGTGCACTGCTGTCTAGTTTGGGGATGGTGGCAATAGTGTTAGTCACGTATTATCTGAGGATGGTGAAGCGTGAAGTCGACTTCAACCGTTTACGAGTTGCCGTAGGAGGAGTATGCTTCGGTGCAGGAGCAACCATTCTCATATTGGCTCAAGTTATCGCGCCGCCCTCCTTATTTATCATAATGGTTCTTGTTGGCTTGGTCTCCATAGTTGCGGGTATCATGAACATTCTAGTGTCTAGACGTAAAATTGATTAGCTGAATATGTTTGAGTATGGATGTGGAAAGTTGCCGAGAAAAAGGAAACGGGAAAGGGAGATTTCTGTTAACGCACCAGACTACATTCCAAAAAGAGAGCCGATTCTGAAGGACACCACCGGAACCGAAGCATTGGACGTTTTCAGGCTGTCCGGGACTGTTGGCAGAATCTTGTCTCTTGTCATGTTCGCCGTCGGCATCTTCGTAACTGTATTAGCAGCTTACAGCCTTTCAACATCCATAAACATGCTCTTGAGTCCGCTCTTCATCGGCGTCCTAGGTCTTGTAGGCGCACTAAACATCCTCTGCGGACTACTGCTCCTATCAAAAAAATAATCTGTAGGTCACAGAAAAGCAGAATAGATTTAACATTTAATATATCTGCAAGCCTTTCTTAGTTGTGAGGAAGTTTCCATTTGAGGTACTCGCTTATCGCTGACGCTTACGAGAAGATTGAAGCAACAACGAAAAGACTAGAAATGACTGACTATCTGGTCGAAATCCTGAAAGAAACCCCAACAAGCCTCATCGACAAGGTCGTGTATTTGACTCAGGGAAAACTGTACCCCGACTTTGTTGGAATCGAAATAGGCGTCGCCGAGAAACTGGCCATACGTGCAGTTGCAAGAGCAGCAGGTCACAGAGAAAAAGAGATAGAAAAGGACACGCAACAAAGGGGAGACCTCGGCGAAACAACCCAGAAATTCATGACCAAAAAGACCCAAGCAACCTTCTTTTCGACGCCCTTGACCGTTGAGCGCGTCTATGAGACGTTAGACAAGATGGCAAACTCCACAGGCTCAGGCTCAGTAGACCTCAAACTAAGTCTGCTTGCGGGTCTGTTATCTGATGCTTCACCAAGTGAAGCAAAATACATTATCCGAACAGTGACAGGCAGCCTACGACTCGGAATCGCAGACATGACTGTGCTGGATGCGCTGGCTGTAGCTTTTGGGGGCGGAAAAGAAACCCGGAAACATCTTGAACGTGCCTACAACATCTCGTCTGATTTAGGCAGAGTAGCACGAATCGTTGCCGAGGAGGGAATCGAGGGCATCAAAAAGTTTAAAGTGTTGCCTGGGGAGCCGATTCGTCCGATGCTTGCTGAGCGGCTAAGTTCGTCTGAGGAGATTCTTGAGAAGCTTGGAGGAAAATGCATAGCCGAGTACAAGTATGATGGCGAACGGGTACAAGCACACAAAAAGAAGGACGCCGTCATTTTGTTTTCTCGTCGTCTCGAAAACATTACTGACCAGTATCCAGACGGCGTCGAGTATATTCGGAGGCATGTGTTGGCTGAGGAGGCGATTGTGGAGGCGGAAGCCGTTGCCATTGACCCAACAACAGGCGAAATGAAACCCTTCCAGGAGCTTATGCACCGCAGACGAAAATACGGAATAAAGGAAGCCATGGCAGAACATCCCATCTCACTCTTCATGTTCGATGTCCTATACGTTGACGGAAAAGACCTAACCCAACAACCATACCCCATTCGCCATAAACACCTAGAAAAAATCATTGAACAAACAGACAATGTTCAGGTAGCAGAATATATAATCGCAGAAAACCCACAGCAGCTGGAACAGTTCTTCGAGAAGACTGTGGAAAGCGGAAGCGAGGGAATAATGTGCAAATCCGTGAACGAGGACTCTGTCTATCAGGCTGGAGCAAGAGGCTGGCTCTGGATAAAATATAAACGCGATTACAGAAGCGAAATGACCGACACCGTAGATCTAGTTGTTGTGGGGGCAATCCACGGAAGAGGAAAACGGGCAGGAACATACGGCACATTCCTTCTCGCAGCATACAACCCAGACAAGGACCTCTTCGAAACTGTAACAAAGGTTGGCACCGGATTCACCGACGCTGACCTTGAAAAGCTTCCAAAGCTGCTAAACAAACACAAAATAAGCCATAAACACCCTCGAGTTGATTCATCCCTTGATGTTGATGTCTGGTTTGAGCCCGCAGTTGTTATAGAAATCAGAGGAGCCGAAATGACTCTTAGTCCCGTCCACACATGCGCCATGAACATCATAAGAGAAGCAACAGGAATAGCAATAAGATTCCCCCGTTTCACGGGAAAATACAGAGTGGACAAAGCTGCCGAGGACGCAACAACAACCGAAGAAATTGTTGAAATGTACCGAAGCCAACTCAAGAAGATAGAAGGCTAACTTATCTGGTCTTTCAGTTCTTCAAGACGCTTTGTGACTGTAAAATCTAATTGGTCCCGCAGAGCGTTTCCCGCTGGTTCCAGAAGCTTCACTGTCCTTATTCGTTCAGTCAATATGTTGTCTTCGAGGACTTCGTTAGCCCATTTTTCGAAGTCACCACGATAAAGATGAAACTCCAGAGACGCGATCTGGACTTGTCTGATTTTGTGAGCAAACTCTTCCAGCGACATTGCCTTGTTGCCTGTGTAGTTTCCTACAGATGTGAAGAAATAGAAAGCATTCTCCCTCGATAATGTTCTGAGAGTTCGGGCTGAAGATGAAGGCACCATATGTGGGCTCTCCTTATTTTTGAGAAACAGTCTCTACTACCCTTAAACATTGGGTGCCTAATCTTTTATAGTTTTCATGTGCTCTCAATCAGGAGCCGTTCTTCTTTGATTCTTTTTGTGACAATAGATGTTCTGATTCGTAGCACTCCCTGAAGAGGCGCAACCTTTTTGGCAATAAACGAGTGGAGTTCCTCTTGGTCTCTGGCAACCACCTTCGCAATTATCAGCAGCTCCTCAGATAGGGACATGGAAACCTCTAGAACCTCCTTAGCCTCTGACAGCCTTTTTGCCACCCGCTCGCTTTCTTTTGGGTCAGTGTAGACTGTCATGCGAGCGGTTATGTGATTTATACCAACCTTTTCAAGGTCAATGTCAACGGTCCATTTTTTGATAACTCCGCTTTTCTCCATCTTTCTTATTCTATCATAGACTGTAGAGTGAGCTACGCCTAATCGGCGACCAACCTCAGAGTAGGTTTGCTTCGAATTCTCTTGGATGGCTTGTAGAATTTGCCAATCTAAAGTGTCCAAGGAAACCTCTTGGTTTTTCAGTCTCATCGTCTAAACCTTAGTATGTTGGTTAACTTTCAGGTTTGATAATTTATTGTTTGCTGTCGGAAAAATGTGTATTTGTCAACGTTTTTTCGTAAAATTTTCAACCTTCAAGTTTACGGATTCATGCCTCTATTACAGAAAACTGTAGCTTACAACATGATGACTCCTACATTTGTTCAATTTTTGCGATATATGGAAACATTTTTTCGGCATTCTTGTCAATTAACCTTAAATCCGTGACTGCCCTACATTTGTTCTGCAGTTATCTACTAGGAAATGTCAATGAATCAACAGTTTCCAACAATATGGCGACTCATAGACCGTTTTAAGGAGCACTGCCGATTAAAGGGCTGGGAAACATGCGAAACCGAAGACCTTGTTAGAACAGAAGACGGCGAATATCACAGTTTTCTTTGGACAAAAACCATTCACCCATCCACTTTTGAGAGAATAGCAGCAAACCGCAAATGCGGCATCCGTTGCCGTGACTCCTACAAGGTAGTGGATATCTCATACATGGTATGGCTATTTCAAGAAAGACCGCCCGAATTCTTTACATCCTTTGTTAAAGAAAACCCTGAATTAGCCCAAAGAATCGCTATATTTGATCTAAGCTGCGTCTACACTGGAGAGAGTGTCTGCCGAAAGTTTAACGAAACCGAAAGCAGCGTCTTCACAGAGTTTGAACAATTTTTGGAAGACAACTGGGGAATATCCCTTAGTCCTGTTAACGAGATGCCTGCTCTGACACCATAAACCCTGTTTTCAGAGAACTGGGTAATGGATTAAGTTTCAAGAGTGTATACTAACCAAACATGGTTCTTCTCTAACGTCTCTGCCTTACATAGCTTCACTTTGACGTTCTTGTCGGCAAGACTAAACATGTTATACGACGTTGTTCCAACGATTACAGGGTGAATCAACAAACTGATTTCACTAACAAAACCCTGATTCAGAAGCAGATTGCCTAATATTCTTCCAGTGTCAGCCAACACAGTCTTTACGCCATATTTTTCTGAAAGAAGCTCAAGGGACCTTTCTAGATCAACATGCTTCTTTCCGATGACATGATAATCATAATTTCTTTCTTCAAGATGCCGAACATATTCTGCTGGAGTCTCCTCTGACACAAGCACAATAACGTCTCTGCAAAACTCAAATCTTCTACAGGTATGGAGTAACCCCTTGAGAATGCCTTTAGTGTCCGGAATAACCCAGAGAGGAAGATATTCAGCTCTCTCTGGTTTCACAAAATCAGTTTTTTCCTCTGGAGGAACGTCTCCCCCAAACAGTTCAATGCCAACCTTTACCGTATTTGAACCTATCAAGCGAGCTTCTGCGTTATATTTTCCCGCAATTTGGTAGTGTAGTTCCATGTTTGGGTCAAAATTGGTGAGGGAACCATCTAAACTCACTGAATTGTGTAGAACTATTTTTGGTAACATCTCATTCTCCCGCCGTTAAAATTTGTTCGCTGATTGTTTTGTTGGATAAACCAAGCTTAAAAGGGCTTCTTTCATATCTGTTATGGGCGATGATGATCCGTTCATGCGTCTTGGGACTGAAAAAAGGGCTTAGTTGAAGGGAATGAATGATGAGCGAAAATGAAGAAAAAGAGAAAATCAAGAAGATAGCCAAGCTCCGTGCCATATTAGAAAAACGGGTAGAAGAAATGGAAGCAGAACTAGATGAAATGAAAACTTTGCTCAGCCTAATAGACACAACCTTGATCAAGGAAGGCTTCAAGAGAGCCGAAATCTCCAAACCCGTTCAAGCCCCTCAAAAACAGGAAACTCCCACGCCCCCAATATCGCCACAGAAAAAGGGAGTTCCCCTAAAAACGGTTACTGGGGACCTCTTAGCCCAGCTCTACACCGAAAAAGACTCGATGCAGATCGTGTTGGCAGAAGACAAAAACTTCGACATTAACACTCCCCCCTTCACATCATTTTTTGTGGAACGCGTTTTAGCTAAGATGCAGGAGAAAGACAAAGAAGACGCCAAAGAAGGCAAACTGGCCCCAGAAAACACCTTAACATTCAACATGAAACAGGACGGAAACATAATCAGGGAGATAACAATCAATAACCTCAGGCGCGAAAGGTCTCGAGAACTGAAGTCGTCCATCCGCTGGACCCTAGAAAAAATGTATGAACGAATGAAACAAACAAAGTAGCCTGTCTAACACCTGTGAAGTTTGCTGAGCTTCGAATTTGTTTATCTGAACAAAAAGTGGGATGTAAAACATGAAATCCACTCAATTAACCGCCAAAGTAATCACAGGATTCCTCAAATTCAAGGCAAAAAGGCCCACTCCCCTCTTTGCATCCTACAATGTAACTGGCAGATGTAACATGAGATGCGTCTTCTGTGAATGGTGGAAAACTGACAGACCGGAACTGCCAACAAAGAAGGCTTTAGCCGCCATAGACTCGGTTTGCAGTTTAGGTGTTCCCTTTTTTGACATTAGTGGAGGCGAACCCCTTCTGCGAAAAGACTTGAGTGCCCTTGCCAAAAGAGCCGCGTCCCATGGGTGCTTGGTGAGCATGAACACCAATGGCACCCTCCTAAACGAAAAACGATTGTCTGAGCTGGCGGACCTTCTGGATTTGGTTGTTGTTTCTCTTGACGGACCAAAAGAGGTTCATGACAAGATAAGGGGAGTGCCCGGAACCTACGACAAGGCAATCGAAGCCATACACTTGCTTAAGACTCATGGCATAAAAGTGGGAATAAACAGTGTTGCTACCCCCTGGAACATCGACATCTTGCCCAGCTTCATCGAGGAACTCCGTAGTCATGTTGACTTTGCTCAGATTCAGCCCATACATCCCTATCCCCCACCACCAGAAAACGTTCCATCCGACAAGCAGGTAAATCGGCTTGTAGGCTATTTGCTGCGGCTCAAGCGCTCTGACCCCGGCTTCTTGGCGGTGCCAACCGATTTCCTGAAGGGATTCGAACTGTTTTTCAAGGGTGAGGCGCCGAAAATCTGTCACGCTGGAAAACTATACGTGGCAATTGACCCATCGGGCAACCTTTTGGCTTGTCCTGCACGATCAGACCTTGTGCTAGGAGATACATTAAATGGCTCTGTTGATGCCCTGTTGAAGGGAAAACGGGACAATGAAGGTTGGCGTAAAGTTTCCGCTTGCAGTGGATGCTGGCTTGAATGCACTGCTGGAGTGTCAATGATGCTAAAAAATCCCCTCAAGGAGGCTTCCCAACTGGTTAGCCTCTGGAGAACACAATAAATAGCTAACTAAAAACTGCCGTCAGCAACTTCTGTTTTAGGTTATCCTGCTATTGCTGTTCCCAATACTTCGCTGAGAATGTCTATGACTGTTGTTAATTGTCCTGTGGCAAGTCCGGCGGCTAAGAGGGTTATTCCTGCGAGCAGTAGAAGAGAACCGATGATTCTTTGTTCCTGTAGGTCCATGAGCTTTTTCCTTCCGTTGATTCTACTGTAATAGCCTGTGACCATTATTTAAGATGTTTCATGTTCTGTTGGCAGTGTCCTTTTTCTGCTGACAGGCTTGACCTGATCTTCACTTAATCTGCTCAAAACCAGACTGGTCAGACATTTTTTTGGAGAAGCTTTTCGCCGATATCTTGGATAGTCTGTACTCCATCGGAAGTTTCCGCATACTTGAGAGGGGCTTCCCCTACTCTGTCCGCTTTCACAACAGTGTCATCGTATGGAATCAGAGCCAGTAACGGGAGTCCATTTTTGGCTGTAAAGTCTGTAATCAGCTCTTTTTCTTCAGAGTCTCTGACCCTGTTTCCGACAATATACACTTTTTTGATTCCTGCTTCATGAGCCATACGAGAGAGTTTCTTGGCAATCTCCAAAGACTTTCGGCTGGAATCAGCCACGATCAGCATGATGTCCACTTGGCTGGCTGTTCCCCTTCCCATATGCTCCACGCCAGCCTCCATATCTACAACCACAACCTCGTCTCGGTCAACAATCAGGTGACGGAGAAGCTCCCTGACCACAGCATTAGCTCCGCAGGCGCATCCTTGGCCAGCAGTTTTGACTGTTCCCATGACGAGCAAGTTTACGCCGTAGGGTGATTGCATTCCGTTGTCTTCGATTATGTCGTCTACTGTGAAATGGAGCTTAAATACTCCAGGGTAGTCGGTGCGTGTCTTTTTGTCTAGAAGTTCTGCATTCTCGGAGATTGGAACTATCTTGTTTGCTTCCTCAACGGGTATGCCCAACGTTAAGGCTAGGTTAGGTGACGGATCAGCATCAATAGCCATTACCTTGAAGCCTTTTTTTGCGAAATAGCTCGCAAGTGTCCCAGAAACTAGAGTTTTTCCCACGCCACCCTTGCCTGAAACAGCAATTTTCACTTGAGTTTCACCGTTTTGGTAAATGAATTGGCGCTTATTTACATTTTCTAAAATGATTGTGTCGTCTTCAGCAGTTTGGCTGTAAAATTGTGTAGTTTCTATTTTTTGTGGCCTAGAAGCTGTTTGATGTATAGAACATGCTTGGTTTGATGGTAGTGTGTTGTAATGTGGTAGGGGCTGAATAATTGATGCATGACATTCAACCGTGGATGTGGTGCCATAAATTTGATTTAAAACCTGAAAACAAGTTGAATTGAGTAAGCTGATTTCTTCTCTTTTTGTTGCAAAAAAGATTTTGCTAAATGCGTAAGAAAGTTTTTCAAAAAACCTTAATTTTAAAAAGGTTAGATGTGCTCACCTGAGGAGCATCAGAGTTGAACAAGCGCGTAGGACGAAATGTTATACAAAAAATCAGTAACTTTCTTTCAGCCCTCACTACACCTATTAAAAGCCGGAAAATACGTGAATTAAGCTTTAGAAGAATTTCCAAAAGAAGAATGATCGTTTTTGTTACCGTTTTTGCCCTTTCATGCTTTACTTTTTTGAACGTATTTCTACTTAACTCGATTATCGGTCAAACGGCTACCCGGGCCAGTCTGCAAAGTTATGGATCAATTAGAACTGTTGGAGTGGGCATTTACAGCAATGGATATTGCGTAGAGTCCGTCTCTGTAGTTGATTGGGGAGCGCTAACACCTGGACATTCCAACTCGAGAACATTCTATCTAAGAAATGAAGGAAACAGCAATGTTACTTTGACATTGTTAACGACAAATTGGTCACCGTCAGCAGCAGAAAACTACCTGACACTATCTTGGGACTATGATGGGGAAAGCCTTAGTCAGGACGAAATAATTGCCGTTACTTTCACGTTATCCGTATCACAGAGCATCAGCGGAATTGAGACTTTCAGCTTCGACATTGATATAATTGGAGCAAGCTAATTTACCCGGGAACCAATAATATATAACAAACCTGTAGCTTTATGGCAATTTTTTTGTTTTGGAGGCAAAAATCGAGCATATTAAAAATTCAAGAGTTATGTGAGTTGTAGAGGTATGAGCGAGACGAGGCAAACTAACAAATTTTCTGCAATCAGTTGGGGGAAAAATTGGGGAAATGTTAGAATAGTTCTTAGTACAATTCTGATCTTTGTACTTATCCTTGTAGTGGTTTTTAATTTCAATTGGTTATTTTATCTTGATTCCTCTCAGTCTGAAAACGAAATCGATTGGCGTGAAATTTCTTCATTGATTGTAACCTGCACAATTGTGTTATGGTTGAAATTACCTGATGATCTTGTCTCTGATATGAAAAGTGAGAAAAAAGAATGGGGCAGGCTTTCCTTCTTTTTGTTGCTGTTTATTATCGGAATATTGATTGTTTGGTTTGCCGTTAGAGTCATTGGGGCATTCATTTTTAGAATAAATATTGAATTAAGCCGTTCTTCAATCCGTCAAGCAAGTGATGTGCTCTCTCTAATTGGTTATGTAGTTGCTGCTAATCTTCCTTTCACGCTTCTTAGAACATATCATGGAGGAGCTTCCAGAACGGGCGATCAAGACATCAAATATCGTTCAGATGCTTACCAACAAAATTTGAAGATCATCAAAGGAGCAATTGATGTTCTGTTACAAGCGATTTTAATTATATTGCTGACTTTAGTTCCAATCCTTGGAAGAGAAAAAGTGTTAGAGGGGGTCGGTGGTTACGTCGGCTTTTCTACAATATTCCTGTCCATTATGGGGACACTCGTTGTTTTCCTAATTATACGCAAACGTATTTCCTCAGAAATACTCAATTACACATAAGGGGAGAGTTCTCTGGGATGGAACTTTGATATAATTTTCCCTTCTTAGGAGTTACAACTATTTCTTGCCTTTTTTTCTCCAGCTGTCCTAGTGGCTTAGTGGTTTACAGAAAAAGTGCTATGTTTCTGTTGGTTGTATTACTTTTTTCAAAGTTCTATCAAACAGCAGTGGATTGGCTTCTCTGGATGCACGGAATTTAGCTTGCTCCCATTATCACGATATCAAAGTAAAAGCTTTCTATTCCGCTGATGCTCTGTGACACTGATAACGTGAGTGTAATTTGTAATACTTGGTTTGGACTAATTGTTTGTCCCGCATAGTTCCAACTTAGCGTCATGTAGCTCTGGGCGTTTATTGGGTTCCAATTTGTTGCACTTAATGACAGTGTAAACTCAGTATTGCCTTCATTCCTCACGTAAAACGTGTTTGTGCTCTGAACTCCAGGTGTAATTCTTCCCCAGTCAACATAAGACATTGGCGTTGTGCAAGCGCTATCCCTGTATGCGGCAACTCCTATTGTTTCAATTGTTCCGTGACTTTGCAGACTTGTTGAATAGAGTAGTTGTCCCCCAATTGTGTTAAGTAAAAACACATTCAAAACAAGAAATGCTGATACCACCAAAATTATTGACGTCTGCTTTCTTCCTTTGATTATGTGTCGAAATTGTGAAATGTGAGAAAGCATTGGAATCGTTTTTTTTCTGACTAATAAGGCACTATTTTTTATGATGATCTTTACTAGATTTCTCTTGTTCTGTGTTTTCAAATGTCCGTCTCCTGGTTTCGCAACAACAACGTTTTTGTGAATTTTTAAGAAAAGATTTATAGTTTTTTGAAAAAACTTCTTTCGCATTTAGCAAAATCTTTTTTGCAACAAAAAACGGCTACAAAAACATTAAAACTGATAAAAACTGAGATGAAAAATGAGATTTATGACATAATGTCATACTTTTATTACGGTGGTTCCAGCAAACTTGTCAAAGAATCGGATGAACCTTTCATCCTTCAATCTAAGACCTACCAGCAAGTCAATGGGTAGTAGATAGCATTTACCAAAGTTTCTCACCGCCGCATTATCGTAATACAGCTTTTTTCCGCTTACGCTGACAACTTTTATGTTAAATAAGGTCTTTCCCAAGGTTTGACCTGCAAAACCCTCTAGAAGGGCTGAATACATCCAAAGTAAAGCTAGAAAAAGCAAGAGGTTAATGTCCAACAAATACTGTCCAGAAACTAGAGAATTCAGTTCAGTAACCAAAGTAATTGCGACAGTTATTGTGAACGCCACTCCAAGGTCGAAAATGAAGGCTAGTGCTCTTCTACCGAATCTCGCAATATGGAGGTTGCTTTTTCGCTTTTTGAAATCAACTTCGATTGAAAGAGCTTCAGTGTCCCTGATTAGCCTCAACGCGTTTTGACCAAAACTGTTTAGTCTGTATTTTCCGCTGGGCGTTTGTTCTAAAAACATTTTCAGGTTTCTAAGATGAAAACTCATTTTTCCTGTGTCGATGTCGAGGGCGTTCATCAAGTCTGAAAATGACAGTTCCTTTTTTTCGTAGAGAAGGGATAAAATGTCTCTGCGCAGCTTGTTAGATAAGATAGAGAAAAGTTTTGAGACATTTTTTTCATCGACAGCCATCTTGAAAACCAAAATTTACTTCTTTACTTTTTGATCAACACACTTGATTTAACCTGATTCGTATGCTACCTGTTCTACTCCCTAACGAATTAGTATTTTTGTTTAATTAAAACCCTTTCATTCAGAGAATCCCCTTTCATGTTTCTTTCTAAACAGTAACCAAACTTTTTGAATACAACCTGCAAAATGTATACCGTATGATGAGTATGTTAGACAACGAATAGGCGTTTCCAGAGGTCTCTGCGCTCTAGCAACAAATTTTTGCAATCTAGAAAAACCCTTTATTGCAGGACTATGAATTAAATTGTAATGTGTTTTGGTATGGCATTAGATGTAGGCGGTTTCAATGAATGCCTCTGATGGATTAAAAAAGCAAGAGCGTAATGATAAACGGGGTGCTTCTGCAAAACTTGTGGCACAACTCCGCTCCTTTTGTCGCTTCTTGAAACATTCATATAAAACGGTGATTTTGTTGGTGATTGTTGCTGTAGTATCTGTTGCTGGCAGCGCTTTGGTTGCTATAATGCTAAGCGATTCTGGCTCTGAAGTTTACCTGCCAAGCGTTGGAACCATAAAGACCATTGGTGTTGAAACCTATTTGGACCAGAATGGTGAAAGCAAAATAGAAGCACTGAGCTGGGACGAAATTAAGATAGAAAAACTGGAGTGGGACGAAATCACGATGGATCCCGTTCAAACTACTGTTTATGTCAAAAGCGTGAGCAACTTCAGAGTAACGATGGACATATTCCTGACCGATTGGAGCCCAGCGGAAATTTCAGACTACCTCACGTTATCATGGGACTATGAGGGAGCGGAGATGGACCCTGGAGAAATAATTCCTGTAAACTTGACTCTGTCAGCTCCTTCTACCGATGCCTTCATCGATTACATCCTCGAAAATGACATTCAAAGCTTTGAAGTATCCATCCACTTTGTTGCTACAGAATAAACAGCAGTTCATGTAATTCTAAAACCTCCATAATTACTGTGACTAGATGCTAAACAAGCCTGTGAAGGGACAAAACATCAAAAATTCCTTTTAGTTTCACTTTACTCTCTCCCCGACTCTGTATGTTGTTTCAGCGCCAGCCTTATTATACAAATCAGCAAAATGCGGTAACGTTAGGAGGAAAGACCATGAGTAAAATTGCCTACAAAGAACAGGTAATGAAACGACTAACATACATCCAAATCCTCGCTGAACAGGAAAGATATGAAGAAATCCAGAACCTTCTAGAAACAAACTTTGTGCTGGTTGCCTGAAATGGCAGTATCTGTTTCATGCCACGGATGCGGCAAAACCCTGTTCACTGGACGCGAAGTCATTTCACCATACTACGTTCGAGCAAGAAATGAATGCAGATGCCCTTCTTGCGGAAGAAAACTTTCGTACAATCCAATGAGCGTACAACTTGACCTGCTGAGTGCCCAACACTAACCTGATAAGCGTCGCAAAAGCGGCAAACAAGAAAGTAGCCGATTTTATTATTCTGGATTTTTCAATTCGTTTTGTTGTAGCAATTTTTTCAAGAGTTAGCAGAAGCCTTCACAGTCAGAGTAACGAAAATGTAATGAGTGCAGACGCCGAAAGTGTGTTGCCTAGAGGGTGATCTGTCGGTGAAGATTCTTTTTGTGGAGCCTCCAAAGGATTACTGGTTTGTGATGGGAGAATATCTTCCTCCGCCCTATGGAGTTCTTCAACTTGCAGCCTATCTCGAAAACAAAAACAAGAATGCAGAAATTCAGGTTTTAGATTGCAACGCTGAAGGCTTAGATTGGAACGGCCTAAAAAAACGTATAGAATCCTTCAACCCAGATATGGTTGCTTCAAGCGCCCTTGCCACCTGCAACACGTATGTTACCGCCCGAACCCTAGAGATTGCGAAGGAAGTTAATCCTGACGTTGTGACTGTTGCTGGTGGACAGCACTTCACGGTATTGGCTGAGGAAAGCTTGAAGGCGTACCCTGAGATCGACGTGATTGTGAGGGGAGAAGGAGAAGACACCCTTGTTGAGTTGGCGCAGAAAGTTGCTGATGGGCAGTCGTTTTCGTCTGTGAAAGGAACATCCTCTAGAGACAATGAACAAATCATGCACTATCCTCCGCGACCGTTAATCGAAAACCTTGACAACCTGCCTTTTCCCGGATACAAGTTTGTGGAGAATCTGGTCCAGAAATACCACTTCACTGCCATGGCTGGCAAAAATACAAGATACGCCCTAATCGAAGGTTCCAGAGGCTGCCCCCACCAATGCACCTTCTGTACTCAATGGCGGCACTGGGGAAGCCAATGGCGAAAAAAGTCTACGAAGCGGATTGCAGATGAGTTCGAGTTCTGTTACGAAAATTATGGAAGCAGATTCCTGTGGCTCACCGACGACAATTATGGTTTAGGCAAAAGGGCAAACGACTTGGCTGACGAACTCATAACCCGGGGATTTTCAGATGATATAATGTGGTTCATGCAGGTTAGATGCGACGATGTGGTGAAGCACGCCGATGTTCTTCCTAAGATGCGGAAGGCTGGACTCCGCTGGGTTCTTTTGGGCGTGGAAAGCCACAGTTCATCCACATTAGATTCTTTCAGAAAACAGACAACCCCAGAGGATGCCAGAAAGGCGGTGAAACTTCTGAAGAAGAATGACATCTTTACTCAGGCCATGTTAATTATCGGCCAGAGAAAAGACACATCCGAATCTATAGCTGGACTAAGAGAGTTCGTGAACGAGTTAGACCCTGACTTGGCAATCTATGCAATCCTCACGCCCTTTCCGGGAACTGCCGTCTATGAAGAAGCTAAAAAGAATGGGTGGATAGAGGACTGGAACTGGGCAAACTATGACATGGTTCATGCGGTCATGCCCACTGAGTCTCTGTCTATACGGGAGGTGCAGGAGGAGCTGTATCACTGTTACAGGAGTTTCTTTGGTTCTTGGCGCCGAAGATTCACTGGGCTCTTCGCAAAGAAGGCATTGAAGAGGAAAGTTTACTGGTACATGGCTCGGCAGGGCATCGTAAACCAGCTTAAAACCTTATTCTGAGTAGAGGAGTCATGTCACAACAGCACAACGTCAGATCGGACATAAAGTATCAATTGCTAGTGTCTTTTTTAGGATTGTTTCTTGTTGTGTTGCTGACTGTTTTTCCTCCGTCAGTCGTTGGAGACGGTCCTTGGCGAAAGCCAGTTGTCGGTTCAATCTTCAGCATAATTTGTATCCTAGGTGTTTCCGCCGTTTTCTTGCCTAACAAATGCTTGGGAATACTCAGCATAGGAAAGAAAAATAACCTTGTCTCAGATTCAGCCAAGCCTGCTCTACACGGAAAATCAAACATACTTCAAGGGCACCACGCCACCTGCGGAAATTATGAAGCCCACATTTTTCGGATAAAAGGCAAGACAGTTTGTGCAGCCTGTGCAGGTCTGCTACTTGGTGGGCTGTTGACTTTGGCTGGGGCAACAGCCTACTTCTTTGGTGACTGGAGCGTTGCTGATTACAGTTCTTTGTTGGTTTGGCTGGGCGTTGTGGGGGTTAGTTTTGGTTTGTTCCAGTTCAAATTCAGGAGTCTTGTCCGCTTGTTAATGAACACAATTTTTGTTCTTGGAGTTCTCATGGTCTTGATTGGAGTTGATGAGTTGCTTCGTAGTTTGGTTTTTGATTTGTTTGTTGTCAGTTTGGTGTTTTTTTGGCTTTACACCAGAATATCCTTGTCCCAGTGGGATCATGAAATGATCTGTTCTGGCTGTAATGTTGAAAACTGCGAAGTAAGGGAATAAAAAGGGGGATAAGGGGGCTAGCGTTTGCGTCCCATGCTGTATAGAGCTCCAGCAACCATCAGCGTTCCAAAGATGATTATTATGAATGACCATAAGGGGAGGTCTATGTCGAGAACAGAAGTGACGCCCCACAGGATGATTAGGAGTCCAATAACTAATCCTGCGATTGATCCGCTGTGGGGTAACCCGAAGCATTCGCTTTCTTTTCGTCGTCGTTCACGTTTGACGCGTTGGCGACCAACCAAAGGTTCGTTGCATTTAGCGCAGACTTCCGCGTCATCCTCGTTTTTTGTGCCACATTTTGTGCAGTAAACCATTTTTTGTTCACCACTGTTTTTGTGATTCAGCCAGTAAGTCGGCTGTCACACCCCAGAACCCTATTCAGCGTGTTGAGTATAAAAAACATTTCATCAAACACTGTTCAAATGAAGTTGCATCAACTCGAGGTTACCAACAAGTGACATTTGTTGTGGAGGGTCAGTTTTTTGGGCAAAAGAAGGTCATGGCATGAAATTGGTAAGGTTAATAGGGCAAATTCGTGTGCGCATTTGGTCAATTCTTGACACATGTTTGGTCAAGGTTTCTTGACAAAAACCCTTTTATGAATTCTAACCGCCGATTTATTTGGGTCTTTAAATGAAAGAGGGAACAAGAAAGTTCCCAGTTTCCGTATTCGTTCTGTTGATGGCTTTTTCTATAGTTGTAACTCCTATTCTAAGTGTCGAGAAAGTAAATGCGCAGGAGGGGGGTTCTTGGACAACTTTGGCTCCTCTGCCCATGAGACAATCCATGTACCTTGTAGATGCAGTTTACACAGGCACAGCAGCGTTGAATGGAAAAATATACTATATTGACCTCAATATGACTCTAAGATATGACCCAGAAACAAACAATTGGACAGAATTAGCTACACTGCCAATCAAGAACCACTGGGGCACTCTTGTTACTTGCCAAAACAAAATCTACGTAATAGGCGGAAGCTCAGACATTCCAACCCAAGTCTACGACCCCACCACAGACACCTGGGAGACCAGAACAGCAATCCCCTCAACCAGACTTGGAAGGGAAGCTAATGTTGTGGACGACAAAATATACATGATAAGTGGACAACTCAACACCATACCACAACTTTTTATTCCTTCAAGTGCAAACGACGTTTATGACCCCGAAACTGATACTTGGTCTCAAATGACACCCATCCCTGTCCCAGTTTCAGCATACGCTTCTACCGTATTAGATGACAAAATCTACATCATCTCAGGAATAACCGGAAGCGGAGAAGCCCCAGGCTATCACAAAATAAATCTTGTTCAAATATTTGACCCAGCAACGAATCAGTGGACAAACAGCACATCCATCCCCATCGCCGTTACTTCTGCGGGAGCTTGTGCAACCACGGGAGTGTATGTTCCAAAACGAATTTACGTTCTCGGGGGGCAGCTCAATCAGGTGTATAACCCAGAAACAGACACTTGGACAAACGCAACAGCTATGCCGACCCCCCGTAGTGGATTTGACCCCGTAGTCATAAACGACGAGATATACGTAATTGGATGCGGCGATGGAGTTTACATAACTGAAAACGAAATGTATACCCCAAGTGATTACAATCCAGAATTTCCATCAATTTACATCAGAGCTGATGGAAGTGTTGAGGGAACGGATAAAATACAGTGTGATGGCGATGTTTATACTTTAATCTCTGATATTACTGGCTCAATTGTTGTGGGATATAGAGATAACGTTGTTTTGGATGGAGCAGGTTACAGACTCCACGGAGATGGAAACGAAAACGGAATAACACTTAGAATTAGCAACAATATAACCGTTAAGAATTTGGAATTATCCAATTTCAATATTGGAATTTTGGTTATGGGTTCACATAAGAATACAATCGTAGAAAACACAATAACTGATAACTTTCGTGGTTTAGACTTAACTTCTGCTGAAAACAACACTATCTCTGGAAACAATATAGCAAATAATGTTGGTGGCATCGCCATTGAAAACATGTATAACAGCATCGTTGGAAATACAATAACCAACAACAGTGACTTTGGTATCCGTCTTTATGGTGCTGGACACAATAACATTATTGGAAATAATATAACAAACAATGGGCGGGGAATTTCAGTTTCCATTTGTTACAATAACATTATTTACCACAATAACTTCGTCAACAATACCAATCATGTAGAAACAGATGATTCAAGTAACATTTGGGATAACGGCGCGCGCGTGAATGAAGGCAACTACTGGAGCGACTAGCAAGGAGTAGACAGCACCCTCGATGGCATAGGAGACATAGCTTACGTAATAGACAAAAATAACCAAGACAACTACCCACTAATGAATCTCGTAGATATTGCTACAATTCCAGAGTTTCCCTCATGGCTTATATTACCACTTGTTTTGACAGTCACACTGTTTTCGGTAGTTGTTAGACGAAAGCTATGCGTGCGTAATCCTGAGCTCAGGTGAATTAATTTTACGCTACCTCAAGGTTAATAGGGTTTATTAATCAACTAGTGTGTTGGTGAAGATTGTTTTGCCTCCTGTTAAAGTTTTAGAAAACATTTACTGGGTCGGAGTAGTTGATTGGAACAAAAGGCACTTTCACGGCTTCTCGTATTCGACTCAGCGGGGAACCACCTATAACGCGTACCTGATTGTAGACAAGAAGATTGCCCTAGTTGACACTGTTGAGCACCCTTTTGCAGAGGAAATGATTGAAAGAATCAAAGAGGTAATCGACCCCTCCAAGATAGACTACATCATAGCAAACCATGTTGAATCAGACCACTCCGGCTCCATCAAAGAAATTCTGAAGCTTTCACCAAACGCAACTATAGTAGGAACAGCCAACTGCAAGGCGGGTCTAGAAAAACACTACTTTGGCGACTGGAAGTTCCAAACCGTGAAAACTGGGGACACCTTGAGTTTGGGTGAACGAACGTTAACGTTTCTTGAGGCGCCTATGCTTCATTGGCCTGACACCATGTTCACTTACATAGAGAACGATGCATTGTTGTTGTCTAACGACGGTTTTGGTCAACACTTGGCAAGCTCAAAACGGTTCGATGATGAGGTGGATCAGGACATATTGATGTGGGAGGCAGGGAAGTATTATGCGAATATTTTGTGGCTTTACAGTTCTGTTGTGTTGCGTAAGCTTGATGAAGTCCAGAAACTGGGTCTGAAAATTGACATGATTGCCCCCAGCCACGGTATAATATGGCGAAAAGACCCCATGAAGATAGTCAAAGCTTACCTGAAGTGGGCAAGCGGAGAAGCAGACAAGAAGGTCCTAATCGTCTATGATACAATGTGGGCGAGCACAGAAAAAATGGCAAAAGCAATGCTTGAGGGCATCAGAAGCGAAGGCATCGAAGCAAAACTCTACCGGCTCCCCGTCAGCGACGAAGGCGACATCATCGGAGAACTGCTGGAAACAAAAGGACTGCTTCTTGGCTCCGCAACCATAAACAACGGTGTCTTGCCGTCTGTGGCTCCGTTTCTACGGGAGATGGAGGGCTTGAGACCAAAAAACAAGCTTGCCGCTGTTTTTGGCTCGTATGGCTGGGGTGGAGGAGCAACTGCTGCCATAGAAAAGACGCTGAAAAGTGCAGGAATGGAGCTTGTGGCGCCTGCAATAACGGTTAAGTGGGTTCCGGACAAGGCTGAACTGCAGAAATGCTATGAGTATGGACAGGAGTTTGCCAAAAAAATTAAGGCAGCAGAGTAGCTCAGGGGCTATTCTTTTCTATTTTTTCTTTCTTTGTCTAGTTTTTTCCACCATTCTGGGACCTTGAAGTCTTCTGTTGTGTCCCAGCTGTCAAATGGTTTGATGTCGAGCACTGGCGTGCCATCATAGGCATCTAGACCCTGAACTGTGAGAATATTTCCTTCAATTTTCAGCAGTTTGACTCTTGTAAGCCCGATTGGATTAGGACGGTATGGCGTCCGGGTCGCGAAGATTCCCAGCAGTGGCATGTCTGCTCTTCCCCGTGGGTGAACCTTCATTACTTTTCTGTCCTCGTCAGACATTTCGTGGAGCCAGAAAAGAACAAACAGGTGCGAGAACCCTTCGACACCCTCCAGAGCCTCAGTAAAGTCTTCACGAAAGATTATCTGTGAAATCAAGTTTTTGTCTCTGACTTCCTTGCCAACTGCCTCTGTCTGGACAAAACCCACAGGCTCTAACCTAATGTCACTCAAAGCCACTAAACAACACATCCTTTCAGCCGTAAACCATTAGAAAACACTGAAGCAGGAAATATAAGCCCTTGTTCATCAGAAAAATAGTGTTTTGTTTGCTTCATAAAGTATTAGTCACCTAAACGAACTCTAGTCTCGCTTTTTCTTCTGTTGACAATGAACATGGTTATTGTTGCTATGATGAATGTCAGCAGAAGTGCGAGTGAAGTTAGTTCGGGGATTACGGTGGTTGAAACGATTTCTATAATGTGTGTGCTGTGTTCATATGTTATGCTGAAGTGGTAGTGTGTACCATTGAAAGCTTGAGTGTAATCCAAGTTTTCAATTAACAGCATATCGTCTTTGTAGATTGAGAATGTTCCCGACATCAACTCAGATGGGATAGTAACGTTACAGAAGCCAGTTGTTCCCGTAATTCCATCAACAGTAAATTGGAGACTAGCTTCTGCTTGATTGAAAGTAAGATCTGATACTGTCGAGTTGCTACGTGTCGCAATTATGTATGTGTTCTCATCTACAATCACTTCATGATATTCTTCTGGAAAAACTACAGTTGCGGTTGTGTTGAGTGTTTCAACTGCAATTACTATCGTGCCGTCGCTGTTCCGCACTTCAACTTTGCGAGTGCCGCCCCATGATTGAGGAATAACAAGTGTTTGATACCAGATTGAGCTGGTTACTGTGAAGTTTAGCAGCATGATGTAGTAGGGTGGAACGATACTGTTCTCGAAGTAGATTGTTACATATTGACCGATATAGTCAATGAAGTTTACTCCATTGACAGTGAAGGAGTCGCCAACATGTCCAGATGTGGGCGTTAAGTTGATGTATGTAAACATGAGCACTAATACCGTGAAGTTGTATTCTGTTCCATGGTTGTCGATTACCCTAAACAGGTAGTTGCCTGTTTGGAGCGGCGGAGTAGTTATGGTGGTGCTAACGCCGCCAGTCGCATTGAGCGATAGCCCACTTTTCAGCAGGGTATTATTCAAGTATACATCGGCGCTGCCCATGTATGGGAACCAGTTGAGCATGAGCCCATATGTTGTGCTAGTGTTTACTATTGGCGGTCCACCTGTGTAGTCGCCTCCATGTGCCTTAAAGTTGGAGAAGGGCACATAGATTTCTCGGTATGTTTGGATGAAAGTGAAAGTGGCTACCGTAGTGGCGGTGTCGTTTTGAATCACATTAATGGTGATGCTACCTGTTTCTGTAGGTGCACTGATGGTTTTTCCTTCCAAGTCAAGTATGTTAAAAGCGATGCTGAAGCCTGTCCAGAGCCATCCAGAAACGTTATTTGTCGTGGAGCCGACTAAACCCTGAGCTAATAGACCGCCCTGAGTTATGTTATAGAGATTGGCTGCTGAAACAGCGTAGCCGCTGACTGTTACTGGAACACCTGGAGCGCCTGTAAGCGGGTTTGCATTGAAGCCTGCGGTGAATCTTATTCGGTTGGTTGAAACGCCGATTTCTGTTCCTGCAATGGTGTCAGAGGGAGAAACGTCTGCAATCTTTATCCAGTAGTCAACATCGGAACCTTGAACGAGAAGAGGAACTGTGCCATTTATCCAGTCGTTACCTACTACGTAAGTGTATGTTCTGTTTTCCATGTTGAATGGTGCAGGAAGAACACTGCTACTGAATACATAATTGTGCGAGGTAACTGTGTCAGACATGTCACTCAGTAAGAATGGACCAGCATACCAGCGGTCGCCTTCGGCTGTGTTTACTTCTGAGCCTCCTTGTGTGGAAAGCCAAAGCCACACCTGTGATCCAGTTATCGTCATATCTGTTGTTGTTATGTTGACGTGTGAGCCTGCATCAACGGTTAGGGGGTCTGCTGTTGTGTTGTCACGGTATAGGGTGGGTCTGCTGATTATTGTTGAGAAACCAGAGGGAATTACAGCAGAGACTGTTGATATTGTGAGTATTGTCACGATAATCAGAGCCAATTTCTGCTTACGATACATTATTCCTCACTTTATTAAACAACATAGAATTACGTTTACATTTTTGTAATAGATTCCTTTAAAGTTTGGGTCTGGGGTGTTAAATTTTAACACCAAACCCAAACACGCCATAATGGATTATTTAAAGGGGTAAGACATGAATATTTTAGATTGTTTGAGTGACATTGGATAGATTTCATAGGATTTGAAGAAAAATTGTTAGGCTGAATTGTTGGGGGGGTTCAAAAGATAATGAACTTGTTGATTACAGGGGCTTTCGGGAATGTTGGAAAAGCAGTACTAGAAGAAGCGTATAGGCGTTCTCATGAGATAATTGTGTTCGAGGTAGAGAATAAAAAAACTCGCAAGGATGCTCGGAAGCATCAGCACAAAATTAGAGACGTGATATTTGGGGATATTCGAAATTTTCGGGATGTTAAAAAAGCGGTTCACGGATGTGATGCGGTGATTCATCTTGTTGCAATAATTCCGCCTCTGTTAAAACAACAGCGCAAATTGACTATGGACGTCAATTTTGGAGGCACCGTAAATTTAGTGAACGCGATTAAAGAGACTAAACGAAAAATTCCCTTAGTTTTCACTTCATCAGCAAGTGTGATGGGACCTACTCAGCTTCAGGATAAATTAGTTTGTCGTAATGACCCTTTGGTTGTTACTGGAAATTATGAAGAGTCAAAAATAAAATGTGAAGAGTTCTTGAAAGAAAATGCGGATAACTATATTGTCTTTAGGCTTGCGGGGGTAATTCCAAATTTTTCTGCTCTTTCCTTTGCAGGCTCTTTTTCTTATATGGAAGAGCTTTTTGATATGCATCCTGACATGCGACTTGAAATTATAACGGCTACTGATGTTGCCACCGCTTTAATTAAGGGTGTTGAAAAACTAAAATCCGGTTCAACTCCAAAGAATCAGGCATATATTCTCGGTGGTGGCGAAAAGAATGGTTGGCAGCTACGAGGAAGAGAATTTTTGTCTCGTCTATTTGGGAGTTTGTCTCTTCCTGTTCCTGACCAGAAATATTTCACAAAAGACGTTAATGCGTATCATCTAGATTGGTACGACACCAAAGAAGCCCAGCAAGAATTTGACTTTCAGAACACTTCCATTGAGGATTACTTAAAACACATAAAAAAAACATTTAGACTTTACAAATTGCCCATTATATTGCTCCGAAAGATCATTATGGCAAATATTGTGAAACGGTCTCCTTACTATTAGCCAGTTGAGTTCTCAGTAGATAAGCAAGTAGAGTTTTGGGTGGGTTAAAATTTAATCCCCAACCCACGTTCATGCCATACACCCCTACACTCTCACACACGCGAAACGCGCGCACACTTACATCCTTTATATCGGGGAATGCAACAACAAGGAATAGGGTCTTAGAATGAGACGGCTACATTTCAGGGCTTTGGACCTAAATCCAAAATATCGAGTCAAGAGGGTGCAACTGCATAAAGCTATTTTTGGAAAACCAATGTGGACAAAACATCCGACAGTGGTCCAACTTGATACACAAAATATCTGCAACGCAAAGTGCATCTATTGTAATCCACATGGGGCATTCATAAAAAGACAGGCAAAGCTTCCGCTAAAAACTATCGACAATGTACTGCATTACATCAAGAAACAGGGGTGGTTCATAAATTATGTTCCAGCATTTATGAACGGTGACCCCCTACTTGAGCTTCGATTACCTACAATAACTCAAATGATTAAATCATATCTTCGAGCAAAAGTTATAATCTTCACTAATGGCATAGCTTACAATAACCGACATTTGCTTTTGGATAAAAATTTGGATTTGGTCAATTTCACGGTAAGCGCTGCAACAGCAGAGACTTATAGGAAAGTTCATGGTGTGGACAAATTCGGCGAAGCGTTGAAAACTATTTTATGGTTCAAAGCGCGCAAGAAGCTTCATCAAAGAATCAGACTTGTGTACATATTATGTGAAGAAAACTTGGATGAACTTGAAACTTGGAAAGATTTGTTCAGTTGTTTTGATCAGAATGTTCGCCCACCGTTTGATGGAGGAGAATATAAGCCCCAAAGTAGGATAGCTGAAGGTTCAGAGAGTTTTGAGACATTTCATAATCATGCTTCTCATGAAAATTATCCAACATCATTCGAATATAGCATGGATGTTCCTTGTCCTTGTTGGGATAGTTTGAACATCAGTTTTGAGGGAAACATTATGCACTGTATGGATTTGCCTTATGAATTCAATTGGGGTAATGTTAGTGAGGTTGATATTGCTGAGGTTTGGCATAAACGTAATCAGCTTGGTTTAGATCATGAAGCCTGCAGACATTGTAAGATGCAAAATCCTAGATGGAAGGAGATTTTTGAAAAATATGTCTGGAGTTAAAATTCTTTGTGTTATTGTGTCCCTTGCTGGATATGAGAAGACACTTCAATCGGTCAAGGATCAAACTATTCAACCAGTAAAAATTGTGATTGCGAACAAACCATTTCCACAATTTAGATTTACCGGTGAACGTGCGGGCATGGCGATACGTGACGCTCTCTTGAAAGAAAAACTGGAAGATTATACGCATTTACTACGGGTTGACGGAGACACCATTCTGCCCAAAGATTATATCGAACATTCCCTCAGCAAAAATGTTGATCTTGTTGGCATTGGTGGATATGCACAACTGTTAAGGGTTTCAGCATTCAAGGACCTGTTTGACTGTGTGTACCCAATAGATTTTGCAGAAGACTCGTGCCTATCATGGGCAGTGATATACTCTAATAAGCATACTTTTGATAAAGGGAAAAAACCCATATTGCCGCCTCCAAAAAAATATCCCATGAAAACATGGTTTGAATATGGTGCTTGTCGTCACAGATTCGGATACTCATTATTTAGGACAATGGCAGCATTCCGAAATTATCGGAGCACAACTTTTGTGGGACTTAAAGTAGTATGGGTAATTATGGGGTATCTGCGTGCAAGAGCACAAAATCAAAAAAAGCATGATTTCGTTAAACTAAAGAAAACTAGAATTTATGCAAGAAAACGTGACTATATATGAAGCGCGCGCAGACCGTTTAAGGGTTAAAATTTAACCCTGCACCTATAAATTGAGTTGATTAATGTTTTTAGTGGTTGTTTGCTTTTTGTATTCTTTCTTTTGCTATGTTCATTGCCGCCTCTCTGAGGGCGATGTTCTTGTTTAGGGCAGTTTCTATAACCTTCACAGTGTTTTGCCTAATCTTCCGCTGAACCAGCTCCAGCATCCGCTTAGGATTATACCCCCGATACTCGGCATACGAGGAAATTACTCCTCCCGCATTCGCCAAAATGTCTGGAACAACAAACACGCCTCTCTCCTCCAAATCCTTCTCGGTTTCTGGACTTACAGGAAGGTTAGCTGCTTCAATCACCATCTTCGCTTTGATTCGATCTGCATTATACCTGTTGATGACGTCAGGAAGGGCAGCGGGAACAAGAATGTCTACGGGTAGCTCGAAAAGCTCCCTGTTTTCTATCACTTTTCCCGGACGATAATTTATGACCGAGCCAGTTTCTATTTTGACGTCCAGCAGCTTCTCATAATTTAGTCCATCTGGGTTGTAGATGCAGCCTTTAGAGTCCGAGACAGCCACAACCTTCACGTCAATCTGCGTTAAATACTCAGCGACAAAGGAGCCGACGTTTCCAAATCCCTCTATGGCAGCTGTGGCATTGGCGATGTCCAAGCTGTCCACATAGTTTGCTGCAGTGAAGGCAGACTGCACCACCCCCAACGCTGTGGAACCATACTCATGAGGGATACCGCATTTTACTCCCGGTTTGACGCACAGGTGAGCAGGTTTTCCTGTGGCAGACTTCATGGACCCATTCTCTTGGGCAAAAACAGCCATCTCCTTTTCTCCAGTGTTGATATCCGGCGCAGCAACGTACAGGCTTGGACAAACCCGTTTTAGGGCTCGGGAAAAAGCTTTGATGGTTTCCATCTTCTTTTCTTCTGTCATCTGTTTTGGGTTAGCGATTATGCCTGATTTGGCTCCTCCAAAGGGGATTTTTGCTAGGGCACACTTCCAAGTCATTACTCTTGCTAACCGGAAAATCTCCTCTGTTGATACCGTTGGCAGCATTCTGATTCCCCCCTTTCCTGGACCCAAAGTTGTGTTGTCTATAACCAGAACTCCCCGCATCCCCGTTTTTGGGTCATAAACCTGCAGTATCTTTTCTGGACCCCACTCGTCCGCAAAATCCTCAATCTTTATCTTCATTCCGTTTTTCCCCAGAAACGTTATTGGCAAATATACTGCGGAACCATTGTAAAAGCTTTTCAATATTGTCATGGATGACAGTAAACAATAAACGGCTGCCCCCAGTTTGTATTCTCTAGAGACTGCTCTGAAGTATGGGGAGAATATTATGGGCTACATTTACCTGTACACAGGAACTGGGGGCGGAAAAACAGTGAACGCGTTAGGTCTAGCCCTCAGGTCAGTAGGTCACAAACGCAAAGTTGTAATCATCCAGTTTTTGAAATGGTGGAAGAACACAGGCGAATACAAGATACGGGAGAAGCTCAAGCCATACTACGAAATCTACATGTTCGGCAGAGAAGGCTGGATCGGACTAGACAACTTAGGCGAAGAAGACAGAAAACTCACAAGAAAGGGACTAGAATTCGCTAAAAAGATAGTCAAAGAAAAGAAGCCTCATCTGCTGGTCTTGGACGAAATAAACTTGGCTCTCCACTGCCACATGTTAGACATAGACGAGGTCATGGAGCTTCTGGGCAGCATTCCAGAAGAGACTGACGTTGTTTTAACTGGAAGATACGCGCCCAAAAAGCTCATGGATAGAGCTGATTTCGTC
>CAZEBS010000017.1:0-36833 GCA_964510635.1 uncultured Candidatus Bathyarchaeia archaeon
GGCACGTATGGCAGCTTGGGCTCCTGCTCCAGGCGTTCTTGCACCTGAGCCTCCGGGAGCACGAACTTTGATGTGAATTGCCGTTATTCCCTTGTCTTTGGCGATGGTGGCGGCGTGGGCTGCAGCTCTCATGGTGGCGTATGCGGACGATTCTAGACGGTCTGATTTGACGTGCATGCCTCCTGAAGACCGTGCAATGGTTTCTGCGCCTGAAATGTCTGTGAAATGGATGATTGTGTTGTTGTAGGAGCTGAAAACATGAACAACAGCCCATCTGTCAGCCTTTTTACTCACGCCTCTCGTCCTCCTTGCTCTCTGTTATGGGCTCGGCTGGAATGCTCGCAGCCTTTGTTACTGGATGCTCAGGGTCTGTGAGGGGGCTTTTTGGGCTGTAAGTCAGTTTTTCTTCCTCATCCTTGAGTACCAAGTAGCTTGGAGAAGACACTTTTCGTCCATCAATGGAAATGTGCCCATGGGCGATGAGTTGGCGGGATTGCTGTATGGACTGGGCTAAGCCTCTCTGGAAAACAAGGGTTTGAAGCCTGCGTTCCAGTATGTCTTCTAGGCTCATGTCCAAAACGTCGTCAAGTTCAGCTTCTTCAGGCAGTATTCCTATCCTGTGAAGCCTATCTAGAAGCTGCTTTTCTTGTTTGCTTCGTTCTTCAGCGGACATGCCCAATAGTGAACGTCCAATGCCACGGTACTTTGAAAGTAAAGTTTTGTGGCGCCATATTTCTCGTTTATTTCTTAAACCGTATTGACCAAGCAGTTTAAGTTCTGCGTTCAGCATGTCCATCTGCCAAGGGAAACGGGGCGTATCAAACTTTTTTCTCTGCTTTTTCGGGTCTCCCATCTGCCTATTGACCTCCCCGCTGCACCTGTTTCTTCTTTACGCCTATGGCTTTTCCTTTTCTGCCCGTTGTTTTGGTTCTTTGTCCCCTGACTTTTAGTCCGTAGCTGTGGCGGAAGCCTTTCCATGATCGTATAGCTTTCATTTGGTCAATGTCAGTTTTTGTTTGAAAAACTAGGTCTGAGCCTAAAAGGTGAAGGTCTTTTCCTGTTTCCATATCTTTTCGTCGATTTAGAAGCCAAGTGGGTATGCCATACTTGGTGGGGTTTTTGATGATGTCTTCAATTTTTTCTACATCAGCGCTAGAAAGGAAACCCATGCGTGCTTCTGGGTTGATTCCAGATTTTTCTACAATCGCGTTTGCCAATTGTATTCCTATACCTTTTACTTTTGTCAATGCGTAGGTTACCGGCTGAGTTCCTTGAATGTCGGTTCCGGCAAACCTTATGATGTGCTGAAATTCTCTAGGCATTTTGAGTATTCACGTCTCTTTTAGGCTAACTACGGAAGTGAACTGTAGTTTATTTAAGTTTTCCTTTATCTAACTTCTATTTTCAATAAAGCCAGCTATGTTAACGGTTATCTTTGGCAGTTTCGCCACTTTTTTACGATAACTTTTTTACACCTACTTTCTTGCTTTTAAGTGAGGCATGAAGTTGGCTCGGCTTAAAGGCTTCACAAAACTCACAAACGTTGATGATGCTCTACAATCTTTTTTGTCACAACTGAAACCAGAAAGGCTTGGTTCTGAGCAAATCCTACTCAGCGAGGCGCTGGGGCGCGTCACAGCAGAGGACATCCGAGCCAAAAACAATTTGCCGCGCTTTGACCGCTCAGCCGTGGACGGCTACGCCCTAAAAGCAAAAGACACTTTCGGAGTTTCCGCCTTTAACCCCAAAGTCTTCAAGTTAACAGATGGCAAGGTCCACGAAAATGAGGCAAAAGAGCTGTGGACTGGAAACCCTGTTCCTGAAGGCGCCGATGCCATAGTTATGCTTGAGTATACCAAAAAGTTTGAGGGCAAAATCGAGGTTGGAAAAGCGGTTACTCCGGGCAGGAATGTCTCTAAAATGGGTGAAGACGTAGCCAAAGAAAACGTAGCTGTAGAGGCTGGAATCCGACTGAATGCTCATCATCTTGGTTTGTTGGCGGCGCTGGGCGAAACCCATGTGCCTGTTGTCAGGAAACCAAAAGTCGCCATTTTAGCCACAGGAAACGAACTTGTGGAGATGGGACAAAAACTTGGGCACGGCAAGATTGTGGAAACTAACAGACTTATGTTTTCTAGCCTATGCAAAGAACTGGGTGCAGAACCACTGAACTTGGGTTTAGCCAAAGACGACCTAAAAGAGATAAGCGCCAAAATCAAGGAAGGCTTGGAGCAGGCAGATGCTGTTATCACCACTGGAGGAACAAGCGTCGGGTACCCTGACTTGGTTCCCTTGGCAGTCAACAAACTAGGAAAACCTGGTATCGTAGTTCATGGAATGGCAATTAGACCGGGTATGCCAACTGCTCTGGCAATCCTTGAAGGCAAACCAGTTTTTGTGTTGTCTGGAAACCCTGTGGCAGCCACTGTAGGCTTTGAGGCATTCACCAGACCCACCCTCCTTAAACTGCTGGGCATAGACGAGGCTAGACCTGCTGTGGAGGCGAAGCTGACCAGAAGAGTTACGGGTGCGCTGGGACGAAAAGCCTTTTTGCGTGTTCGCGTCTTTGAAAAGGGTGGCGGCTTTTTTGCTGAGCCTGTTAGAGTAACTGGGTCTGGAGTGATCACAACCATGACAAAGGCAAACGGGTACGTGATTATTCCTGAAGACCGTGAGGGCGTAGAGGAAGGCGAATCAGTTAGGGTGCATCTTTTCTCCAGCATCATGAGGGAGTAGCATGTTCAAGAAACTTCTCTCTTTTGACGAAGCCAAACAACTTCTCAAACAGAATTTTTCTCCAGCACCTGTTGGAAAGGAACAGGTCTCCATCTCAGGTGCCCATGATCGGGTGCTGGCTCAGGATGTTGTGGCGCCCATGGATATTCCGCCCTTTAGCAGGTCAAAAGTGGACGGCTACGCTGTGAAGGCTGCTGACACCTTTGGCGCAAGCGAAGACAAGGACGTCAGCCTCAGATTCTGTGGGCATGTAGCAATCGGCGAACATCCAACTGTAAATGTGGAAGAGGGCTCTGCTGCGGAGATAGTTACGGGAGCGCCTCTGCCTGAAGGAGCCGACGCCGTGGTTATGGTGGAGTACACAAACCGACAGGGAGACAACGTTTTGGTGCGCCGTCCAGTTGCGAAGAACACGAACATCATGGCGAAGGGCTCAGACATCCGCAAAGGCGAAACTGTTCTGAAAAAGGGCAGGGTTCTGGGTTCCCGCGAAATTGGGGCATTGGCTGCCATTGGCTTAACAGAAGTTGCTGTTTACAAGCGTCCAAAGGTTGCTGTGCTGTCCACAGGAGGAGAGGTTGTGGAGCCAGGCAAAGCCCTTCCTCCAGGAAAAATCTATGACATAAACGCCCACACCCTGAGTGCCGCAGTTCTGGAAAGTGGGGGAGAGGCAATTAACTTGGGAATAGTTCCTGACGAGAAGGATAAGCTGAAAAAAGCTTTGGAACAGGCTTTGGCTTCTGCCGATGTCATATTAACTTCGGGCGGGGTTTCAGTTGGACCAAAGGACTTCACTCCGCAGGTTGTGGATTCTCTGGGAAAGCCTGGCGTAATCATTTCTGGAGTAGCCATGAAACCTGGAAAACCCTTAACCATTGCAGTGGTTGACGGAAAACCAGTTTTTTCGTTGCCTGGCAACCCAACATCTTCCCTCTTCATGTTTATCGTGTTCGTTCGTCCCATTCTAGTAAAACTCGCTGGCAGAACCGAAGAAGAAATTCCGAAAGTTAAGGCAGTGGCTGCCCAGAAAATGTTTTCAGCACGGGGACGACGAACCTTCATTATGGTAAACTTAGCCTACAACAAAGCTGGGACGCTTCTTGTGAGTCCTGTTCCTACAGGCTTATCAGGTGCTATAACAACCATGACTAAGGCTGACGGCTTCGTTGAAATCTCCGAAAAGCAACAGTTCATAGACGCTGGAACAGAAATAGATGTTTACCTGTTCAAGAAATTAAGAAAATAGTAAACAGGCTGCTCAGCTCAAGTCTGCCCGTTTTGCTATTACGTATAGGGACACTACCAATAGAACAATCATGTATACTACCAAGGCAAGATTAAGCAGCATGGCGTCTCCGAAGGCCTGCAAGGCAAGCGAGTTGGAGAGAGTTGTTGCAGCAAAGGTTATTCCTGTAATGAACATCACAGCGGCAAGGGGCACAGTCCATTTGTACATCTGGAATAGGCTGAAGGCTGTGAGTAAACTCAGGATTCCCAGAACTGGGAGGTGTGGGGGCGCAGTTGAGCTTGCGATGGCAAAGTAGCCTATTTGAGCGATTCCTGCTACTGCATAGAAGATTGTGAACAGTAAGACAAGTGGGTTTTTTATCTTGGAGCCTGATTCTGAGGTCATTTTGTATCCCTTCCTACCGCTATAATACGATTGGTAATAAATTAGTTTCTCCATTTCTGCGGGGTTACGAATGTTTTTGGACAAGTTTTTGGCAATTCAGAGATGAAGGGTCTTGATGGCTAAGATGTATTCAATGTAACTATTGTGTTTTCATAAGTGTTATCATCTTAAACTCTAATCTGGTTTCGATTCAAGATGGACCCAAAAAAGATGCTTTCGAAGGAGTTAGCCGCCAAGGTCAAGGGTCAAATAAGTGAGGAAACCGTTTCTGAAATGGTGGAACACTTCTTCAGGCACGGCAACACGTTTCTTCTCCTAGAACTAATTAATCTAAGAAAGGAAGTTGAAAGCCTGAGAGAAGAGCTTAACCAGAGCGACAACAAACAAGCCACTCTCCGCAAAATGCTGATTCGATAAACAGTGCAATCTCCTTCATCCTTCCTTTTTTAGTAATCTTTAATAGTGATTGACTATTCGCTCAGTGTTGAGGGATTGCTGTGGGCGAGTTTTCTGAGGAAGTTTTGAAGCAGGCGTTTTCGAGGGCTAATGCCCGATGCCAGTGTGAAAGGGAAGGTCATGGTCACGGAAGTTTCACCTGCTTCAGGCAAATCATCTGGGAAAACAGGGGAAACAAGAGTGAGAGAAGTGGTTGGGAAGCCCGATTCTTTGTTAGCCCAGAGGAAGGCGGAAAGCCTACAGTCGAAAACTGTGAAATTCTCTGCTGGGAATGCTACACCAAAACAGTGTAGAGCCAACAATTCAAGTTATCGTTTCGTGTGTTAACTTTAAATGGTAAAGCATCTTTTCTAACAGTGATTGTGTATGAGTTATCGTGAGCTCTTCGTGTCACCTTCTCCCGTTTTCGCGGGCAGTCAACTGTCTTTTGAGGAGGCCAGATACGTTGTTTTGGGAGTTCCCTTGGATGTAACCAGCACGTACCGTTCTGGAGCAAGATTTGCGCCCCTCGCCATCAGAGACGCCTCCCTCAACATTGAAGGCTACAGCTTCAGAACAGAAACATCCATCGAAGACATCAAAATCCATGACCTCGGAGACCTCCACGTTACCGGAGATGCTGAATTGACTTTAGGGCGTTTAGCCCTAGTTACCCAAGAGCTAGTTGAAGCCGAGAAGGTTCCAGTGTTTCTTGGAGGAGAACACACCATTACTCTGGGGGTGCTGCGGAGCCTCGGCGAAAATGTTGCCGTGATAAGCTTCGATGCCCACTTGGACCTGCGGGACGACTATCTGGGGTTATCGTTGTCCCATACAACCTTCATGCGGAGAATCAAAGAGGATGTTAAGCCAGCCAAGATTCTGGAGGTTGGCACCCGCGCAGTATGCAAAGAAGAACTTGAGTACGCAAAAGAGGCTGAAGTTGACTATGTGACTGCCCAGCAAATAAGAAAAGACGGAGTCAAGAAAGCCATTGAAGACATCAGCGGCATCCTTGAAGGCTACGAAAAAATTTACATAACAATCGACATGGATGTTCTTGACCCCGCCTATGTGCCCGCAGTTCAAAATCCTGAACCTGAAGGACTAGACACCTCAACCCTTCTGGACATTCTAGAACAGGTTTGCGACAGCAGAGTGGTTGGCCTAGATTTAGTTGAAGTAGCACCTCATTATGACAGGGGAGTAACAGCCACGCAGGCAGCAAAAATCCTCTTTGAGACGCTATGTTGTTTAGAGAAGGCACGAAAAGGCTAGCGTGCGGTTTTAGGCTTTTTCTTTTTTTAGTTTGGCTACGAAGAAGCCGTTGCAGTCGTGAATGTGGGGATAGAGCCGTTGGCATTTGGTTAGTCCCCTGAGTCCAGGCAATCCGATTCTGGGTTTTGTGTCTGCTGGCTTGAATTCTGGATGCATCTTCAGAAAGTTTCCGATAACCATCTCGTTTTCTTCCAAGGTTATGCTGCATGTGGAGTAGACCAGAAAGCCGCCCTCCTTCACATACTCTGCGCACAAGTTTATCATTTCTGACTGAATCTTTGCCATACCCAGAATTGACCTTTTGGTGAGCCTCCACTTTGCGTCTGGCGTCTTCCCAAAGGTTCCAGTGCTCGTGCATGGTGGGTCCAAAATCACCAAATCCGCTGAAACATCTAGGGGTAAAGGTTTTCGTGCGTCAGCAACCATGGACTGAACTATATTGACGCCCATACGTTCTGTTTCCCGTTCCCAAACCCTCATCCTCCGCTCTGAGTAATCAACAGAAACGATTCTGCCCTTGTTTTCCATCAGCTGCGCCAAATAGGTTGTTTTTGCTCCCGGAGCTGCACAAACATCAAGAACCATGCTTCCTGGCAGTGGGTCTGCAATTTCCGCGGCTAGGCAGCTGGCTTTGTCTTGAATGTAGAATAGTCCTTGACTGAAGCTGCTTGTTCGTGTGAGGGGCTTCTTTGTTTCGATCAGCTTGTAGGTGTGTTTGAGGGACTGAACCTTTTCCAGAACTGTCTTTTCGGCTTCAAGTTTTTTGAGGAGGGCTTCTTCTGGCGCCTTCAAAGTGTTCAGCCGCACATAAACTGGGGGAATGTCTGCGGATTTTTCCAAGAACTTAAGGGCTTCTGCTCTTCCGAGAAGCTTGTAACAGTATTTCACGAACCATGTGGGATTGTAAGTCTGGAGTCCAATCTTTTCTGTCTCCTCTAGCCCCTTCAAGGCAGTTTCAGGGTCTATGCTCAATATTTCTCCAAGAACCTCCTCCGCATCCTTGAGGTCCCACCACCCCAATATTGAACGCCCCATCCTCGCAATTTTAGCAGCATGGTCCAAGTTGCCGTCTGCCAGCTTTGTTTCATAGACGTATAGACGAAGGAATGCCCGTGGACCCAACTTAAGGTCGCTAAGGGATCTGGGCGCCAGAACAGAATTCAACAGGAAATCAATGTAATTTTTTCTACGAAGAGTCTCAGACACCAGCCTGTGAGCTAACCCAACAGCCTTATAGTCCTTTATTCGCAGCTGTTTCGTTGCCTTGTTCAATGCTAGACGCTCACCGAGCCGCTGCAGTTCAATCCAGCTCAACGTTTCTATGGCGAGAGTCCAAGCATCCCTTAACATCGTAACTTGCCTTCATGAAGTCTCTGCTAGGCACCTATTAAGCATTAATAAACGAATACACTCCATCAATAACTGAATGTTGAAGCGGCCGTGAAGGACATGAAGTTGCAGGAAACTGCTCAAGGCGTTGTCTTGGGTGTGTACGTCAAACCAAACTCGAAACAGTTCAAGGTGGAACTGGATGGAAACGAGCTTGTGGTTTTGTGCCGTGAAGCTCCAGTGAAGGGCAAAGTCAACAAGGAGTTGCTAAAGCAGTTTTCGCGCCTCTTTGGTCGAAGGGTTGAGCTTGTTTCAGGGTTCACTTCAAGACAAAAGAGGCTTCTAATTAGCGACATTGGAGCTGAAGAAGTTAACCAGATTTTGGCTTCTGCCTTTGCTGGTGGGTAGTTTGGGTGCCTTGTTGTGCATAAGCCATTTAAAGGCTGAGATGGACGCTTCTTTGGTTGTGTGATGCTCTAAGCTGAGCGCATGGGAAATGTTGTCTTTCAGTCCGTGGTTGAGGTGAATTGCCGTGGTTAAGGATACATTGAATGGTGTGGAGTTGTCGGATGAGGAGCTGCAATACTATTCAAGGCAGGTTGTCATGACCGACATGGGATATAATGCACAACTGAAACTGAAGGACTCCAAGGTTTGTTTGGTCGGTGTGGGTGGTTTAGGGTCTCCTGCGTCGATGCAGTTGGCGGCTATGGGTGTTGGTTTTCTGCGGATTGTTGACCGAGACTTTGTGGAGTTGACTAATTTGCATCGGCAGCACCTCTACGGCGTTGACGATGTAGGAGTCCCAAAGGTTGAGGCTGCAGCTAAGCGGTTACGGCGCCTTAACCCATACGTCACTGTGGAACCTCTCCCTCTTTCCATTAACGAGGCAAACGCCGAGGACCTTGTCAGGGGTATGGATGTTGTGGTGGACGGCTTAGACAGCATGACTGCCCGCTACGCCATCAACAGAGCCTGCATCAAGCTTGGTGTGCCCTACGTTTTCGGCGCTGCAATAACAACCAACGGAAACCTGTCCACCATTATTCCGGGAGAAACTGCGTGTCTTGAATGCTTCTACGGCGGTCTTGATGACAAGAAGTTGCCTAAATGTGGGGTAGTGGGGGTTCATCCATCTCTAGTGAATATTATCGCTAGCTTGGAAGTCAGCGAGGTCATAAGAATACTTACAGGAAAGAAGCCTCGCTTAGCCAACAAGCTTCTTCATTTTGATTTGGATGAGATGGAATTCAACGAAATCAGCCTCCAGAAGGTTGAGTCATGTCCAGTCTGCGGCGACCATCCGTCAGCTTCTCCGACGCCCCTCAAACAGGAATTGGTTGAGGAAATCTGTGGACGAAAAGGCAAGAAAGTGTTTGTAGTTGTTCCAAAAACGAACATGGACATTAACCTTGTAGACGTGAAGAACTACTTGAAGCGGAAAGGATTCAGCCTCAAAGTTGAGGCAGAACTTGGGCTCACGTTTGATTCAGGCGACGTTAAGGCGAGTGTCCTCAAAAGCGGAATCACCATCCTCGAAGGCCTCAAAGAAAAAGATGAAGCCCTCAAGTTTTTCAGAGAATTAACAGGTAACTGCTAACGCAAATTTTCATGAAAAAGTTTGTTTTTAGGAATCTTCTGTTACTAAGTTTCTAATATGGCTTGTTATTTCTTGTTGGAGAATAGTTTGGTTAGCAGTTCGTAGAGTTCTTCGCCGCCCTCAACTTTGGTAAAGAGGGTCTTTTCGGCTTTCAATATTTTTCCTGCTGTTTCGCAGGTTCTTCTCCACTCCAGCTCTCTCCACATCAGCTTGTAGTTCTTGTGCTCCACCCAAGCCCGAAACACAAGCACAGTAAACATGGCAACTGTAACTATCAAGTTCAGAACATAAATGTCAAACAAATCCAACACTATCACCGCGTGACTATGTTTAGTTTCTGAAGATTCATAAAACTTATTACCAGACGGGACGATTCATGGTCTGCTCTCACCGAGATGAACTGCTCTGCACGCATAAATCCCAGTTCATGTATCATCTCACCGCGAGATAGCCAAAATTTGAAATATTAGGGTGGCGTGGCTCAGTCGCCGGTGAGAGCACAACTCCCACTTCTGCGGCATATATTAAGAGCCTAATAGAGGTATATACCCAAGTAGATACTAAACCTTAATTTATTAAACTCTGCCTAAACTAATCAAAAAATATCATTTGCGTTTTGGGGTTAAAATTTAACAAAAAAAAAAAAAAAAATAACGTGTCCTGCTTCTCTGCTAGTCAGGTCTGAGTAGTGGAATTGTCTCAGCAGAGCCATTGTGACGGTAGTCAGATTCCAGAAAAGCAGGTCTGATAGGAGTCAGACGGCAGTATGATATCAGTAAGATATCAAGATATCAAAGAAGGAATCCGTATACCCTTTTACTAAAAAGGATATACCAATAGAATTTGTATATCCATGAACGAAAAAGGGTATACTCAGTTCAAATCAGTGATGTGGGAAAGTAATGGTGAAATACTACATTTTCTTGAAATTTTCTGAAACTTTTTTAAATTCAGGAGATTCTGCTTGCTCTTTCACCCATTTTACATAACAAATCCAGTTCTTATTTCTGGGTTTGTGTTCCACGCAAGATTGGCAGTTAGCTTTCTTAAAATTATTAAATGCACCTTTCAAATCAAAACCACCTATTGAATTTGTGCAGTATTTACACCATACAAACTTCATTCCCAACGAGGGTAAACCGATACTTGCCCCAAGAGCACTTGTTGTCAAATAAGTTAAATGTAGATTTTCACAATGTCTAAAATATTCTTCAGGGTTTAAATCTCTTAACGCCAGAGATATGGTTTGGGTGAAGTCATCATCGCCTTCTAATTTTATTCCTTGAGCTTTTAGTAACTCCTCAGTCATTATTTGATATTCTTCGGTAGTCATCTCATCAATTTTTTTTCTGCTGGGAATTTTATATGGATTTGGTCTCTTTTTTATTCTATTTAGTAATTCAGAATTTGCTTCAACAAACAATTGGTCATGGTCTTCTTTTCCCAACTCTATTGCCTTAGTTAAGAACTCGATTGCTTTTTCAATTTCCAGAATGTAGTAATGATAGTTTGCTAAACTCCTACTCATAATCTTCTTTAAATCAATGTCAGAAATATTTTCTAAGACATATTCGCATTGTTCGACAAATTTTTTTCTAAAGTTTTTTTCTTCTTTTAATATATCCATATTGAAAACAGCAAAATACGATGTTTGGATAGCAAAAATATCAAGTAAAATTGGGAGCGCTGCTATGTAGTAATATATCTTTTTAGCTGATATCAAGCTTACAAGGCTATCGTTTATTTCACGTGTTACTTTCTGAAGAACATCAAATAATTTGTTAAATTCTTGGGTGTAGAAATAAGAAAATAATTGTTGTTTTAGTTCTTCTTGGATTTTCAAGCCTAATTGAATTTCAACCATTTTCTTAGTGATGAAATATAGAATTGCCTGATTTCTTAGGATGGTAACATAATCCTTTAGATAGTTAATATTTAATTTCTCACAAAGATTAATTGCTTCGTTCGCAAAGGCAACTATTTTCGGGTTCTCTTTCAAATCAACTACATTCAACCCAAAAATTATACCAATTATAGCTCTTACTTTCGCTTCATCAGGATTTGGGGAGTTATACACATTCATTAACGATTCGATTGATGCTTGCCTATTTCCACTTTTTCTCGCATAATACGCTTCTTTTAGAGATATGAACTTATATTCATCTAAATTCTTTTTTCTTATTCTAGCGAGGTAATCAAGTTCTTTTTCATTAATAATTATTCCTTCGCCTATGCCGAGATTTAGAGAATGGTATCTTGTGATTCTTTTTTGTGACAAAATAATTGCGTCTTTAAGTTTATCTAAGTTTTTGATTTTATTGGTTAGTGTTATCCTTTTGTATTTCTTTCTTCTCCAATTCTTATCTTGCTTTTCTATAGTATCCCATAAGTAATTTTGCGCTATTTCCCAGTAAAATTCTTTTGTAATAACATCATATTTTGTTATTAACACTGGTATTCTTTGACCAAGAAACAATATCCAATCATCAATACCCAAATCTTCAACAGCTTTTTCTTTTTCTGAGTTAATTGAAGATTTATTTTGAATATAGAAACTGATTTTTGATACTTGCTGTGTTTCATCATCTATGGGCGAAGTTAACCTTACTTCGAAATCAAATCCAAAATCATTCTCCAAAGGGTTAACTATCCATTCTTTCAATATTGCCAGAAGCATCCCTTTAGATTCTGCCTCGCACTTTTGTTGGATTTTTCTTTTTTTGACCATAAAGATGCCCTTTTTACCTGATAGTAATAATTGCTAAACGTCATATCAATTTTACGAAGTCTAATACTTTACGAATCTTTTCCTGCTATGTTAATTTGCCAACCAAATACTTCGAGTAAACAAATGGGATTTCTGAGTCTTTGGAAAATTGGCTGAAAAACACAGAACTGTGTCGTCAAATTGAATACGTGCACATAAGAAATCCCTTTCGAGGAGTAAACAGAAAGCCCATCATGAGTAATTCCTCAATGATTTCTTCCGCATTTTCAGTTTTTGAGTCATGTTCTTTTTTAAGTATCCTAATCAATTTTTTTCTTTCAACGAACCCATCTTCTTTTTGCACCTTTCTAATGAAACTATAGACCAGTTGATATGTTGCTGGTAGACTAGCAAGTTTCTTCTTGAAAAGTTCTTTCTCTCTCTCATTATAATAAGCACCCATAGGGTTTTCTTTCTTGAACGCATCTTCGGCTAATATTTGAATCAAGTCCGAGACGGTCAAATTATAGAAAGTATTGGGGCTTTCGGATAACATTCTAGCTAATTTCAAACTTCCCTTTATGTCCACCATATTAAAGACATTTCCACATCTACATGAATAAGTGGTAAATTCTAATCCTGCTACATAGTCAGTGTAAGATTTGTTACCACATTTTCCACAGCGCCGCCGTTCAGAAATTCCTCCCATTATAGTTCTCCCCTTTTTCAAGACAAAATTCTTGCGTTTAATTTAAATTTGTTCTGAATATATTTTTTTTGTGGCTGGGATAGTGTGAATATGGTCAAGAAAAAAGATGCTCCTGTCACTCGAAAAGAGCTAAATTTCGTTTTTGATAAAGTTATAAACTTGGAGATTCAGTTTAATATTTTAATGAACAATGTTAACAAACTGATGAGTATTTTTGAGGAACATAGAGAAAATACTAACAAGCTCAGCAGCCAGATTGAAACCCTTAACGAATTGTTTAACGCATTTAATTCAAAAGCCAGTGACGATTCTAAGTCCAAGAGGTATATTCGTTGATGCTAGCTCATTGGGAAAAAAGATTGAAAATCTGCTTCAGAGATTCTCTTCTGCGTTCTCATTTTTTGTATTGTTATGTTTGGTAAAGGAGCCAATCTCGGTTCCCAAATCCTCTTACCTCTTACGTAACTGGCAAGGAGCATAGCTTCTTCATTAATCACAGATTCTAGTTCCTGCCGTTTTCCATGCTTAACTCTAGGAACTTTAACCATCGTTTGGAAGTAATCTTCAAGCCTATCCAGAAACTCCTTGTTCTTTGACTTGTTCAAGAAAGCTCTCTTGCCTTTCCTTCCTGCGTGAATATCGTCTTTCCAAACAAAATCATTCTCATCTAATTTTCGGCAATATGCTATGAGGAAATGGTCTATCAGGTAGCGGTATAAGTCCATAAAGTCACAGACCAAACTAGGTTGACCGTGTTTGATTGTGTGATAGAATCCAAGGTAAGGTTCAAGTCTAGCCTTGAACAAAGCGACCATGACCTTGTTCGATAATATCCTATACGCCAAATTGAAGGTGTTGTTCAATCCGTCATAAGCCTTGAAGCCTTTCCGTTTTTCAGGTCTAAACGATTCAGAAAACAGACTGAATATCTCTCTGAAGTAGTGCATAGAGGAAGTTCCTTCATAGTATCTTAATTGAGATTTGAACTTGTGGTCAACTAGGTGCTTGTTTTCACTGTTGAATTTGCTGATAGCTTCATCGTAGGATTCTTTGACCTTCTGAATGTTCGTAAAATCAATCTTCCTTAAACCGTAATGAGTTAGAACCTGATTCTGTCCCTTAATCTTAGCCAACACAATCTCTTTGGGAATAGAAAGAGATTGAGCTTTGGTGTAACATTCATACTGAGCTAATCTAGTTTCTACGTGGCTGTAGTCATCTATTGAATTGAAAATTCCTACAGGGCTACCTAGAGCAGTTTTTACGATTACAGGAATGCGGTTGAACGCTAGAGAAACCAATGCTCCAGTAGAAATTAGATTGCCACTGATTAACTGAACCTCTCCTAATTCCTTCTCCAATATTGGATATTTCCACAACTCTTTCTTTGTCCGAATATCACTGACCACGATACAGCCTTTTTTCCGAGAGACAAAGTGACCACTCTTATTCAAAATAACCTTCTGCGTTCTAGCATTTCGCAACAGAATCACCTTTTCAAAAACTTGTTTTCTAAATCTTTTCGACTTTCAAGCCATCATCTACAATCTTGACGTTGACCTTCTCACCTTTCTTGAAAGGGAAGGCACTGTCAGCGCTTATGAGCAGTGGAATGTAGACGTAGACCTTGTTTCCGTATTTCAGAATCGAGCTTTGAGCTTCTTTCATTTCTATAAACCTAGCCCAGTATATACGCTGGGTTTTATTTAAAGTTTATCTGGTAGTAAGACTTATTAATTCCTAGTATATACTGATAGATAGACTAAAAGGATTACTTTTAGTCAGAAAATAAGGAGGTATGAATGAAAAAATGCAAAGAAAAGGAAAAACCATGTTAGGAACAGTGGAAGTGCCTTTCGATACTCTGGTGCAATATAGAGGAATGCTAGTTGAAACTGTAAATAACATCGAAGCATTCGTCAAGAAACAACTCAACCCTTTGCTCGGCACAGAGAAACTGATGAACGAAGTATCTGCTGACGAAAAAGAAGCACAAGAAGACCCTGACGCAATATTCGATAAAACTGAAGATGGATTTAGGTGCAACTATGACGGTTGCTCTGAGGGTCTAATCTATGAAGTTTACGAGATAGTTGACCACTTACAGGAGAAGCATGGAGTAAAACCTGACGACCAAATCATAGAAGGCTGGACTGACAAACACGAGAAGGCTTGGAAGAAAGAACTCAAAAAGAGAGGAAGAAAGAAAGTCAAAGAACACAAGAAAAACAAACAACCACAAAAGAAAGGAGGACAGGAGAAACCCAGAAAAAGAATCCCTCTTACTGAGCTCCAAAAAATAGCTCCTCCTTCCTACTACGCAACTAGAAGAAGGATAACACCGTGCCCAAAGGATTGCCCGAATTTAGCTGAACAGAACAAGTGCACATTTGAAACCTGTGTCTATGAAGGAAAGAATGGACCAACATTCAAAGAGGTTTACTGTCTTGATAGAAAATCAAATATCGTATAGTACTCAAGATGCATTATTTTTTTAAAGTTTTGTAAATGCAAGTCGTCCCTCTTTTCCCATCACCAATTTAAGATTACCTTTTCTGACTTCACTAAGGAGCATGAACAAAATGAGAAAATCTCCAAACTCTCGAAATGAACCAGAATCGAAAAATTCTTGAAATTCGATTTCGCTAAACCTTTCAACGTCTTTTCCATATTCTCTAATATAGTGTCCTAACATATTCCTCACAGCGCAATCCATATCTAAATTTAATTGTATGTTTTCCATTGAATGTTCTCGATTCTTTTGGTTTTCTTCATTTTTCTCTCTAACTGTGTCTTCATAAACAAGTTTTCCTACTCTTACTGGAAGTAGAGAGTTTATCATAAACTTTGGATATTTTTTAGCTTCTTCAATAATCTTACTTTCAAGAAGTTCAATTTCTTTTCTTATTAGATTTTCAGAAAAATCTTCAAAAACAATCTCATGATTTTTATCTATCCTTTGAATTTCCTTTTTTGTGATATTACTAGAGCTAATTGGTTCTGATTTAAAATGAAAAGAAGATGCATCATATACAAAATCAGTTTGCTTTTTTTTCTTTAGAGCTTTAAAATTACTATGACCCAAAAGCCTAATTGTATTCAAATAGTGATTTGGAAATTGGGAAACATATTTATCCAGTTCAGTTTTTAGCTCCCGAAGTTCTTCGCTGTTTATAATGTTCACTTCTGGGAAAACAAACTGAAATGCTCCAGGAAAAATGTTTTCAGTAACTAGTTGAGGTGGGGCTTCGACTTCTAAAAAGGATAATGTGTCAGGTCTTGCTAAATCCATTGGCGCTCCTTTAAAATGCGCAAGAGACCACAAGTCACCTCTAAATTCATCCAAGTGAATGCCATATTGGTCAACGTCGGATACTTTTAGACAGAATGGATGCGCAAATCCATCTCCTCTATCAACTGAAAAGAAATCGCTAGCAATCACAATATCTTTCCACACAGTTGGTAAAGGAGAGATTACCCCTTCTAGCTCGATTATATCCCCCGTTATTGAGTTCAATGTCTTTATGCTGTTTTTTGAATATTTTTGAGAGAAAAAAATTGGTATGGACTCAGAACCAGCATAGATTCCCCGTGAATTCTCATTTAGTAATGCTCCAACATGTTCATCTTGCATAGGTTCAATTTTACTGGTACCAAATGTAGGTAGCGGTGGTAGATAAGATTCTTTTTCAGTTGTATTCAATACTATTTGGCTCATGTTTATGAATGGCACGAACTCTGAGTATGTCCCTACTACAGTGATTTTATCCCCAAATCTTAAATCGCCATTCTGAATTCTCTCTTTTATTTCTTCAAATTCCACATTTTTTCTTCTACCATTGTATGCTTTTTTCCCCAGATTCAAAAAAGCTTCAAATATTGCCTTTAATACTAAACTCTTGGCTATCTCCCACATTTTTGACCACATTTGTCATATTAAGGCTTGTATAATAATTGTAGATATGATTAACTAATTACTTTGTCGATTTAGTTCTATTTGCAGTTAAATAGGATTCCAATAGTATGGTAGTATTACAATCAGAGTTGGTTAACTCAATGTTGCATTTATATAACGCATTCAGATAAGTTGCATGCGCTTGGCTCTGTTTACTTTTTCCTTCATGTGGACTACGGATAGTCTTGAGGAATACTGGCATCTCTCTAGCACCTTTTGGGAAGTCTCTAAGAACCCAGTTTTTGAACTTGTCATATCTTGGAGCAAGGACAAAAGCGATGTCACAGGAGCTAGACATCGTAATGGTCTTGACTTCGTGAAGCAGGAAGTAATCCAGACAGATTACATGAAAGGCGTTTTCTCTGTCAGGCATCTTGAAGATGTGAAGGCTTCCCAGCTCAAATTCTTCTATTAATGCTCTGAGTTCAGCTTCAAGGGATTGTTGGTCTATTTTATCATAGTCAAGTGGGAGAATGTGGTAGATGGTGTTGGGAATTCTGGAGCTTTTACCACCTGTGCGTTCTTTGGGAGTTGGAACAGTTCCCAATGAAAGATATGCTGTCGTTCCGAACAGGTTTAGTTTTCCTGAAAACTTCAACGATTTCACCTCCGTTTCCTTCGAGATTTCGGTTTTTTGTGGTTGTGAATACTCAAGACGCTCAGTCGTTTTCGTCTTTTAAGTTTCTTCAGTGCTGGTTTGTAACCATAGTCAAAAGTCATATTGATTAATCCGTCAGGATTTTCAATGGCTTCCTTTATGACTGCGTTTTGGAAACCAACTCTTCTGTTAGGAACACCAAGGTTGTATTTTCTTTTCTGTGTAACTATGGTTTTTGGTTGTGTTCCCTCCCGAATTAATGTCCACAAGAACTTCATCTTTCCAAGCCATTTCCACTTCGTTGAGGGTCTTTTTGCGTTATCCACAGCCCTTTGCATAATGCGTAATGTCCGCAATACTTCTTGTCTGACATCTTCGGCTGTTTCGCAATTTTTCAAGTCAACAACTTCTGCGACCCTATGAAAGATTTTCATTAGCTCAGAATGTGGAATTGTGTCCATTGCTAAATCTCCTTGAAGCTTAAGTTGATGTATTGAGACAGTTCCAGAATCTTGTCGTAATCTTCTTGGATTACTTTGGTTCTAGAGTTTTTCAGCGCATTTGCCATCATCAAGGTCTGTAGCTGTTCCTGTCTACGGAAACCATAGACTTCTTCCCACTTCTCTAACTCCATCGCCAGTTCGATTATTTTGACGTTCAATTTTGTGTCTTGCTTTACCCTGATTGGGACTTTCGGCAACCACATTTCTTTGATAGAAGTATTGCGAATATCATCTGCCTTTGCAATATGCTCGTAGATTTTAACTTTGGTTGAAGCAGAATATCCATAAGTTAAGGGAATGGCTCTTGATAGAAAGCCCATGTCATACCATCTGCGACTTTTTCGCATAAAATCTGGTTTAGCTATGGTTGTTATGATTCCACATTTGACAAATTTCTTTCCATCTCTGTGAATGGCATAAGTGGAAATTGCTCCGATTCCCTCTTCAGTAATGTTATTCATACATGCAACAAAGTCGTCTCTAGTCTTCTTCTGTTTACTCAGTGGATTCAGCAAATCTCCAATCATCAAGATTCTGATTATTCCACGGGCAATGGCGTCCAAATACTTACTTTTGATGCCATAAGCAGTGACCTCTGAGAGATACTTCACTCCTCTGCATTTGCGGTATTGTTTAAGGAGCTCTGTTTTCCCGCTCCCTACAGGAGCAGAAATAATCAAGCTCAAAGGGTCTGCATTTTTTATGAACGCCGACCATATGACCAATTCAATTATGTATTCCAAGATTTGAAGGAATACAATTCTCTTTTCATCAGTTCTTTCCAAGATTTCTCACCGATTAACTATATATGGATAGAAAGAACCCAGGTATTTTCGGTGAAAACTTTGCAAACTATCATCCCACTTGATAGAAGTTGGGAACCTGAACAAATTTTTAACAACTTTCAAGCTTTAATCTCAGAACTTCGGTGGAAAGATTTTGAATTCAATTATGATGCAGACATGTTTGAACGAAAAGGCTATCTTGTTTTTCGTATAACTTGGAAAAACGACAAGAAGGATACATCTTCAATTATTCTTTGGAAAAATAAATTTCAAATTAATTATCCGAATACAATAGCTTATGACATCTGTTTTGCTTTTCTTATTAGACTATTAGAAGACAACATTGGAAACATCCTTCTTGAGACTTTTTGGAATAAATATAGAGCAGAAGGAGAATTACCTATAGAATTTCAAAAAGCCAGTGTTAATGTGGCGTTGTCTCTTTATCTTGAATTAGTCAATGGAGAAATTCCACGAGAAAGAATTGACTCAACTAAAAAAATGGTTAAGTCGGTTTTAGTGTCTATGGTTGAGGCGCTTGATGAAATTGGAACTGAGGACTAAGAAATTTTGTTCTTAGGTTTAACAAAATAATTCCTTTCTTTTTTGCTCAATTTATCCAAAAATTCTTTACTATACTGCCCTTTCAATGTTGCTTTATCACTTTTCCAATATCTGTATTTGACACCGTATTCTTGCCTGTTTCTTTCAGCTAGTTCATGTTTCCTAGAATCGTCCTTGTAATACAGACATAAAACGTGTTCAGTTTGACCTTCGAGCAAAATACTATTCACTTTAGCTTTATGGAAGTCATGGTTGTCTATTTCATTGGTGGCAATCTCGATTAGTTTGTCTTTGTCAGAACTAAAAAAGAGATACTTACCCGTTATTTCATAATTTGGCTTTTTTTCACTAAATATCCAAATCCAGAAACCCGTAAATTTCATGTTCATTGTTTAATGAACTCCTTGTATTTTCCAAAATCTTGTTCCCACTCATCACAAGAACGTATTGACCAAAGTTCAAATGCCTCAGCTTTATGTGCGTCAAAGTCTTTCGTTGTGCACTTGTTTACTTTACAGAAATGTTCTACCACTTTATCATAGTCCAATTTCCCTTGACTTGCTAATATTCCTGCTAACCCGATATGTTTAACATGGTGGCACATTCTGCACAGAAGAATGAATCCTTCAAGTTTTTGTATGTGGTTGTCATCATCATAATTCCATATTTCGTGGAGGTTCATGACCCCACTTTTTTCACCACAAACTTGACACTTCCTTCCATGTCTCGCTATATGCTCGTTCCGTATTTTGTTCCAAATATGTCTTGGTAACAATTGGTAAAGAGAAGAGTTCCAAACTGTTGAGGGAACAAGTTCGATATTTAATTTCATTTTCTACCTAAATTAATTAATACTTCTGCAAAGAAATATCTTTTGGGAATCAATTTTGACTGAATATTATTTTGATGTTGAGACAACGGGGAAGGATTTCTATAAAAACGAAATAATCACAATCCAATGGCAGAGGCTTGGTTTCAATGGAGAACCTATTGGAGAACTTAACATACTGAAACGCTGGGAATCTTCAGAAAAGGGTATTTTACAACAATTCTATCCGAATTTGACAGGTAATCCATGGGATTTCATTTTTGTTGGCAAAAATATGGGATTTGATTTTGCTATGCTAAGTCAAAGATTAAAACATCATCAAGTAGGCGCTTTTGATTTATGTTGCCTTCAAGAAAGAGTTACTTTAGACATTAAACCACTTTTGGTTTTGTTGAATAATGGTCGTTTCAAAGGGTATAACACATTAATGCCCAAAACAAATCCAACTGAAAACAAAGACATTCCAGAACTCTATAAACAGGGTAAGTTTGATGAAATAATTCAGTATATTGTTGATGAGACTAAAGACTTCACAGATTCTTTTAAAATGCTCAAAAAAGAGATGGCAAGTTTAAAAGAACAATTATTTCCTCTTTAACCTTTTTTTTACTGAATTGTTTTCTTAATCCATTTAACAATTTCTTCAGTTAATTCTCTAGGTGCTCCTTGTGGATGTCTAGTTCGTAGAAAATTCAAATCAGCTTTTCCACTTTCAAAAAATCTTCGATGCCACCAACATACATCTTTGGTTTTTAAATCTCGTTTGGTAATTTGTCTTGATTTGTCGCTTGTCCACGGATATTGGTCTTCATTTTTTCTATAGCCAAACGACAACCTAGAGATTAAGTCATCGTAGTAAGTGTTGGTGAAAAAAATTATGTGTGACGGTTTGACTATTCCAATTTCCTTTTCAAAAATGTCTATGCAATTAGAAAAATGGTCATATCCTGTTATGTTCCTAGAATCAACTCCTTTTTCATAGACATTGCATTTTACTAAATTTGTGATGAAAACATTATCCAAGAAAGATAGCTCGCCATTTTCTTTTGAGTAAATTTCTTGACATATCTTCTTAATTGCTGACCAATATCTATACCGTCCAATATTGGGACCAAAAAAATAATTGATATCTTGGGAACCATCGTATATTGGTCCAATCTTAGTTAATTTTGAATAATCTTCAGAATCCATCCATGTTGTCTTTCCAACAAATGCGATTGTTGGTAGATTTTTTTCATAAAATTTTGAACCAAGATGCCAGAAAGATATTGGGCCAAGAAGTTTTTGATTGGGATTTAGTGTGATACCTTTGCATCGTTGCATTCTTGTTTCTATCAATTCCCGTTTATACATCTCAAACAATTTTGTCCCAAGTATCCCATTTTTCTTAATTTTATTTTGAACCAAGTTCAATCTGACCTTCTAAACAAGATGGGCAAGTAAAAGGACTTTTTTCTGGGGAATAATAATAGAAACTAGCTTTACATCTTGGACAATTCACTTTTTCCACGCCTAATTTCTTCAATTTTTTTTTCTTACTTCTTGTTTTCCAAGAAAGGTATAATGACATTAGGAACATATTTTCTATAGAATCATTAACTGGATGAGATAATGGAAAACTGGTAATCAATGTCTCTTCTGAACTAAAGTATTTCTTGAGTTCTTTTGAATATTTTTGAATTTTAAGAATGTCTGTTGTTAATTCCTTGTCAAAAATCATGTAGTCTGATAAATAGGGTATAGGATAATCCAATTTATCCCCATACCGCTCAAACAGGAATAGTTGTTTTCCTAAAGCAGAAGCTAATCCGCATTCAAAAATAACCCAATTTTTTGTATATTCAGTTCTTAAAACCTCTTCAGTCAAAAATAGAAATACTGCATTGGATGAGAATATATTGGAGTAAATTTCCTTCCAAGGAATTTTTTTCTTATTTTTTGGGTCAATAATTTCTTCAATTACTGGTTTGATACCCACATTTTCAAGAAGCAGTTTGATTTCTTTAACCAACTTTTTGTCTCGTCTACTATGAGAAATGAACACACTCGGCATTCTATGACACCTAGAGCAGTATTATTGAGTATACCCATTTTCTTCTGCGGATATACTGATTTTGGTTGGTATACCCTTTTTAGTAAAAGGGTATACGGATTCCTTCTTTGATATCTTGATATCTTACTGATATCATACTGCCGTCTGACTCCTATCAGACCTGCTTTTCTGGAATCTGACTACCGTCACAATGGCTCTGCTGAGACAATTCCACTACTCAGACCTGACTAGCAGAGAAGCAGGACACGTTATTTTTTTTTTTTTTTTTTTTGGTTAAAATTTAACCCTGATCTTCAGTTGTGGAGCTGTAAAGGGTGTGAGGACAAATTTCTTTTACAGGTTCTATGTACCCCTATAAAGTTGTTACTTACAACAACAATCTTATCAAATAGCTATGAGAAAAGTGACGCCGCCTAAAGTCGCCATTTTAACACCTTTCAAAATAGCATTCTCTTTTCCTTTCCGACCAACAATTACCCCTGTAACCATGAGTGTGATTAACGCGATTGCAATGGATATCCATGCTGCCGTCTTAATTCCAATAATTCCAACGTATGCTACTGCAAGAGGACAGATGTATAGACCGCAGACAAGGAAAGGTGTTAGTAAATTTACCGCACTTACAATGATTGTTATGTTTCTTGCCGAGTTCATGATTTTCGTATCTTTTAGGTTAGTTAACATCGCTTTTTCCAATTCGTGAACTTCCCGTTCCCTCTCTAGACTTTCGGCTTGGTAAACACTGGCTCCACTAGATATACCTAATCCGAGACTGATGGTAATCATGGTTCCTAAAATCACTTCAATTTCAGGTTTAGCAACAAAAGCGGAGCTTACAATAACTCCTAGAAGGGTAAATGTTGAGTCGAACAACGTATTTATGAAAAATCTTCGGATAGATGGACCAATATCCATGCTCGTTAGTTAATTATTTAGACTGACCAATTTCACTCATTTCGAGAGACGATTGAAACCATATAAGTTTTGTGTCTACATGCTATGCGCGCACATTTTACGTAATTTTATCAAGAAGTTGAAAGATAATAAAACAGATTTTGAAATTTGGTAATCTGACAAATTAGTTTCTAGGAAAACTTTCTTTTATGAGTTAATATTAAATAGACTTGGGGAAGAATATGGCTGATTTGAAGTTTCCAATTTGCCCAATATGTAAGAGAGAGGTTTTACTTCCATTTTCAATAATGCAGGTTTGGGCAAAGAATATACAAGCAAAGCAGTACGGAACATGGGTCTGTTCAAATTGTGGGTTCTTTTTATCAACAAAAGAAAAGAGGGCAGCCAATCCTGACAAAGATATTGAGGCAGGTTTTAGCACTAAACTACGGAAAAAAGTTGAGGAATTAAGAAAGAATTACATTGAAGGCCAGAGCTAAAAAAATTAGTTTCTGTTCTCTCTTCGCTTCATTTCAGCGGGAAAATGTAGAATAGAACAAAAAACGCTTGAAAACCGAAATAAAGATGTAAAGAGGAAAGATAGACAGGGGATGTTTTACGTTTAATCTTGTTGAGATGTAGCTCTCAATAACTCTGTTTTAGTTTCAAAAATTGAGTGGGTTAATAGATGAAGAAAAATATAGTGCCAAAAAAGAGCATTTTAATGGCGTCAATTCACGGTGACCCCGCGACAAGAATCGGGTCAGAGGAGCAGGGTGGACAACCTATATACATAAGAGATGTCTGCAGATTGCTTTCTAGACACTACAAAATAGATGTTTTCACAAGGATGAAAAGTGAGTCTGAACAAGAAATAGTGAACATGTTTCCTAATGTAAATGTCATTCGAATAAAAGCAGGACCTACCGAGTTTGTTCCAAAAGAAAAAATCTATCTGTACTTGAACGAGTTTTTTATGAATACCATCAGGTGGATTGAAGAACATAATAAAAATTATTCCCTAGTTCATTCCCACTACTGGTACTCAGGTAGTGTCGCCCTAAAAATAAAAGACCATCTTGAAATACCAATGGTACACAATTGCCATTCTCTGGGCAGAGTAAAATATGAGGTTTTAAACCAAAATAAACCACTATACGCAGATATGCGGCTGTTGGAAGAAGAAATGATTCTGAAAAGAGCTAACGCAATAATTGCATCAACACCGCAAGAAGTCAAAAATATTTTGGATCTTTACGGTGTTACTGGAGAAAACATCGAATTAATTCGTACCGGTGTTGATGAAAGATTGTTTAGACCAATCGACAAGGAGATAGCAGTAAAAAAAACGGGAATATTTTTCAAAAACATAGTTTTGTTTGTTGGCAGGTTAACCAAAGCAAAAGGGTTACGGATATTGGTCAAAGCGTTTGCAAAAGTCAAGAAGGAGTTTAGTGAAGACATCAAGCTGATAGTAATTGGTGGCGACACTTCTGGAATCATGCATTCAGAAGAGGAAAGCAAAGAAAAGAAACATCTGAAAAGGCTGATAAATAAATTGGATTTGAAAGATAACGTTATGTTTTTGGGACCTGTGAATAGAGAACTACTTCCATATGTTTACTCAATAGCAGATGTTTGTGCAGTTCCTTCGTTATACGAATCATTTGGGCTAGTTGCTGTTGAGGCAATGTCTTGTGGAACCCCGGTAATAGCTTCAAAAGTAGGGGGACTTGCACACACTGTAATAGATGGATACTCAGGACTACACTTTTTACCTGGAAGATCGGACCATTTGGCAAAGGCGATATTGAAACTTATTACAGATTCTGAAAGAATGGAGGAACTGGGAGTAAACGCCCGTTCAAGAACTGCAAGAGAGTTTGGTTTAGAAAGAACCGTGAAGCAAATAAAATCTTTGTATGATCTGCTACTGTTCTAAGTGATGAAAATGAACTATCTTCTTGTTTGCGACGTGGATGATACATTGACTGGAGATAAAAAAGGGATTAGAAAATTTAACGAGATTATATCAACCAAAAAGTTCTGTTTAACTTATTCGAGTGGGAGATTTAAGTCCTCGATTACCTCGCTGATTGCAAGAGCGAATTTAATTTACCCAGATGTACTTATCTCAAATCTTGGAACTGAAATTTATTATGCGCCAAACTGGACCAAAGACAAAGACTGGGAACAAACAGTTAAAAAGAACTGGAACAAAGAAAAGATAATTTCAGTTATGGATTTTTTTGGTTTGCAACGTCAACCTTATGACAAAAAATTTGTTGTTTCCTACTACACTGACAATGATTCTGTTGTCGAAAAGGTTAGCAAAAAACTTGCTGACTATGACGTTAAAGTTGTAAATACTGGAAAGCGGTTTTTGGACATAATTCCTGAAAGTGCTGGAAAAGGAAATTCCGCCAGATATGTTGGAGACAAAATGAAGTTGCCCATAATTTGTTGTGGAGATTCTGAAAATGATGAAGAAATGCTGAAAAAAAGTGATTATGGCATATTGGTAGGTAATGCCCCCGTCCATCTGAAAAAGGAACTGTCAAAAAATTCCAAGATTCATATAGCTGAATCGTTTCATGCGATGGGAGTAATCGAGGGGTTGAAACACCACCACATAATCTAACAATAGCCATCCACTGTCTAAGATTAGAAAAAATCTGATTCTATGTCCTGTCAATGGAATACATTAACGGTCTCAGGTTTATGGACAATTATGTTAGAACTTTTTTCTTGACTTCTGGCATGTCAGTAGGTGTTTCCGGAAGTTTCTGTTTCATGTTTTGCTCCGCTACTTCAGCAGCTTCACTCAATATGTCTTGTGCATCATCGTTTGGCGCCTCAAAATCAATCTCTAATCCAGCTCCTCGAGTGGAATCTGCAATTATTCCGTTAAGCAAATCTCCAATCTGCCCAAGCTCTTTTCCTGCTTCAGGCAATGTTTTAGACAACCCCCTTCCAATATTTTGCAATACATCCACACTTGGAGAGAGAATATTGACAACATCACCAAACTCTGACACAGTGCTCAACCTCAAAGAAATCTGTTCTAAAGCCAACCGCGTGCCCATAATCTGTTTTTCACTTTTCCGTATTTCTGCCAATTCGTTAGCATAAACTTTAGCACGTATAATATCATGTTTTGAATATGCCTCAACTGTCTTTGCGAATAATGACTTATCACGTTCTGAAAAGCGTTTAGCAGCCTTGTTTAGCTTTCTGATCTGAACCTGCATTCGCTTATTAGCCTTATCAAGACGCGGCTTCAAGGCTCCGCGGGGACGAACTTTATCTTTAATTTTTTCATGTAAGGGAATTTTTTCCTCATTTTCCCATTTTCCTGCAAAATTCACAACTTATCCCTAGACTGTGAAAACGCCTCATGGCGCATTAAGATGGTTAATATGTTAACAATATGTAAAACTATCTTTATGACATATATTTAATGTTGATTTTCTCTATTTTGGCATTGCACGTTTAAAAGAAACTCGTGAAATTTGCCATCATTAAACAGAATCGTGAACTAAACAACTCTTAGACCTCTTCAAGTCATTTTGTAATGAATCAATAATGTATTACTCACGTAACATTATGCAAAAAATAGGTAATGTATTATAAAAAAGACTCCAGTTCTTCTGTCAACTTTTTTCTTGAAAGCAAGCATTAATATAGCAACTATTGAAACAAACAGCGCGTATGCCTAGCCGTTATCATAGTCAGATTTCCAGAAACTGAACTTGGAAAAAATTATGGCCAAATTATATGCTCTTGGTAGGGACGCACACAAACGAGGTATTTCCTGTAAAAATACAATAACGTTCCAATAGTTGGTTAAACTAAGGAACCAGTGTGCGCCCCGTAATTTTCCAATTCTCGGCACCATTTAAATAGAGTCCCCTCAAAAGCACGCATGTGAAATAGGATTTCATACTCACCAAAGTGGAGATGCGCATGCCTTTTTAAAATAAAATTTTAGCCTCAAATGCGCGCGCAAAAAGTCTACGGTTGCCTGTTTACTATTGTATAATTTGGTTTATACAATTGAGATACATTGTTGAAAACAGTATTTTTTCTGAAAATTTCACGCACAAAACTGATTTGCTGTCCAAAGTTTACGCATCCAACAATCCAAAGCGTGGGCAGATGAGCTGCGGGTAGAAACATTCATAAACCCTGTCTCCGATTAACTCAGCACTTAAAAATAAAGGGTGAGGCATATGTCAAAACCGTTTTACGCAAAATTTGAGGTTCCCGACGAGGTGGCAGATGCAGCCTATGAAGCCCTGCAAATAGCCAACCAAACAGGGTCAGTTAGAATAGGAACAAACGAAACAACAAAAGCTATAGAAAGAGGACTAGCAAAACTGGTCGTCATAGCAAAGGATGTTGACCCTCCAGAAGTTGTCGCTCATCTACCTATTCTCTGCGAGGAACGCAAAATCCCATACGTGTTTGTACCCAGCAAAGAAAAAGTTGGCGTTTCCTCAGGGATAGACGTCCCCTCAGCTGCGGCTGCAATCGCTAACGTTGGCGAAGCAGTGTCTTTGATAAAGGAAATCTCAAGCAGAATCGAGGAACTAAAACAGAAGGGCTCTAGTGAATGAGCAAGAAAGAGGTAACTGATGAGCTAGTTCCTGCTGAAGTCATTCAGGTTGTTGGCAGAACTGGACTCACTGGCGAGATCACACAGGTCAGGGTCCGAGTTCTGGAAGGAACAGATAAAGGGCGCATCATAACCAGAAACGTCAAAGGTCCAGTGCGGGCCAACGACATTCTTGTTCTAAGAGACACTGAACGGGAAGCAAAAAGGCTTAGAAGATAAGAAAGAGGAGAATAACAGGTGCCAAAGTCCAAAGATTGTTCTTTTTGTGGACACGAGTTTCCACCAGGCACAGGTATGATGTACATAAAGAACGACGGAACAGTTTTGTGGTTCTGTTCCAGCAAATGCAGAAAAAGCTCCATCGAACTGAAGCGCGACTCCCGTAAAGTTAAGTGGACAAAATACTTCGGAAAAGAAGAGAAAGGAAGAGCTTAACTAACGAACAGCTCTATTTCACAAGTGAGCATCATGGAGGCTTGATAAAGCAGCATGAATATCGTCTTACTTGGTCCCCCTGCAGTAGGCAAAGGAACCTACGCAGGATTTCTTTCAAAAAAATATAACATTCCCACAATCTCTGTGGGAGACCTTTTCCGCACAGCCATCAAAAACAGAACTGAACTGGGCAAAAAAATCAAGGATTATGTAACCAGCGGAAACCTTGTCCCAGACGAAATAGTCATCGAACTGGTGAAGAAGAGACTTGAAGAACCAGACTGCAAAAACGGCTTCCTTCTAGACGGCTTCCCCAGAACAGTTCCCCAAGCAGAAGCCATGATGACATTCAAAAAAATCGACATCGCCCTAAACTTCACTGCACCAGACGAAGTCATAATGGAGCGAATTAGCGGACGAAGAACCTGCAGAAAATGCGGAGCAATCTACCACATAAAGAACATACCTCCGACAATCGACGGAATATGTGACCAATGCAGCGGAAGACTGGTTCAACGGGCAGATGAGAAACGCGAAGTCGTCAAAAAAAGACTAAATGTGTACCGTGAAAAGACGAAACCCGTTGCTGACTACCTTAAACAAAAAGGGCTGCTGGCTGACATCGATGCCCACTACGACATTCAGGACGTCGACAAGATACTCGCTCAATGCGAAAAATATCTTCAGAAACTAAGCTGAAGACAAAACAGACCTTTTCCCTATTTTTCATCGGCAACATTTTAGAGTAGAACCTAAAAGCAACCATTTACTGAAATATCATTGAGGGAATTCCCGTGCCGATAAGACAGCCAATCGTCTCCGTGCTTGGACACATAGACACAGGAAAAACTAAACTGCTGGACAAAATCAGAAGAAGCAGCGTCCAAGACCGCGAAGTCGGAGGCATAACCCAACACATCGGCGCAAGCTACTTCCCAGTTGACACCCTAGCCAAAATCTGTGGACCCCTCTTCAAAGGCATGAAAAAAGATGTTAAACTTCCAGGGCTCCTTGTCATCGACACTCCAGGCCACGAAGCCTTCGCCAACCTAAGAAAAAGAGGAGGCGCAGTGGCTGACATCGCAATTCTTGTAGTTGATGTTCTCAGGGGACTTGAAGCCCAAACCTACGAATGCATTGACATCCTGAAAGAGAAAAAAACACCCTTCCTTATAGCCGCAAACAAGATTGACAGGCTACCAGGATGGAAACCCATGGACGGAGAAACATTCACAGCATCCTACCGCCAACAAGACCCCTACGTTCGCCAAAGCCTAGACGAAAACCTGTACCGTATCATGGGTTCATTCTCTAGACTAGGCTTCAAAACCGACAAATTCAACAACGTAAAAGACTTCACAAAAACCATCGCCATCGTCCCCACAAGCGCCAAAACAGGAGAAGGCATACCCGAACTCCTAGCCGTCCTCATAGGCTTAACCCAGCAGTATCTGCAGGCCAGACTCAGAACAACTGAAGGACCAGCAAAAGGAACAGTCCTAGAAGTTAAAGAGGAGCCAGGCTTAGGCATCACCATCAACGTAATCATCTATGACGGCACACTACAGAAAGGAGACCTCATAGTCGTAGGCGCCAAAGAAAAACCTGTAGCAACCAACATCCGCGCAGTTCTCCTCCCTAAACCTTTAGACGAAATCAGAGACCCCAGAGACAAATTCTCCTCAGTCGACTCTGTATCAGCCGCAGCAGGAGTAAAAATCGCAGCCCCAAACCTTGAAGAAGTGCTAGCTGGCGCACCCCTCTACGTTGTCCCATCCGAAGCCCAACTTGAAGAATACATAAACATGGTTTCGGAAGAGGTTGAACAAATCAAAATCGCCACAGATATTGATGGCCTTGTCCTCAAAACTGACGCTTTGGGTTCCTTAGAAGCAATCGCGGAGAGCCTAAAACGAAACAACGTACAAATAAAGATGGCAGACGTGGGCGACGTTTCCCGCCGCGACGTAACCGAAGCCGCCATAGTCAAAGAACGAGAACCACTCCACGGAGTAATCCTAGCCTTCAACGTCAAAGTTCTCCCAGACGCCGAAGAAGAGGCAACAAACCGAAACATACCCATCTTCAACCACAAAACCATCTACAACCTCATCGACGACTACCTCCAATGGAGAAACAAAGAAGAAGAAACCCGACTGGAAGAAGAATACGACAGACTAGTAAAACCCGCCAAAGTGAAGTTTCTCCCAGGCTACATCTTCAGAAAAGCAAAACCCGCAGTAGTCGGTGTCGAAGTCTTGGCAGGCAAAATCAACCCAAAAAAAATCCTCACAAAAGAAGACGGACGAAATGTCGGAGAAATACTCCAGATTCAGGACAAAGGAAAAGCAGTGTCGGAGGCTGCTGTCGGAATGCAGGTAGCCGTTTCCCTAAGCAAAGCGATTGTCGGTCGTCACATCCATGAGGGCGAAATCTTCTATGTTAAGGTGCCGGAGGCTCATGCAAAGATCTTGTTGACCAAGTTTCAAGACCGTTTAACCGCCGAAGAGATTGAAGCACTGAACGACTTTATTGAAATTATGCGGAAAGAGTCGCCTTTTTGGGCTGCTTAGCCTCAATTTATCTTTGCTGTTTAAGTGATTCTGAATACACAGATTTTATTAAGTCTTAATATACACTATTTTCTTGTCATGAATGCCGTGAACCGGTTCAAGCAGTCAATTCCCTAGCGCAAGAACTAAAAAACGGAGAAAACGTGAGGGCTAAATGAAAAACAACACAGAAATCGTGCCTGAAAGGAAAAAAACATCCGTTTTCCGAGAGGTATATCCAATCCATGAGCCCTACGTCTACGCCGCAGTAGTTACTGAACCAAACAGTCAAAGAATCAGATACGAATTGATTGAGCCTACGCTTCTCAAAGAAGAGGAGAAGCAGCTCAAAGAAATCAAAGACATTCTAGTTGAGGAAATCGACGTTAATCTCAAAGAAATTGGGACACGAGAGAAGGCTGAAGAGTATCTTACAACGAAGATTCGGGAAATAATCAAGGATTACCGCCTCAAAATCGATGAGGAAGCCGTGGATAAACTCATGTACTTCATTATTCGCGACTTCCTTGGCTACGGCAAAATAGACCCGCTAATGAAGGACCCGCTGATTGAAGATATATCAGCAGACGGCGTTCAGGTACCAATCTATGTTTGGCACCGCGACTATGAATCCCTGCCAACAAACATTATCTTCAAGGACAGTGAGGAACTGAACTCCTTCATAGTAAGGTTGGCTTACATGGCGCGAAAAAACATCTCCCTTGCGACACCCATACTTGATGCATCCCTGCCCGACGGCAGCCGTATACAGATGACCTACGGTAAAGAGGTTACTCGCAGAGGCTCAACCTTTACGATACGGCGTTTCCGTGCCGACCCGCTGACTATTACAGATTTGATTTCCCTTGGCACACTATCGCCTGAGATGGCGGCATACTTCTGGTATGCCATCGAAAATAGGGCATCAATTCTTGTATCCGGGGGCGTTGCTTCTGGAAAAACTACTATACTCAACTGTTTTTCGATGTTCATCAAGCCTGGACTGAAGCTGGTCAGCGTAGAGGACACTGCTGAGTTAAACCTGCCTCATGAGAACTGGATTCCATCTGTTGCAAGAACAGGATTTGGGGACACCAAAGGCAGTGCTGGAGCCATCACGCTCTTTGATCTTTTGAAGGCGGCTGTTAGGCAGAGACCCGATTATCTGCTGGTTGGCGAAGTTCGTGGCGAAGAAGCTTACACTCTTTTCCAGGCAATGGCAACGGGTCATCTGGGTATGGGAACAATTCACGGCGAATCTGCGAGTTCAGTTATTCACCGTCTGGGTTCAGAGCCTATGAATATTCCGAAGCCGCTCCTGACAATGATTGATGCAATAGCGGTTCAGCTTCGAACAGAGGTTGATGGGAAACCTGTTCGGAGAACTCGTGCAGTGACAGAGATTGTTGGTTTAGATCCCAAGACAAAGGAGTTGATAACCAATGAGGTGTACCGGTGGGATGCAAGAAGTGACACTTTCGAGTATTCGGGCCATAGTCACATTTTGGAAGAGAAGATGCAACGTAAGGGACTTAACGAGGATGAAGTTCGGAAGGAGCTTCACAAGAGAAGAACCGTACTGGATTGGATGGTGAAGAAGGGTATTCGAAAGTACCCTGACGTTGTTTCAGTTATCAGAGACTATTATGCTGACCCCAATCGCGTCTTCAGAAAGGCTAGGTTGGGAACATCATGAGCACAAACAAAACGAGGAAGAAGCTCAAAAGAGACTACAACCGCACCAAAAACACTCTAAATCGCCCTTTCTCTCCAATCACAAACTTCTTTTCTCGCTGGATTGAGCGCCTTAAATTGGGAGCAACTAAGCCTCAGGTTTTTGCTTACCAGATTATAGGAGGAAGAACAACCCACTTCATGCCATTGTTCAAAGACTTGGATGTGAACTTGAAGAAATCGGGAATAAAAATAAACTTCAAAGCTTACGTCAGCACAGTAATTCTTGCGAGTTTGCTGCTGTTCACATCAGTCATAATTATCGTTCCATTGCTCCTATTCTTCGTCTTCAAAATGTCTCTATTTTCGTCCCTTCTTTTCGGATTCGGATTGAGCTTGTTTGCTGGAGCTATAACAGTAACAGGCTTCTATGCTTATCCAAGTTATCGGGCAGACAGCCTGAAGAGAGACTTAGAGGATGAAATGCCTTTCGCCACAGGATACATGTCTATTCTGGCAGGGGCAGGTGTGCCCCCAGACTTCATATGGCGTTCCCTAGCCCAAATTGACGCCTCGTTAGCAATCTCTGACGTGGCAAGAACAGTGATTCGGGATGTAGAGCTCTTCGGCTTTGACGCCCTCTCAGCGTTAGAAACTACATCCAAAAGAACCCCCTCTGAGATGTTCAAGGAGCTGGTTGAGGGCTTCATTTCTGTTGTTTATTCAGGAGGAGACTTGGTAAAATATCTCAGAAACCGATCACAGCAATACATGAAGTTGAAGCAGATTGCACTGAAACGGTTTTCTGACAATCTTGGAGTTTTGGCTGAGTTCTACGTTACTCTGATGGTTGCGGGTTCCCTTATCTTCGTGGTGATGCTTGCGGTTATGTCAATGCTAGGAAGTGGAGTGGGATTCTTGGACTCTCGTTTATTGTTACAGCTATTGACCTATCTTGGTTTGCCGATTGGGTCGATTGTGTTTCTGATTATCTTGGACATGGTTTCGCCGAAGAGATGAGATTATGCCAAAGGTTGAAAGTGTAGAGAAGAAAATCGCGTGGATTGTCTCGGGTGTCTTAGGGATAATCATATGCGCTACAGCCATTCTCTTACTCAGGGGCAGCCCCCTCTTCGACGAATATTTCCTGTTAGCGGTGGTAATCACAGTTTTTCCTCCAGCTGTCCTCGATTACGTGGATTACAGATGGAAGAGATCAATAGACAAACATCTTCCAGACCTTTTCCGAAGCATCGTTCAAGCCCAAAGAAGCGGAATGACACTGCCTCAGGCGATGGAGGAAGCGTCTAAGAGAAATTATGGACCTTTAACCAAGGAACTGAAGAAGATGGTTGCCCAGATGAGCTGGGGAGTCTCCTTCGAGGACGCTCTTCAATCCTTTAGCAAGCGTGTTGACACCGCCCTTGTAGGACGAACAGTTCCCTTGATTCTCGAAGCCCAGAGGTCAGGAGGAAAAGTTGAGAAAGTTTTTGAGCCGCTGGAAAAATTTGTGCAAACAACATTGACGTTCGATACTGAACGAAAAACGCAGACTAGACCTTACCTTGCAATCATCTATGTTGCCTTCTTTGTCTTCCTCTTCACCATTGTGATGCTCTTCAAATCCTTCTTTGTTGACGTGCCAGATTTCTCCATCACTCAAGCTACGTTAATGACGCCGACGGAAGCAAGAAGCGTGTTTTTCCACATGAGCGCCATCCAAGCTTTCTTTGGAGGTCTCGTGGCTGGAAAAATGGGTGAAGGAACAGTTGGCGGCGGTCTGAAACACAGCGTTATCCTGTTGGCATGTGGATATCTAGCATTCAAATTTGTGGTGTAATGGAGAGAAAAAATGTGAGAAAACTATCCCGGAACAGGAGGGGAATAACCCCGGTCTTGAGCAGTCTCTTACTGACTGTTATTGCAGTTGCGGGTATGTCAATCGCCATTGGAGCCACTTACGTCATCACAGACGGCCTTCACGACAATATGGGTGAACGCCTCATCGTTGAGGATGTCTGGTTTACTTCAGACGAAATTTCGTTGTATCTTCGTAACGTGGGCAGGGTTTCAGTCAAGGTCGCCGCGGTTTACGTTAATCGTGTAGGGCAGTCCCTTGAAGCTCTTGAGTTGGAACAGGATGAACATGGTTGGCTGAATGTCACTTACAGCTGGAGTGCAAATTCCGTTTATGAAATTAAGGTTGTAACTTGGAGAGGAACAAATGTTGCGGATTATTACACGTCGCCGTCTTAGAAGGGATCGACGGGGCATCAGCAACATCATAGTTGTAGCCCTTAGCCTAGTGATAATTCTAGCAATAGTCTCGAATCTTGTGTTATGGAACTACGAGATGAATCAAGTGGACTGGGAAAAAATGAAGGAGAACATCAGCATCACAAATGTTGAAGACGGCATCTACTCTCCCTGGTTTGTAGCCCAAGGTGAATATGCTATTACATCAGGCAGCAAAACCAATGGCGGATACACTGACACACAAACAATAGACGGCAATTACGAGAGCTTCAGTGAAACTGCTACAGGTGGAGGTGGTGAAACACTAATTGATGCTGAATCCTTTGAGGACACTTGGACTCCAGATGGCTGGAGCGCAACTGGCAATTGGGCACAAGAAAGCAACTATGCACACGATGGAACGTTTTCAGCGGATTTTGATGGAAGTGGTGGAGGCGCATCCGGCTATTTGACATCTCTCAGCATGGACTGTTCAGGTACCGATGCAGTTTATGTCGATTTCTGGTGGAATGATCGTGCACTGGACGACGGAGATTTTATGCTTGAATATTATAACGGTAGCGCTTGGAACACTCACCAAGACTTGAACCAAGTGGCGTCAGCAAATGGTTGGCATCACTACACAGAAACCCTCACAGATAGCCAATATCTTGTTTCAAATTTCCAAATCAGATGGTTTGCTGACAACGTTTGGAGTGGCGAAAGTGCACACGTTGACGAGGTAACTGTAAACAAAAGTACAGGCGTCAACTCATATTCCCTTGACATAAGTGGACCCTTTGTAATAGATTTGGGCACATATCCGTCTGAAGACATCCGAACAGTCGAGATACACCTGAGGTTCAGGGCAGATGACTCGGCAGAAAATTGGATTTTGAAAGCCTACAATTGGGTAACTTCCACATACAGCAACATTGGATTCAACTCCACAGAAGGCTACACGCCGACACTGGGATGGGACTACTATGCAGTGAGTCTCACAGACGAGTGGCAAAACTACGTTCAGGGCGATGGCACAATTGATGTCAAGTTGGTTGATGAAAGCGGTGATAGCACCCAAACAGCTGTGAGGATAGATTTTCTGGGAGTTAGAGTGAAAACGTATGGAACCCGGTGTACCTTCCAAAACGTTGGAGGATTAACTGCCCATCTGGTCTCATTGTGGATAACCAACTCGACAGACCACCAACGCTATGACATAAACATTTACGTGAATTCTGCAGAAACAGAACCTTACCTTCGGGACGACATCTCTTTACCGACAGGCGGCTACACAGTAAAAGTTGTGACAGAAAGAGGAAACACAGCAGTCTACTCCGGAAGTTAGAAGATGTTAAACAAAATTGCAGGTTGATTATTTTTTAGTTAACTTCAACTCTGGAAACTTCACAGTAACGATAGTTTCAGAAGGAATTTTCGAGGTTATCCAAACGTTACCACCTATGATGGCGTTATCCCCAATCACAGCCTTTTCTCCAAGAATAGAAGCATTAGAATAAATAATTACACCATTCCCCACAGTGGGATGCCTTTTTCTCCCCTTAATTGCGTGCCCTTTTTCATCCTTTGGAAAACTCAAAGCACCCAAAGTAACTCCCTGATAGATTTTTACATTATCGCCGATTTCTGCAGTTTCGCCTATAATCACACCAGTTCCATGATCAATAAAGAAATTTTTTCCTATTTTCGCACCTGGATGAATATCGATACCTGTTATCGAGTGAGCGTATTCACTCATCATTCGAGGAATCATCGGAACACCTTGTATGTAGAGTTCATGAGCTATCCGATGCGTTGAAATGGCAAGAACACAGGGATAACTTAGAATTACTTCATCAAAACTTTTCGCAGCTGGATCTCCACAATAAGCTGCCTCAATATCCCCACTTAGAAGAATTCTGATTCTACAGAGTTCCTCTAAAAGCTCTCTGACAACTACCTGCGCCATTTTAAGGCAAACATCTTCGGGGCATTTTTTGCTTTTTCTACAGAAATACTTCAGGCTTTTATCAACCTCTTTGACAAGCTTTACATAAACTGAAGTTAGAACTTTAGTTAAGTAGCCGCCGATGTTTGATTTGGTGAGCTTCTCGTCTCCTAGATACCCCGGAAAAAGGATGGATAAAATATCTTCAAGAATTTCGATAACCACCTTCTTTGATGGCAAATCCTTTCCATCAAGATGGTTTATTCCTCCGTAAGTTTCGTAATTCTCGGAAATTTGTTCAACTAATCCAGGTAGCCCTGTTTCAAGCCACTTTTCTTCGTTAACAAGCTGTTTACTCATGATGTCTTCTATCATATTTGCTGGATTCCAGTCGTAGAAATCGTTTCTTCTACAACTGTTTGAGTTGGCTAACTTCTTTTTTGTCAATTTTCCTCATATCATCAAATAACTTAAGTTTCATATAAGGAAGTGCTTAGATAACGTTCCCCAGTGTCAGGCAATATTACAACCAACAGTTTTCCTTCGTTTTCTGGTCTTTTAGCAACCTGTAATGCTGCATATGTAGCTGCTCCAGAAGAGATTCCCATAAGCAATCCTTCCTCTCTGGCTAGACGACGAGCAGTCTTTACTGCATCTTCATCTTTTACTTTGATCACTTCGTCAACTAAATCCAATCTCAATATTTTTGGAATAAATCCGGCTCCTATTCCTTGAATCGTGTGGGGGCCAGGATTTCCTCCGC
>CAZEBS010000018.1:0-29448 GCA_964510635.1 uncultured Candidatus Bathyarchaeia archaeon
CTGAACGTCCAAACTTAGGTTGCTCCCTCCCGGGCCTGGCCAGGTTCGCCTGGTAAACGCGGTTAACAGCCTCCCTACGGAAGCTGCTCCACGCCCGCCAGCCTAAAGGGACGGATAGTCACTGTCAGAGGACTGAGAATGCCCGGCGCTCTTTGACGCCTCACCAAGGCATTCAGCCCGTCGTGTAGAGGGTTTACGGTTCAGGGGACCCCTAGCCCCCCGCCTAGACCCGCCAACAGAAACAGGTACCAATGAAGAATTAAAAGTTTGTCACAAAAGGAGGGGTTCTGTTTGATTCTTCCCCAAATTTAAAGATACACCAGATGAACCAAAATAATGTATACCGCGCATTCCAGACATTAATAAACCATTCATTACCCGATTAAATGAGGCCATAGGCTAACAAAAGGTCAACTGAACGATTGCGAGCAAAATGTGAAGAACAAGACAAAAAAAGGCATAAACCAGAGTTTTTGGTTTTAACTACCCAATTTGCATACGTGCAAATATCGCCTAGCTTGGTAGTTTGTTCTTTTTTTACATTTCAATATGTTATTTCTGTACAAAAGAGAATCTTTATGGAAAGTATTGAGTGCTGTTTGCCAAAGAACCAAACCAGAACAAAATGGCAACTAATGTCATCAATCAGTTAATTCGTGTGCAAGTCTAATTATTTTGCTCTGGCGTATGCTTCTACCAGATCGCGTGCTGAGAGGATTCCTATTAGTTTGTTGTCTTTGATGATCGGCAATCTCTTGATGTGTTTTGATGTCATGACGGCGGCGGCATCGTGAATGCTACTGCTCAAGGGTGCTGTGATAAGGGGTGCTGAGCAGGCTTTGCCAACTGCTATTTTTAACGATTTGTCTTCTGCCAAGAATTTGGTAAGTAGGTCCCTTTCAGTGAATATGCCTATGGGCTCTTCGTTTCTAGTGATGATGACGCTGCCGACACTCTTTTCGCCCATAATCTTTGCTACGCCTTCGACGGATGTTTCCTCATCGGCCGCTATGATTCGTTTCCTCATGAAGTAATCAACTTCAAACCACGGCTGCATATGTTCCGAGGAATCAGGGAGACAACGAATGAGATCTGCGGCAGTTATTATGCCCACAACCTTTCCATGTTCACGAACTGGAAGGCGACGAATTTTGTTCTCGATCATCCTTTGGGCTGCCTCTTTTATGCTGGCCTTTATGGATATTGTGATGAGGGGGTAGGACATGACCGCCTCGACTTTTTCTTCTTTAATACTTACGCCGCCAGCCAGCCAATCCTTCTCTAAAGCAATTTCTTTCTCCACAACTTCCCGCAACAGGTCCCTTTCTGTGATTATGCCCACTGGTGTCTCATACTTCATTACTATCAAGCTTCCAATTCGTTTTTCTCCCATTGTTCTGGCAGCTTCATACAATGTGTTTTCAGGAGTTATGGTTGCAAGTTCAGAACTCATGATCTTTGCTATCTCATAGTGCCCCGTGACACCCTCTTTGTTTTGAGTGCCCACAGAGTCTTGAGAACATGAGCCGTTAGACATCTTTATTCCCCCACTATTATTATAATCGTCATTGGTACTTAAAGTATATACAGTTACTCAAGCACATTTCATTATTCCACGAAGGAGTAAACACGCGTTTAACTTGTCTAATCTTGGAACCATTGCCCAACAAAGAAGATTTTTGAGTCATCTTTTGTGAAGATGGGTTCATAGCATAGGAATTCTGCTGGGTAATAGTCTGGAGTGATGTTGTGGTTTTGTGTGCCATCAGAATTAATGAGAAAGAGGTCATATTTTCCGTCGTTTCCTATAGCACTTACCATATATACAATCTGTTCTCCTGAGTGAGACCAACAGGGGATGCCCTGCGTGTAGCCTGTATCTGTTATGGCGGTCTCTCCTGAGCCGTCTGTGTTGATTACATATAGGTTGTAGTTACCATGAGTTGTCGCATCATCATCTAGTCGTTCAAAAACTATCTTGTTCCCGTCGGGACTCAAGTTTGGGTCATAGTCCCCGAAGGGCAAAGCAGCGTTGCCCCATTCACCTGCCCGAGGAGGATTCGTAACCTGAGCAAGCCCTGTTCCGTCCTCATTCATGACCCATATTTGGCTGTTTCTTGTGAAAGCCAGTTTACCGCCTGAACAGTGTAGGTCGCTGTCATGACCGCCAGAATCATAAACTTCACGTATGTTGCCGCCGTTAGCATCCATCACAAATATGTCCAAGGTCTCACGGAAAGACAAGAAAAACATCTTTGAATCGTCAGCTGACCAGCATGGAACCAAATCGCAGAACTCGTTGTAAGTAAGACGTCTATAATTCTCTCCCTCAACGCCTATACTGCAAATCTCCTCACAAAGGTTTATGGACGAACCCTCCACTGGGGATTCACTGCTGTTGCCTACTTCATGATAGAAAGCCAGCGTGTCTCCAGCATTGTTGAGTCGTATGCGCGAAATCTTGTCTGCCGAAGAGTAAACGAGTTCTGTTTTCTCGGTTTCCAAGTCTAGAACATAGATTCCCCATTTACCTTCATGAGGAACTTCTTTGGTCTCTGGAAGATGCGGCAAGTTGCCTATGATAAATGTTGCAAAAAGTAAGGTAACTACTATGCCTACAACAGCCAAAATTACTATTTTTCCGTCAACCGCCAATTTGCCTTCATCAACACCATTACACAAAGACAAACCAAAGGGACATCAGAGCATCTATTTGAATCAAATAAGTATGTAAGATTTGCCCAAAAATTCAAACCCAACAGTTAACTTGCTTCAGTACATGGAGATAGATAAATAAAAAAGATGATAGTAACCTTACGGGAGGAGAACAAGCGTGTCTTTTTTCTTGGGCAAAGAACGGGGAACAGAAACTCCAATTGAATTACCTGCAGAAGCTCTTCACCGCCACTTGATGGCTTTAGGCGCCAGCGGCTCGGGCAAAACAGTCCTCTGTAAATGCCTGATGGAAGAGGCTGTTCGTCACGACATCCCCGTGGTTATAGTTGATCCCCAAGGTGACATCTCCTCCCTCGCCCTGAAAGGAAACCCTGAAGAGATTGAGAGCCATGGAATCCCCCTGACGATGCAGGAGGAGTTTTTCGAGAAGGCGAGGATAGCAATATTCACTCCTGCCAGCAGCAAAGGCATCCCCATCAGCGTCAATCCCCTCTCGTTTCCGTCAAAGGACACTCCTCATGAGGAAGCAATCTTAGCTCTTGACTTGACTGCCACTTCACTCTCAAGCTTTCTTGGATATGATCTAGGTTCAGACGCTGGAAAAGGAGCCAAAGCATACCTGTTTACGCTTCTGGAGAATCTGTGGCGAAAAGGAGAAACAATCAAGAACATGGCCCACATGGCTGAACTGGTGCTGAATCCGCCCTCAGAAATCGTCGAGATGCTGCAGAGCTTTGTCACACGGAAGGAGCCTCAAGAGATAGCCCGCAAACTAAGGTTTCTCACTGTGGGAACTCCGTCTCTAATGTTTCAGAAGGGGGTTCGAATCAACATGGACATGTTCATGGATCGAAGCGACGGAAAGGTGCCCCTCAACATCATCTACCTGAACACTCTCAGCTCCAGAAACGACAAACAGTTCTTCCTCGCCACACTCCTCAGGGAACTTTACTGCTGGATGCTAAAGAACCCCTCAGAGGACGTCCAGCTGCTTTTTTACGTAGACGAGATTGCACCCTACATTCCGCCTTATCCACGGAATCCGCCCCCAAAAGAGGCGTACGCCTTTCTTTTCAAGCAGGCACGAAAATATGGAGTTGGCCTTGTAGCCGCCACCCAGAACATAACCGACATTGACTACAAAGCCCTTGCACAGGTTAACACTTGGTGTCTGGGTCGCATGATGACACAACAGGACATTGCGCGGGTAAAGCAGATAATCCAGTCAATCGACCCAACCCATGCTGAAACTGTTCTGCAGAAGCTTCCGAGCCTCAGAACAGGCGAATTCCTTATGCTGTCTCCGGACGTTTATGATGATGTGGTGAATTTTCAGGTTCGATGGCTAGTGACAGACCATCTAACCTTGGATGAGAAAGACATTCCATCGTCCATTTTGCCTGAAGCAAAAAAGTTCTTCGCAAAGTACCAGCTAACAGAGAAGGAGCAGAAAAAGGAGACAGTGCAGACTGTTTTGGCGGCTCCGCCTCCAGAGAAGACTCTTGCTGAGAGAATCAAACTGCTCTTGAATTCTGTAAGGCAGAGTGTCTCGGCAGAATATGTTGCAGAAAATCTGGGTGCCATTGTTAACGATGTTGAAAAAGCCCTTAACTCCCTTGTCAGATCAAAAGTTGTGAAGCGGAGCCGAGTTAGAGGCGACGAAGAGTATCTGTATTGGTTGTCAAAATTCGGTTTTGAGCCCTCCAAAAACGTTTTGGGAGAGGTTTTGGCGATTCCCACGAGAATAACTCAGGTAGAGGCATTCAACCGAGCTAAATCATGGCTTGAAGGCGGGCTCTTCATCAAGAAAGAAGAATTTTATGACGCAACCTTTTCGTACATGCCCATCTGGAAGGTTTCAGCAACCCGTGAGGCAAAGCGTCTGCTGTTTTTCAGCAAGGAGGAAGTTGACACATACTACGTCAGCGCAACCACTGGCGCCTTGATTTCTCTTGAGCGAGGTGCAATGTTGTTTCATACTGTGATGACAAAGAGTGCTGAAAAACTCAAAGATTTCGATGATGACGATGATATCACCTTTATTCCTAGACTTCCAAAAGAAATACCTAGAATTCCTAAGGTGAAGATTGGGAGGAAAAAAATCTACTCGAAGTTGAAGTTGACTTTGGGCGTCAAGGCAGTCTACTCTGAGCTTGTGTTGTTGCCTGTTTGGACTCTTAAGGTGAAACATAAGAAAAAGAATAAGAAGCGCTCAATCTTCATGGATGCGGCTACAGGACGCAGGCTGGTTGGACGCTTTAAATCAAAACGTCGCTCTACCCGAAAACGCTAAAAATAACTAAACAGCTTATTTTGTGCAGTTTAATTTAGGGTGCAACGGAGTTGAGAAAATGAACGCAGAAGACGAATTGATTTCCAAACTTAAGACAGAAATAGGCAAAACATTACCTCCCATGGTTGCCGGAATGGCAGAGAACATGCTGGACAAAAACAAAGAGGTAATCATTAACTGGCTGAAAGACAACAAGGACTTGGTAAAAGAAGTAATCGAAAAATAGCTCCTTTTTGTCCTGAAGTTAAAATCTAATATAGTACTTTTGCTGATGAAGGACCTAAGGAGAGGAAAAGAATGGGAGACCCAATAAATAATTTTGCTAGTGGCTTCTCAAAGAACGAACTCATCGGCTACTTCTTGATACTGTGGGCTATTACCTTCATCTTCAGTGCAATAAGCAGCTTCATTTGGATTGCCGAAGGGCACGCGGATCTGCTTGACGTAATCGTTGATGGTCTTTGGAGCTTGGCAGAAATAGGCTGTGGCGTGATTCTGATACTGCTAGGATTCAAAAAATTAGAGGAAAAGCAATAAACCAACAATCACTCCTCCAACCTTTTTTTCTGTAGAATAGCAAATTTTTTTGACACTTCAGGTTCAGAGCTGAAATTTTAGCTTTAAACCCAAATCATTTTTTACAATAAAAGCATGTTCTTATCTTCATGATTGTTAGCTACCTAATGGAGGCTTAAAGAATCAACACCATCGAAGTCAAGGCGCTGACAAAAGTCTTCGACGTTTTGATGATTGTATTAGGTACCTTTCAGTTCTCCCGGGCACAAATCTGATGACCGTTTGTGCATGGGATCAATTCTAGGACACTTGGAACAACAGTTGATTCCTTTTCTTGCCAGCAATCGATATTGCACCCATTTTTCTGAGGCAATAGGTGATTTTCTGGGCTAGTGTAACAGAAATTCCCAGTTTCGAAGCCAAAAGTTTGTTCGTGAAAGGTCCATCCCAGTCTGGAGGTAAAAACTTGAGGAAATCTTGGCTATTCTCGAAAACAATTCTATCAAACACATTCAACAGCTTTCGGTCTTTTACGCTGACTCCTCTTCTCCTCCAGCTTCCTCTGCCATCCTTACATCTCACTTCCTCTTCTTCTATGAGCAAAACTTCAAGAGAAAAGTTCCTGTCTCTAATCAGGCTGGGGGCATGAACCAGCTCATAGAATAGGTCAATTAATTTGCCCTTCTTGGGAGACTTTCTCCTTCTAACAAACTCTCCTGACTGGGATACGTAAACTATCCATTTCAGTTTAGCTATAGGATACACTAATCGAACCTGATTGTTGTTATGAAGCAGTTTTGTTAGTTTCTTTTTGATGGCGGAAAAGTTTCCTGTCTGGATTTCGATTAGAAGGCTGTCTCTGAGAACGTCAATTATGTAATCGTCTACTTTAGTTTCAAGTTTGTCTTCTGGAGTCTTGTACCAGTGTTTTATTTCGGAATGCAGTAAATATTCGGTCATTGGATATAACGACTGCAGAAAGAAATAATAATGTTGTTCAATTGCTGTGGGCTTTTATATGTACTTTTTGTGACATATTTCGTTTTTCGATATATATTCTCACAAGAAATAAGCTGTATATTAAGTAACAAGACATCATATATGTATTAGAGTAAAACAAAACAACAATTGAACAAAAAAACAAGAGGTGATAAATGATGGGAGTTTTTACTACAAATTGGTACCTATACAAAACACACTTCAAAGCAACTGCAGGAAACCCACAAAATCAACATCCTCGAACAACAAGGCATTACGGACCAAAAACGGTCTCTACAGACCAAACCTTGAAGTGGGTGAACAATGAATTTTGAGAAATTTCTGCTGGAAGCAATAGATGAAAGCTTCTCTTGGCTAGGAGAATCCGGGAAACGGACAATCTATTTCCATTTAGAAAAAGAGTACAAAATCAGTAAACAAGACATCCCCTACAGAATTGAAGATTTTACAGAAGCAATCGAGGGCATTTTTGGATTGGGAGCAAAACTATTAGAGATCAAGATCATGAAGAGCTTATTCACTAAGATGGGTTATCTTCAGCCACAACTCCACACTCAAGAGAGCCTAGAGTTCATAAACTATATCGAATTAGCAAGAATTCACGGCATACGCCCATTTGCACTAGCCTGCTCGCTACAATAGAACAAGGTTTTGGGCTAAAGTTTCACCAAAAACAGGGCATGTGCAGTTCTAGTTAGTTAGAACAACTTTTCATACACAATTTCATGTACGGGTTATTGTCAGCAGACTGCATATCGTATAATCTTTTTGAGTGAAGTTACTGATTGTTGTCTCAGAGTCGTGCATAGTAAGGTTAATAGGTCAGCTTTTCGTCTAGCTTGCTAGTTCACATCATCACAGCGCAAGGTCTACCTTCATAATGTGACAAAAATACGTTAACGAGAATTTAGGAGAGAAAAATAATATGGGAAAGATAGTGATTGCCTACAAAATTCTTCCGTCTGAATCAACAGTTGACCTTGAAATGTTGAAAGAAAAACTCAAGAAGCAACTAGCAAACGTTGCTGCTATTCAACGCTTCGCTGAAGAGCCCATAGCTTTCGGTCTCTCTGCACTGAAAGTTAACATGGTTCTGCCAGAAAGAGACGGAATTGTTGACGAAACAGAGAAACTAATCATGGACCTTGAAGAAGTCGGTCAAATACACACGTTAGGGGTAACTAGACTCTAGTTCGTCAAAGTTTAAATATGAATAGCCTCCCACGAAAAACGTGGAGCTTCACAATCACACATATAGGAAGTTAAGTAAATGAGCGAAGTTCAGCTTAGAGTTGAAGACGCAAGACAACGGGACGTTTATCGAGGAATCGCTCGAATCGACCAGCAGACCATGCAAAAACTTGGCATCTCAGCGGGCGACGTAATCGAAATTGTTGGAAAAAGAAGCACTGCAGCCATAGCTTGGCCAGCCTACTCTGAAGACCAAAACAGAGAAATCATCAGAATCGACGGATTCACCCGCAAAAACGCTGGAGTGGCAATGCACGAATTAGTCGTAATTCGGCCAGCAAAGGTAACCAACGCCACAACCGTTGTGTTAGCGCCCATAGACATGAAACTGAATGTGGATGACGACTTCACTAACTTCGTGAAGAACAGGCTTATGGAAAGAACCTTTGTGGAGGGAGACACCACCCTAGTCATGATGCTAGGTCATGCCATACCCTTCAGAGTAACTAAGTCACGTCCCCACGGAATCGTGAGAATAGGTCACGGCACAACCGTCCAGATAATGGCTGAACCCGCTCCTGAAACCAAAGGTGTGCCTCGCACCACATACGAGGACATAGGAGGACTCCACGAGGAGATCCAGCGGATAAGGGAAATGGTTGAACTGCCCCTACGGCACCCTGAACTCTTCCAAAGGCTTGGAATAGACCCTCCAAAAGGAGTCTTACTACATGGACCTCCTGGATGCGGCAAAACTCTTCTAGCACGAGCGGTCGCAAACGAGTCAGAAGCTAACTTCTATTCTATAAACGGTCCAGAGATAATGAGCAAGTTTTACGGCGAGTCAGAGGCGAGACTCCGTGAAATGTTCCAGCAGGCTCAAAAGAACGCCCCCAGCATCATCTTCATCGACGAGCTTGACGCCATCGCCCCAAAAAGAGAAGAGGTGACTGGCGAAGTGGAGAGACGTGTTGTGGCTCAGCTTCTCGCCTTGATGGATGGACTGTCAGGAAGAGGCTACCTCATTGTCATAGGCGCAACAAACAGGCCAGAAGCCCTTGACCCAGCTTTGAGAAGACCTGGAAGATTCGACCGCGAAATCGAGATTGGCGTACCCGACAAAAAGGGACGATACGAAATAACGCAGATTCACACCAGAGGAATGCCCCTGAAAGAAGACGTAGACCTAAAGAAACTCGCCAAAATGACTCACGGTTACACAGGAGCAGACCTGTCCTCTCTAGGTCGCGAAACAGCCATGAAAGCATTACGCAGATACCTGCCCGAAATAAACCTTGAGGACGAACGTATCCCTCCTAGTGTTCTAGAAAAGATGGAAGTTCGCATGGAAGACTTCTTAGCAGCCTACAGAGAAATCACGCCAACAGCCATGAGGGAAGTCTACATAGAAGTGCCCACAGTTCGCTGGACAGACGTTGGCGGTTTGGCTGAAGTAAAAGAGGACCTTAAAGAGGCTGTGGAGTGGCCCCTCAAGAACCCCGGCGTCTTCACTCGCATGGGAATACGACCCCCAAAAGGCATCCTGCTCTATGGGCCTCCAGGATGTGGAAAAACGTTGCTGGCTAGGGCAGTTTCCACAGAAAGTGAAGCGAACTTCATAACAATAAAAGGTCCAGAAGTCTTTTCCAAGTGGGTAGGCGAATCAGAGAAAGCCATACGTGAGGTTTTCCGGAAGGCAAGGATGGCTTCGCCTGCTGTCATATTCTTTGACGAGTTTGACTCTCTAGTTCCTGGAAGGGGAATGGGTTACGCTGACAGCGGAGTCACAGAGCGGGTTATCAGCCAATTATTAACTGAGATGGATGGTCTCGTCTCTCTGGAGGATGTTGTTATTATCGCTGCAACCAACAGACCTGATATTGTGGATCCTGCGATTCTTCGGCCAGGGCGGTTCGATCGTTTGATTTACGTTCCAGAGCCTGACAAGGAGAGTAGGTTAGCCATCTTCAAAATCTACACCAAGGGCATGCCGTTGGCGAAGGATGTGGATTTGTCTCAGTTAGTTATGTTGACAAAGAAGTATTCTGGCGCGGACATTGAGGCCCTTTGTAGGGAGGCTGGATTGAATGCTTTGCGGAGGGACATAAAGGCTAAGGAGGTTAACGGCAGTGACTTCAGGAAAGCCGCTGAAAAGATTGGTCCCTCTATAATGCCGAACATGGAAACTTGGTATAAGGGCTTCATGAAGCATATTCGCCAGTTGAAGAAGCCTACGACACCAGTGGCATAGCGATATTGGAGTTGAATGTTAAATGATGAAAACTTGGAAGTCTCATCCCCTCTATACGCAGATAATGGAGACTCTAGAAAGGAAGGGCCCAATGACTGATGTGGAGTTGTTTGATTTGTTGAAGGGAACTCATGAAGGTGTTGGGTTCAATGAATTGAACAGGACTTTATTGCGGATGGAGATTGAGGGAAGAGTATATGTGTCAGCCCACACCAAAGGGAAAAGAAGAGTTGAACTAACGGAGAGCCCAAAAGAGTAGGTCTCTAAGACTTTTTGTGGCTCAGTCCTTTAACCGGTATCTGGTGGCGCAGAACTTGGGTGTAAATTTCAGAGCTCTGGTGCCTAAAACAAAGATTGATTTCAATAGTCTGAGCGGAAAGTCTGTAGCCATCGACGCCTATAATGCCCTCTACCAGTTTCTTGCGATTATCCGTCAGCCAGACGGCACACCACTGAAAGACCGTTCGGGCAGGATAACCAGCCATTTGAGCGGATTGTTTTATAGGACAGTTAACTTGGTTGAAAAAGGCGTTAAGGTTGCCTACGTTTTTGATGGGGCTCCGCCGACCCTTAAAGAGGTGGAGATTAAACGCCGCGCCAAAGTCAAGGCTGAGGCTTTAGTCAAGTATGAAAAAGCCTTGAAAGAGGGAAAAGTGGAGCAGGCTCGAAGCTACGCCCAGATGACCTCTAAGCTCAAGGATTACATGCCCGAAGACTCGAAACGGCTCCTTACTGAATTGGGTGTGCCATGGATTCAAGCGCCGTCAGAGGGCGAAGCCCAAGCCGCCTATTTGACAAGGAAGGGAGCAGCTGACTACTGTGGTAGCCAAGATTACGATAGTCTCCTCTTTGGTGCAACTGCTCTTGTAAGAAACGTTACTATTAGTGGTAGGCGGAAGCTTCCAAGAAAGCGTGTTTACGTGGAGGTTGTGCCTGAGATTATGAAGCTGGAGCATGTTCTAAAGGAACTGGAGATTACCCGGGAGCAACTCATTGATGTTGCGATGCTTGTGGGCACGGACTTTAATCCTGATGGCGTGAAGGGCGTCGGACCCAAGACTGCATTGAAGCTGATAAAGAAGCATGGAAACATCGAAGAGGCGTTGACGGAGATGGAGGATGCCGAGTTTCCTGTTGAACCAAAAAGAATACGGGAAATCTTCCTTAACCCAAAAGTTACGGACAATTACAAGCTGGAATGGACTGAACCCAACGTCGAGGGTGTGGTGGATTTTCTTTGCCGCGAAAGAGACTTTTCCGAGGACAGGGTACGCAGAGCATTAAACAGAATGACTGCTGGAATGAAAGAAGCAAAAAGCAAAAGAACCCTTGAATCATGGTTCGGCTAATGTCCTGTTACGGTTGGAAGCCGTGTTTGCCGATTAGGGGAACGAAGGCGACGCCGCCAAGGTTTTCTTCAACAATTTTTTCGCCCATTTTTCTGACTCTAACCAAGGTCTGGTAATACTGGGCGCCTCCCACCGGAACAAGAAGCACTCCTCCCTCTTTTAGCTGGTCGATTAATGGTTTGGGAACTGTTGGACCTGCCGCGGCAACTAGGATACGGTCATAGGGTGATTCTTCTGGATAACCCAATGTTCCGTCCTGATGTATTACGGTAACTCTGTCTCCGTACCCAGCCTTTGTGATGTTTTGTTTGGCGAAGGCAGCTAACTCGGCTATTCTTTCTGTTGTGTAAACGTGTCCCCAGCTTTCTTTGGGTGCATCTGAGGGCGCTACAATTTCGGCTATGGTTGAGGCGTGCCATCCTGAACCGCCGCCCACCTCTAGGACCTTGTGTCCCACTTTCAGCACAAGGGCTTCATCCATTATAGATACCATATGAGGAGCAGAGGCTGTTTGTCCTGAACCTATAGGAAGGGGGCAGTCTGTTGCTGCACTAGCCTTCACGTTCTCAGGAAGAAACAGCTCCCGAGGCACCCTCCGCAATGCCTCGATAACCTTAGGTGACCGGAGAATTCCGCTTCTAACCAGTTGCTGAATCAGGTCTTCCCACTGCCTGCTCATTATTCACCCCTAAGTAATAGTGGAAAGCGTGTGCCTTAAATTTTAACCCCAAACCTATGAATAGTCACGCACATATGGAAAAATTTTTATTTTTAACAGAGAAGAAAGCAGTAATTATGGTATTGAGAATTATCGGACTTGGGCTGATAATTGGAGTCATAGTGTTGGGAGTGTGGTTTTTTTGGCCTTCTGACTCTTCATCATCGACTACCTTAGTTCCATCTTTCACTAGAGCTTATATAGTGTATCAATATGAATTTGCTGACACTCCCGAATCAGAGAATTTTCAATGTATGGGAATGTTTGAAGGGGATGAGTGTCTATCGGCAATATGGCTAGTTAAGCGAGTTAATGGGGAGATAGATACGGGATATATTCCTAACCCTAAGTGTTGTTGGAGATGTGAAAATGGGGGTAGTTGGTGTGTGAGGCAAAGAAATGCTTGGCCAGGTAAGGTTGTTAGTACAAGAACGACAGTCGGTGTAACTTGGGAGGCCTCTGATGAGGCTTGGTGTGACACTCTCACTTCAGAAGATTTTAATGATTGTAATCAACAATCGAGATTAAATGATGTGCCCGAGTATAGGTATTATCTTGATTGGCTCATTAGAAGTTACGGGGGCTCGTCAGGTTTAGAACTTGATGATGTACGCTTATGGGGTTCTAATGAAGAACCTCCAATTGATGAGAATGGAGAAATGACGTATGGTCAGACCCTCTGCTATGACGATATTGTTGAACGTTCTCGAGGGTATAAATATGAAATTTACATTTACTGTCGTGCACACGTTGATAAGACAAGGTCAGAGATTTACAATACAATTGCTCATGAATTTAAACATGTTTTACAAAAGGCTGAGCGAGGTGGTGACTGTGATACATCAAATCCTAGTGATGAAAGTGAGGCCGAGAATTGGGCCAACGAAATTGCCCCTCCGTGTAATTAAGACATGTTGTTTCCATTTTTTCTGGATTCTTTGGAAATCAGAATGGCCAAGTCTATTGCACGCACAATAGATAAGAATTATTTGCAAACTAACATTCATATCTTATGTGTCAGTCACTACACTAGTCGTCGTGGAAGTTGTTTGGGTTTGGGGTTAAATTTTAACTTCCAGCTCAAAAGGTTCACACTTCTGTGACTGCTATTAGGTTCCTATTAGGCTTCAAATAGCAGTACATTGTTGAAAAAAATGTTTTTTCTGAATTTTTCTGCACAGCACAACTTTCCAAAAAAAGTTCACACTCACATTAATCTAACAAACGTTCAGTCCATCTGTTCTGTGGTTTGGTTGTGGCGTAGCCTTTTCAACAGAAACACGACCAAAATAATTGCTGCTACAGCCAATGCAATATACAAGACAGTATTCATTACGTGGAATGTTGATGTTGTCCAAGTTTCGTCAAGTAAGCCGTCCGCGTCTGCCGTTACTGTCAACTGCTCGAAGGGACTCCATGAAGCTATCTCTGTTTCATAAACACCAGCCTCGATTTCTTCGCATGAGTTTCCGTTCACGACAATGGTTGCGCCCGTCACTGAGGTTCCGTCGTAAGCGTAAGCAATCTTCACTCTCACTCTGGAGACTCCAAATGAGGCTGAGTCAACTTCTGTTTCAAAAGAAACTTTGTCCCAAACTATGCTGGGGGCTTCAACTGCGACCGTGTATCCTGTTGCTTCAGTATGCTGTAAGCCTGTGACCAGCCATGAACGTTTGCCCACCGTGTAATATGTTGCGGTGAAGATGGTCCATCCGCTGCTGTTCGTCACGTGCTCTGTTCCGTTTACGTAGATTCTTGCATCAACAACATTGGCGCCGTCATGTTCCCATCTAACGTGAAAACCTACAGACTGTGCTTCGTTGACACTGCATTTTGTGGCGCTTGTGTAAGTTTGGTCTATGACCGCAACCTGCCGAGTCTTAGAGTACCATTGGGTGACGACGTCTTGGGCAGGCTTATTTTGTGGTGTATGTGACGAATCGTTTGGTCCTCCGTCTGTGGGTTCATGGGTCCATGTCCACCAGTAGAAGCCATAGAACCAATTTCTATTCCAAAGTGCCTGAAAGGCGGCTTCATAACAGTCCCTCTGCTCCTGAAGATCAACAGCCATGTTGCTCCAGTAGTTGGAGGGTGCCGCGTTTGTTCCGTCGCCGCTTCGATAACCGATTTCCGTGAAGATTACTGGCTTGTTTACTGTTGAGAGCCATGTTTCAATCTCGTCTGCGTAGCTATTCCACGCATTCTTCAGTTCCTGTAAGGTGGGGTCATTATTGAAGATGGATAACAGAAAATAGGCGTCTATTCCCACATAATCCACAGAGTCCCACCATTCAATGTTCTTGTAGTTGGTCCAGTCAGCAGCATACGTTATGGGACCAGAGTAACGTGCCCTTACCCCAGAAATCACCTGTTCCCACTGCATTTTCTCGCCAGTTGTTGCCTTGAATTCGCATCCAACCGAAAAAAGGTCCACATCATTTTCTTCAGCAAATTCGGCGAAAAAGTTGATGAAATCTGAATAGGCTGCAAACCATTCAGTGGAGGGTTGAATTTCGCCTCTCCATACGGTTGCGTATCCTTGGGTTTTTTCCTCTTCATATGTGTCAACCATGGGCTTCAACATAACCTTGAGACCTAAACGGTGGGCTTCTGCTATGGCATGTTCAATTGAGTCCATGGTTGGTGTGCGGTTAGGGTCTGGGTTGATGTCATGGGAAGTTGTGTTGCTTTGAAGCCATGAGAGACAGAGCGCTATCCATTCCGTATTCGTCTCAGCTAAAAGAGACAGAGATTCGTCAGATTCTGAGCTGCCAAAAGCGTCAGGGGACCAAGTTGAAAAAGACATGCCCTTCTGGTAAACAGGCGTTACATACGTTTTTTCGTTAACGGTTGTTATAGAAAATACGGGACAAGCAAGAGCCACCAATGTCAGTAGAGCTATCAATAAAGAGACGATTAGCGATTTTTTTAATGCAGCCATAATCGTAACCCTGCTGTTCTTCTTGTTTAGTTGAGGTCGATGTCAGTAGACTTTTCGGTAAGAATGTTTATGGCTCCAAGAAGATTCTTTGCTATGCTCAGCAGATTCACTGCGATAACCATCAGCAGAATGATGGTGATATCAACTGTCAAATTTAACGTAAAATCTCCTACTGGTACTGACAAACTGAACATGCCACCGTTTGAGACAACCATGAAGTAGGCAATTATGACAATGGCTTTTGCTATGCCGAAGCCGTGCCCTATAACGGTCTTGGCGAAGAGTTGTCCTGCTACTGCAAAGAAGACGGATATCAATGCGAACTGGAAAAGCTGGGCTCTATAATCAAAAGGAATTATGTTTTGGGGTATGTTATTGGGGAGAAGCGACAAAGGCAGGTAATAGACTACCATAATCGTTAATGCGCCCATTAGAGCAGCCTTCATGACTCTCGGGAACACTGTATTCATAATAAAATTCGAATCTAACTCAACCATAATGCTCCCACCAATCCACAGTAAAGAGAGATGTCTCGAAAAGTATGTGCACCCTTCCACTGCCCGCCAGCTTTGTTGCATCCTGCGGTCTCGCGTAAAGGCGAATGCTGTCCCCAAAACTCTGGTAAGATGCCACATTGATGTCGGTAACGCCAGAGGCTATACGCTCCTCTGAACTGCTGTAGAGTTCCATTTTCAATGTTCCTGTAATGTCGATGATGGCATGATTTTCAAAGCTTACGGGTATTGCCGCTTCGATGTGGCTGCTGTTATACTGGGAAACTGAGAGTTCTCCAACAGAGAAGTCGGCAAAGGGTGCGCCCCAAGGCAGTGACACGTTTGTTGAAAGCTGCACTGGGACAGCTCGAGCAAAGCTGAGTCCTGCAAAGATTTCTACAGTGAAGTTGCTGTCGTTCAGCATGAGGGTCAGATGATCCATTGACAGTATGTCGTCTAGGTCTACCTCAATTGTGTGAGACGCGTTAACGGTTTCGCCTTGGGGTACCGAGTCGACAAGGGTTTCTGTCAAATCCAGCACTGCTCCATCCGGGTCTGTGACGCGGGTTGTCAGGTTCAAGTCAGCTATTTCGTAGTAACCATTGTTGTTTATGGAGAACGGCAAAGAAAATTTGATGCCGCTGCTGGTGGGAAGCATTTGAGCTTCTCCAATGTTCACGCCCACGTTCATCACTGAATATACTGCAGTGACTGAAAAGAAGAGTATCACTACCCACAGTATGATTGTGGCTACGGTGAGCATGCGTGTAGCTATCTTCATCTAATTTTCCTTCACTTTTGGCTCGCTTGAACGAGAACTTTTGTTCCTTTTGTGGTTCGGGGGGGTTCTGTTTGGTTGATAACTGGACTAGGTCTTGGTTGGGGTTGAGGAGCTGCTAGACGTTTAAGTTGTATGATAAGCTGTATTCCCCGTGCTGTTAGCCCTGCGCCTATCCATCCCATAATGCCGAGGTACATTATTCGAATGGATGCTCCGATGAGGGGAGCTAGAGCGCTGCCGAAGGCGTCTACTAGGTTGGATGATCCTGTGATGGCGGGGTCGTTGATGAGGAATATGTAGGCGCTTATGAATGTGAAAGCAAGCAAACCGATACCTACGAAGAGAATTATATATGCTATATTCGTTGTTATGTCTTTCATTGTGTGCCCTCTGTGTTAATAAGATAAGGACTACATACCATATTAAATCTTCTGTCTTACTAAACAATATTGTTTTTAGTTATCGCCCTTCAACAACAACCAAAAAAATCAATCGAACAGAACAGATTACCCATTTCATCTATTCAGCACACCCTTTCCTCCCCTTTAACGCACGAATATAGTCCGAAGCTTCTTGAGCAGTCTTCGCACTAGCAACCTTTTTTGCTTTAACCAGCGTTAATCGAGCTGAACAGTATGGGCAGCGTTTAGTCTTCTGGTTGCCCGTAGCCAGCAAAAATCGTCCACAACCGTAACAGACAACTATCACATACACTTGGTGCACTTCCTTGGAGGGAAAAGCTTTTTCTTCCTATGGCTTAAATGCTTTAAGAGGATGCGGGTAAATGAGTCGGCTTTCCTTGGCGAATCTTGCTGCGAAGTATTTTAGGCAGAATGGTTATCAAACGGAGAAGGATGCTGTTCTGGAGGGTGAGTCTGGGGTTTCGCGGAAGTTTGATTTGATTATTCGGCGTGGCAGGGAGAAGCGTTCTGTTTGGATTAGGGATTGGAACAGGACTGTTGGCGTTAACATAGTGATTAATATTGATAAGGCTGCGGAGGATGTGGGTTTTCCTAAGCCTATCATTATTTCTGAAAAGTTTAGTGGTCATGCTAAAGCCTATGCTAATCGTCGGGGCATTACGTTGTTGTCGAAGCAGCAGATTTTGAGGTTGCTGGGTTAAGTCATATTTTTCAGGAACTCTTCTAGTTGTCCGTCATTTTCCAGTTTCTTTAGCCAATCAACTGTTCCCTGTCTGCAGTCTTCTCTTTTTTCAAGCACCTGAATTACTTCTTCTACTACTGTTTCTATGGTTTTGCCGCTTACGTCGATTTCACAGACTTTGTCGGAACCATAAACTGACAGGGCGTCCCAGAGGCAGACATCCAGTATTTCTGCGGTTAGGTTCTCCCACACTTTCTTCGAATCATAGCCACGCCCCTCTAACACAGCCTTGAGTTGGCGGGGGTCGCGTCTGAGAACAAAGATGGCGTTTACGTACTTTGTTGGTACAACATCCACGGCGTAGTGGCCCTCGATTACGGTTGTGGTTTTTGTGTTGGCTAGAATTTTTTCCAGATGTTCCGAAACTTTTTCTGTGTCTGCTATTAGGGTGTCTCTTTCTTCATCGACTCTGGTGAAGAGCTGCTGTTTCTTAACCAGTTCTGTTATGCCTAAGTATTTGGCGTCCAGTTTTGATGCTAACTTTTGGGCGATTGTGGTTTTTCCTACGCCGGGAGTGCCGGTTACGAGAATGGCCTTTGTGAAGGTTTTTCACGCTCCCTCATTTTTGAGTCAGTAAATGTTTGTTCTGCTGTTTTATCAAACTTTGGTGCCGCTCCATTGTGGCAAAGAGCTTCCAGCTGGCGTCTTTCTATTTTTAGGTTATTGTTATAAACAAATTCTTGTAATAGGTTACTGCGCGTTGGGGATTCGCCGTTGAAGCTACTAGAGGTAATTGAGCGAGTTATGAAAAAGATTGCTCCTGGACCAGCGCCAGCATTCAATGAGGCTCATGTGGTTAAGGCGCTGGAACTGATTGGCAAATACGAAACTGTGGGCAGAATAAGGCTTTCCAAAGAAGTTGGGTTAGGGGAAGGCACAACCCGTACCCTTCTGAAGCACCTGAAGAATGAGGGCGTAACTCAAAGTTCAAGAAGTGGAATCTCCTTCTCCGGAGAGGGAAAGAAGCTGTTCTCTGACTTAAGAAGCAAACTCAGCGAGGGCGTTGATGTTCCCAGCAGTCCCCTGACGGTTGGAGCCTTCAACATTGCGGTTCTTGTACGGGACGCAGCTCAAGCAATAGGGAGCGGCATGGAACAGAGAGACGCTGCAATTAAGAGTGGAGCATCAGGAGCAACTACTCTGGTTTTTTCCAGCAGTAAGTTGGCGTTGCCTCATGGAGAAGAGAATCTTTCCGAAAGCATGCCCAAATTACATGACAAGCTAGTAACACAGTTAAAACCTGAAGAAAACGACGTCATCATCGTAGGAAGCGGAGAAAACAGGAGTCTCGCAGAAATCGGAGCAAAAATGGCTGCCATCAAACTCCTAAAAAACAACCACTAACCTTTCTCTGGAAAAAACAGAAAAAAGACTGCTTTCAACAATGTACCTCTATTAGGCTCCTAATAGCAGAATATTATTGAAAATAAACTTTTTTCGCTAAATCTTTCGTGTAGCTAATTTTATGCTTGAAGGAGGTCGCTGTATGAATGTGATTCAAGCTTGCTTGGGTCAATTTCAAGCTTTTCCATCAGCTTCTTCAGAGCCAACCGACCTTTTTCAATCGCCTCTGGATTGTCATCAGTCTGTTTTTCGAGTTCAATGAATTTGGCAAGTTTCTTAACAGTGTCCAAGTGAATCTGGATTCCACAATACATGTAAATCTCCCTGACCTTGTCTACGACAATAAGGGGCGTCAATATCTTCTTCAGAATCTTCTTCAGCTCTCCAGATTCTTGAACCCGAAGAATAAAGGCGTCATCGCTTTTCGGTCCCGCAATGTTCTCTCTATCATAATAGATCAGCTCCACAGTGCTGTTTGCATCTACTTCTCTTAGTTTCAATCTTCCTTCCGGCACCTTGAAGTAGAGGTCTGACTGCTGAAAAGTTCCTATGTGTTCAGCTCCAAGAGTAGAAAGCTTTTTTCTCAAAAGTTCGTGGTCGCCAACTCTTGCTTTAATTTCTACCATTTTGTGCTTAAAGCTGTCCTGTGTTTCAATCTTCACTGGATGATCAACTCTTGCAAGAAGAGGTGTGAAAAGGGCTATTTTGTTTTTCTATAGTTGTTGTTCAGAAGCATTGACGGTTTCGTTCTTGTGGTCTTCGTCTGTGTCTATGTCGAGTTTGTCAAGTCTGTCTTGGTATGTTTTTTCAAGCACTTGCCTTAATCGGACATATGTGTGTTCGTCGATTTTTTCGTCAGACAGAAGATCGAGAAGCCTCTTTGATTCTGTGTTGAAGTTCTTCTCGTATTCTATTCTGCTTCTTGTGTTCAGAAAATTTTTTTTATCCAGTTTTCCCGAAAGGAGTAATTGTCTGAGTTTCTTTACTTCTTTTTCGTATTCGTCTTCTTCCTTTCTCGAATAGTACAGTATTATGCCTACAAGAAACACCACTAGGAGAGCTAGAGGCATAATTAGGTAAAAGAAGTAAGTTGGTTCCATACTCTCCGATTAGTTTCTAGAAATAAACGATTTATGAACCCTGTATATATACCCCTGATTTTTATTCCATGGATAAGTTGGACTTTGTTCTTTTTAGTATGATTTGGCAGCGAAAGAAAAACCATTCATTAGCACTGCCACAGCCCCATATCGTAAGGTTAATAGGCTAGCTTTTCTTCTAGCTTGCTGTCCATTAACAATCAGGAGAATCATTAAAGTGCCAAAATTCAGGCAGACACAAGACATCGTAAAGCTCATGAGCAAAAAAGAAGACATCAGAGACATCGGCATCATTGCCCACATAGATCACGGCAAAACAACCATGTCTGATTCCCTTTTAGCCGAAGCGGGTCTCCTGTCACCGAAAATTGCGGGAGCCGCAAGAGCATTAGACTACCTTGAGGAGGAACAGAAACGAGGAATAACCATCAAAACAGCAAACATCTCCCTCCTCCACGAAATCGATAACAAGTCACACGTAGTCAACCTCATAGACACGCCTGGACACGTAGACTTCACAGGTAAAGTAACACGTGCCCTAAGAGCCATTGACGGAGCCGTCGTAGTTGTAGACGCCGTTGAAGAGGTGATGGTTCAAACAGAAACTGTCACCCGCCAAGCCCTTAACGAGCGTGTGAAACCTGTTCTTTTCATCAACAAGGTTGACCGTCTAATTAAAGAACTCAAACTTAGTGCAGACCAGATGCAAACAAAGCTTCTCAGAATAATCAGGGACTTCAACAACCTGATTTCATTGTACGGCGAAAAAGACCACAGAGACCACTGGAAAGTTGACGCAACTAAAGGAACAGTAGCCTTCGGCTCTGCCCTTCACAAATGGGGCTTCACCCTCGACATAGCCCAACAGAAAGGAATTAAATTCAGCGACGTTGTGGACGCATACCATAATGGAACAGAGGAACAACTTGCCGAAACAGTTCCCCTTCACAACGCAATACTGGACATGGCTGTCAAAAATCTACCAAACCCTGTAACAGCCCAGAAGTATCGTGTTCCAAAAGTCTGGAAAGGCGAGGCGGACTCCAAGATTGGAAAGGCTATGATTAACTGTGACGAGAATGGACCCACAGTAATCTGTTTGACTTCAGCCATGATGGACCCTCACGCTGGACTGGTTGCGACAGGACGCTGCTTCTCAGGCTGCATCAATGAGGGCGACCGAGTTTATTTGGTGGGCGCCAAGAAAGATTACCGTGTTCAGCAGGTCTCCATGTATATGGGCGCATACCGAGAAGTTGTTGGCAGCATAGGCGCCGGAAACATAGCTGCCGTCCTCGGATTGGATCTTGCTAGGGCAGGAGAAACCCTTGTAAGCATGGACAATAAGGATGCTATGGTTCCCTTTGAAAACATACAGTATGTTTCTGAGCCAGTCATCACCATTGCCATCGAACCTAAACATCCCCGTGAGCTACCGCGCCTCATCGAATTGATGGACCGGTTAGCCATCGACGACCCGAACTTGGTTACAAAAATCAACAAAGAAACAGGTGAATATCTTCTCAGCGGAATGGGTGAACTTCACCTTGAGATTGCCGTCAAGTTCCTTAAGGAGTATGGCGGAGGCTTAGAACTCATAACATCTCAGCCGCTGGTAGTCTACAGGGAAACTGCAGCTACACAGGGTGTAGTGGCGATGGCGAAGAGCCCCAACAAGCACAGCAGATTCTGGATTCAAGTGGAGCCTCTTGACCCAAAGGTTATTGACTTGATGGAGAAGGGTGCCCTCTTTGAAGCAATGGGAAACAAGCGAATTAACGAAACTCTCCGTGAGGAGGCAGGATGGTCGGCTCAAGAAGCCAAAAACGTGTGGGCTCTAGAAGAACACAGAAACATTCTGGTAGACATGACAAAAGGTATCCAATACCTCAGAGAAGTAAAAGAGACAGTTAACTCAGGCTTCAGATGGGCAGCCAAAAACGGTCCCCTCTGTGATGAACCAATAAGAGGATTAAAAGTAACGCTCCTAGACGCAAAACTTCACGAAGACCCTGTGCACCGTGGACCAGCCCAGATTATGCCAGCCATGAAAAGAGCATTCTGGGGCTCATTCCTTACAGCTAAACCAGTCTTAATCGAACCCATCTACAAAATCGGCGTTTCAGTTCCACACCAGTTCGTCGGCGACGTAACAGGACTAATAACAAGAAAGAGAGGAAGAGTAACATCCTCAGAACAGAAGGGACCTGTAACCAACGTCCAAGGATTCATTCCAGTCTCTGAAACTTTCGGTCTCTCCGCCGACATGAGAGGCGCGACTTCTGGTCACGCATTCTGGCAGACACAGTTCGATCACTGGGAAAAAGTCCCAGAAAGCATATCTATGGAAGTTATAGCCAGCATACGCAAACGACGAGGACTGCCCGAAGAAATACCCAAAGCAAGCAAATACATCGACACAGCATAAACACAACAACAAACCCAAAAACAGGCATTCAGCAAAAACGCTGGATACCTCTCTTCAACACCTTTTTCGTTTTACTTTTTTGTAATTTGGCTACTGAAAACTAGTCTAGGTGCTGTAGTTCTTCGTTCTGTCTAGCTGTCAAAGAAAACAGTGTAAAGTACAAAAAAGAGAAAAATGGGTTTGTTGAATTGCCCGTAATTTGTTAGCGGGTCATTGCTCTTTTGAAGACTGGCACTGCTATTGCGATCATGATTACTCCAAATACTATCAGGATTGAGAGTTCGGTGGCTAATGCGGGTATATCTGCTCCAAGGACCATCACTTTTCGTAGGGAGTCGGCGACGTAGGTTAGCGGCAGCACTTTTGAGATGCTTTGCATGAACCATGGCATCTGCTCGATCGGGAAGAAGACGCCGCTAAGGAACATCATTGGGAACATTATTGTGGTCATCATCATCACTGCTGTTTCTTGGTCCTTGGCAAAGGATGTTAACACAACGCCTAAGCCAACAAAGCTGAACACACCTAACAACAGCAAAGCAAACACCAACAGTATGTTTCCGTGAACAGTGACGCCGAACAATAGTATAGCCAAGACAAGTATCAGAGTCCCCTGAAGTATGCCACGAGCCATCTGGGCAAGGGTTTTTCCAAGTATCACCGCAAGCCTGTTGATTGGAGCTACCATCATTCCATCCAGCGTGCCAACTTCTCGTTCCTGAGAGATAGCTGCAGGCAACCCCGTCATAACGCTCATCATGACAGTCATTGCCATAATTCCTGGGGCAATGAAATCGAAGTAGCTGAATTCCCCTTCGATTGACCCTTCAACCTGGATGTTGTAGGGCTTCACAACCGCTAACGCGCTACTAACATTGATTCCCAGCTGGTCTGCAATGTTCTGTTGAGCCAAAGCTGTGCCCATTTCCTCGAACACATTCCCCAAGACCGCCTGTATCATCGCTGACATCTGGGGATTAGATTGATCGGTTACAATTGTGATTGTTCCCTGTTTTCCGCTCATAATGTTGGAAGTGAAGTCACTGGAGATTATTATGCCGCCTTCAGCATCTCCAGTTTCAATCAGGTCCCGTATTTGGTTAAAATTTGAAGCATCTGTAAGGGTCATCATGCTTGCGTTGTCATTGATTGCCTCCAGCGTAGTGATGAACGTTGAGCTTAAATTGTAATTGCCGAATCCTTGGTCGTCGTTTACCAATGCAATGTTCACATTGTTTAGGCTGGTTTCTGAAGGGTAGATGAAGCCAACCATAGTCATCATGAAGATTGGCATCAGTATGAGCAGAACTAGTCCCATTCGGTTCCGGAACAGTTCCATCAGGTCTTTCCAAGCAATCCGTAAACTGTGTGAAATCATTGTTTTAGCACCCATGTTGATCACCTTATCCTCCGTTTTGGCATAGAATGCCTATGTCGTTCCATTGGGATTTTGTTGTCTGCTTTATCTCGCATTTCACGTCCAGTGATATACAGAAAAACGTCCTCCAGAGTAGGTTGCAGATTCTCCACCGAATTTATTTTCGCCTTCGCTCCTCTCACAGCATCAATTATTGTGTCAAAGGCCTCATCACCTGTTGCATGAATCTTGAGGTGTGAAGCGTTCTCCTGCGATACTGATTTGACGCAGTCCAAGGCCTGTATCGATGTGACCAGCTTTTTGGTGAGGTTTGGAATCTCCATCTTCATGACTGTGGCGTCATCGCCTGAAACAAGTTTTTTCAGGTTTGTTGACGTGTCAAGAGTAACTATTTTTCCATGGTCTATTATGCCTATTCGGTCACAAAGGATGTCAGCCTCGTTCATCATGTGGGTGGTGAGTATGATTGTTGTTTTGTTTTCGCGGTTGATTTTTTTGACGAACTCTCTGACTTCAACGGTGGATTGTGGGTCTAAACCTAACGTGGGTTCATCGAGAAACAGCACTTTTGGCATATTAAGCAGCGCTCTTATTACATTCATTCTCTGTCTCATGCCTGTTGAGAAGGTGCCCACTTTGGAGTTTTTCCATTTGGTAAGTTGAACCAGCTCCAGCTGCTCATCAATTCTCTGGTTGAGAACTTTTGTTGGCAGGTTGTACAGTTTTCCAAAAAATCGAAGATTCTCCTCAGCTGTCAACCGGTCATACATTATCATTTTTTCTGAAACCAAACCCACTAACTGCCTGACTTTGCTGTCCCGCTTCACTATGTCGTATCCGCCGATTCTGGCTGTGCCCTCTGTGGGTCTAGTTAAGGTAGATAGCATTCTTATGATGGTGGTCTTGCCTGCCCCGTTTGGACCAAGTAAGCCGAAAACCTCACTTTCTTTTACATCAAATGAAACGTGGTCCACGGCTGTGAATCCGTTAAATTTTTTCGTGAGGTCCCTTACTTCAATCATGTTTTTGGTTTCCATTATTTTCTTCTCCTTGGGTTCGGTTAGATGTGGTCTTTGGTTCAGTGTTCATTTGTTTCACCTGCCTAAATTATCCGCCACAATATATTGCACTGCAATATATCGCACCAAAATATAAATATTACTTATACATCTAGAAGACACGAAGAGTATGCATCCCGAACACGAAGAAAAGACAGCCGCTAAATGGCTTAAAGAGTCACAGAAAGGCTATACGCGCATTGCATTACTGATTCTTTTGAGCGAAAAACCTTTTCACGGCTACGAAATGATGAAAGAAGTTGAAGACAGAACTGAGGGCTTCTGGAAACCAACCGCTGGAGGTGTCTATCCGATACTTCAGAGCCTTGAAAAGGCGGGATACATAAAGGGTGAATGGGGTCCTCAGAAGAGAAAACGAAAAATCTACAAACTCACCGAGTCCGGGAAGCTAGTTCTTGACCGTGCCCTTCTGAAGCACAGTCAGATTGCAGATAGTATGAACAGCCTCTTTGAGGAGTATGCAAAAGCAGTGCTGGATTTGGACCCTAAGGCAGTGGCGATGCCGCGAGTACCAAATCCGTTTTTGCCATTCTTAGAAAAAAAGCCCAAGAATAAGCTGGAAGCTCTTGAAATGAAACACAAGCGAATCCAGCACATGATTAAGATGCTCCAAGATGAGTTGAAGACCTTAGACAGCAGATTAGCTAAGTTGAGGGAAGAAAAAAGTCAGTCAAGCAAAGGTTAGCTTTTTAATACCTGTTCTTAACCCTATTTTGTTGTTGGAAGCCAAGTCATGTTGCTTACTGTTTTTGATCCTTGGAAGTCTCAGTTGTGCACTTGCCCAGACAAGTTGACCTTTAATCCCTATACTGGATGCGACCATGGCTGCATCTATTGTTACGCTTCTTCGTACATACCCCGATTTTATGATTGTAGACCAAAAAAGAACTTGCTATCTAGACTAAAGAGAGAGGCGGCAAACTTGAAGGGCGAACTGGTTTCCGTATCCAACTCTTCTGACCCTTATCCTCGGCTGGAACAAAAACAGGGTTTAACCCGAAAATGCTTAGAGCTACTGGCCGAAAGCCGTTGCAGGCTTCAGATAGTCACAAAATCTGATTTGGTAACCCGAGACATCGACATCCTCCAGAATGTTCCTTGCGCGGTTTCAGTTACAGTTCTTACGGCTGATGACCGCCTCTCCGCGAAGCTTGAGCCCGGCGCCCCCGTCTCTTCGAGGCGACTCGAGGCTATAGGAACTCTGGTGGAGGCAGGAATTTCCACTACCGTGAGAATTGACCCGGTTATTCCGTTCCTTAATGATGATTTGGCTGAGCTTGTGAAAGCTGTTGCAGAATTAGGCGTGTTGCATGTCACCTCTTCAACATATAAAGTGAAGCCCGACAACTGGAAACGATTCATGACAGTGTTTCCAGAAGAAGCAGAGAAACTGAAGCCACTGTATTTTAAGGAAGGAGAGAGAGTTGGTCGTTCCACATACTTACCCAAGAAGCTACGGTTCAGTTTAATGAAAAAAGCGAAAGAACTGACCGAAGAACATAACATGAAGTTCGGATGCTGCAGAGAAAGACTCAGCCTGAATTCTGGAGTCTGCGATGGCTCATGGACAATCCAGAAACACAAATAGAACATACAGGCTTAGTGACTGGCATGTTTTTCTGAAAAAAGCTATTTTTCAACAATATTCTGCTATTAGGCTCCTGATATGAAATGGGTTTGTTTCTCAATCACTTTTTTGTCTCATAGATAGGAACCATAATAGACTGATGATTACCGTGATTATGCTTAGTTGAAAGAAGTCTAGTGTCAAGGAGCCTTCAGTCACTACTATATACGCTGGTTTGAGGTTTATGATCTCCCAGTACTCGTATGTTGGACGATAAGCAAGAGGAGAATATTCAACTTCAATGAGGGCTGTGTTTTCATGATTGTAACTCATATCTTTTCTCACATACAAATCATAATAAGCAAGAAAACCGCCCAAAGCCAGTATTAAGACGTTTATAGCAACAAACAAAACAACAAAGTTACGCTTCATTTTTGGTTCCCTCTTAGTAACAATGTTGTCATTCATAAGATTTAGGCCACAAAAGGCGTTTGTATGCTGAACTCCAAAATAAAACTTCGGTTTGGCTTATGTTTTTCCTGAAAAAGGTTTTTTCAACAATATTCTGTTATTAGGAGCCTAATATGATGTTTAGATTGGTTTTATTTACAGAGAACTGAAAGAGTTGTGGTTGGATTGGTTTCAACTTTGTGTTTTAGATTGTTGTTGCAAACACATTAATATTGTGTCGTAATATTTAATAAAACGTTCAGTGTAGATGTTATTGACCACTCAACACATGCGTGTCTAGTTGTGGTGATAATGTATGAGCAACATCATGGTTTTTGAAAGACAAACCCTTTCGTTAGCCCTCATCGAAAAAGAGCTGTTCCAACTATACACCGAGTTAAGTAAAAAGGTTGAAGATGTGTCAGCCAAGACATTGCTCTCGTATATAGCAACAGATAGCCTTAAACATTCCACAATCTTAGCCGCAATAATAGACGAAGTTGATGGCTCAAAAGTTCGAGAAAAGGATTGCGATGCCAACACGTTATACAACAAAAAACTAATTGAAGCACTTTCAAACGACATTTCAAGGAGCAAAAAAGTAAGCCAACAAGAACTAATCTCGTTAATTGACGTCCTATGCGGCTTTGAAAACTTGCTCTTTAAAGAATACAAAAGAGCTTTCCATCTCGAATACACTTCATTCACAAACGGGGAACCACAAAAAGACGATGAAACAGAACTAACCATCTTCAAACTAATTGTCAACGACGAAGAACGCCACCAAAAAATACTGCTGTCATTAGCAAAGCTTTGTGATAACAACCTAACATTCAAACACGATGCGCCAATCGTAAAATATCGAAGCCCAGATTCATGGTATGTCCCTCCCAGAGGAGGAAGATAACCACGTTCTAGACTTCGGTACAAATAAACTATAGTTAGCTGCTTCAAAAGGTGGAAACTACAAAATGCCCAAAAACACTATAGTTACGGATTTGAAAGGAAACACTCTGCGCGTCTACTGGTATCTATTGAAATGCACCAACAATTCTTCAGGTCCTCGACAGATTCAAAGAGAACTGGGATTCAAAAGTCCCGCATTGGCTGCGTACCATCTAGACAAACTATTAGAGTTAGGTTTAGTTGAAAAAATAAACGGCGAATACCAAGTCACAGAAGTTGTTGAAGTGGGTGTCCTTAAACAATTTATGAAAATTGGAAGCTTCATGATCCCCCGATATGTAACATACGCAACAATGATTAGCGTACTTTTCATTTTTTTCCTTACACAATTCAAAGAACTCAATTTCTACAGCCTTTTTGCACTGATTTTTGGGATATCAAGTACACTTATTTTCTGGTACGAAACATTCAGAATTTGGCGAAGCCGACCTTAAAGATAACTCAACAAAAAGAACCACAGACCAACAACAACCAGTTTTTTGGTCGAGTGTTCAATAAGTTGAACAGGGTGTTCAAAAACGTTGTTTTATATCTGATTTCTCAACAGTTACTTTAGGGAATTCACAATGGAACACAAAACAAGAACCATTAGCCTGCGAATAGTCGCTGGCGTCCTCATTGCCACCATAATTATTGTTGCCGTTTTTGCCTCTGGTGTTCAGTTACCCAACACTCAAACTCCTAGCACACAACTTGAAACTGGACACTTAACTGTACTCCTAAAGGATGCACCTGTAGACGTTGACGAACTCTGGATAACCATAACTGAGCTTGAAGTTCACAGATCAGGAGACGATGCAGGATGGATACCTATCGACTTCCTACAATCAGAGGACAACGTCACGTTCAATCTTCTTGAATATCAAGATGAAAACATGCTAGGTTTAGCAGATGTTGAAATCGGCACAGGCAATTATACAAAAATTCGAATGGGCGTTATCAAAGCTGAAGCTTGGTACTACGTAGAAGTTGACGAAGAAGCTGCTGAAACTGACGAAGGCGCAATAGACAAGGTTGAACTAAAAGTTCCATCAAACAAACTCGATGTAATAACAAAATTCGAAATTACAGGGGGAGATAACGTGGTTGTCTTAATTGACATGGAACCAGATTACGTCTCAATTAGCCACAGTAACAATCTTAGGCCTGTTCTAAAAGCAACTATATTACAGGGAGGGAACACGTAAATGTTTCAGTCATTGTTTTCTGCATTCCAATCATTTTTCACGCATCCTGAATTCTTGGTGCCAACATTATGGGTGGCATTCGGCTGCACCCTTGCATGGTATCTACTATCAGCAAAAAAATATCACGCGATTACTACCCACGAACTACACATGTTATGGAAAACACACAAACAATTCAACCGCTGCACAGCCAATGAGTTTGAACCAATACACAAAGGAAACAAACTAATCGGGTATAAATGCGAATGCGGACACAAACATCTACAACAACGGCCACTAGTCAACTTCGGCAGCTAAAAACACACTCCTATATTCTGCAGGGCGATGACGAAAACAGTAATCGAAACACTAGACGACCTGAAAGAAGAACTCGCAAAAGCAGGATACTCGAAAAAAGCAATAAACGAAATCCTCAAATGGATTCCAAGCAAAACAAACTAAACACAATAGCTTTCTAAAAATGACCAACATTCATCACTCTAAAAATTGTTTTTGATGTTAGGTGGGCTTTGGCGCTTTCTCCCGCACACTCCAGTCGGAATTGACTTACTTAGGAGGTGATCCGGCCGCAGGTTC
>CAZEBS010000019.1:0-26911 GCA_964510635.1 uncultured Candidatus Bathyarchaeia archaeon
CAGCAATGTACCTCTATTAGGCTCCTAATATGACTTAGGAGGACTGGTTGGGAATATCAAAAAGTGGTGGGGCTTTTCGTGTTTTGCCCCTGAGGATTGGGCTTATTCGTTTTTGTATTCTTTTGCTACAATCATTGTTGTTGTCAGGAAGATGTCTGATAGTGACCTGAGTTTGTCTGTTAGGAACTTGTCCAAGTCAGCTAGGTCTTCAACTTCTACTTTGGCGATTGCGTCGTATTCGCCGTATAGTTCATCTACTTGGATGACTTCTTTGAAGTTGGCGACTTTTTCGCATACGTCTCTTTCAGCGCCTGACTTCAATGTAACTAGGATATAACCATAGACTCCCATTAAAGTTCATCTCCACAATAACACTTCAACACAAAAACTTAAACATATCGTTCAAAAACACCAAAACAAAACCTAACAAACAAGCCGCCTTCTAACAGCTACAATAGCAAAACTTGCCACCAAAAACAGAGGCAACAGCAACCAAGAAGGAAACTCGGGGATTGTAGATACTGCTTGTGGGTTTGGCTCAGTTAAGAATGGAACGAAATTTACTTTGCCTAAATTGAAGTCGTACTTGTAGTCATAGATTGTCAAGTTGATTGCTTGAGCGTCAGTTGTTCCCCACCAATTGTTTGTAACGTCAAAATTGCCTGTCGTTCTTAGCAAGTAAATACTGTGCTGCGTGCAGTTTTCGATGTTGTTGTAAACTATTGTCACATCAGAAGAATCCACTTCATACAAAGTAATAGCTGCAACATTGGCTGTGAAAGTGTTGTTTCGAATTGTCGCTTGTGAAGCGATGTCTACTCCACTCCGTGTGCTGTTTGCAATCAAGTTCAGTTCAATTAACGCCGAACCTTCTGTACAATCAATGTAAATTCCTCTATAGTTGTTGGAAAGAACGTTGTTTCGAATCACTACATCACTTTCATAAGGTTGAATTCCGCTGAGACAATTAACGATTAGGTTCTTTTCGATTGTTGCATCACCTAGTGCATATACACCAATAGATGCACCAGAGATGCTGTTCGCAATAATGGTTGAATGCCCAGAAGTAACTTGTATTGCAGGAGTTACGTCTTCTCCATAAATGGTATTGCCCGAAACTACTGATGAACCTGAAACTTTGATTGGAGGTATCGTGTAAGTTCCAAACATGCCAGCAGATAAAAGCCTGCTACCGTAAACAACATTATTTGAAACTTGTACCGAGTCTCCAGAAAGTCCATACATAAGGTTGTTGTTTGCAATCGCAGAATGGTCTGCTTCAAGATGACCGTTAATTGTATTATCCAAAATTTGAGAGGATGTCCCAACAGTAACTTCACCGTCAATGACGTTGTCAGTGAGTGAAATCGAATTTCCAGACACAACATTCCCACCAACGTAACTGTTACGGATTACATTTGATTCCCCAACAGTGACATCGCGCTCAACAGCAATATCTAAAAAAGTATTCGAGTTTCCAGCATTGATGTGGTGTCCAATTTCAGTATTATGGATTATGGATGAATCCGCAACAGAAACATCATAGGTTATAACACTGTTGATGATCTTCAAAGGGACATCACTGAGTATCCTCGTGATACCCACGATGTTTTCAAGCATACATCCAGAACCCGTCTGCTCATCCCACGGAGTACTGTTAGGTCTAAATTCTATATGTGCACTGGCGTTGTTGAAGTATATCTTTTCATCACTACTTCCTAATGCACATAACGTACCTTCTACCCCTATGTCATAGCCGTTTAAACTTACGTTAACTCCAGCTTCAATCGTCAACTTTGCTCCATTGCTTACAAGAATAGGTCCGGTGAGGTCGTATGGGCTGTCTGCTTTCGTCCAAGTGGTATCCGAACTGATTACGGTGATTACTCCGGGGGCTTCTGCAGAAACAAAGTCCACAGCAAAGACCAGAATTAAAGTGCTGACAAGTAGCGTTATTAATAATGCACATGCGAGTAACTGCTTTACATGATTCTTTTCAGTTTGAACCATAAATACAACGGCTTCTGCTATTAAGAAAAGCGTTTTTGTCAAGAAACCTTGACCAAAGATTAGTCAAGAAAAATTGACCAGACTATTTGTTTCGTTTTTGTTGTGCTTCTCGTTCGCTGACCCAGTAGGCTTCCTTGGCGCCCGTTTCGTCTATTATGTGCTCCTTCTTGAAGACTGGCGCCTCCTGTTTGTAGCGTTCCACAGCCTCACACAGCACCCCGAAAACGTTTTCTCTGTGAGCCCCAGCTACCACAACATACACAAGGTCGTCGCCGACACTGAACTCACCCACAAAATGATGAATCTGAACATCAACAACCCCCTCCCGCTTCTTCAAATCAGCGCAGATTCCGCCCAGAACCTTGTTAGCTTCCTCCTCGTAGGCTTGCAGCTCCAGCCCCTCTACGTTTTCGCCGTCAAATGTTGTGCCTCGAACCACCCCAACAAAGGTGGCTACGGCGCCTGCCTTCGGAAAGTCCTTCCCCTCTTTGATGGATTTTATCAATTCGGGGAGAGTGAATTCTCCTTTTTTGTGGATGCCAACATATTCCATACTGCAGTTCACCCACTTCATCTACAGTAGGAGGGAACGGTCTCTCAAAAACTATTCTGACCTCGAAGAGGATGACCGTTCAAGTCAACAGTTCGGTACACCGGATGCTCCTTGAAACGAAGAGTGGTCTCTGACTGTTCGATAGTTCCACTTGGCAACCTCGCACAAAGGGAGCTGACGGTTGCTCCAGTTGAAGTGAAACGTACACCATCCAAAAGCTCGCCTTTGGTGACTCCAGAAGCTGCGAAGACAAGCTCGTTGCCCTTCGCTAACTCTTCTTCGGTGTAGGTTTTGTCCACATCAACACCTATATCCATCAGACGAGACAGCCGCTCAGCATCATCCTTTTTGTCTTTCCAAACATTCACAAGCATTGTGCCGCGCAAGCACTTTACAGCAGTAGCCGCAATGGTCGCCTCAGGTCCTGCACCTGCTCCCACAAGAAGGTCAACGCCACTATCAGGAATACAAGTTACAACAGCTGCCGCAATATCGCCGTCAGGCAACAGAATAATCCGCACCCCAAGCTTCCGTAGCCTACTCAAAAGTTCAGTATGCCTCTCCCGCTCCAGCATGATAACCGTGAAGTTTTCAAGAGGCAACCCCTTAGCCGCGGCAACCGTTTCAACAATCTCTTCAATGGTCATATCCAAAGAAATCTTGCCCTTAGAACGGCAAGCAGTCGCCACCTTAAAGTAGTAGCCGTCATCAGGCAACACCTGAAAACAGCCAGCTGGCGCACAGGCAAGAGCAGAAATCGCGTCTTTTCTGCCTTTAGATGTTGCGGTTGTGCCGTCAACAGGGTCAACAACAAACTCGACTTTGGGTCCATTTCCTGTTCCAACTTTTTCTCGGCTCAGGAAGGCAGGTGCATTGTCTTTGGGTCCTTCGCAGGATATGACTTCGCCGTCGACTTCGGTTTGGTTCAAAACTGCTCTGGAAAACTCGACAGCCTTCAAGTCTACCAGATTTTTGTCTCCTTGTCCGATGTGCATTGCCGCGCCAACGGCTCCAGCAATTGTAATTCTAGTTAGAGAGGGCGCTAAAGCCCTAAGAGAAGCCAAACAATTCACCGTCATGTACTAACGTGTAATCGCTTGTAAAATGTTTTCGGACAAATAAACTAGATTACAAGTATTGTCTTACGTGGGTGGGATAACTCATATTTAGGTTCCCACACTTCTCTAATATAGCCCCATCGAAAGGGGCAACATGTCTGAATGGTGAAACACAAATGATTGTAGGTATATTGTCAGACACCCACGACTGTTTACCCCTCATCGACAAGGCAGTTGAGAAACTAAACGAAATGAATGTTGAACTTGTGCTCCACGCCGGAGACTACATTGCCCCCTTTGTGGATTCTCACTTCAAACAGTTAAAGGCTCCTCTAATAGGAGTGCTCGGTAACAACGACGGAGAAAAAAAGCTCCTCAAACAAAAGTTCGCAGAATTGGGTGCAGACATACGTGGCAACTTTGCCTTCGAAAACATTGACGGATTACGAATCGGCATACTCCACGGAGACGACCCCGAACTCATGCGCGCTCTTCTTGAGTTGGAGAGTCTTGATGTGCTGGTTAGCGGGCACACTCACGTGGCGAAAACTTATCGAAAAGGGAGAACACTTGTTATTAACCCCGGTGAGGCTTGCGGCTACCTAACTGGAAAGGCAACAATAGCCATACTTGACACAACAAGCCTTGATGTGCAAATTGTGCAGCTAGAAACGTGACCCACAATAAGTTGAATGGGTGCGCAAGTCCTGTGTGGGTTATGTCCATAGCAGGTCTAGGATTAGTCTGAGGCTGAAGAGAAGGGAAACCACGGATAGTATCAGCTTCAGGGTTTTCTGTTTTGTTCGTTTTGCTAGCATAACTCCGATTTGTGCTCCGATGATTGTGCCGATTGTAATGGGAATGGCGTAGTCAAGGTAGATGTTCTGTAGGAATCCGTGAGTTATGACGCCTGCTCCGTTGGTTAGTGCCATTGCGAATTCGGAGCTTGCAACAGCTATGTGGGAGGGGATACCGAGGAGCATCATGGTTGTGGTGTCTGTGATTCCTCCACCTAACCCAACTAAGCCTGTGACAAGACCGCTTAGTAAACTGCTTATCACAATGAAACTTGGTTTACGTATTTTGTACTCAAACACTTTGTCCATGGAGTCGTTTACTGTTCTATCCCAGCCGCCACACGATACTTCTGTTTTCTCAGGTATGGAAGGATTTCTTTTTCTGAAGGACCTAATCATCAGCAAAGAAAGGAACATAATGAAAAATCCGCATAAGCCAATGAGCAGGTTCTTGGGAAGAATTGTTGTCAGGTATGCGCCAACGATTACTCCTGGAATGTCGAATATGTCGTAGAGTAGGGCAAGCTTGTAGTCAACCCTTTTTTGTCGGATGTAACCGATTGCAGCTGAAACAGTTGTGCCACACATAGCAACTAGGCTAATTGCGATGGCGTTCTGTGGCGACAGATTGAAAGCCAGAATCAGGGTGGGAACAAGAATGAAGCCGCCTCCTAAACCGCACATGGACGCAGGTAAGCCTACAACAAACCCCAGCCCCAGAAGCACGAAAAATAGAAAGATAGACATTATGGGCACGCCTGATTTTAGACCCAATAAACTGTTAGAGCTTTATAAAGGTAGACATTTTTCTAGGACCAATTACGAAAAAAAGAATTTTTTTCAATCTTGTGTTCGAAGCGAATATTGTGTCAAGTCTTCCCAAGCCTGAAAGAATGCTACGTCAAAATCGTTTTTACTATCTAGAGTGTTAGATATCTCAGTGAACATGTCTTTGACTTCTTGAAGTTTCTTGTTGTCAAAATCTTCAAGTTTAACAACATAGGGTTGAGGGGGCGAATTTGACATCTTCAGGGCTGCAATCATCCCACTCAACGCGTGAACATAACCTTTAATCCATTCATCTTCCCCAAGCTTTTTAACGGTTAATTCCAAGAATTTTTCAGCTTTTGCCCAGCGTCTTCTTTTAAGCAGTGGAAAAAACTCCTGAATCGTTACCACAGAGAGACGCCCATGCGACCCTTGAATATCATGAGTTCTGGATAAGTGTACGGACAGACCTCTTTCGGTCTTGAACTTTTTGTCGCAGAGCAGGCAACGAAACATGTTAAACACAAAGGTTAGGTTTGCGTCGATTCATCAAGGAACTGAGGGTTACATTAGATTATTCCAGTTTAAATATGCTTTTAATCTGCCGTTTCAAGGCGCGAGGGTCATGACTCAATCCGAAGTAATCAGCAAATGCAGTTGCAGTTCTGATAACGCTTGTCCTTCCAGCGCCTTTCCTCAGGATCAGATCCTGTTCTTCCAACAATTTCAGGTGACGATAGGCATGACCGCCACGTGCTTCCACAACCTTGGTTTGAAGCACTGGCTGATGGTATGCAATATAAGATAATGTTCTGAGTGGCCCAGTGGTTAATATTGGTTGCAATGAAACTTTTTTGGCTCTAGGGGCATATTCAGCTTTTAGCTGCATGACAAAGCGTTGTTCCTTGACTTCTATCACTTCAAGAGCACAGTTGTATGTGTTGTATTTCTCTACAAGGCTCTGAGCTATTTTCAGAACCTTGCTTTTGGAGCGCGTCCCTAGAATAGCGCCTAAAGTTCCTAATCCTAGGGGACGACCTGTAACATAGAGAGCAGCCTCCACTAAAGCAAGCTCCTTCTTAGTTACACTTTCTTCAAGTTTCGAATTACTCATTTCCATCCAAATCCAAAGTTGGCAACAGGTAATTGCACACGAATAAGCTCAAGACCCACTTTTTCTCAGATCACCCCATTTTTTGTCACAAAGACACAACAGGGTCCTGAACACCCTAAACGAATGATCACATGAGGAATGAATCCGAGATATCATCACATTGTATCAGCATCTAATTTCCTGCAGTCCCCAGAACCTCATTGGAGGGAAATGCGCTGTCAGCAATGAAACGTTTTGAGCTTCAGGATGTGGGCAAGCCGAATGCAAAACATTGCATCATTTTTTCGCCAATGCAACTCAAACCAAGTTCTGTTTTTTGTATACTTAAATCTTACCCAACACGACAATAAGTTGTAGGCTCTGAACTGCATTATGGATTCAAACGAAACAAAAACATGTATAGAATAATTTTTTTGAAAATAACACAATTCCTGTATGCACAAAACAGCGCAGAAAGACTTAAAAAATGTCATGATAATAAACAGTTGCTATGAAGTTTGACTGATTCGGCTTAATCCCAATAATTTTGGTTTAAACCACAAGATGAAGCATCTTTGGCGTCGAACTTCATGTTGTCAAGGAATGTTAAGGAATGATTGGGCAAAAAGGCATTTTGATTGAAAGATGTCCTGAATGTGGGGATTCAACGATTCTACAGGACTCTAAGAGTGCAGAAGTAGTATGTACAAATTGTGGTTTTGTTTTAGCTACAGACATGGCGGACATGGGACCTGAATGGCGAGCCTTTACACCTGAAGAACGAGAAATAAAAGTTCGGGTGGGATCGCCCCAAACATTCATGCTTCATGACAAGGGGCTTTCAACTAAAATTGATTGGCGTGATATAGGTAATTTTGCTCCCAAAAAGAAAGCTCAGTTGTATCGCATTCGACGTTGGCAACAACGAAGCCGTGTTTCAGATTCCATAGAAAAGAACCTTGCCGTAGCTTTGTCAGAAATGAGTAGGTTGTGTGGGTCGCTCAACTTGCCAAGGAGCATCACTGAGACTGCAGCGATTATATACAGAAAGGCAGCCAAGAAACGTTTAACACGCGGTAGGTCTATTCAAGGGTTAGCTGCTGCAGCAACGTATTTTGCTTGTAGGCAATGTAGAATCGTACGAAGTCTCAGGGAGGTATCTATAGCTTCAGGAATAAATAGAAAAGAAGTTGCCAGTAACTACCGATTTTTGGTAAGAGAATTGAGGAGTTTTGTGCCACCTGTGAAGCCAAAGAACTACATTACCCGATTGTCTAATCAACTGAAACTAAATAGCAAAACAGAAGAGATCGCCCATAAAATTCTCAGGGCGGCAAAAAACGAGAAACTGACTTCGGGAAGAGGGGCTAAAAGCATTGCATCGGCTGCAATTTACATATCTTCTAAAGTTTCTGGGGAAAACAGAACTCAAAGGGAGTTTGCTGGAGCTGCTGATTTGACAGAGGTTACGATACGAAACAGGTATCGGGAGATGATGGAGCGCCTTTTGATTGTGGTCAGTCTCTGAGGAAATTGGGGATGTGTTAACTTAATAAATGATTGAAATGGAGGAAAAATAAGACGGGAAAAGTTAGACCAGATCATGTGAAGCGCTTAGCCCGAGAGCTTGTGGAGCGATTCCCAAGCAAATTCACTACAGACTATGAGAACAATAAAAGACAGGTGGAAACTCTGACCAACGTTTCGTCCAAAAAAATCAGAAACAGAGTGGCAGGATATGCTATCCGGTTGATAAGCCAAAAAGGGGACTAAAGTTTTCATAAATAATTTCCTTTTGGAAGTACTAAACATGAATTTGAAAAACCTAAGTGAGATAGAAAGAGAAACATATGATTTCATAAAAGATGCGGGGGAGATTCTGACAAGAAACTTACCTAATAGAAGGATGTCTGGAGTAATCCCTAGCCTAAAAAACAAAGGACTGGTTGAAGTCTACAAGAAATACACAAGCAATTTTCGACGAAAGAAGAAAAAATTCGTGAAAATAAGAGACAAGTCTTCTGAAGATTGAGGGCATAAAAAGGGCGAGCAGAACCGTTCTAGTTAGTTGGCATCCTGTTAGAAGAAATACAGGTTTATTACGTAAAGCAGGGCTAGGTGGAGAGGATAGAAGACATAGAAGAAGTATTTTCTCCACAAAGGAATCGAGAGTTTTGCGGGGGTTCCTTCTGTTAGATTCAGGGAACCGCGGTTGTGAAGAACAACGAGGGGAATTGCGGCTACAGAAAGAAACTGGGTATTCCAAGGCACCAAAAACAGCAGGTTAATTACGACTAAAGCAGCGACCCCGAACTTTGTGTTCGCCCTCAACATGTACATGCAGCCTATCACTGCTATGCCGTAGATGCCATAGTCGAAGGGCAGAAACAGGGACACAAATATGGGAACAATGGTGAACAATGAATTTTTTCTGAAAAAATGGAGGAACACGAGACCACATGCTAGAGTGAAGAAAATGTTGAGGGAATCAAAGGGTTCACTATTTAGGGCTAAGAAGAAGGGCACCTGAGAGATCAAGGCGAAGACGAAGAGCCGAAGGAAGTAGTTACGAATGTTGCTTGTGCTTTCAACTCCAAGTACCAGCAGATAAGCAAACAACGGAAAAGAGAATCTGCCAATGAAACGCAGAACCTCCAAGTCAGGAAACAGGATCGCGCCAACATGATCCACAGTCATGGTAGCAATGGCAATCCATTTTAGTAATTCCCGTCCTGAATCAAAAAACTGTGGAAACAAGCTCTCCCCCATATACAGCAACACCAAAAAACTACATTTTCTCTGGCGCCTCTATGCCAAGAAGCTTCAAGGAGTTTCGGAAAACTATTCGGGTAGCGTCAACAAGGGCAAGACGGGCGTCACTGAGCCCCACTGAATCAGCCTTTATTACAGGCAGTTTCGTGTAGAACCTGTTAAATTTGTCAGCTAAGGCATTAACATAGTCGGCTATGGAGCTTGGTCTCAAATTCTCTGCAACATCCTCGAACACTTCTGGAAAACGAGCTAAAGTCAACACTAAGTCTCGTTCCATGGGGTCAACTAGAAGGGAGTAGTCAGCCTTTTCTGGTTCTCTTGATGCTTTCCGTAGTATGCTATGGGCTCGGGCGTGACTGTACTGGATGTAGGGGGCACTGTTCTTTTCAAAGTCCAGCACCCTGTCCCACGTGAAGACAACAGGCTTGGTTGGGTCCACGGCTATTAGCGCATATTTGACTGCCCCTTTTCCAACAAACTCTGAAATCTGCCGCTTATCTTTGTCGGACAGGTGGGGAGAACGTTTTGAAACTTCTGCGTAGGCTCTTTCAGCTGCTCCACTCATAACCTCGTCGAGAGTGATGTAGCGTCCTCTGCGGCTTGACATTCGGTAACCAGGAAGACGAACCAGACTGTATGCAAAGTGGGTCAGCCTTGTTACGTAATCCACGTGACCAAGAGCACTCAACGCAAGTTTCAGCTGTAATTGAGGAAGAGTCTGCTCCATGCCAATCACGTTCACGACCCGTTCGGCTCGCTGAAACTTCCACAAATGATATGCAATGTCCCGGGTGGTGTAAAGGGAAGTTCCGTCAGCCCTCACCAAAGTTAATGGAGTGAGTTCGTGGTCATCGCTTAGACCCAGCACCTTTTTGAGGTCAAGGTCCTCAGCAACCTTTTCGGCGTCAAACTCCAAAACACCGTTTTCCTCAAAAACATACGGCGTTGCCATGAGTTGCTCGATTACGCGGTTAACGTCGCCGTTCCAGATCAGGTCGCTCTCCCAGTCCCAAGAGTCAACCGAGATTTCGACGCTGCTCAAGGTTTCCCTAAATCCGCTGAGACACAATTCACAGACCTCCCTCAGCAGCTGCTTTGCCTCCTCCTCGCCAGCCTCGTATCCCCGTATCAGCTCACCAACCTGCTCCTCAGGGTCACTATCTCCGCTGATAGCCTCAAGGAGGCCCCCAAAAATTTCGGGAAACCGCTGCTCTATCTCCACCGAAATGGACGTCCACTCGTCCAGTTGCCTCTGCAGTCTCGGAGCCTCTTCGGGGTCAGATTTTGCGGTTTCAAGAGCTTTTTTGAGGCGTTGGACTTCCATTATGCAGCTTGTAACGGTGTACACTTTGCCTATGAAGCTATCAGGCTTTCCTTCTGGTTTTGGTTTCCCAAGCTTAGTGTAACCATAGGCTATGACTGCGCTTTGGCGCCCAACATCATCCACGTAATAGTGCCTAGAAACATTGTGCCCCCGCTCCGTCAAGATACGGCCAAGGGCATCGCCCAGCATCGGATTCCTTGCCTGCCCAATATGAATGGGATGAACAGGGTTGACGCTGGTATGCTCAAGCAGAATATGTGTTGGTTCATCAGTCTTCACGTAACCATATTCCGTGTCTAACGCTCGGGCAGATTCTAAGGTCAGCCGCGAAAACGTTTCGACATTAACTTGAAAATTAACATAGCCCGCACCAGCAGCCTGAACAGACTCAACCAACGGCAAATCGGCTACATCTATGGCTTGAGCGATTTCCTGAGCTATGCTTCTAGGGCTCTTTTTTGCGTGCTTGGCTAACTCAAAACACACCGAAGTTGCCAACTCTCCGAACTGGAGATTGGGGGGCACCTCAAGCAGTATAGATGGCAAAGGAAAGTCTGGGTACAACCTGTTTAGGGCATCCTTTAGGGCGGTCTCGCATTCGACATAGAATTCATTGAAGGGGTTAACCGAAACCATTTCGTGTTTTCATCCTTGGGTGGCGGGTCCGCGGGGATTCGAACCCCGGAACTCCGGCTTCGCAGGCCAGTGTCCTAATCCAGACTAGACCACGGACCCTTCACAGAGGGAGCATCAATCATACATAAGAGGTTTTTCTTTTAAAAAAACAACTAGTAGCCAACAAAACAACTGTTGACACAACTTGATTCACGAAAAAGTGAAATTTGCAGGCGGTTATAGGTTATAGCGGGATATTCTTTGAAGTGGTATATTGAGGAAGAAACAAAGAAACTAAGAGAAGCTTTTGAAAAAGAGATTCTTAACTGGCCTCACGTTGATTTCAAAAAGATGTTTGGATGCCCCTGTTATTTGGCTAAGGGAAAAATGTTTGCTGGATTAGTAACAAAGGGACTGGTAATTACTAAACTAAACAGCTTAGAAAAAAGCGAGCTGAGCAAACTACGAGAAATAAAACCATTTGCAACAGGCGACAGAATAATCAGAAGCTGGGTTCATGTTGATTTGGACCCAAAAGACCTCAAAGACATAATGCCTTACGTGAAAAAAAGCTATGAAAGGGCAATCTCTTCTGACACCTGAATAAATACCCCCAACAAATGACACCCTTCATAAAGGAGTCGCGTAGACTCTCAAAAGTTAGTTCATTGTTAATTAAACTAGGGCTTGGTTCCACCCAGAAGAGCAACTTCAAGCCATTTCCAGAAACAATCAACATCCCTGAATCCAATTTCTCTCAACCACTTAAGCTGAGTTTCCACATCCAACAGCTTATTTGAGGGATCATCGTCTGCTGGACTAATACCAACAAAGGCTAGAAACTTTTGATGTAACGCCTCAGTTGACGACGATACCTGTTCAAGGTTCAGGAAAACACCACCTGAAGTCAACAAACCAAAAATCTCCGAATACAGCTGCTTCTTACGTTCATGCTCTAAATGATGAATTGCCAGACCAGAAACAACCAAATCAAAAGGCTCCCACTTCCCTGTTGGTAACGGCACAGTAAGATCATGTTTTACAACTTCTACAGTCTTGTCGTTTTCAAACCGTTTTTTCGCAAGCTCCAGCATTGGATCAGAAAAATCTAGTGCAACACCCTTTGCTTTCGGATTTTTTTGTTTAACCAGATGGAGAAGTCTTCCGTCTCCTGTGCCTAAGTCAATAACGTTACTGACGTTTGATGGAATTTGCTCTAACAGAACCTTAATGATTTCTTCGCCATGGGGCACATCCTTAACCATGGACCGATAATTCTTCACGTAACCTGCAGATTTCCAGTGACTAGCATCCGTTGACAACTCGTCTCCCATTTCAACATCCCCATTCACTTTAATTGGTTAAATCTACATCCAGTAGAAGATTGACGCTATACATATTTCAGGTTTCGTCTAGCAGAAAAAACGTTAACAAACTCTAACCACAGGAACAGTTAAACCGAATAGTTTAGGGAGTTTTTGGAGAATCATATTATATATGAAAGTTCATATTTGGTTTTGGCGAAGAAAATGAGTGACTTCTCCTCCTCTGATTTGGCTGAAATCGAGTCCCAGCTGAAGGGCAAAACTCTTCAGATATACTGGTATCTGCTGAGGGACCCGAGCACCGGTGTAGGAGTTCGTGAGGTTCAGCGGTCTCTGGGGCTTTCCAGTCCAAGCGTAGCCGCCCATCACTTGGATAAGCTGTTGTCTCTTGGTTTGGTAGAAAAAAGTGTCAGAGGAGAGTACTACCTGAATCAGGAAGTTAAGGTGGGGCTCCTGAAATTTTTCAGCAGGATGGGACGGTTCCTTGTTCCGCGGCATCTCTTCTATGCTATTTGGCTCTCCACAATGTTCGCCACTTACCTAATCGTATACAATGTTGTGTTGAGTCAGCCTACATGGTCGGTTCATAACATTGCTGCCATCCTCTTTGGAGTCGTCGCCAACGCTGTATTATGGCTAGAAACAGTGAGACTGTGGAGAGAAAAGCCGTTCTAGAGCTGTTCTAATCTCTGGACTTAAAAGCATGACAAATCTAGAGTAAGGGTGGAGAAAAGCGTGAATAAGTTTCTGGCTTACACTGTGATTGCCATATTGCTTGGCTCAGTCATGATGGTTGTTCCTTTAGCTGTGCTTGGGCCAGACAACCTTGTTCCCGACGATAAAAAATACAACACTCTTGGGGCAGGTGAAGAAACAGCCGATTCTAACAATGTGCCACCTAGTTCTGAGTTAACAACTCAACAACAGAATGATACAGAAACCTATGACAATTCATCTAACCCACCACCGTCTGAGCCTGTATTGGTCGAGGCAGATGTTACCTCTGGACTGTCGTCAATGGGTTTGATGATTGTTCCAAGTTTCCTTGTTGCTTTGGGAGTTTTTGTTTACCTCAAAAAGCGGACAGTGTAGTGTTCTACTTTTGGTACACCATGTTCTAAAACGTAGCATTAAGTCCCCTCAAGATAACGTGTAACTAAACAAAAAACAAAGGTGAAAACATGAAAAACACTAAATGGTTTATCTTTTCTTTCCTAGCAACACTACTGATCATCTCAGCAATCCCAGCGTCCCTTTACCTCATCAGCCCACAAGCCTCTGGACAGACAGAACTTTCACTAAACAAATTCTCCTCATACGACGAACTGAAAACATTCCTAGAAACATCACCTCAAGGAGGCCATTACATTCTTGATGGACGCGGTAGTCAACTAGAAGACAGCAACTCATTGGGAGTCCAACCGCCAGCCGCTACAACCGCTGAAGCAGGAACCTCCGATTACTCCAAAACGAACATTCAAGTTGAGGGAGTTGATGAGGCGGATATCGTAAAGTCTGACGGCGAATACCTCTACATTGTATCAGGCAACAACCTAACCATTGTGAAGGCGTATCCACCTGAAGAAGCAACAGTTGTCTCAAAAATCACCCTAGACGGCAGCATATCAGGAATATTCATCAACGGAAACAAATTAGCCATCTTCGAAACAGACTACTCAGTCTATCTGCTTTATGATGGCGTAGCAGTAAGAGAATCATCCAGTACTGCAGAAGAAAAAAATGGAACTGCAACAGAAGATGCAGCCCCTGAAGGCAGTAAAACCGTAAAGTATGAACCTCCTACAACTTCAGTCAAAGTGTATGACATCTCAGACAAAGCAAATCCTGTGTTGACACGAGACTTTGTCATTGACGGCAACTACTTCAGCTCAAGGATGATCGGCGATTACGTCTACGTTGTTGTAACCATGTATACTTACTACACACAGACGGACCTTGCCCTCCCCAGAGTACAAGAAGAAGATGACACAGAAGTGATACAGGCAACTGACATTTACTACTGTGACCTGTCAGACAGCTCCTACACATTCACGACCATCGCTGCCATAAACATAAACGATGACGATCAAGAGCCAACCCACGAAACCATAGTGCTGGGCAGCAGCAGCGGCATATACGTTTCACAGGACAACATCTACCTAGCTTTCCCCGATTACTCATACCAAGAAGACGAAACAATGAAAACAGCTATCCAACGAATCAAAATAAACGGACAAGCCATAACGATAGAGGCAGCAGGTGAAGTCCCCGGCTACATCCTTAATCAGTTCTCCATGGATGAACACAATGGCTACTTCAGAGTCGCAACCACAGTCTACAACTGGAACTTGAGAACATTCGCTGCAGAACAAACCACAAGAAACAACGTCTACACTCTTGACATGAACCTAAACATTGTCGGAAAACTGGAAGACTTGGCTCCTGGAGAGCAGATTTATTCTGCCAGATTCATGGGCAACAGATGCTACATGGTGACCTTCAGAAACATTGACCCACTATTTGTGATCGACCTGTCAAATCCAGCAACGCCAACTGTTCTTGGAGAACTCAAAGTAACAGGCTACTCAGGCTACCTTCACCCCTACGATGAAAACCACCTTATCGGAATAGGCAAAGAAACAGAGCTTGACGCAAAGGAAGATTTCGCGTGGTATCAGGGAATAAAGATTTCTCTCTTCGACGTAAGCGACGTATCAAACCCAGTTGAAATCGACAAATTCGAGATAGGCGACAGAGGAACAGACTCCCCAATCCTGTATGACCACAAAGCACTGCTCTTCGACAAGGAAAAGAATCTTCTGGTTATACCTGTTGCAGTTGCAGAAATCGATGAAGGCGACTATCCTGATGGAGTTCCTGACTGGGCATATGGAGAGTACGTGTGGCAGGGCGCCTACGTCTTCGACATATCCTTGGATGGAATTGGGCTCAGAGGCAGAATCACCCACATGGAAGACAACGCATTGGCGGGCGGTGGATATGTCTACAATTACGAGCACGCCAACCAAATAGTGCAACGAGCCCTCTACATGGACGATGTGCTCTACACAATATCCAACATGAAAGTGAAGATGAACAACCTACAAACCCTAACAGAAATCAATGAAGTGGAACTTTCCTAACTTTCCTGCTGAACCGTTATGGCTTTGCGAGCAAAGGTTAGGTATCCAGTGTGTCCAGTCATCACTGTTTGGGGGCGCGTCTTCCCCCTCGCCACCTGCATAAAACGAATAAGAGTCTCAACAGTTTCCACGCAAACAAACCCATGCTCCTCTAGCGCTTCAACGACCTTCACAACCTGATCGATAGTAGGACTGAAAGAAACCAAAACTCCGCTTCCCTTCAACGCAGTGTAAGCATGGGGAATAACGAGCCACGGCGTCGCCATGTCCAAAATCACTGCATCCACATCTTTTTCTTCAATCCCCTGAGTCACATCCCCCTCTTTTAGTTCCACAAAATCAAGGAGCCCAGCCCGCTCCAAGTTTTTTTTGGCATTTTTCTGGAATTCCGCTCTGACTTCGTAGGTGTAGACGCGTCCTGTTGGTCGGATGTAATGGGCTATGGCGCTTGTCAGGGCGGCTGTTCCGGTTCCTGCCTCGACTACACGGCTTCCGGGTCCAATTCCGCTGTACAGAATAATCAAGGAAATGTCCTTTGGATAGGATATTTGGGTTCGTCTACTTGTCTTGAAAATGTGGTCCCTAAGAGTTGGCTTCAGGGCAACAAAGTCTATGCCCATGCTGCTGGTTATTCGGGTTCCGTATTCTTTTCCGATGAGGTCTCCTAGCTGGATGTAGCCTTTGTGAGTGTGAAAGCTTTTTTCGGGTTCCACTTTGACGAGGTATGTTCGTTTTCTATCCAAGTATAGATAAACGTCGTCGCCTTCAGCAATTACTTCAGTCACATTTATCCCATCCACGTAAACTCTATCTAACGTTTTGACACAACCACCCTATTTAACCTAAATGTTTACTCCACAAAAAACCGAGCAACATTATTTTGTTTCACCCACCTCTCACCTCTGTTAACCTACGGTGCTGCTTAAACTCTAAATACAATCAGAAGTCAAGAGGAGACTAGGTGTAAAAATTTGAGTGAAGAAATTTCTATCGTAGATGTGATGCCTCAGCTAGTATTGGGCATGAGGAAAAGAGGACCATACCGAAGTATTGCAGTAATGCTTCCTGAAATTTGCCAATTTGCGGCTCAAAACGGCATACAGATGATTGGCTCACCCATGTTCATTTGCCACGAAATGAGCCCAGAAGAAGCCATGAAGGCAGACAAAGAAAATAACGCAGATGTAGAGGTTGTTGTTCCAATAGCTCAGCGGGGCAAAGAAACAGAAGAAATAACGTGTTACGAGTTACCAGCAGCGAAAATGGCGAAAATATTGCATAAGGGTCCATATCAAAAGGAGACGGCTACGTACTTGAAGCTCTTTGCTTGGCTAGAGAAAAACAAGAAAACCGTTGTTGGTCCGATGCGCGAAATCTATTTGAACGACCCCCATGAGGTTCCCGAGGAAGAGTTGCTAATTGAAATCTATGCTCCAATAGAGTAATCAAGTGTTCCATTTTTGTGAGAAGACAACTTCTCATTTTTTTCTGGGTTTTATGTTGTTTCTACACTTTTTCACATTACAAAGTACTTTGTAACGCAAAGTGTTATATAGTACAAAGTGTATCGGAATAGTAGGAGATATTGAATGAACCAAAAAATAAACATGAAAGAGATTGAACGGAAAGCGTACACAGCCTATCACCAAGACGGAGTGGTAGACGTTACAGTAGCAGTCGTGATATTATTATTCGGCATAATTATGGTCGGAGATATGTCATGGTTGGGCGGAATAGGCGGCGTTTCAGGAATCTTGGCAGTTTCACTTTACGCAGCGTTCAAGAAATTCGTTACAGTTCCCAGACTCGGTTACGTCAAATTTCCACAACAAAGAGCACAGAGAATGACAGGGATAGCCCTTGCATTAGGCACTCTATCTGCTTTAATGGCAGTAGTTGCGTTTTTCCAGACCATGTCTCAGGGTACACCTGATTGGCTAATGCTCCTGTTTGACAACTACATGCTCACTATTGGAATAGCTGTGGCAGGTCTGTTCCTGCTGGGAGGATACGCCTTCAAAACAAAACGGATCTACGCATACGCTCTGCTGACTCTAGCCATGTTCACTATAGGACACTTCCTTAGCTTCCCACTACACTACTACCTAGTCGCCTTAGGAACCATAATAATGGTAATTGGAATAGTATTGATGATCCGTTTCGTACAAAAATATCCGAAAGCAACTCAAACAACGGAAGCATAAGACAATGAGCCCCAACAAAAAAAGCGACGACGAGCTAAATGCGATTCAGAACATAGACAAGATAATTCATGAACCCGCTAGGCTACTGCTGATGGCTCACCTCTTCGTCGTCGAAAGCGCAGACTATCTTTTCCTGCAGCGCCAAACTGGATTAACGTGGGGCAACATATCCTCTCACCTGCGCAAGCTTGAGAACGCAGGCTACGTATCGGTAGAGAAGGAGTTCATAGACAAGAAGCCCCACACTACACTGAAGCTGACAGACAAGGGACGAAACGCCTTCAAGGAATACAGAAGAAACATGAAACAGGTATTCGAGGATCTGCCAAAATAGCAGCCCCACTTTTTCTATAATATAGTCAACAATTCGGTTAGACTGGCAATCTTGTTAAAGTGGCTAGGATAGTTTCCTTCCCGGTCTAGCAGAAAAGGTCTAATGCCGACATTGAAGGCGCCTTCGTAGTCTTGCTCAACAGAGTCCCCAACAAAAATGGCTTCATTGGGTTCTACTCCAAGCCTGTCTAGGGCATGCAAGAAAATCTCTTTGTTTGGCTTGGCGCAGTTGCAGGATTCAATGCACACAATCGCATCAAACCATTTTTTCAGCCCTAGTTCTCCCAGAATGTGGGTTAGGTCCTTTTTGAAGCCGTTAGACACAAGCCCCAGCTTCAAGCCCTTGGCTTTTAATTGAGACAGAGTAGGCTCCACATCCGAGAAAGCCTGAACATGAGAGCAGTCCCACCAAAGCTCATCGATTTTTTCAGCCAAAAAAATAACATTCTCTGTTATGCCCAGCTTCTTGAGCAACGAAACATTATAGTTGGTCCAGAACTCCTTTCTATGGCTCTCATCATACGTTGAGGTGTCAGCCTCCTTTTCAGCGGCTTCTTGAGCTCTGGCGATGTCTTCAATGGATGCTGTGACTCCGAAACGGGCAAGAATTCGCCTGTAGATTTCTGGAAAAGAGGCGGTTCTTATGAGAGTTAAGCCCAGATCAAAGAGCACAGCCTTTAACGCCATTTTCTGTCATAAAACCAGATGTTGCGGCGTTTTTTATGTTTTGTGAGCTTCATACTGTCTAGCGGCGTACTGGACGATTTCTTGTGCGGTTTCTGCGGTTTGCCATTGCTTTATTTTGACCCATTTATGGGGCTCTAAGCGTTTGTAGGTTTCAAAGAACTCTTGTATTTCCCTAAGCTTGTGAACGTGAATGTCAGTGATTTCATCGACCCCTTCGAATCGTGCATCGTCAACAAGAACAGACAGAATCTTCGGGTCTGGACCGTTCTCGTCCTCGATCATCAACACGCCAATAACTCGAACCCTGACTACGCATCCGACTTCTAAAGGTTCATAACTCATGATCATAATGTCGAGGGGGTCGTTGTCATCGTACCATGTTTGGGGAACGAAACCATACTCGATAGGAAAAACAACTGAGGAGGGAATCATCCTGTCCAAAACAAAAGCATCCCACTCCGACTTGTACTCGTATTTGTCCCTTGAACCACTCACAACCTCGATAACCGCATTCAACAGTTTCGGCGGCTTATCCCCCAAAGGGATGTCTTTCAAATAATTCACAGTTATCACCGTCAACTGCAAAGAGTCAACACACATTTAAATGCTCCCGTAATCAAAAACGGGCTTCGTGCAGCAAATTATGCTCAGAATTCATTCCTGTTCACTGGAATTTAGTGTTTTGTGATTAATCTTGGAAAGCAACAAAGCCTAAATAAGATTTCAGAGTTAAAATAAACTCGATTTCATCTCGTCTTCGGGGTGGAAAATTCAAATCATGATAAATAAACCGCACATTGACACAGGCAGACTAAAGTTTAAGTGAACTAAAACTGGTGGGAAAAGTGCCTAAAGATATTAGAAAGCTGATTCTCCCCTTCGCCGTTACTGGCAAAGACAGGTTTAAGCCTTTCACAAAAGACATGGAGATGGCAGCCGTCTTCTACTTGGCAGAAAGGGATAGAAGAAAGGGAGAAGGACGCGTTCTAAAGAAACTAGGAGAAAAACTGGCTTACATAGCCGAAATCTGTTATCCCATCTGGTTGATTCCATGGAAGGGAAGAACCCTCATCTTTGATGGACTAGAATTCACGAATCCAGCAATCTCTTACGACGAGTTGCCAGACATCAAAGCCTTCGAAACCGATATTCAAGCAAGCTCCAGATCACGAGAAGCATACACGGCAGCCATATCCCAGAACGCCAGCTACTTCCAGAACTTTGCTGGAAAAGAAGGAAAAACAATTCACGGTCTTATCACAAACCCGAACTTCACAAAAGATTTAATGGAGTATCTCCAAGACGTCGAAGAGATTGGAAAAGAGGCAACAACAAAAGCAATTCTGAAGCCGCTCCTAGACGAATCCGAGGTTGCAGCGTCCATTGGTGATCTTTCTGACTTACGAAAAACGCTAGAGGATGAAGTAAAAGCTCTAAGCGGAAGCATGAAGCTTCTCAGTAAAGAAACAAGGAAGCAGGTGAAGGCGCTTCAATTAGAAATGAAGAAGACAACAAAAGAGTATGACCAAAAAATCAAGAAGCTCAAACCCAAGGTAATGGCAAAGATAAACAAAATTCAAGAAAAACGCGACGAAGAGATTACCAGAGTCGCCAAAAAATATGACAGGAAACTCCGTGCCCTTCACCAAAAAAGAATCAGATCTGAAAGAGCTCTTGAACGCCATTCAAGCGACATCGAACGCCTTGAAGCAGACATAAAAGTCGCTAGGGAAAACAAAGATGAAGCTGACGAGTTTCAGTTGACAAGTAAGCTTGATAAGATCAAGAAGAAGATTCCGCTGTTGGATAAGGAAATCAAGGAGATTGACAGGGAGTTAGAAAACGTCGAAGACGCAAAGAAGATTGAGGTGTCAAAGGCAAGAGCGAAACCGAATGACCGTGTTGAGGAAGCCATGAAATGTCTCCGCGATCTTGAGGCTGCGAAGGAAGCTAGAACCAGAATGGATCAGCAGGAACTGGCGTCTCTAGATGAGATGACAGCTTCTATAATCAAACAGATTGATACGATGATTAAAGCAAAAGAGGCAGCCTTAAACGAGATTGACGGTCTTGGCACCCCAGAAAGAAGACGAAAAAATGTTCTCGTTTACCTTTCCATCTACTTTGTTTGCTACGAAACAGAAGGTGAGAAACGGTATGTTGTCTATCCTCCATCCAGCATAGGCAGCATGGGAATCAAAACCAAACTGAAGGGCGTTTTCGGAGCAGGAAAAATGAAATCGTTTCTCCAGTCCCGTTCACAGGCCATGGCAACCCTTTTTGACAGGCTTGTGGATTTAACTCAAGAGAATCCAGTGTTTGAGAAGGAGATAACCGAGGCAGGAATCGAAGCAAACATCTTGCGGACAACAGAGTCGAAGGTAGGAATCAAAAAGGGGTTAACAGAACTAAAAGACGAGGGTTGGATATCAGAAGCCGAATTCCAAATCCTCAATGAACGCGTCTAAAGCCACAAACACTTTTTTGTCCACTTTAGGATTAGCCGTCAGCATACTATGTTCCCATTTTTTGGCAGATGCTAGAAATGGCAAATAACACATGAGGGGGCGTGAATACACTGAAAACTTTGGTGTACCTTGCTGACGCAGCCTGCTTTACAGTCTCCTTTTTTCCTCCAGCCTCCAGATAGCCTTCAATAAAGCTTTCAGCTATTGTGCCCGCCGCGTTAGCAGAAGATATGGGCGGACTATAATGCCCAGCATAATAGAGGAATTCCGCGATGTCCCATGCTTGATTCCCATCTCTTGTTGCTTGCTCTAGGTCCAGAAAAACTACGCCGTCTTTTGTGACAAGGAAGTTTTCTGGTTTGCAGTCGCCGAGGCTAACGCCCAAACTGTGTGCTTCTGCAATCTTTCGTCCTACTTGTTTCATTAAAGCAATGTCCTCTGCAGTATTTTGAGAGTATAGTATTCGCTTGAGATTTTCCACCAACTCTTTTCCTTCAATAAATTCTTCAAAAATCAGGCGTTTTTGGTGGCTGATGTGGAAGATTTTGGGAACTGGGAAACCTTTGCTGTGCAGATACGTGTTTATTGCGTATTCTTTTTCTAGTCTGGACTGCCCAAGGACGGCGAAGGATGTGGTTCCGAAAGACCAAATTGTTAAGGGGAGCCATTTGAGGTTTGACCAGTCCAGATATTGTTTGACAACAAATTTTTGTTCTTCACCATTTTTGGTTATGGTAAGAAGGAAGACATCATTCAGGACTCCCCCAAAACGTTTAACTTTCATTTTCGAGAATTCGCCGTCTGGGATGATTTTTCTAGCCACTTCTTGGATTTCGGACTTGTCGGAGAGAGAAACAGGCCCCAGAGGTGTGGGAAGCAAAACGTGTTTTTTTGGGTCTTCTAATCTGGAAACCAGCCCGTCAGCGTTGATTTGGTGGTTGGCTTTGTTGAATAATCTCTGGTCTTGAATGTATTGGTTTGCTGATTCAGAGAAGACGCTGAGGAGTGGTGGGAGCGCCCGCCTCTGGATTGACTTGAGAAATAGGGGAAGCCTTGATTTCCGTTTTTTGACAGCGTCTATGTGCTGTCTTGTGATTTTGATGCAGCCATCTGAAGAGAAGATTACGTGTTCTTTCTCCAGTTCTTCGAGGGCTTTCAGGTACCCGTCCATAATGGAGTTAATGTTTTTTTGTGCAGCGTTTCCGTTTAGCATGTTAAGGAAACTGGAGGTTATGGGAGGAAACACTCTGGCTCTTCTTCTCATGACAGTGTACATGAAGTATTCTTTTTTGATGAGAAAATCGTGAGATGATTCAGGAAACTCTAAAATCAGGTTCTCAAGAAGCTCCAGAACAGTTCTCTTTTTTATTTTCAGCTCATTGAGGCGCAAGTATTCCTCATTCTCTAGAGGCTCATAGGGAACAGTGAGTTTTTCAGCAAAGAATTCACCAAACCAACTTTTGTTCACGTCTCTTTCAAAGTCCAAGCGATTAACCGCCAAAACCTGAACGTTAACACCATCCAAAGTCTCAACGTAACTGTTTATTCGGAGAGGGAAACTGCCGAGAACCATCAAAACGTTTACGTCAGTCTTCTTGTCGGCGTATCCACAAACCCATGGACCAAAAAGACAAGCGGCAACAATTTGGCGAGAGCCAGCAATACGCCTACATTGCTCCAGCACTTTTCCTTTCAGGCTTTCCTTCAGCTGAGTTGTCATCGGCGCTCTTTCCGCAATCATATGCTGCAGAAAAAATGTTTGAAGCACCCAACTTTAAACATCTTTCGTTTTTGGATGAAAAATTGGCCTCAACTGACAGGGATTTTCATTAGTTGTGAAATAAAGAAGTCATGAAGAGAGACAAAAAGAGTTCTCTACTTCACTAATTTTTTAGTATCCTAGCTTTGATGCTGCCCTCTGCCGCCTGCTTGATGCTCTCAGCTTCTTCCAAAGAATCCACTGCAACAAAATACTTGAACCAGACACCAGAACGAGGAAGCTCAATTTCTATTGCGTAAGTCATACCATAATCCCTACCCAAATCCAATGAACTGAGTATCAATACTCAGGATAAATACTATCCTACCACACAAAACATGTATCGAAAACCGACATATCCAACCATGCAATTATCGCGTCTTAAGCAAAACAGATAAATCATTAACGGCGAGAGCTAATGTGTGAATCATGTAATGTCAGAAAAGAAATGCAAACAATGTGGCTGTCCACTAAAGCCTAACCAATACCAATTCTGCTCAGACAAATGCTGGGATGAATGGGTAGACAAATCACACTAACATGCTCCCTTGCACACGCACATTGCGTTAAAGAAAACTATAAAACTAAAAAAGAAAAATTTTTTGACAATAGAGGCACATTGTTGAAAACAGACTTTTTTGGCACGATACGAAACGCGTAGTTTTGACGTACAGGATTCACACTTCTGTGTCACCTATTAGGAGTCTATTAGGCGTCAAATAGCAGTACATTGTTGAAAAAAATGTTTTTTCTGAATTTTGCTGCACAGCACAACTTTCCAAAAAAAGTTCACACCCACATTAGTATAACAAACATGTGTGTGGACCGAGCGGGAATTAAACCCAGAAACTTTTGAAAAGACCAATGTGCTTATGAGTTTAGTTCGCTGATTTTGAAATAGATTTAAATAAAGAAAAGAAAGAACGGCTTTACGATTGGTAAGGGGTTGATTGACTATTGAAACGGTTTAAAGTGTTGTATGTAATGGTTTCTTTGAGTCTTGTTTTATTTCTTTTCTGTGGTGTTGGTAATGCCCTTGAACAGAATGAATTAATTGCGTATGTGGTTTTGGCACAAGAAAACGCTTACCCAGGTGGTAGCATGCTTGCAGCTATACATTTAACGAATAATTCCACCAACATTCTCACAATTCAGTATGTGGGGATTCATTTTGATTGGATGTCTTCAGATCAATTTTTGGGTTACAATCTGTCAGACAATCCCATTACTATTCCCCCTTCTACAGACAAATATGTTAATCCCCAAACCATATTTTTGCCTGAGGACGTTACATTAGGTGAGCACAGCTATTTTGTCGGAATCAATGGGCTTGAAGGAACGGACCTGTTCACTTGGGATTCTCAGACTTTCACTCTCTTAGTTCAGGATCCTAAGGAAAAAGAATACAATACTTTGTTAACTCAAGTGTCTGGCAACATTACTGCGTCTGAGAGCCAAAATTATCAAAGTTCCACAGCCCAATCGCTACTAGAGCAGGCAGGAGATGCTTACGATCAGGCACTTGTTTATGGGAATCAAAGTAGTTGGAATGAAGCAGTTTCGACGCTTAACAATGCTCTAACCTATCTTGAGCAGGCGGATGTTGAAGAACAAAACTATCTGGCAGAAAAAAGTTCACAAGAATTTTTACTTCTTACCCTTGGAATAGTAGTCGTGGCCATTGTAATTATTTTACTGATGATATACATTATCATGAAAAACAAAACCACTAAACGCGAGCCGATGGAGGACCGAGCGGGAATTGAACCCAGAACTTTCTTTTGTAAAAGAACGTCCATTAAGAAAACCATTTTTTTCCATTTTAGTTCTCCAAGAATTTAAGTAGTAAAATTTGTGTTTAGTGTTGTTGCATAGAACTGAAGGTGTAACTCGTTTCTTTAAGGAGTTAAAAGTAAATTAACCATCATGGTCAAATAATGTGTTTAGGCAAAAAAAATTTTTAATCTAGTAGCATTATTTAATTGGGGGATACTCATGGTTAAGGATTTTTTTTTGGGTTTTGCAGCTCATGCACACACACAAAATAGAATAGAAGTTGACCCAAACAGCGAGATAGAATTGCGGAAAAAAAACAGCTGTCAAGAAGCACAACTATTAACAGAAAGTGTTCTTGATAAACTCGAAAATGACATCTCTAACGCTGGACATAAACTGAAGGATGTTAAGCTTTTAATTCTTTATTTGAGTTACAGAGGCGAAACTGAAGAGAAAGACCAAATCATATGTAATAGAATATTGAGTTTAATCGGGGAAAGATTCAGTGAGCATAACTCTTCGAATCCGCTTAGGTTGATTGGACATACCACTGCAGGAGAGATAGAAAACGAGGACCTTGTTCTGAAGGAAATCTCTGGAATTGGCTACAATGGTTTATCCCTTCTGGCGTTAGTTACCAATCTCCCGATTGGAATTGGACGAACTTGGGGTCCTAAATCCGATACTGAGGCTTTAGAACAGGGAAGAGAAATGGCATATGATGCTTGGATTGACCTTAATCAGGGAACAGAAAGTAAAAAGCATATTCAAATGAGTAAGACTCTATGTGTTTTGGCAAAATTTACTCGTGAAGAAGATTGGCAGCATCATTTCCTTGCCGGAGGAATAGCAAGTTTCATAGGAAGCACACGTGAAGCAAGGATAGCAAATGTAATGGGAGGACTCGGCGCAGATGGAACAATTGCCAGAATTGTTCGTCAATTCTTTGGTAAAATCGGTAAGAAATCAGGACTCAAAATCCTTAAGGAAGAGTCTGTGTGCGCCTTAATCCCAAATTTAGTCGCCCCTTCTATTGGTGTTGATACAGCACCAATGCGCAGAATTGGAAGGTCCCATATAATTCATTTTGATTCCGAGGTTAAGCCACAGTTCATAGATATTAAACGAATCGGTAGCAAAGACCCATGTGAAGTCTATGCAAAAATAATGGCTGAAAACGAAGCCCGAATATCCCCTGAAAAAGGTGTGTCGAGACTTTCTAAAGAGGAGTTACTCAAAATCATTTTTGAATTTGAGCGAATACCCTTTCATCCAATCTGTGGGAAATATGCTTTTGCCTTTCCTTTTGGTAACTACGCTCCTGTATCTCCCGTAAATGTGAGAGGAAAAAATCTCGAACTCCAGCGACCCATTAGATGTTACGAAGCAAAAATGGCTGGTTATATTGTTCAAGTCGATTGTACAAGGATTCAAAAAGGGGCTCGTAATGTTTATAATATGCTTAGGGAAAATCGAGGTTTCGCCGAAAGAGATGTAACTCTACTTTTTCCTTGTATTCTAAGGCGAACGAATGAAATTATGGCTGGTTGCACAGAAAAGACCGAAGCGGAAATTCTTAAAGAAGCATTTTCATCAACTCAAGTAATGGGACATCTGGCATATGGGGAAATATCTTTTACAAATCTTCTTCAAGAACCCTACGTCTGGAACTATAGCTGTTGGGGTATTACACTCCGCTCCGTAACAAACGAAAAGGAAACAAAAGGTGGAAGGGAACTTGGTATCAAAGGGTGGCTTAAAGGACCGATGTGATATGTTGTTGATGCTAGGACTATTTCAAGGCGATTACATTGAATGAAGAATTTGAGGAAAGATTCGTAAAACCAATAATTCACGCCTCGTATCCAGGGACACTCGCAGCCTTGAATTTAACCGCTTTGCAGGTTACTACAATTGAAGTGGCATGGGCGATTAGATTCTTGCTTTCTATCGGTTCAATTTTGTTTCTGTTATCATCATTTTCCATTTTCTTTTACACAATATACCAAACAAAAAGGAAGCTTTGGACAATCTCTGCCATATCGTTCTTATCAGGATTATCCTGTTCGTTCATAGCAGTAATTGTTATTTTAATTATTTAATCTTTGAATAATGTCTTCTCAAGGAGACCACTCAAAAGTTTTCTTTCTTTTCTTATGTTAGTTCATGTAGTGGTGGACCGAGCGGGAATTGAACCCGCGGCCTCCTGAGTGCAAGTCAGGCATT
>CAZEBS010000020.1:0-25216 GCA_964510635.1 uncultured Candidatus Bathyarchaeia archaeon
CCATAAAATCTCGTCCCTTCTCATCACACAACATGGGAGACTGTTTACTTACGGCAAGAAGATTAACTTTTTTACGAAGAGCCTCTTCGTATAACGAAGTGTGAAAGCCCCTTTTTCCACCAAAAAAACTGGCACCATCCAGCAGAACATAATCTCCTTCACCCAAGCCACGAAGAGTCTCCTCAAACGCAGAATCCCTTATAGGCTCTTCGTGGAGAAGCTTCAAAGCCATTTCACTTTCAAGCTGGAGCCGTCGGTCTATCAAAAAGTTAGAGCGGTAACGGCGGTCTCCAATTGAGTGTGCAATACTTTCGTCGTATCCCCAGTTCACGGTGCGGCCATCCACCCAAGCGTAGGCAACGCGCATGAGGTAAATGCCCCAGTTGTGAGCTCTTTTCAAGGGTCGGGTAGAGCAGTCTACAGCTACAAACCTTGAATTACAGGTTTTAACCTTCTTCAGGGGGTTGATTTTTGTCATGTCAGGCTTAGTGATAATCAGCGGTTGAGATTTGATGTCGCTGAAGCCTATTTGGCGGCCTCTGTCAACATATGCTTTGAGTCTGGTTTTCAGTTCAACCAAATCTTCTTGAATCTTGCTCATAGATACGTTTCTCCTCAAACACGAAGAGTCTTACAACAGGACTAAATCAACATATCTTAAAATCAAACTATTTATTATCTTTCATGAAGTTGATACTTTGATATTGCAGTCATAATTCTGTATCGTCGCTGGTTTGAAGCACCACCTCTGATGAAGAAGCCACGGTCTGTCAAACGAGAAAGATAAGTTGAGGCTGTGCTCAAACGAATTGGCTCATTAAACTGCTTCTCGTACGCCGATTGAAGGTCCTTTGAAGAAAACCAGCCTACAGGAAAATGTTTTTCCGCAACTAACCGGACTTTCTCGATCTTTGGAATTTCAGCTGCAGACTTTTCCGATACAGCGTTAGTAGCTGGTGCTCCTCCCAAAAGTTCAACCAAATCAAGGAGACGAAGAGTCTTATCTCTCGTAACTTGACCCTCAAAGGTTATCGTGTAACGGTCTCCATTATTGAAGACCTCTACACGAATTTTTTTTGTAGGCATACCACAACACCGGTTGAACCTTTTCTTCACTATTTACAACTTCACAAGTTATAGAGGTTGTGGTAAAGAACGTTTAAGCAATAAACCCAAAAAACGATTTAAAAACCAAAATATCTTGTTTTTGCAAATATTTAGCTTCACACTCTTCACTAAAGTCCCCATTTATGAAAACAGAAAAGAGAAACTAGCAAAGACAGTTTTCCAGTAGAAGCCAAGGGGTTCCTTCTATACAAGCAAAATGTCCTAATCACGCCTATTTTTGCATTTTAACACTAAAATCGTTGAATACACCAATTTGATTTCACAGAATTTCACAGCCGAGTTAACAGCTGGGTTAGTGTAAATAGAGGGAGACTCTTCGTCGCATAATCGTTAGCATAATCTAAAGAATCATTTTGGGAGACACAGACCCCTTTATTTCCATTGGATGAATAAAGTTCTGCTAGAGTTCTTTTCGAGTCTCGCTAGCAAAAAACTGTAGAGTTAACTCTAGTTTTTTTGATGAAAGTGGTTAAATACTGAAAATTATAGTAACTTCAACGGGATTCTTTTCGATAATAATAATGTCTACAAAAATGGATTCTTTTCTGCAAAAAAGGACAAAATGAATTCCTTTTTCCACCCGAAACAAAGGGGTGAGGGGGCACACCTACAAGCTTCAACGTGATAAATAACCTCAAAACGATTTTAACAAGAAAGTTTTGTTTCCCTTTAGCTTTTTGTGCAAATTGTCTATTTTTTTTTATGAGAGTTTTTATCTACTGGAAATGCAATCGAGGCAATAACCCCACCTCTCTTAGAGGAGAATGCAGAACTGAACAAAATTACCACTCTTGAGGACGTTTTCAATCGTTTTCTTAGCAGTAACCACATTTTTAAAAACCGTGAAGTGATGCGCCATGATTATATTCCAAAAAAACTGCCCCACCGCGATGAACAGATCAACTGCTTAGGTGGCATAGTGGCGCCAGTCCTGAGAGGCTCTCCCTGTTCAAACGCTTTCATTTATGGTAAAACTGGGACAGGAAAAACAGCAGTCACCAAATATGTTTTGAACATGCTTACATCCAAATCACGGGAGCTAGGGGCATCTGTTGGAATTTGTTATGTGAACTGTCGTCTGGCCGGCACTGAATATCGTATTCTTTCAAGCTTGTGTGAAGCGTTAGATGTGAAGGTTCCTTTCACAGGTTTGGCTGTCGGAGAAGTCTTTGACAGATTCAAGCAAGGATTAGACGCTCAAAAGAAAATTTTTATTGTTGTTCTTGACGAAATCGATGCCCTGATCAAGGCTCGCGGTGACACGCTACTATATGAGTTAACTAGAGTGAATGAGACTCTTCGTCACGGAAGAACCTCAATAATCGGAATCTCAAACGACCTCAGATTCAAGGAATTTCTGGACCCACGAGTTCTAAGCTCCTTAAGCGAAGAAGAAATCGTTTTTCGACCATACGACGCAGCTGAGCTCCAAGACATCCTCTGGAAACGTGCCCACATGGCCTTTTCCGAAAATGCTCTCCATGATAGCGCTGTGGCATTATGTGCTGCATTGGCTGCCGCAGAGCATGGTGATGCTAGGCGGGCTTTGGACCTTCTTCGTGTTGCAGGCGAGTTAGCAGAGCGGGAAGGTGTAGAATGTGTCAGCGAAGAACATGTAAGGCAGGCAGAGAAGCGCGTAGAACATGACCGGATTGTGGAGGTTTTGGAAAATCTTCCTGTCCACTCCAAGCTAGTATTGTGTAGTGTTTACCTGTTGGGTAAGACAAAAGTTAGCTACAGCATCACTGGCGACATCTACGGAATATACTGTGAACTGTGTGAGCAGTCAGGGCTCTCGCCGCTGACTCAGAGGCGGGTAAGCGGGTTAATCAGCGAGTTAGATATGGTTGGGTTATTGAATGCCAGGGTTGTTAGTATGGGGCGATATGGGCGCACCAAAAAGATTCGTTTGGGGATAGGCCGTAGCCTCGTTAGGACGGTGTTCACTAACAGTGATAGACTTCGAGATCTAGTGGGTTATGTTCCTACTTGCTTGTCAGGAGCTTAACAACCCTGAAAATACCTGCCTACAACGGGCTTTGTTGCCATGGATTTACCAAGCTTCTGTGAAATCTATTGTTGAAATCTTTGATGTTTGGAGGTTCACTATGGGCATGATTCCTGGGGTGGGAACAAGTCCCATTTTCTGTTGGAAGTCTGTCTGCTTTTGCCACGCCCCAGAGTTCACTATGAGCGTTCCCCTGTATTGATTGCATTTGAGCACATGGACGTGGCCAGCGTGAAAAATGTCAGGTATTTTTTCGATAACCATGAAGTCCCGTTTTTCAGGGGCGATAGGGGTTCTTTCTCCGTAGATGGGCGCAAGGTGCCTAGTCTGCAACAAAAGTTTCATAGATTTCTCAGGAGTATCAAAGCTGACGTTGGGGGCAACCGCTGCGATGTCATCCAAGCTTCGTCCGTGAAATAGGAGTAAATCTACACCATGGAGGCTAACTGTGGAGGGGCTTCCTAGGGAGTGTATCTTTCGTGCTTCACATAACGGTTCTGCATAGTCTTTAAGTAGAGCAGGCTGTGGTAACGCCTTTCTGGTTGCGTCATGGTTGCCAGGTATAACAATAATTTCTATATAGTCAGGAACCTGCGCGATGAGCTTTGCGGCTTCCCGATATTGTTCGAAGATGTCCGTTATCGCCAGCTCCTCTATCTGGTTTGGGTAGATTCCCACACCATCTACAATGTCACCTGCTATGACCAAATATTTGATGTGACCAGCAAACTCCCTTAGCCTATCATTTCCCCTATTTCCTTTAAGCCATTGTATGAATCGGTTGAACTCTTTTTCCATGAATTTTTTGCTTCCCATATGAATGTCTGACGTGAGGGCTGCGTAGACTGGCTCTGAAGCTTTGTGGGGGGTCTTCTGGGGCACCTCTGGCAGGATAAAATCTTTTGCGATAAGCAGGTCATTTTTTCCTTTTATGACGCTTATGCAGACTACTTGGTCCAGAAGTAGGGAACGGGCTTTTGCTATAATCTCACGGCTTAGGTTCGAAGATATGAATACGGTGACACTCTCTTCTAAATCCTCAACCTTTAAGAAGAGCTTTCCTTTGGATTCAACTTTCTCCGTAACCATGCCTATGATGCTGAGCTTTGATTTTAGCGGCGCCTTTAATGCCACCGATATGGGCACCGCGTTTTTTGCATCCATTCTTTTTTGAAGTATCTTCTTGAGCCGTTCAAACCGATCCTGAAAATATCTCAGATATTCCTTTATGGTTCCTGTTGTGCAAATTTTTTTTGTTGGGTCCATAGACACCTTCACTTGGTCTTCAACATCTTTGGCGTATGGTCTAAAGGTCCTTCTTGATTCAGATACGACTGGAGATGAAATGGAAGAAGGCAACTTTTCTTCAGCGCAAGGGCCTTTTCTCATAGCTTCCAGAAAGCCGCGGTCTATAAAAAGGGGTTTTTGAGGCAAATCCCTGATTTTCTTAACAGCTTCTTCCATTAAATATAGAGGGTCTTCTGTTTCGGCTATATGGTTCAAGAATTCGAAGGCCTCTTTGTCTAGTTGGTATCCTGACGCTATTGTGAAGGAAACAGCTTTCTGCAGCTTTGTGCCTTCACTCACTCTGTTAGCCTCCCTTGGTTTCCTCTCTGTTGAAACGGTAATATGTGCTCAGTATCCTATTAACTCTGTTCTCTTCTGCGGACAAAAGCGTTCTAATCCCTTAATTGACGAGTTTATATCTGTTAGAATTTTTTTGCTTAACTCTTAATAACACGTTTTGCTTTAAAGTAATTCAATATTTCCTTGAGGATTCAGAGATGGATCTCCGCAAAATTCAAAGAACAAGCGGCGGAACCTTTTTCGTTTGTCTTCCCAAAGATTGGGCTGAACGAAACGGGCTTGATCGGGGGGCTGTTGTTTCTGTAAACGAAAGCGCTGACGGAACCCTTGTCGTTAATCCGAAATATAATGTGGAACGTGCCCCTCAGGTGGCGATGATTACGCCCTCTTCTTTGCTTGATCGTGTAATCGTTGAGAAGTACCTCCTTGGCTATGACATAATTAATGTTCAAGCGAAGGATAGAATAAGTCCAGTAGATCGTGATCGGGTGAAAGAGGCTTCAAGTCATTTGGTTGGCTTGGAGATAGTTGAAGAGAACCACTCCAAAATCGTTATGCAATCTCTCTTGGAGCCCTCAACTTTTCCGCCCCAGAAAATTCTTCGAAGAGAATACTCTATTGTTTCAGGAATACATCGCGACGCCATGACTGCTCTCATTGAGGGCGATTTACAGCTAGCCAAAAATGTTGTCGCAAGGGACAACGAAGTTAACCGCCTGTATTTCCTTTTGGTGCGCGTTCTTCGAACCGTTATTCAGAATCCGGGGCTTAGTGAAAAACTCGGCATTCTACCCATCGACTGTCTAGATTACCGTTTAGCAGCTAGTTTGGTTGAATCTATAGGCGATCACTCTGCCTCTATTGGCGAGACTGTAATCAAGTTGGATGGCGCGAAAATAGCGGAGGACGTATCAAAACCCCTTTTGCAGTTGCACAAGATTGCCTACGCCTCTCATGAAAACGCCCTCAGTGCCGTGTTTTCACGTGATGTGTCTGTGGCGGAGTCAGTGCGGTCTGAGAAAGGGAAGGTTGATTCATTATTCCATGAGATTGAAACAATTGTTCGCGGTCTTCCCGCGGAGATGGGGCGTCATCTTCTCGCTATTGCTTCTTCGATACGCCTGATTTACGATAACAGTTTGGATATAGCTGATCTTGTCATGCCAAAGCTTCCGTAACATGTTTAAATTGTGAGAAACTTTAAACCTTTAGGACATGTCGTGTGGCAGAATGGAAAAAAAGAAGCTTATTGAACGAATAAAGCAGCTTAAAAAAGAAAAAAATGCTGTAATTCTGGCACATGTCTACCAGAGACCAGAGATATACAAGGTAGCGGATTTCATCGGCGATTCCTATGGGTTGAGCAAAAAGGCGACAGAAACAAACGCGGACATCATAGTTTTCTGTGGAGTAGACTTCATGGCTGAATCCGCTTACATTCTGAATCCAGAAAAAACAGTTTTAATTCCAACCACGCTGGCAAAATGTCCAATGGCTGCCACGGTTGATATTGATGGTTTACGAAAACTGAAACAACAGTATCCTGGCGCTGCTGTTGTGAGTTATGTTAATACAACTGCTGATGTGAAGGCTGAATCGGATATTTGTTGCACTAGTGCAAACGCCGTGAAAGTGGTTAACTCTTTGGAGGAAGACACAATCATTTTTGTGCCAGATTCCAATTTGGCGAGCTACGTCATGAGACACACAGACAAAAAAATTGTTCCCTGGAACGGCTGGTGCTACGTTCACAGAAAATTTTCTCCAGAAGGACTTAAACAGGCAAAAGCCATCTATGTGGAGGCGAAAGTTCTGGTTCACCCTGAATGCGTCCCCGAAGTTGTGGATTTAGCTGACGAAGTTTTCAGCACAACTGGCATGGTAAACTACGTGAAACAGAGCCCAGATAAAACTTTCATCGTAGCCACTGAAGTAGGCGTGGTAGAGCGGTTGAAGCAAATGTTTCCGGAGAAAGTCTTTTTTCAAGCACCGCCTGGAGGAACATGCCTTCAAATGAAGAAAACTACGTTAGAGCTTGTTCTGGAGGCTCTAGAGAAGGAGCAGTTTAAAGTCACTGTTCCAGAAAATATAAGGGTCAAGGCTAAAAAGGCTCTAGACAGAATGTTAAATGTGGCTTGACGCCTTGGACAGGCAAAAACTTGTTGAATTAGCTTACCAGAAAGGAAAAGAACTCAATTTAGCTAATAGCAATTATCTCCGTTGGCTAGAAGCCTTTTTCGAAAAAGAATACCATGATGATGTTGGAGCCGGAGACATAACCAGCCAAGCAGTTCTAGCCGAAAACAAGCCCCGAAAAGCGTTCTTGAACGCTAAACAGGCAGGCGTTATTGGGGGCATCGAGGAGGTAAGCTGGCTTCTTCGCAAGCACAGTATCGAAGTGAAGGTTTGCATCAAAGACGGCCAAGAAGTCTTGGGTGGAGAAACTGTTCTGGAGATTCAAGGCAGACAAAAGGACATTCTGGCAACCGAACGAATCGCCTTAAACGTTCTCCAAAGAATGTCTGGAGTAGCCACAGAAACTAAACGTTTAGTTGACATGATGAAAGATTATGGCACCAGAATAGCGGCAACCAGAAAAACGCCTCTGAGATATCTTGACAAGAAGGCGGTCTTCTTAGGCGGAGGTTTAACTCACCGTTTTGGGCTCTGGGACGCCATTCTCATCAAAGACAACCATCTTGAAACCCTGAAGAGCGCGGGAACAACAGACTACATCGAAACTGCAATAACCAAAGCTTCAGCCTTTGCGGAAAAGGTTGGTTTCATAGAAATTGAAGTAACATCCCACGAAGAGGCTATCAGGGCAGCGAGGGAATTCAAAGTTTCACAACTGAAGACCCCTTGTGTTGTGATGCTTGACAACATGACGCCTAAGGCAATAGCGAGGACCATTGAGACTCTTCGTGAGAATGACCTTTACGATTTTGTTCTTTTGGAGGCGTCGGGCAAGATAACGCCAGAAAACATACAGGAATACGCCAGAACTGGAATCGACATCGTGTCCTTGGGTTATCTGACCCATTCCGCTAAGGTTTTAGACATGAGCTTGGAGATGACACTTTGAAGACGGATTTCCTTGTTGTCGGAAGCGGCATAGCCGGACTAAATTTTGCCCTAAAAGCCGCCAAGATTGGAAAAGTGACGATTGTAACAAAAAAGGAAATCATGGAATCAAGCACTAACCTAGCCCAGGGCGGAATCGCCGCAGTAACACAAAAAGACGATTCCGTTCAGTTACACATAGAAGACACATTAAATGTTGGCTCTGGCTTATCCAACAAACGAATGGTGAAAATACTTGCTGAACAAGGTCCAGAAGCCATCCGAAACCTCCTTTCTTTTGGAGTAGTCTTCGACAAAGAGAAAGATGGGCTTCATTTAACTACCGAAGGCGGACACAGCATGGCTAGAGTGCTACATTCAGGCGATTCAACTGGAAAAGAAATAGAGCAAGCCATGACTGAAAGTGTTCGCGAAAACCCAGACATCGAAGTTTTCGAAGACTGCTTTGCCATTGACCTTATTCTAGAAAATAGGGAATGCATCGGCGCGAAGATACTGGACATAAAAAAGAGAAAAGTTTCCTGTGTCTTTGCTCGGGCAACCATCTTGGCTACAGGTGGCGTCGGCTACATTTACCAGAATACGACGAACCCTGAAATTGCTACTGGCGACGGAATAGCCACAGCCCTCAGGGCAGGCGCTAGAATTGAGGACATGGAGTTTGTGCAGTTTCATCCCACCACATTGAACAAGCCTGGTGCCCCCCACTTCTTGATTTCAGAGGCTCTTCGTGGCGAAGGCGCAATTCTTGTGAACAGTAAGGGAGCAAGATTCATGTTGAAATACGATGAGATGGGCGAGCTTGCTCCAAGAGACATCATAGCCCGAACCATCTTTAATGAACTAAAGCATGGTTCCGTTTATTTGGATATTCGGCATAAAGGCAGAAACTTCATTTTGGATCGTTTTCCGATGATTCACCAAGAATGTCTGAAGTATGACCTAGAAATTACCGAAGAACTGATTCCAGTTTCTCCTGCTGCCCACTACATCTGCGGAGGAATCAAAACAAGCGAATACGGAGAAACCTCCATCCCTAACCTCTTAGCCTTTGGCGAATGCACCTGCACTGGAGTACACGGCGCAAACAGGCTAGCAAGTAACTCTCTGCTTGAGTCTGTGGTTTTTTCGTCTTTAGGTGCACAAAAAGCAAAACGGTATCTTAAGAACAAACTTGAAGCCCCGCCACAACAAAAAGAAACAAGGTTCTTTGCCATAGAACCTCAAGAATTGAACTATCTTAAAACCGAACTCAGAAAGTCATTATGGGACTATGTTGGGATAATCCGCAACGAAAAACAAATGGGTTTGATGCTTAACAAACTGGAACGATTAACCGCAAGATTGGCTGTTATTGGCAGAAACGGAGTAAACACCCGGTTTCTTGAACTCAAAAACATGGTAACCGTAGCCCACCTAGTAACAAGGGCTGCTTACACCAGAACAGAAAGCAGAGGAACCCACTACCGCCAAGACTACCCCACCACAGACGACAAAAACTGGCTAAAACACATCTGCTTCGAACAAACAAACGACGAACTTCACACAACCTTCTGCTAACCGTTCTTCTTCTCAACTTTCTGGGCGAAAGCGCTTTTAAGCCACAACAAACTCTACCCTTCTTTGGTTGCCGGGGTGACAGAGCGGTAATGTGCCGGTCTCGAAAACCGGTGGTGCCATGCGCCACAAGGGTTCAAATCCCTTCCCCGGCGCCACTCCATCTACAGTTATAGCCGCGTTTTTTTCTTTGGCTTCCGTTTAAGTTCGGTTCCGCAGACTTCGCAGGCTTTGAATTTGTAGTCTGGAGGATATTTGCGGTAGCATCCGGGGCAATATAGGGTCCATTTGAATCGATATTTTATTCCAAAAGTCATTAATGACGTGAACTCGACGCCGATTTTGTTAGCCACATTCTGTATCGAATAGTCATCCGTGACAATCAGTGGAGTTAATCCGCTGCCTTTCAGCTCCAAAGCCAGAGCCAGCACCTGCAAATCCGCCTCAGAAAGATAACGCATGTCCCCAACTTTTCTGGACGCCTCCTTAACCTCGTCAAGAACAGAATCTTTCGGATTCTTAATGGACAATTTGCCGCTCTCTACCGCTGCATTAAATCGCATCCAATTCATAGAACCCACAATAAGTTCATTCTTAACCTTTGGAACCGTAAACTGTTTCTCTGGGACTGTGAGGGGGTCAAATCCGCCAATAAAAGCTGATGTGTCGAGGACAAGTGCTTTCATGTGATTGGTTCCCACCTGCTTTATGGTTACACCCAAATTATGAAAGATGTGAAACTGGCTATTTTACGTTACTTGCTGCTCCTGTTGTCTGGGCGATTTTTAGGCGATAGATTATTAACAGAGAAATGCGTGAAATTCTTCTAACAGGAGAACAGATGACATGAGCAAACCTATGGATGTTGGCGCCCTAAGAGTCGGCAGCTATATAATCATTAACGATGAACCATGCAAAATAGTAAGCTACAGCAAATCGAAACCCGGAAAACATGGCGCCGCAAAAGCCCGCATCGTAGCCATAAGCGTCTTCAGTGAAGCCAAAAAAACTATCGTGAAGCCTGTAAGCGCACAAGTTGACGTTCCCCTCATCGACAAAAAAGTTGGACAAGTAATCGCCTTGTTGCCCTCCGCTGTCCAGTTGATGGACCTAGAAACTTATGAAATGAGTGAAGCGCCTTACCCAGAAGATGAAGAACTAAAAAACAAACTGGAATCAGGCGTTGAAGTCGAGTTTTGGACTATTCTGGGCAGAACAAGAATAACCCGAACAAAATAATAAACCCCTTTTTCTGTGACTACCTTTTTAAAACGCTAGCCGCAAACCTTACTCATATTAGTCGATACTGTGGCGAGAAGATTTGAAGCGCGTAAAACATATCCAACTAAAAAGTGGCTTAACCGTAGGCGCCCTCGTTTCTGAAATGAACGAGTGTGGAGTTCTTGGCGCCGGAAACATCGGCAAAGCAGCCGAAATCGTAAAGGAGATGTTCAGCGACAAAGACTACACCGTGTTCTTGACCCTTGCAGGTCCTCTGGTTCCTGGGGGAATGAGAAAAATCATCAGAGACCTCATAGACCAAGGATACGTGCATGCTATTGTAACAACAGGAGCTAACATGGTGCATGACATGGTGGAATCCCTTGGTCACCGTCACTGGATAGGCACCTTTCTTGCCGAAGACGAAGAATTAAAGGACCAAGATATTGGACGAATAGGCGACATCTACATTGGACAGGATGCCTTCAAGGGCTTAGAAGAGTGGATGTATAAAACCTTGGAAAGCATACCTGAAGAGAAACGAGAACGCATATCCACCACTGAACTTCTTTTTGAAATAGGCAAAAGAATCTCTGATCCCCAGTCCATCCTTGCTACTGCAGCAAAGAAGGGAGTTCCAATCGTAAGCCCAGGCTTCGTAGATTCCATCGCTGGTTTTCACCTGTGGATGTTTGGGCAAGACAAAAAATTGAGACTAGAACCGCTCCTTGACACCCATAAACTCGTGGACATAGTTTACGATGCCAAGAAATCAGGAATAATTATACTTGGCGGCGGCTGGCCCAAGCACTTCGCTCTCTTTGCTAACACCTTCAGGGAGGGTGTTGACCGTGCAATCCAGATTACGATGGATCGCCCAGAGCCAGGTGGATTAAGTGGGGCTACTTTGAAGGAGGCAATCAGCTGGGGAAAGGTAAAGCCTGAAGGAAAGGAAGTAACCGTCATCTGCGACGCAACAATAGCGTTCCCCTTGATTATCGCTTCAGCTTTGGAAGGCATCGAAAAAACTCATTAGAGTAGTCAAAGAAACCTTTAGTTGAAGCCGATGATGTAAGAAGAGCCGTTAGATTTATGACGAAACGAGCAGTGCTGAGGCTTCACACAACCTTTCTAGCTCTTTCTTGGGAACCGCACCTCAAGTACGCCTCCAGTAAAGGAGATTTTCATCTTTTCGGCATCAAATGCTACCTGTATTCTGTCTTGGCAACGTAGAGAAGAAAATTCGCCCTGCCTATGACCGATGCCCAAATCGGCGAACCGCACTTTCTTCTTCATTTTGGCTGTAATCTGGATGAGGGTTTCATCTACTGCCTCAACCTTCACGGTTTCAGGTTCGATGTTTGGCATGTCCGCTGTGACAATAACCTCTCTGGATGTTACGAAAACGTTAGAGAGCGCCTCAAGACAACATGTTTCAGTGTTCCAGCTGGGACCTTCAGGGAACGCAGATTCCATAAGTTCGTCTGCCAAGGCATCAAACTCTTCTACGTATTCGTCCATTATATCAAAGATTGAACGTTTTTGCGGTTTCTCTGGCATACTCGTTTTCCCCTAAACATATAACGGGAGGTCATATTCCTGAGGTTTCTTCATGCGACTCATTTCCTCCTGAGTTCGCTTCATTATATCTCTGGCCTTCAGTCGGATTTCTTCGCCCTTTTCAAGAAGTTTAGAAACATCAACCTTAACATCAGAAATCTTTGACAACTCCTTCAATGCGATAGCCGCCGCCTGCGGGTCAGGATAGTTGTAGAAAGATTGGGCTAAGATTGCTATGGCTGGAACATTGTTGTTGATGCTGTATCGCATGCTAAGGGCTTGAGGACCAACCATGTAGCCCTCATTCAGTATGTTCACTCCGCTTTTGGTTAACATGTCAAGGAGTTCTTGGTTGGAAGCGGCGCCAAAAACTTTAGGCTCCTTGATTGCCTGCCTGCTTTCTACGGGGATGCCTCCCATTGAAACGATTCTTTTGACTTTCTTGGCTTGTCCCCAATCCACAATTTTCTGCATCACCGTATATACTGCAGGAGCTGGAACCGCTAACTCAGAGATTACTGCAATCAAGTTTTGGTTGCCGTAAAATCTGAGAGGCGCCCGGGGCAGCCCCTGATGCAAAACCACTACAGGAGGAAGGAGGTCTGAATCCATGTACGCTATCTCCTCCATGTTAAGTTCAGATATCAAGTAGGATGTTGCTATGAGACCCACGAGACCCACGTCAGGGAGCCCAACAATCATCGTAGCCTCAGAGGGTATCGTCTGTTTTTCCACAATTTTAACTGACTCTGACAATAACGTTCCCCATGCTAGGTACCTCTCAAGATGAGTTTAAGCCTTTTCATACACTTTGAATTGAGGAACCGCAACAATAGCCTGTCAGTTACTTGGTGATTTATTCACACTTCTGTGCTTGTTGCTCCCACGTTCTTTCCGCATACTAGGAGCCTAATAGAGGTACATTGTTGAAAACAGTCCTTTTTCAGAAAATTTACAGCACAGCACACACTCTGTTCCCGCCTTTCACACAAACATTAGTAGATCATTCATAGGGCTGTTGAGAACTGTTTTTCATGCAAAAAACCATAGATGAATACCTCAACTCATGGAAAAAAGGCGTGCTGCAAGCTAAATACCTATAAAAGGCGAATCTACTTTTAAGTGGGAGAAATCATGGTTCTAGACCGCCTCGGCTCCTCACTAAACGATGCCCTCAAGAAGGTTTTCCGAGCGCCAGTTATGGACGAAAAAACCGTTAAAGAGCTTTGCCGCGACATCCAGCGGGCACTACTCCAAGCCGACGTCAACGTCAAACTGGTTCTCGAAGTCTCGAAACGAATAGAAGAACGGGCACTAAAAGAGAAGGTTCCGCCCGGAGTATCCAGAAGAGAGCACGTAGTGAAAGTGGTTTACGAAGAGCTAACCCGTTTTCTAGGCGAAAAGCCCGCTTCACTGAAGATAGAACCTGGAAAAAGAAATGTTATCATGCTTGTGGGAATTCAGGGATCAGGGAAAACCACTGCCTCAGGAAAATTGGCGAAATACTTCCAAAAAAGAGGTCTAAAAACCGCTCTGGTCTGTACCGACACTTACAGACTCGGAGCCTACGACCAACTGACGCAGTTGGCAAGCAGAATAAACATTCCCGTATACGGGGAACCAAAAGAAAAGAAGTCCGAAAGAATTGCCATGAGGGGCTTGAAGCAGTTCAAAGACTATGAGCTTGTTATTGTTGATACTGCTGGTCGCCACAAAGAAGAGAAGGGCTTAATTGATGAAATGAAGCGCCTAGAGAAAGTAATAAAGCCTGACGAAGCGATTCTGGTCATCGACGGAACCATTGGTCAACAGGCAGCTGTGCAGGCTAGGGCACTCCACGAAGCTACACCAATCGGTTCCATTCTGGTGTCGAAGCTTGATGGCTCTGCTAGGGGAGGTGGCGCCCTCTCAGCGGTGGCTGCCATCGGAGCACCAATAAAATTCATCAGCTCAGGCGAGAAACTCGAAGACATTGAACCCTTTATTCCATCCAGATTCGTAGGCAGACTGCTGGGAATGGGGGACCTTCAGAGCCTCGTTGACAAAGTGCGCGACGCAGAGGTGAAAGTGCCTGAGAAAAAAGCTCGCGCCTTTTTGAGCGGAAAATTCACTCTCACGGACATGGCTGAACAATTCGAGTCTATGAAAAAAATGGGACCCTTAAGGGGGCTCCTGAAGATGATTCCGGGAATGAGCTACAACATCCCTGAGGAGCAGATGAACCTGGCTGAAGACGCCCTCAAAAAATGGCGCGTAATCATCCAATCTATGACGCCAAAAGAAAGGGAGAAACCCAAAATTCTTTCATCATCCCGTATCCGCAGAGTTGCCCGAGGATCAGGCACAACAGAGAAGGAAGTAAAGGAATTACTAAAACAGTACAACAACATGAAAAAGATGATGAAAAGCTTTAGAAGAAAGAAGCTTCCCTTTTTCGGAAAAGGTCTTCCAGGAGCCTAAATAACCATCTGAAAGCTGATAGAAGATTTACTACGAATAAACCGAGGAGAATTTAATGGATATACTTGAAAAAGCGCATGAAATGCTTGCAGCGCACCCTCTCTGTGACCACTGTTTAGGACGACAGTTCGCTCTCCTCGGCTATGGACTGGATGACCAACAACGGGGAGAAACCCTGAAGCTTCTATTAACAATGAAAAATCACCAGTTAGCGTTATCTGGAACTAAAGCAGGCTTCTCAAACCTCAGAATCCTTGCATCAAACGGATCCTTCGATATGGCTGCTGAAATCCTCCGGAACATGAGAAAAAGAGCCAGAAAAAAGAAAGAATGCTACCTCTGCCAAGGACTATTCAAAAGCGTAGATACGCTGGTAGAAAACGCCATAAAAGTCCTTGAAGACTACGAATATACTACCTTCCTCGTTGGAATAGAGCTACCAACAACAGTTGAGGAAAGGGAAGACGAGTTCAAAGCCCGCTTCGAAGTCGCCTATGGAGAGAGCATGCGAAACGAATTCAGTCGCGACATCGGAAAAAAGATCGCCGCAACTACACAGAAGCCAGCCGAATACAAAAAGCCAGATGTTGTTGTACTGGTCAGACCTTTCACTGGAGAAATCATTATTCAATCTAACCCCCTCTATATCCGTGGAGCATACAAGAAACTTGTTCGCGGCATTCCCCAATCCATGTGGCTGTGCAGAAGCTGTGGAGGCAGAGGATGCCCAAAATGTGATGACACCGGAAAACAGTATTCCGAGTCAGTTGAAGAGCTTATTGCAGGACCCCTCTTAGAGAAAACTGGAGGCGAAAGCGTATCCTTCCACGCTGCTGGACGAGAAGACGTGGATGCTCGAATGCTGGGAACAGGCAGACCCTTCGTTATGGAAATCAAAAAGCCACGAAAACGATTCCTAGACCTAAAGAGCCTCACAGAAATTGTTAACACGCAAGCCCAAGGAAAAGTCGAGGTTTCAAGCCTTTATGCCGCCACCAAAGATGACGTTAGACGACTAAAGCGGGGCGAGGGGGCTCAGAAGATGTACAAAGTCTTCATCGACTTTGATCGCGATGTTTCTGACGAAGAGTTAGATGCTGTAGCCAAAACTTTGACTAAGGTCAGCATTCGGCAACAAACACCTTTACGTGTTTTGCATCGAAGAGCGGACCTAATTCGAGAAAAGTACATATATGAGGCACATCTTAAGAGGTTGGCGCCTAACCGCGCAGAGATGAAAATACGTTGCCAAGGAGGACTTTATATTAAAGAATTGGTAAGCGGGGATGAAGGGCGAACCATCCCTAGCGTAGCCTCTATCCTCAACGTAGAATCTAAACCTCTCGAGTTAGACGTTTTGAAGGTTATCATGGAGGAATCATAGTTGGGAAGAAAAGCGAAAGGTTTCCGTAGAAAGACCCGTTACCTCCTAAAGAGGAAACCCCGAGAACGGGGAAAATCGGGACTCAGTAAAGTATTACGTGAATATGAACCTGAAGAAAAGGTTGTGATTAAGCTAGACCCTAGTGTTCACAAGGGCATGCCTCATCGAAGGTTCCACGGCAAAATCGGCGTTATCGCTGACAAACGAGGGGGAAGCTACGTCGTTAATGTGACCCAAGGAAATGCAACCAAGGAGATCATAGTTCGCCCAGAACACATTACCCCCCATAAGGAGGGCTAAAAACATGGCACGAAAGGCTCTGAAGGAACGTATCGTCACTGTTCCACAAGTAAAAGAAGCCTTAGAAGCTATAGGTGAAGAGCAGCTAGACCAGTTCCAGAGAAGATCCCTCGATTACGCGACAAAATTCACCAAAGTTGACCCTGACAAAGTCGACCTTATTGTAAACGAATTCGTGGAAAAATTCGAAGTGGAAGAAGAGGAGGCTATGCAGATAGTAAACGCTATGCCTGAGAGCATCCAAGAAATCAGGGTGTTTTTGGCTGGCGGTCGCAAGATAATTGAAACCTCTAAACTAGAAAAAATACTGTCTTTTTTGAACAAGTATAGAAAAAAGGAATAAGGACTTTTCTCATTATAATATCTACCTAGTTGTTACCATTTCGGGGGTAGGAAAGAGTGGAAAGGAGCGATAAGAGATACGAAGAGTATGCTTATGTTCTGGATTATCTTCCGCACGGAAGACCAGGAACACGACCAGGATACAGAGCTGGAGCCCTGATTCAGGTAGTGGGCGAAGAATATTTCACTTTCCTTGAAGCAATCGCCAGAGACGGTGTTGTTCTCAAGACTGCTGACAGAGTCTACGTTGGAAAAGATTCTCGGAGAAAAATAACCTACATCATCGGTCGAATAAACTACGAAGACTTAACATCCAACGCCAAGATGGAACTCTCTGGAACAGTAGAAAAGATAGTGATTAACAGAGAACCATGGTTCATCAATTTCTTCAACACAGCACAAGCAATAACGCCCAGAATGCACGCCCTAGAACTAATTCCAGGAATTGGAAAGAAATACATGTGGCAGATTATTGATGAAAGAGACAGGAAACCTTTCCAGAACCTCGAGGATTTACAGAACCGCGCCAACATGCCTAACCCCTCCAAGCTGATTACAAGGAGAATTTTGGAGGAACTGGCTGGCGAAAGCAAATATAGATTGTTTACGAGAGCGCCCTAGTGGAAAGAATTAATCTTCTTAAAAGGGCGAAGCATCTTCTTCGCCTTTACAGGGTTTCCCCAAAGAAGCGTTTAGGGCAAAATTTTGCAGTGAACTCGGGTATGCTGCAGCGGTTAGTGTCCCACGCCTCCTTAACTGTGGACGATGTTGTGTTAGAGGTTGGACCAGGATTTGGTTTTTTGACACATTTTCTCTCTAGCAAATGCAAAAAAGTCGTTGCTGTTGAGGTTGACCCGCAGCTTGTGAGCTTCTTGAGGACACAACTTCACAGTATGCAGAACGTAGACTTGATAGAGGGTGACATTCTCAAGGTTTCTCTTCCTCTCTTCAACAAGGTTGTTTCTGCTCCTCCCTACTCCATTTCGTCTCCCCTCATTTTTCGCCTTCTAGAACAGCAATTTGATTGGGCAGTTCTGATTCTCCAGAAGGAGTTTGCAGAAAGGTTGGCGGCTTCGATTGGAACCAAAGATTACGGGAGGCTAACTGTTAATGTCTACTACAGGGCTGACGTGGAGCTTCTGGAGGTTGTTCCCCGAACAATGTTTTATCCCCCGCCCGATGTGGACTCCATGATGGTACGCCTGAAGCCTAGGGCACCACCTTTCCATGTGGATGACGAAGAAACCTTTTTTGAGCTTGTTCGAACGCTCTTCACTCAACGAAACAGGAAAGTAAGAAACGGCTTGATTTCCTTCCTACACCAGCACAAAATAACTGGAAAAGAAGCAGTGGAATTAGCTGACTCCACAATTTACAGCAAGAAAAGGGTGCGGGAATTGGCGCCAGAAGATTTTGGGATTTTAGCGAATGAGCTTTCCCGTAAATCTTAGACATTTTGCATCCAAAAAGTGTAACACGGTCTCCAAATTTAACTCCCCCTAACATGTATTCACTGAACACAGAAAACCCCCGCAGAAAATGCTGCTTGCTCCTATTTTTTACAGATTGTTAAGCCAAATATAGAATAGTTTTTATAATATCTGTTCAACTATGATGGACAGAGCAGGTGAGAAATGGACAATGAAGGCTCGTAACTATCGGGAAGTAAAGGGCCAAGCCTATACACGGAAAAAGTACATCCGAGGCTCTCCCTCGTCAAAAATAGTGAAATTCACTATGGGCGATACATCCGGCAGCTATAAGTATCAAGCCCGCCTGATCGCCGAGAAAGAAGTTCAGATTCGACACAACGCTCTGGAAGCTGCGCGTATAGCAGCCAACAGGGTTCTTAATGAAAAACTGGGAAACAGTTATCATCTGAAGATTTTACCTTACCCACATGTTGTGCTCCGAGAGAACAAAATGATTTTTGGAGCACATGCGGATCGTCTTCAAGATGGAATGAGAAATGCTTTTGGCAAAGCCATAGGTCTCGCAGCCAGAGTGAAAACAGGGCAATCGCTTATTATTGCTAACGTAAACGAGGATGGTCTTGAAGCTGCCGCAACTGCGCTGAAACGTGGAGGCGCCAAATTACCCACACCATGTCGTGTGGTTATCGAGAAACTTGGGGATTAGTTGAGGGAGTAGGTTGCAGGGGTCTACCCATGAGGGCGGGACTTGCAAGAAAGATAAACTCCTTATTTTGCTTATGTTCAAAGAATTAGTAATCAGTATGGGGGTATGAACGTGGTTTCTGAAAATTTGATCGTTAATATCGAAGAAGAAATTGCTGCCGATGGAAGATACACTGGCGGGAAAGGAGCCAACTTAGCTAAACTGTTCCATATACTCGGAAAAGGTAATGTTCCGTATGCTGTGATGGCTACTACAGAATTCGCTAAGATATTGCTCAACGATTCTGCGATTGTAGACTCTGTGAAAGAGTTGGATGCTGCATTGGATAAGGACAATGAGGTTGAAGCTAAGTGGATTGCAAAGAGAATACGGGACTTAATCGAGAACATAAAGACGCATCCAGAACTCATTGAGTTGCTAGAGAAAAAGATTGAAATGATGAAGAAGCGCGTTGGGCGGAACAGAGTTGCCGTCAGAAGTTCTGGTATTACCGAGGACATGGCTACAGCAGCTTTTGCTGGACAATTTGAAACCTATCTTAACGTTAAACTGGAATCTTCCAGCGTCATCAAATACGTCTTGAAGTGTATCGCCTCCGCCTTCGGCTGGAGAGTTATAGACTACAGGCAGGATTTGCGTAAGAAGAAGATTCTAGACCTGTCAGAGGCTGACCTGCTTAAACAAGGTTTAATCTCTGTTGTCATTCAGACCATGATTGACTCAGAAAAATCTGGTGTGGCTTTTTCTATAGACCCAAACACTGGCAACCGTAATGTTGGTGTAATTCAGGCAGTTTATGGCTTAGGAGAAATGATTGTTCAAGGAAAAGAGAGTGCATCTTGGACTGGGTTTGTTAAAGACCCTGAAGTCAAAGTTCTCGGAACCATCCCCACCAAAGACCCTCAAAAAGAGATGATGATTTATGACGAGAAAACCAAGTCAAATCGTGACATTCCTGTTGGCTTGCGTGACCCTCGGGTTATAACTTTTGATGAAGCGAATCAGGTTGCCAACTATGTTACAACCATAGAAAAGAGCTACAAGAAGCCAATGGATGTAGAGTACGCCGTTGAAGATGGTAAAGTCTTCATAACACAAGCTAGACCAGAAACCGTTCACGCCACCCGAACAGTATTAACTCTGTTCAAGCTCAAGAAGCAGCCAAAAGAGGCTCCAATTTTCGTTGGCATCCCTGTTGGCACCAAAATTGCTTCTGGTGTTGTTGCTAAGGCAGCGACTCCTGAAGAGGCTGTGGAAGAAATTGTGGCATTCAACAAGAAGGGCATAAAGCCGATGCTTGCCACCTCAATGACGACGCCCGACTGGGAAGTTGTCATGAGCCTCGAAAAAGTTTCTGCCCTTATTTGTGAAAGAGGTAACCGAACATCCCACGCTGCCATAGTTTCCAGAGAAAGAGGAATTCCTTGCGCTGTTGGTGTTGTTGGCGCCCTCGGCATGGAAGACGGAGATAAAATCACTCTCGACTGCTCATCTGGAGACGCGAAAATCTTCCAGGGCGAGATACCTTTTGAAGTACAAGAGATAGAATTGAAGGAGATTCCGGAAACTGTCACAAAAGTTATGGTAAACATTGGCAGTCCTGATGAAGCATTACACATAAGTCAGTTGCCATCTCAGGGCAGTTCTCTTGTTCGAATTGAATTTGTTGTAGTGAGCACAGAATTACATCCAGTGTTTGCTTTGAGGGCTGACAAGCTTGGTCCTGAACGATGGGCAGCTGACGTCAAGAAGAAGTACCCATTCATTGAGTCTTTGACCGATGAATATGTTAAAAGGCTAAAAACTGGCATTTCTATAATCGCTGGCGCATTCAAACCCCGCAAAATCATTGTTAGATTTTCTGATTTCAAAACAAACGAGTATGCTTCTCTTCCAGGAGCAACCTATTACGAAATCGGGTGCAAATGTGGCAAGAGCGTATCTCTAAAACCACAGAAAAAATGCCCAATATGTGATTCAACAGCAATCGAGGTCAATAAGATCGAGCTTGAGTTCAAAGAAAGTAATCCTATGATCGGATTCAGAGGTGCCTCAAGATACATTGACGAATTCTTCTGCGAAGCATACGCGCTGGAACTCGAGGCTTTCACAGAAGTCCACAAGCTAGGCTTGACCAACGCGATTCCGATGATTCCTTTCATCAGGACAACAACTGAAGCAGAAAAAGTAACCAAACTACTCAAAAGCGCCTTCAACAAAAAGGGTTTAACGATACCCAAAATTATCTTCATGGCTGAAGTTCCAAGCATCTGCATTATCCCAAAAATTTTCTCTGAATACTGCGACGGCTTTAGCATAGGAAGCAACGACCTCACCCAATTAACCCTCGGCATTGACCGTGACAGCGAAAAAATCGCTTGGGAATTCGATGAATCCAACCCTGCTGTCACTAGATCCATCGAAATGCTGTGTGAAGGGGCTCATTCCATGAATCCGACAAGAACTGTGGGAATCTGCGGTCAAGCGCCAAGTGACTTAGGAAGAGATTTCCTCAAATTCTTGACAATGCATCTGGATTCCATTGGCGTTAACCCCGACAAGGTTGTTGAAACTTTGCTCTCAGTAAAAGAGATAGAGACAGAATTGATTGAAGTTATCATGAAAAACAACAAAGACGTCACTAAAATAGCAAAGGAACTGGGAATAACAGAAGCTAACGCCAAATATCTGATCAAAAAATTTGCATAAACAGCTTGAAAATTAAAAAGCCCTGACTGACCCTTTTTGTGGTGTGGCGCAGAAGGCAATCTTTGGGTTGCATCTAATGCCAGTGTCCAGTAGATGAAAAATGATGCAATTCGATCTTGAAGAGACGCGACTGAAAGAAGAAATAAAGAAGCGAAAGCCAAAAATCGTGTTCTTGCAGCTTCCAGAAGGACTAAAACCTGCAGCTCCCCACCTCGCTTCTATTGTTGAAGAAGCTGGGGCTCTACCAATCGTCTCATCTGACCCCTGTTATGGCGCCTGTGACCTGCCTATTTCTGAAGCAAAACTGTTGGACGCTGACCTCATCATTCATTACGGGCACACCCCCCTGACCCCAAACACTGACGTGCCAATCGTTTATGTTGAGGCAAGGGCGAAAATCAGCATCAAAGCAGCCCTAAAGAAAGCTGCGCCTTATCTTGAATCTTGGAGCAAAATTGGTTTGGTAACAACAGTTCAACATGTCCACCAGCTGGATGAAGCAAAAAAGCTGCTTGAGGCTGCTGGAAAAACCGTGTTTGTGGGAAATTCTGATTCAGCCAAGCATCCTGGACAGGTGATTGGCTGCGATTTTGGCAACGCCCAGTCTGTTTCGGAAGAGGTTGAGGGGTATCTTTTTGTTGGCGGCGGCAGATTTCACGCCATGGGTGTAGCTTTAGCCACGGGAAAGCCCACGGTAATTGCTGATCCTTACGAAGAACTAGCGTATCCTATCCAAGATGACGCTAGAAGAGTTATCATGCAACGTTGGGGCAACATATCTGAAGCAAAAGAGGCGAAGAGCTTCGGGGTATTGATAAGCTTGAAAAGCGGGCAGATGAGGCTAAGGGCAGCACTAGACATCAAGGAAAAGCTTGAACAAAATGGGCGGAAGGCTACATTGCTTGCCCTTAGAGAGGTTACGCCCAGTTCCCTCATGCAGTTTCCGAGTTTAGATGCGTTTGTGAACACCGCTTGCCCTCGTCTTTCATTAGATGATGCGCCTCATTATGGTAAACCTCTTTTGTATCTTAATGAAGCACTTGTATTGCTGGGAGAAATGACATGGGAGGAACTGCTCAGAAGAGGCTGGTTCGGAAACGGGACCTAGAGCGGGTGTTGTCACAGATTGAAGCTCATCCGATGCCCAAAGCTTACCTTGAACAATACACAACGCCCTCAAACGTGGCAGCAGAAACTCTGTACCTCGCAGCATACGTTAACGACGATATCATAGACAAAACTGTGATCGAGCTAGGCTGCGGCACAGGAAGACTAGCCATAGGCGCCGCTCTGTTAGGAGCAAAAGAGGTCGTCGGCGTCGATTTGGAGGGGGCTTCGGTGAGGGTGGCGCAAAAAAATGCGGAGAAAATGGGTGTGAAAGAAAAAACCCATTGGATTGTAGCAGACATAGATGTTGTTAACGGCGCTTTTGACACTGTACTGCAGAATCCTCCCTTCGGAGTTCAACGAAAAAGAGCGGATAGAAGATTCATCACCAAAGCTTTAGAGCTAAGTAACACGGTCTACTCTTTTCACAAGGCTGGAGAAAGCAACCGCGAATTTATCAAAAGGTTTATTGAGGAGCACGAAGGAAAAATATCTACCATATTTCCTCTGGAAATGGATATTCCGAGGATGTTCAAGTTTCACACAAAGAAAAAAAAGAGTATTGAAGTTGATCTGTATAGAATAGAAGGGAAAGTTTATGACAGAATCTGAAAGAAAGAGTGGTCTCTTCGTTGTTCCCGGAGACCGTTTAGGAGTCATAGAAGAGTTTACTTCTGGACCCGGAACCTACGTGGAGGACGGAATTATTCACGCACAAGTAACTGGGCGCACTCTACTGGACATGTTAAACAGGCAGGTCTCAGTGTATCCAATTGTTGAGGCAGCAACCGTTCCGCAGGTTGGAAGCGTAGTCACTGGAATGGCTACAGAGGTGAGAAACAAGAATGCTATCTTGCACATTTTTAAGATTGGAGACAAAACGCTTTCCGGAGCTTTCAAGGGCGCCTTACACATTTCGGGCGTCAGTCACGGCTACGTCGACAACATGTATAACGTCTGCAAATCAGGCGATATCATTAGGGCTAAAGTCATCAGCACCGCAAACAGATCCATCTTTTTGTCGACAGCTGAGAAAGATTTAGGAGTAATCCAAGCCCTATGTTCAAGATGTGGGCATATGCTGGAGCCAGCAAATCGTGGAATGGGCTGCTCCAAATGTGGAAACTTTGAGAGACGAAAACTGGCTCCTGATTATGGAAAAGATGTGAATCATGAGGGAGAAGGAAATGAAAATCAAGGTTTTGAAACGAACAGACAATGAACTGAAGCTTGAAATAGAAGGAGAGGGGCATTCGCTTCTGAATCTGCTACAGAAGGCTCTATTAGAAGATGACAACATCGAAATGGCTGGCTACGACGTGCCACATCCCCTGTTTGACCGTGGGATACTGTATATTCAAACAAAAGATAAACAGAATCCAGAAGATGTAGTAAAAGAAGCAGTGAAGAAAGTTCAAGGCCTCAACAAGGAATTCCACAAATCCTTCAAGAAAGCATCTAAAGCATATAAATAGAAATAGCAATCTTCGGTTGTTTCACAGTTCAGTTTTGCCCTTTGCAGCTAAGAGAAGGACACTGAATGCTTCAATAGTGTCTTCATTTTGCTCCAAGATTTCTAGTGCTTCCTCCATCGTCATTGAGCCCCGTAACCAAGGGTATACAATCAAGGCTTCAGCGGCGTCCGCCTGTTTGTGGCGATCAATTCTTGAGGGCAGAAATTTTCTTAACCCCGCCTTTTTGAAGGCATCAGCAAGCAAGCGACCTTGAACTTTTGTTCCAGCGGGTTCTCCCTTCTTCTTAGATAGCGCCATGGAATAGAGAAAATTTACGTATGCGTCTCCCAGTTTGGCGAGCTTCTGGTCCATGAGAACTTCGCTGAGGCTTTCGTGTTGTGGTATGAAGGCAAACATGCTGCTCCCTCTAACATTCTGTATAGCTTATGCCTAGTAAGAGGGGTGAATAAGATTTAAAGGCTAAGTGAGATGATTGGAAGACGATTGTTTTGCTTCCTAAAAAATTTCGCTCCATAAAACCTGAGATTCGAGTGCTGGGTATTGACGATGGAGGTTTTATTCCCCGCACTAAAGGAACCGTAGATGTTGTGGGAGTCGTCTATCGGGGAGGTCAATGGTTTGAAGGAGTAATGAAAACAAAGATAACACTTGACGGGCTGGATGCCACAGAAAAAATGGCTGACATGGTCAAGGACTCCCCTTTTTATGGGGAACTTCGGGTCATCGTCCTAGACGGCGTCACTTTTGCTGGCTTCAATGTGGTGGACATCAGTGAACTCTCCCGCAGAGTAAACTTGCCCGTAATATCAGTGGTGCGAGAAAAACCTGATTTAGAGGACATAAAAAGCGCTCTTAAGAACCTACCCGATTTTGAAATTAGATGGCAAGCTATGGAGAATGCTGGGGAACTATTCAAGGTTGAGACCAGAGAAGGAGAGAACCCTATTTACATGCACACAGCAGGCATTCTGCGGGAGGATGCCGAAAAGGTTATGAAGGTAACATCTACACGTAGTCTAATTCCTGAGGCTTTGCGGGTAGCACACATCATAGCCTCAGGATTAACCCGTTCAAGTGAAAACATTTAAAAGAGTAAATTGCAACGGAATTTGCGCAGAAATTGTGGTGAGTGATATGGAATTCTGCCCGAAATGT
>CAZEBS010000021.1:0-24852 GCA_964510635.1 uncultured Candidatus Bathyarchaeia archaeon
CTACGGGACAGCCGCCTCAGGGCTGCGCCTTTGACCTGGCTTGGCAACCCCCGCCCATTAGACAACAAGAGATAACATACCTGAAAGCCCCAAATTAAATCTTATCTCCCCAAAAATGGATTCCACCCAAAAAACTGTTCCATCAGAACCTGCTGTTCCTTCACAAAATTTTTACGACCGTAACTCACATCTACTGTTTCAGGACTGAACCAGATTTGAAGGCAATAATTCTCGCTGGAGGCGTAGGAACTAGGCTGCGACCTCTAAGCTGTACTCGACCCAAGCTTCTGTTTCCCCTACTGAACAAGCCTCTGCTTGATCATACGCTGGAAAGGCTGGCTGAAACAGGCGTTAACGGAGTAACTTTGGCTGTAAAATTCATGGCTGACGTGTTCATGAGACGCTACGGCGAATCAACAAATGGAATGAAAATCTCATATTCCAGAGAAAAAATTCCCATGTGGACAGGCGGAGCCATCAAATACGCTGAAGAACTCATCGGACATAACGACCAGTTTCTGGTCCTGAATGGAGACATATTCACCACCATCGACTACACTGAGCTCGTAAGGAAACACAGAGAAAACGAAGCGGTCGCAACAATAGCCCTCTACAGGGTTGAAGACCCCAGCAGATACGGAACCGTGAAACTAACCAAAGAGAACAAAATAACCCAGTTCGTAGAAAAGGCGCCCCTTGGAAAAGCTCCCAGCAACCTCATCAACGCCGGAGTCTATGTGCTGGACCCCGAAATCTTTAGTTATATTCCTGCTGGGCGACCTGTCTCGATTGAACGGGAAGTGTTCCCGAAGCTGGCACAACAGGGAAAACTTTTCGGTCACGCCTTCAAGGACGTCTGGATTGACATCGGAAAACCAGAAGATTACCTGAAGGCAAACAAGGTTATGCTTGACGTGAACACAGAAAAGCGGCTTCTTGGACCCGATGTTAGACTAGGGGCGGGAGTAGAGTTCATTGATCCAGTTATGGTTGACTCTGGAGTCACACTTGGGGAGAACTCGAAGATAGGACCTTATGCAATCATTGGAAGAGACACGGTTTTGGGCAGAAACGTTCGTTTGGAAAATTCTGTGGTTTTTCCTGAAGTAACAATTTCGGACAATACATCAGTAAAGGGTACGGTTATCGGAGAAGGAGCTACAATAGGAAAAGGTGCGACAATCAACGAAGGTTGTGTAATCGGCGATTACGCGACAATCAACGACAACGTTAGTTTGTCCAGAAACGTCACCGTCTGCCACTCTAAAGAGGTTAAAGAAAACGTTACAGAATCCACACATGTAATATAAGCTGGGTAGCTTCAGAAAATACTTGAAAAATTTACAGGATAATGTCAATTTCAGCCAATAGATTTTTTTACCTATTTGTCCTGCTTGAAAGGAAAATGTTCGTCAGCTATTAATAACACAGAAACGCAATGTGGTGAAGGAGAAAGAATGACTAGAGTCATGAAGCTTGCAGCCAAAGACCTGGAGTCACAGGAAAAACGGAGAGAGGTCACTGTCTGTGTTGTGGGTCTCGGAAGAACTGGCTTAGTTACTGCTTGCCTTTTTGCAGAAGCAGGCTTCAACGTTACTGGCGTTGACTCTAGTAGCCACGCAGTTCACCAGCTAAAGAGAGGCAAGTCTCCTTTCACTGAAACAACTCTCCGCAAGTTTATAGAACCGCGAATAAAGAGCGGTAGATTCAGGGCAACAACCAACCTCAGGAAAGCTGTTTCAGAAAGCGGCATCGTAATAGTTGGCGTCCCAACTGTTCTTGACAAAAAGAAGAAACCTGACTACACACGCCTCGAAAAGACCTGCAGAGACGTCGGCATGAGCCTAATGGCAGGCTCTCTGATTATTTTTCAGAACACAATGGGTCCAGGCATGACCGAAACCGTGGCAAAGGAAACCTTGGAAACCGCTTCCGGATTAGAAGCTGGAACAGACTTCGGTCTAGCCTACTCTTCAACACTAAACAATTCAGCAACCCCCTCAAAGGATGTGTCTAATGGCACAAAGGTTGTGGGCGGAATCACCAAACGAAGCCTGAAAGTTGCATGCCTACTACTTGAAACAATCACGAAAGGAGAAGTCATCAGAGTAAAAAGCATAAAAACCGCAGAAGCCGTGAAGCTTCTCGAAGAATCATACAAGGACGTTAACATCGCCCTCGCAAACGAGTTCGCCCAGTTCTGCGAGAAAGCGGGAATAGACTTCGCCAAAGTGTTGAATATTATTGACCCGCTGAAGTTTTCGAGGATGGCTGGGCTTCATAAATCAAGAGATTCATATTTTCTGGTTGAAGAGGCAGAGGCTGTGGATGTTAAGCTTCGTATGTTGTCGTTGGCTACAAAAATAAACGATGAAACACTGGACCATGCCATACGTCTGATAAGGGATGCCCTAAAATCGTGCCAAAAGAGTTTGAAAAGGTCCAAAATTTCTGTCTTCGGCATCTCTTCTATGCCAAACAGAAAAAGAGTAACCAATTCTGCGACAAAGAAGCTTGTGAACCAACTGAAAAAGAGGGGCGCATCAGTTAATGTGTATGACCCCTTCTTTACTCACAAGGAACTCTTGAGTATGGGTTATGATGCTGAACCCAGTTTATCAAAGACTACTGAGGGAACAGACTGCTTAGTGGTGGCAATGGCGCATGACCGTTTCACAAAAATGAATCTGCAGAGAATCCAGATGCTAATGAAACAGCCCGCAGCCATAGTGGATATGGGACAAGTTATTGACCCAGTCAAGGCGGAGCGGGCAGGTTTTGTGTACCGTGGACTCGGAAGAGGTGTCTGGACAAAATAGCGAAGATTCTCCTGTCAGATTCAGCTTTTTCATGGGCAATGCTTAAGTCTTTAAGTTTACAGATGCTGTTTGAAACAGTTAAAAGGAAATTTCCTGATTACAGGATACAATAACTGAGGCAATGAAAATGGCTGTGTTAACGCTCTTAACTTTGCTGTCCGCTGCTGCCCCTTGGCTCACCACAAGTCTTGCAGGTTTCCTAGATTTTATGCCTGTTGAAGTCAATGACCTGGTTCTCGCGGGGCTAATTCTTCTGTTTAGTTTCGGTTTAACCCTTTTCCTTACAAGGAAGTGGATCAGCTCAGCTAAAGCATCAAACCTCGTGGGTAAGGACATGAATAAACCTGACCAGCCCTTGATTCCACGATCAGGAGGCTTAGTTGTTGCCATAGTAATCTGCTTCTCTCTGCTTTTCTACATCTTCCTGAAAACAAACTATCTCCTCGGAATCCCCTCAACACACATCATCGAGGTGTTTGCGATTTCAGCCACAGTCTTGCTAGCTGGATTCATAGGCTTCATTGACGATGTGTTAGGATGGAAAGATGGTCTGGGCCAACTTCAGAAGGTTTTGCTTACAATTCCTATAGCCCTTCCATTGATCGTCATAAATGCTGGGACATCAACTTTTGAGCTCCCCATTTTGGGCAGCGTCGATTTGCAGCTACTTTATCCCCTGCTGGTCGTTCCATTGGGCGTAATCGGCTCCACAAACGGATTCAACCTCCTCGCAGGCTACAATGGACTGGAAACAAGTATGAGCCTAGTAATCTTCGCCGTATTCGGTTTCACTGGACTAATTGGTGGAAAACTGTGGATTGCATTTGTTGCCTTCATTGTTTATGCCAGTTTGCTTGCATTTCTAGCCTTTAATTGGTATCCTGCAAAGGTTTTTCCTGGCAACTCCTTTAGTTATGCGATCGGAGCTATGATTGCTACCTTAGCTATTCTGGGAGATATGGAGAGAATTGCAGTGTGGCTCTTCATGCCCTATTTCTTGGAAATGCTGTTGTATTTCAGAGCTAGAGTCATCGATAAGATGGGTGATGTTCAGGCCTTCGCGAAACCCAATGCAGACGGCTCTTTAGAATTGCCTTATGAGCATCTCTATGATACAACCCACTTGGCAATATGGGTGTTGAAAAAAGTCAAGGCCAAAGTGTACGAAAGAGATGTTGTACTGTTCCTTATAGTGGTTCAAATTTTGATTGGAATCTCCGGCATGATTTTGCTGATACATCCTCCTTCCTAAAAAAATAAAAAGTATGGCGTATCCAATGGTTTATGGTGAAATAAGAGTATGCCTCCACCAAAAGCAAACTTTAGAGTACCTCTTCAAGATGGAAGTAATTTATCAGTGAGTGTATTTCCCACAAAAAAAGACCCCAAAGCTGAAGTCATTGCTGTACAAATTAGTAGAAAAGTAGAAGAAGAATGGGAAAATCGCCAAATTTTGGCAATATATCGTTCGCCTGAAGGAGATTATGTGAAACTTCCTGATAGACAAGAGCAGCAATAGAGAATATCAAATAAATGACATAAATTCTGATAAGACGTCATCTACACGTATTGCAGTAACTTTTCAGTTATTGTGATGCAGTGTTTGCTCTTTTACTGTTCTTTTCCGATATTGAAGGGTTTACCCTCAAGCAGTATCTGTTTGGGGAATTTTTGTTTCCATTTTCTCATAAAAGGCAGTTCATCTTTTTCTCCCCGCAGTTCATCGGGTAGCATCTCTGGGATTTCTTCTCGGATTGGATACCACCGCAAGCATTTGGGGCAAATTATTACGCCCTCTGAAATCTCTTCATTTTCCTCAAAAACTTGGAGCTCAAGAGGATAATGTTTGTCGATTGGGCAGGCAAGAATATCCATCAGCTTCTTCTTGATTGTCGCTCCCTCCACTCATTACTTTTGTTTAACCTAGAAGAGCTAAACTAGCTGTTATTGTTTTCGATTTTCATACTTGTCATACATAGATTGCTTTCGATTTGTAGCAAAATCTTTTAAGAAAAAAACATTGTATCCTATCGATATGAGTTAAGGTAGCACTAGCGGCTGCCCTATGCTTTGGGGAAATGAAGAGGGAACAACAGAAAGAGCCACTCAGTGATGATTGGCACACTTTCTGCCTTATAACAATCAGCTGTTAGAGGCAACCAGAACTCGTAAAAATAAAAATCAGAAAATATGTAATATACAAGTAGATTAAGGACCTTTTCACTGTCTTCTAGCGGCAGTCTAATCGAAGTTGTTTATGCTTGTGGTCGGTTAAAAAAATATATGAGGTAATCCTTCAGTATCATGGGATGACCAATGAAGCTGCATCATGTTGGAATCGTTGTAGAAGATATTGAATCGGGAATTCAACGCTATAAGAATCTATTCGGTTTTGTCCCTGTCTCCGAGGTTGTGGAAGATCCCATTCAGAAGGTTTCCGTTGTTTTGCTTTCGAATCCAGAATCAGAAGGCGCTCCCATCGAACTGATTGCCCCCCTAACTAATGATTCGCCTGTCACTAATATTCTGAAAGGAAATGTGCGGCTTTATCATCTGTGTTTTTTGGTGGAAAACATTGAAGAAGCCCTTAAAAATTTCAGAAGCAACGGAGCAATCATTATTTCTGGACCCGTTCCCGCTGAGCTTTTTGAAGGCAAAAGAATAGCCTTTGTTTACTCACCTGACAATTATGTTGTGGAATTGCTGGAGAAATAGGGAGCTTCTGAACAAGTGCATTGGCGTTGCTAGAAAGGGGATTGAAATGAAGTTTCGTTTGTCGTGGATAAAATATCTGACAACGTTTCGAGGAGAAAAGATTCTGAGCCAAGCCATGCACATGTTTCGGTTACATTCTGTTCCCTTCAGCACCCTACTGCAAAACATGTTTAATGTGTTGGAGCGGCATCAGGCAAAATTCACTTTTCCTTTGGTTGCTTCTGTTGCATCAAAAAACATCAACTTGACCCGCGAAATTCTGCAGTCAGGTCATGAGGTGGCTGTTCACGGCTTCAATCACGTCAATTATTCCTACATCACAGCAAGGCAGCAGGATGAGGACATAAAGAAGGCTCTCGCAGCCTACAAGGCATTGGGTATCAAGGTTCACGGGTTTCGGGCACCCTACAACGTTTACACGGATGCGACGCCAAAACTTGTGGAGAAACATGGTTTTCTCTGGGACATCGGAATAGGCTTTAACCGAAAATATAGAGAAAGCAATTCTGTGTTTCTAGTCCAGATAGACGACCATGAATCAAGTTTTGTCTGTATTCCTCTCTGTATCCTGTCAGACGATTACATGATTGACATACAGGGATTAAGTAGTCACCAGATGGAAGAGAAACTGCAGCATGCCATCAAAGGGGTTAGCGAAAAAGGAGGCATAATCATGTTTGACCTTCACCCCATACGTATGGGACAAAACAAGTACATCGGTGTGCTAAGCAATATTGTGAAGTATGGAACAGAGCTGGGTGGCTGGTTTCCAACAGTTACAGAGGCAGTAAACCAGTGGAACAAGCACGGAAACTGGAAAGATGATGCCCCTTTCTGTTGCCTACTAACTGGAGACATAGACAATTACACGTTTTTTGATTACCTGCAACGTTTGTTTTAAATACAATAGAAAAGATGTAATCTCATGGGAAAACTAATCGGACGAGCCCTCAGAATTCTTGCATGGCTTGCGCCTGTTTATCAGTTCCGCTCTAGCGTCTACCGCAAATGCGGCATAAAACTCGGAAAAAACGTTTACATCGGCTTTCTGGTTATGATGGACGGCGAGTTCCCAGAATACATCGAAATCGGAGATGAAGCCAGCATCGGTCCAGCCGTAACCATAATGGCTCACTCTGGCGCCAGCCCCTTCCATCATCGTTTCGGAATCTACCATGAAGGACCACAAAAAGTGACCATAGGACGGGGAGTGTGGCTTGCTGCAGGCTCAATCATATTACCGGGAGTCACGGTTGGTGAGGGCGCGATTGTGGCTGCGGGGTCTGTTGTGAGCAGGGACGTTCCAGCATACACGATGGTTGCGGGAAACCCAGCGCGGGCAATCAAAAAGTTGTCGAAGCCCGGAGAATCCGAAAGCTCTTAGCCTGTGCGTAAACTGCTGATTAGGTGGTTATGCCTAGTTTTTTTAGTGTTTTTTTGATGTCGGCTACTGTCTGTATTTCCATGATGTCGTCGTCGTCCATGGTGACTTCGAAGGCGGATTCGAGTTCGCTTACAAGCATCAGGTGAGCCATGGAGTCCCATTCTTTCACGTTTTTTCTGGACATGCTGTCGTTGATCTTTGCTTCGTCGATGAGCAAAATCTTAGCTAGTATGTCTTTCAGTTTTTTGTCTGTGTTGTCACTCATGTTTGACGTCCACCCACTCAGGCATTTCAACAGATTGTTTTGTTAAGTCAAGCTTCCACCTGTACAGGTCTCCTTCCTGCGATAGCTTCTTGAAGCCGTGGCTAGAATAGAAGCCCTTGACTGGAGCATTCTTTTGAGTTGGAATGTATTCGCCAACCAGCATGAAGACGCCCTGTTTCTTTGCGTCCGCCACAAGGGTTGCTAGGAAGGCTGTCTCAACTTTCCGTCCAATAACCCGGCAACTCAAAAGAAAAGAGTCTAGAATCCAGACTTCAGGTTCCTTGCGTACTATTGCGGCACCGACTATTCCCTCGTCTCCTAGCTTGTCGCTGATCTGCAGACTGTAAATGAGAAATTTGTTGTCTGCCTCATTCATTTTCCTGATTTCGGCGTCAGTATATCGGCGGGTAGTCAAATTAAACTGGTTCGTCTTGTTTACCATACGCACGATTCTCGGCAAACCCATTTCATCTGCTTCTTTGATTACGATTTTTGTTTCTAGGGACTTGAGGAAGTCCTCCAGTGAAGTGATGGATTCTCTGAGTTCTTTCCGCTTTTTTCTTGCATGGTACATTTCTCCCCGCTTTTTGTCCTCTTCAGTCAATGCGAGGAGATTGAAGTCGTTCAGGTTTTCTAGGGTTTGCCTGTACAGAAATGGGGAAGTGGGCATGTCCACAACCTGTATCTGAGGTAGCGACTGCCTCATTTGGGCTCGTTCACGGGGGTTGTCATCAATGAAGGTCATGCTGTCTAATCCGATGTTGATTTCTTTTGCGAGTTCAATCATGTTTTGGACTTTGTTTTGCCAGTTAATCTTCATGGCTGCGAAATGTTTCTCCCGTAGCAGCATGTGAGGATGTTCTCTGATGGCTTTAATTGCGTCTTCAGGGTTGTTTTTGCTGTTTATTGCCAAGAGGATTCCCCGATTGTAGTAGCCTAGTAGCGTCCTCTGGAAGTCTTTGTATGCGTTTCCTGGAGAATCGTTTCCTAACTGGATTCCTTCGAGTCCGTCTTCGCCGATGATGCCGCCCCACAACACGTTATCCAAATCTAGCACAATGCACTTTCTTGTGAGGTTCTTCAATGCTTTGATGTATCCCATATACTCGTCTGCAATCACGGGCAAGAAAGACTCGCTGAACAGCAAGGAGCCCCTGTAATACAGTTTCGGGTCACTGCAACGCAGCTTTCCATGTTTGCCTGCAGCAGCTTCAAGGTCAACCACGTAAACCTGACTGCTTCCTTCATACAAATCCGCCAGTTTTTGGTTCAACTCAATAAAGAATGTTCGGAATCCACAGTCTGCCTTGTTGTCTAAGATTCCGAAAGGCGTGAATGACGGAACCATAAAATTGTTTACCAGTATCATGGCGTTTGTCCTAGCAGTTAACATGGAAACGATTGTCTGAATTCGGTCAAGAATTTCCGTTTGATACTGCCCAACGTCTGCCAGCTTCACAAAATCAGAAAAGAAATTTTCGTTGAGCAAAACATCTGTCTGCACAGCCAAAATAATAACGTCTGGCTTGAAGGCGTACAATCCGCTGTTTTCGTCTAGGATTTCCTGCTGGTACTGGTTAAAGGGTGCAACATAGATTTCAGGATACAACTGAACGAGGCGGCTCTTGATGTCAAGGTATATGCTCAAGGGATCAATTGTAAATGAGCTTAAGAGAGCCACCTTTATCCGCTTCTCATCGGGCACATTCAGAGCATTGAGGTCAAGTTTCTGGATTCTTTTGTATGCGTTCCAGTAGTTCAAATGAGTCGGCTCTTTCCGAACCTGATCCAAATAGTTTTCTAGCTGCAAACTGGTCTCTTCGTCTGTCCCAATTGTTGATGTTTCTTTAGAATTCATGGGGTGATACCGCCTCTGCTTTTCTGTCGCTATTTGTCGATTTAGTGCTTTTGTGGGCAACCGCAAAGGCAACTGCATGAGACAAGGAGTGAGACAGGCTAACCTTCACGTGCACCTTGCCATTTTCTTCTTTGCTGCCCAAGTGCAGATTGACTTCTGGTGCTCTGTTTTCGTCCCTGAGAATCTCGATGGTGTTGAGTTTAGCGTCACAGAATATGTTCACTGCCTTGTAGATTGCCTCTTTTCCAGCAAAGTTTGCGGCAAAATGTGGTGCTGGGTTGTTGAAAGACAGGCAGTACTTGATTTCTTTCGGAGTGAAGACACGTTTATAGAATTGTTTGTTGCTTGAGTAACGTAATTGTTGAAAGCGGGCAATTTCTACCATGTCAACTCCGATGTTCCATTCATTCATAAGCTCACCACAAAGGGAAGTGACCTGTTTTTTGCGGTCTTCTATCATGACACACAAAAAATGTGTGAACTACTTTATAGCTTCTATTGTATGCACTCGAACTACAGCAGAGTCTAAGCTAGTTTCCGACATGGACGTCAAGAACCACCTGATACCATCGAGGCCCAATCGTTCTCACGACTCGTCCACCATCAACCATAACGTCACCACAGAGGCTGCCCAGTTTTTCTAACACCTGTTTTCTGGCTTTTTGTAATGGGTCTTCATTCTTTTTTGCGTGCTCAAAACTATAATAATTAATCCATCCTCCAGCAGGCTTCAACGCCAACAGAGCATAATCCAAGTACTCGTAAGCTAGTTCTGGAAGGGGCATGAGAACCCTGTCAGCAACATTCTGCAGCCTCCTCTCAATCACCTCTTTTGCGTCTCCTTGAAGGGGAACAACCACTGTTTCAACCCTGTTAAGTCGAATGTTCTCGCGAAGATACTGAAATGCAGACGGATTTACGTCGATTGAATAGACCTTCAGGGGCTCTGAATGTTTTGCGATGGCTATGGAGTAGCAGCCTACACCCGCAAACATGTTAACGACTGTTTCTCCTTTCTGAATCAGCCCAGCAATTCGCATCCGCTCATAGGAGAGTCTAGGCGAAAAATAGGCCTTCTTTAAGTCAGTTTTGTAGATGCATCCATGCTCCCTGTAGCATGATTCGGTTGTTTCTTTGCCTAAAATATGCTCTAAATTTCGGAGCCGAAAATCGCCAGAAACTGAGCTGGATTGCCTACATACAGACTTTACTTCTTTGTGTATTGTCATGATTGCTTCGGCGATGAGTTTGCTGTAACGTAACTGAGGTTCTGGGACACGGATTATGGCTATGTCACCGACTATATCGTATGTTTTGTAGATCTGCTTTAGTTCATCGGGCTTTAGTTTGTCAGCAAGAACTGTTTTCATGTTTGCTTTCAGTTGAATCATTCTCCAGCCGCATCATAGATACGGTGATGTTATGCGGGGTCTTTCGGTTTGTACTTTCCTCTTCCCTTATACTTGCCACTGTAGCGCCTGCTCTTAACCCGTTTCCGGATCGCTTTTTCCTCAGCTTCTTCTGCATCCATAGTGCTTAGTCCCCCTGTTCCCAAAAAGCTCAGCCCGCATCAAGACATATAAGGATTAAGTCATCAATCATCAAAAACCAGATTCGCTCAACTTTAGACTCTTTTGGGTTCGTTTTCCTCTTTTTTGGTGAACAACAGAACAATGCATCCGATGCCCACAACAGCATTGATTATGGAGATTAGAGCGAGGATGACTTCAAAGGTGGCTGTCACAGTTAGGCTGAGAAGGGGAATAACAAAGGCGCTGTAAACGTAGGGAAACAGGAAAACAAGTGGCATAGCCAGCCCGATTGGAAACTCGAAAAGATAGGAGGGAATGGCAATAAACTCTATTGTGCTCCTGAACTCCCGCATCGTTGCTTCGTCAATGTTTTCGAAATCCCAGCTTTTAATCACATCATACCCGCCAATTTCTTCCCTCTTCACCAAAATAAAACGTGAAGACTCCCCGTCTCTATATTTCACTAACACGTAGCTGTCTAGTTTTGAGGACAAATCCTCTGGGTTCTCTGCTATAAAGTCAATTACCCCTAAGCCGAGGGCCTTCTCAGCATGTAGATTAAGATTCTCTGTGACAAAAAGCTCTGCAGTAGTTTCATTTCTCGAATGAAGCCAAGTATGCCTTTCCATAAGCCCCGTTAAGTAGTTAACATATTTTGTTTCGGTTATAGGTTCACCAGTTCCCGTGACGGGTTGACATGACCCTATCTGTGAACCAGACTTCATAACAGCAACATGGGACGCCATAAGTAGGTAGGTACCTCCGCTAATCGCCTCATGGTCAACAAAAATCGCCACGGGTATCTCAGAGTTATCAAGCAGGGACATCATTGTTTCAGTACTGTCTACGTAGCCCCCAGGAGTATCCAAGGAAATAATGATTAGACGTGACCCCCGATACTGCGCTACATTCAATGTGTTTTCTACAAAATTCTTAGTTGAATCAGTCAACTCTCCACTGATTTGAATATACAGAATTTCTTCAGCGGGTTCTCTCATAGATGTTGCGTAGAAAAAAAGAATGGTGGATAGTGCAATCCACGCGATAGTTATGAACGTTGCTGCGATAGCCAGTCTTTTCGATACCATGATCACACGCCACTGCTGAACAACCGCTTGAATTGCAATACGGTGTTTATGTTGGGCCAGACATCAAAGACATGATTAGGCTGAAGGCAATTTTTCTACTTTTTTGCCACAATGGGGACATACGTTGTAGCTCATAGGTATTGACATTCCGCATCCAAGACAGGTTCTTTGTGGTGTGGCAGCTTTAGTTGGTCTGGTAAAGTAGTAGATGAGTGCTGCTGGCCAGCATATAATCAAGAGAATGATCAGTATTGCTAAGCTATATTGTCTCTCTTCACTCATTTTGTTAAACCACCTATAATTTCACTATGGGACGCGAACTTAATTTAAGCCTTTTCATGATAGAAATTGAGGTTTTTGTGTTTACGATTAACAATATTTTTGGTGACTGGAAACCGATTTTTCCCGTTATCGTTTTTAGATTCCGTTTTTTCAGCTAAACAACCGAACTCGACATGTTTTTGAGACTGATTTTTATCAATCGAAATAGGAGTACACAAACTTGGTTTTCCAAGCAACTACAGAAATTGCTAAGATGTAAACTCCGACTATGACAAGAGCCTGAAGAAGAATGTTGAGCCAGCCTTGAATTAGCATCAAAAGAAGTAACCCTTTAGCGATTCCTAGGAAAAAGCCTGTGGTTACTCGTATTGCGTTTCTGCTTTCTCTTAATTTGCAGCTCTGTGTAATCCAATCAAGGACGGTGGCTAGGGGCAGGATGGCGACTAGTGGAAGATATAGCCCCACAGGGAGCATGAAGCCCAGAAGCCAGGCAACTATGAGGGTTAATGTGCCTGAATAGTCTCCTGTGCATCTGGCGCATAAGTAAATGTTCTTTCCTCTGATGTTTAAGTGGATAGTTCTGTGCAATTTTTCGGGCATGTGATGAGATAATAGCAGAAATAGGACCATTCGCCAGTCTTCTTTGTTCATAGTCTACCCAGCCGCACGTCAGTCTATATTTCTCATACTCTAAAGATTTAACAATTTTTTCGCCCTTAACTTAAGTCTCAGTTCTAGTTGAGAGCAAAAGAAGTAGACAGGTGAACAAATTGCGCATTCAACCTGTACATTTCAGTGCGTGGCTTTAATTGCTACTGATTTCTCTACGCACCTTTGTAATGTTGAAAAGACAACTTCGGGGTCGCCCGACTTTCCAACGAAGGCGTTGGCGCCTAGTTTGAAGGCTTTGAGGGCTGTTTTTTTGTCTTCTGTTACTGTAAATACGATGAATGGAACATTATACTCTTGATCTTGAAGCGCTTTGAGAAACTCGAACCCGTCTGCTAGGGGCATCTGGATGTCGCATATGATTGCGTCTGGCCTCTTCTCTTTCATCTTTTCTAACGCTTCCGCAACTGAATAGGCTGTTTTGACATTGAAGTTGCCCTGCAGCTTTAGACACTGTTTCGCGCTTTTCAGGAATTCTTTATCATCATCCACAAACAAAACTTCAATCTGTTCTTTTTTATTCGAACCCTGCAACATATTTGTAGATGAAGCTTTTATACCAATAAAACATTGACGTACACAATGTGTCTCTATCGTATCAAAAAAGGTTAAATAGTAACACATTGTAATGCTTTCGCTCGAGTGAATGTCAGGTGCTACAAAACAAAAAAAGAAAAACAATAGGCCGCTCATTCCGAATAGATGAAGAATGGCTCCAAGTATTAAATGAGGAAGCAGAAAGACAAGGCATTAGCGTCAACTCCCTTTTAAACCGACTTCTTCAACAATACGCTTACATCAGATACATGCTGCGTTATGGCGCAATAACAATAACCCGCAAAGGATTCTCTTCTCTAATAGCCTGTGTCCCAGAGGATAAACTTAGAGAAAACGGGAGAAACGCGGGAGCGAACATCACCAAAGACATGCTATTAACTATGGGAGTCACACCAAACTACAATTTCGTGATTCTTTTGGTTAAGAAAATTCTTGCCGAGTTTGCAGGATGGTTCGAGTGTGACCATCACATTAAGCGAGATAAAGAGATTCTTCATTTACGACATGATTTAGGAATCAGCTGGAGCATCTACCTTTCTGAGGTGTCAGCTGCAACATTCAACTCCATCTTGAACCAAGAAGTAGCTATCGAAATCACAAGCTCTTCCGTAACCATAACAATACCTAAACAAAAGAAATAATCAAGGATGGAGCCTCGGGCTAGTTTCAGACTCGCGTTCAAACTCGCAAAACACAATTGACAGGTTCTTGTTAATTTTTCCTGTTTGAGACAGTGTGATAGCATAGACTAGCTTCACACTCCCGTTCACAGTTCCGTTTTACATTTTATTGTTAATTTCCAACATTAGGTCATTTCATGCAAAACTATGTGTTTGCGCAGAGGTTTTAAATAGTTTAAAAAGTAAAAATACACTATTCGTAGCAAAAGACGAAGATAGGGGTCTTGTGCGCAGCAGGAGCTTGGTTTCATGCATAATAATCCCAATATTCTTGAATCATTAGGTCCAGAAAACATCGAGAAGGCAGTCTCTTTGCTACTAACGAAATTGGGGTTCAAAACAGTATCGAACTTCGTCTATCCATTTGGAACTGATTTGATAGCATATAAGAAAGCTCCTGAACCACTAGAATTGCCTTACAAGTATATCGTGGAGGTTGTTCATAAACCAGTAACTGATGTCCTTATCAGTCGTCTGCAAAAAGCAAAAGAAGCTTTGACAGCCGATAGAGCGATATTGATAAGTATTTCTACGCTCAACAAAGAAACTGAAGCGACAGCTACCCGATTAAGAATAGAAACAATCAGCGGGGATAAGGTTCAAGACCTGCTGTTATTCTATAATATTGTTCAAAGAGAGAAAGATGCTTTTGTGATTAGCAAGAGAGTTGAGACAAAGTATGGAACTGTTTCTCAGATATTCTCGCCTTTCAGATTGGCCGACTTTTTGCCTCTTTTGGCAAAACAGGGAATACCGTCAGGATTTAAGGAAACTATGAGCGACCTTAAGTTGGAGAGTTGGCAGGTCTTTGAGGATGCAGTATACTCTGTCTTTGACCAAGTATTCGGCTACACCGTTGATAAGCTAGGGAAAGAGGTGTTATTTCAAAGAGAACCCGAAGGAGTAGTTTTGGTTACAGAACCTGAACGCTTTTCCTTCATTTATGAATGTAAATCCAGTTCTACAATGTACAAAATGATTTCAGACCATGAGCTAAGATATAAGGATTACATCAACAAAAAGAAGGTGGAAGTTAGGCATCTTCACAATCTCGATTTGATGTACTTCGTTGTGTTTAGCTCTGGATTCAAAGGTGACTTGGAAAAAAGAATCAAATCCATACGCAGGGAAACTGGAGTGCAGCTAATTTTCTTTCCCGCATCTGCTCTTCGGTACTGCGCTCTAAATCTATGGGAGGTACCACGCGGAATAAAGAAGCTGTTTAATTTTAAGGATATATTTGATTTTGAAATTATTACAGAAGAAAACGCTAAGAAAATAGTAGATGATTTTCATGAGAAGTATAAAGAGAGATATTGAAGTTCTATCTGAGAGGAGTGAGATATGGGAACATCAAGTGTAAAGCACAGACCAAAGGGCAGAAACTGGAAAAAGGTCGTTTCTGGATTATCGGCTCCTACCCGCCAATCTGCTTCAATAGTCAATCAGACCATCAAGATAGCTCTCCCAGTTATACCAATCGGTCAAAGCGTAGTACCAGCATACTATGCTGTTTCCATGGGAATTCGTTTTGGTTTGGAAGTTAAGGAAAGAGGTCTAGAAGGTGCCTTAAAAAGAGAAGGAGTGAGAATCACAGAAGAATTCCTAATACCTCGAATATCTGATGCGATGTGGGATATTATTTCTGAAAGACTTCCCGCAGGAGATGTAAACTCACCAGTAGGCAGATTGGCTGAAACTGCATTCAAGAAAACAGTTAGTGCCATTCTCTTGAAAGGCGCCAAGGCGATGATCGATGAGGGATAAAAATGGCTGACGAGAAACTGGTGGAAAAAAGGATTAACGAATTTTTTGAGAGCTATGGGACTGAGGGGTTCCTCCGCCTGTATTTCACTAACTATCTTTTTGAACTTGTTTTGCACTACATTCGCACGGAAGACGCGGAAAATATAGAATTTGATAGCAGTTATCGATATCATTTTCACGAAGATGGGCTTGTAACCCCTGAGAAGGAAGAGGAATTCAGAAGAGATATTCGACGAGAGTGCGCAAAAAAGGCAGATGATATTGTCAGGATTTTAAAACGAAGAAAGCTGATAGACAAAATACCGCTCAGCTTTTCCGACGAGAGGGTAGCGAAGCTTATACAAACCTCACTAGAAAAAATTTTGCAGAAAATTTCTATAGCCAAAAGAGGAGGGGGACAATGAAGCCACAAATAACTGTCATTGTGGCAGGGAAGTCATTGTCCCGCTTCAGGAAAAAGTATAGTTTTATCAAAAAACCATTACACCTAAGCTTGCATTCCAATTATGCCAATGTAGCTTTTTCGTTTTATGAACTCGAAACATTTGTTGAACAAGAGATTGATTCACTTCTAAAGGATTTACTGGATATAGCAGTTGTTGTATACATGAGTGATAAGTGGGTTGACAGGCCTCTTGAATGGGTGCGACCCATTCATATACTAATGCCCGTTCGAAACCTCAAGATATGGAATGGTTACAAAAAACAACTCAGTAGTATGTTGTCCTTAATGACAGGCGATGATTTTGGATTCCACTTCTACCAAGGTAAAAAAGAGAAAACTGCGTTTAACCCCTTTGAAAATTCCGAAGAAAAACAGTGTGTTTCGCTTCTGTCCGGAGGATTAGACAGTTTGGCAGGAGCAAAATGGCTTCTTGATAATGAGTATATACCTTCTTTCTCCAGTCATTACTCTAAAAACTTGAGGCCGATACAAAGAGAACTGGTAAGTAGACTCGATGCATTATATCCCAAGGTGAATCTTTATGGTTCAAGATTCCACCAGACGTATATAACTAGGGCTGCTGGTAATGTATTCAAGAAACTTCCGTCCCCCGTACAAAATACACAATATTCACGATCTTTTCTGTTTTTGTCCTTAGGACTGGCTCAAGCTCTTTCTCTAGGAATTGATAAGGTCTTCATGTTCGAGAATGGCCAAATAGCCATCAATGTGAAACTATCCGAGGCTAGAGTGAATACGCGCACAGCGCACCCCAAATTTGTAGAAGCATATAACAAGTTAGTCAATAGTATTTTTGAAATGAAGATAAAGGTGTCCAATCCATTTATCTCAAAGACCAAAAGTGAGATAGTAAAGATTCTTGACCAGGATGGATTTCGTAAGCTGATAGAAAAGACTGTGTCTTGCTGGCGACACGAAAATATACATCTTTTTGCTTATCATAGAGGAAAGCGAGGCTTTCAAGGGAAACATTGTGGAACCTGCCCCCCTTGCGTGATTAGACGAATAGCAGTTCATAATGCTGGGCTGTGGAATTTTGACGACAAATATGTTATTGACATCTTTAAAGATTATCCAGACATAAAAAGGAATGAGAAATCTATGATTGCGGACCTACTCAGGTTCTCAAATGAGATTGATAGAAAGAACCAAGATGACATAATGCTGGATCACACCGAGTTTCAGATAGATGTAGACGGAATCAATCCCTACGATTTAATTAAAATGTACAAGAGATTTGCTAAGGAAACTAAAAATTGTTTCCAATCACGAGGAAATTCAGCACTTGTTACAGAGTTCGCAAGATTATTGGGGTAGATTGCTATGACTAAACTTGATTGTCTTATAGTCAGACAGCCCTATGCCTCACTTATAGCCTTTGGAAAGAAGAGATGGGAATTTCGAAGCTACGATACAAAGAAAAGAGGCGTTATAGGAATAGCAGCTTCACACAGAAAACCTTGGTTCACAAGGAGTCCCAGACTAAATAGTATTCTTCACCTCATGCCAAGAGGGGTAGTTCTGGCAACTGCTGAGTTGAAAAAATCTTTCTTTGTAACTTTTGAAGATTTGAAGAGAAACCGAGGGTCCCCTATATCAGTGAATCTTCACGGGAATGACTTAGTGACCCTAGATGAACCAGTAGGTGAACCCCCTGAGGATGTAGATGAAGCTATATGGAGTCAGGAATGGGAAAGTTATGCCTGGTTACTAGAAAAGGTAAAACAACTTGAGAGACTGATACCGATAGAAAGACATCCAGGCTCAACTTGGACGAGAGTTACATCTCCTGAAAAATAGATATCAATTGAAGATTTAAGAGTGCGGATATGTTAAAGAAACAAAAGCAAGCTATCATCGTCACAATTATTCTCATAGCGTTAACAGTTACTTTTTTCTATGGACCCTTTATCGGCGTTAGCATTCACTCCCATTTTTCTGCTAGGCAGGAAATCTTGGATACAGCTAAATTGATTTCATCCGAGGAATCTGACCCTCAAACTATTGTAAACAAAATTGCTGACTGGTTGAACGTAAACATAGAATATGATACAAGTTTCTACTATTTTTACCCCTTTCCTCCCTTCCAATTATGGAGACAGACAAACCCAAGCGCCGAATGGATAATGACAATCAAACGAGGTGGATGTGAGGAATTCGCTACTCTTTTTTCGGGATTAGCTGGGGCTGCCGGCATTGAAAGCAGGGTGGTTCATAATTCAGCAGAAGACCATGTGTGGTCAGAAATTCTGATAAACGGAACGTGGACGCATTTTGACCCCGGTCTTCCACTTGACAAGAGATTCAACAACCCAGGTGTTTATGAGCGCCCCAAAGCGGAGGGGGGATGGGAGAAACAATTGTCCTATGTATGTTTCATAGATGAGAACGGAAAGCAACGGGATATAACCAGCAAATACACAGATGTAGGCCGACTGTCCGTTCATGTTACTAAGGACGGTACACCTGTTGAAAATGCTAAAGTAACCGTAAAAAGCAGGTTTTTGATGGAAAACTATCCAGGATATAACCAACCCAGACTAGCTTTGGAGAATTTTACGGATAAATCAGGTCTATGCACTTTCGACCTTGGTGGAAACAACTATACAGTAGTTGCTGAGATAGGGCAAATAGTTGGATTCAGAGACGAGACAATTGTTAACCTAAAAGAAAATGATACGACATCGGTAGAGTTGCATCCAACGAAACTTGCTTTGTTGTTGTCTCTTGGGGATATATTGATTATTGTGATGGTTATTGCGTTTTTGCTCATTTCTATCTTTTTCGTGATCAAGATAATTCGTACACGTCAGCAAAAAAGAAAGTAACTCATTCCATGATATTCCGTTATAATATACAAATCTTTAAGTTTCTACAAGACTAAATTTTGAGTATAATTTTGAACATAATTTGGGATTTGTAATTGTGTATTACTTCCCTCCCGAGGCTTAGCATTACAATTACTGTTCCCTCTCTAGAAGGGGGAGCTGAAACTGCATATTTTGTCCCTCTCGAGGCTTAACGGCACAATTCCACGTCCCTAACTAGCAAAAAGGATGAAGGGCAATGTGATTGTGTGAGGAAAAAAATCAAAATCTATGACTATGACCGAAGAATTGTAACAATTTTGGAGAGGATTAACAGCTCTTCAATAAACAAGAAGAATAAGGTGGCGATTCTTGATTTTTATCGTGACCTTTTGTCCCGTGGATTGAGCAAAGGGCGTGTATTCAAGTATTTGTATACGCTCCATAACATAGCCAAGATTTTGAAGAAACCATTTGCTAAAACCACGAAAAATGACATCGCCGAATTGATTAGGAAAATTGAAGAAAGAAACTACGCTGACTGGACAAAACATGACTATAAAGTAGTTCTGAAGGTGTTTTTTAGGTGGTTCAGAAAGACCGATGAATACCCCGATGAAGTGAAATGGGTCAGAACCACGGTCAAGAACCACAAAATCCTTCCTGAGGAAGTCCTGACCGAAGATGACGTAAGGAAGCTAGTGGAGTCAGCAATAAATATCAGAGACAAAGCATTCATTTTGGTTCTTTATGAGAGCGGTTGCAGAATAGGCGAGATTCTGACTCTAAGAATCAGGAATGTGCAGTTTGACGACTATGGTGCTGTTCTATTGGTCTCAGGAAAGACGGGGGATAGAAGAGTGAGAGTTATTGCCTCTGCTCCGAAACTCGCCCAGTGGTTAGAGAATCACCCACTAAAGAATGATCTTGACGCACCATTATGGGTTGTGATAGGCACGAGAAATAGGGGAGCCATGTTGAGCTATGCGGCAGCAAAGGCCACACTAAAGAAAACAGCAAAAAGAGCCGGTTTAAAAAAGAGAATATATCCTCACTTATTCAGGCATTCAAGGGCAACTTTTCTAGCAAACTTCCTCACAGAAGCCCAACTCAAACAACATTTCGGGTGGGTTCAATCCTCAGACATGGCTTCGGTCTACGTCCACTTGTCCGGGAGAGACGTAGATAACACATTGCTTAAGCTTCAAGGGATAAAAACCGACAAAAAAGAAAAAGAAGTCGCGCTCAAAACTGTCCTCTGTCAAAGGTGCAATGAAAAGAATTCTCCTTCTTCAAAATTCTGCATGAGGTGCGGATCACCTCTGGATCTGAAAGCTGCAATCCAGCTTGATGAAATAAGAGCAAAAGCAGACAGACTAATGTCCACCCTACTCAAAGACCCAGAAATTCTTGATAAGTTGCTCAGCAAACTTGAAGTTTTGAACGCCTAAAAAAGAGTTGTTTTCATCTTCTTTTTTTGTAGCTGTTATAGAGAACCTTAAACCACTGAGGCATCCTTTCCAAGACTTCATCGTCAATTTCGTCCCTCATTATGTCAAAAATTCTTTCCTCAGACATTCTAACTCCCCTCCAACTATTTCGTTTCTAACAATCTCGTAAATCCTGCCTTTTTTCTCTCCGATTGATTTGACCAAGCCCCTTTTGCAAAGTGTCTGCATATATTTCCTGAAAGAGCGCTCACTTTTTGGGTATTCGGAAATTATTTTGTACAACCTGAACAGCTCTCCGCCAGGCAGCTTCTTCTTTTGCTTGAGAATTTCAAGTATAGTCTTGCAGTCATCACTTAATTGCTTCTTAATGCCATTTTTATATGAGAAAAAGTCCTCGATTAAGCCGCTATCGGCGTTTCTCACCTTGATGCTTTCCAACAAGTTCACTGCAAGCGTTATATTACCTTCCACTTTTTCTGCGATTTCATTGAGTAATTTATCCTCAATCGAGCCTGCTCTTTCCCTGATAATTTTCAAGACATCTTCTTTTGATGGATTTTGAAGCTTCACTATGTTTGGGATCCTCGATTTCATGGACGAATCCAAGCTGTTGTAACAAGTGAAGTTGTTCGAGACTAGGCAAACAGTGATGTTAAGACCGAAAAGGAATTTCAGTATTTCATAATCCCTGAGATTCTCGGCATGGTCTAGAAAGACGATAAGCTTCAGTTTTTTTGATTTTTCCCTTAATCGTTTAGCCAAGTCATAATTGCTCTTACTGGCGATAACGCTCCCCAGAGAAAACAGTATCTCGCGTAAAATTGCATTGGCCGTTTGATAAAGTAAGCAATCGATATAGACTGGTTGTCCACACGTATTCTCATATTCTCCAGCCACAGTTTTGATCAGGACTGTTTTGCCAATGCCATGAGGACCGAAAACGAAAACATTGATGGAATTTTTAAGCAACTCTAGTAATTGCGCTTTCTCTTTTTTCCTCATGGATATTTCGGAGCCAGTTTGTGAGCTCTTTATGGGCATATTAGGATATTGATGAAGTGTAATAAAGAATGTTACGAGTGTATAAGTTTGTATGTTCCGTTACATCTCGTTAACAGTTTGTTTCCTCTCATTTGCGATTCTCTTCATGGCTTCCGTATAAGTGCATGGCCTCCATGTATCATCAAGTTTTGCTCCATTTTCAAGCAGTTCGTTTATGCTAATATACCCCCACTCCGCAAAATCATCGTTGTTTAAATTCGCATAGCCAAAGCCGAGGTTTTGTTTCTCATCAAGTTCGGCAATCAGCCAATAAAAGCCAATATCCGTGATATGATACCTCTGATGGATAATCTTTTTCTCAAAGGGTATGTTCTCGGTCGCATATAGTCCAGGCACCTTCTTTTTTGGTTTTTCATGCATTTAATCAATAAACAAAGTCATGAATCTGGGGCATGAAAGTTATCGATAGAGGCAGTTCCGTTATTTCCGTTAAACAAGAGAGGTCATCTGTGTTCTGGCTTTTTAGCAACAATAACATACTCATGGATCCTCAGCGTTGTTGGAATGCGCCTTTGCTGGTCGGCTATGGCATGATGAAGCATCCAGAAACTCAGGAAATACATGTTATTGATGACTATGTCGAAGATTCCGAAACCTGCCTTAGTCAGAAGCCTAACCGTATCGCACCCTAACGGCACTGTCAGACGCTTCCTCCGCAGGTCCTTTACAATTACAACGCAAAATCTGCCAAGCTTCAAGACACGGAAACATTCAGAATAAACCTGGAGCATGTCCTTGAGGTATCCCTGATAATCCTTTGAATTCCCAATATTCTTTCTATCAGCAGAATATCCTTGGTGTGTCTTCATCAGCCGTTTGCTTTTGTACCATTTTGCCTTGATACGGGGACGATGCCCTATGGCATTGAAATAAGGCGGGGAAAATGCAATTACGCCGAACTTGTTTTTGTTGAAAGGCAACTGACGGGCATCTCCCTTAATTAGGGTGGATTTACCCAATTTTTCGTTTGGAAATCTGTCTCTCAATGCCCTTATGTTTATCTCGGCGCGGTTAACGTATTTTTGCTCATAATCCATCCCCCAATTTTTCATTCCAAGCAAAGAAGCTTCAACATTCGTGGTTCCAACACCGCACATCGGATCGAGGACAGGGCTCTTGCCATAGATCTGGAGTATTGCTCTGATTAGAGAAGGGGTAAACTTTGCTGGGTGATTGTTGTTGGCATAATACCAGCGCGCCTTCTGCCAAGGTATAGGTCCGAAATCCCATACAGATAGCAGTATCTCCCTCTTTCTGCGTTTGTTGATTGGATGGTGGGTTGTGCCTTTTGGAAAATCCACCTTAGAATAATGCTAGAATACAAACATCTTACTTATCGATGTACAAGCACATGACAATACCGAATAACTGCAGGGAGCCTATTTATTCTGCCCTTCCATGTATTCTTTCCACTTTTCTGTGAGCATCCATTGGTTTTGTCTCCCAACTTTTTTCCCCTTCACCAGTCCTGCTACCACCAGCTTGTAAAGGTGGACTTGTGCGGTGTTCCAAGATATTTTCAGGGCCTTCCCGACCATTTCAGTCGTGACAGGCCAATCCTGCGATGTTATGTATTTCATTATTCTATCATCAATTTCCTGCATTGCTATGACATCCGTTTCACTCATGAGTTATGGCACAAACTACGATATATATTATGGCATAAACTATGACACATCCTACGGGAGGATTTAAATCTTATTATAGTGTAAGGTGTATGAACATGCTAAACTTTGTATCATATTACATTAAGATAACAGTGCCTTACTACATTCCAGTCGCGATTGTAGCTACATTTGTAGGAATAACAACAAGCGGAGGTATTTTTGATTTCAATGCTTTGTTAGCGTTCTTGTCCCTAAGCTTACTAGTAGGGGCTTTCAACACATTTAACGGAATTGCCGACCATAGGATTGACGAGGTGAACAAGCCTTACAGGCCAATTCCGGCAGGCAAGATTTCTAAAAAGGCAGCATTTTTTTATGCCGCCTCATTGTATTGTATATCTCTAACAATATCATCTCAACTTGGAACGGAATTTTTTTTAATAGCAGTATTATCGATGGTCATTACTCTTTTTTATTCAATACCCGTTGTTAGGCTAAAAAAGCGTTTCTTGTGGAGCAATGTAGCAGGAGCAGTTTTCTATGGTTTGTTATGCCCGTTAGCTGGTTGGTCACTTACGCCTACAAACCTCATACCGTGTCATCTAATCGGCTTTTTGTTCCTATTGACATTAAGCCTCTCTATAACAAAAGATTTTGAAGACATAAAAGGCGATAGGGCATACTCGATGGAGACTTTCCCAATAAAGCTTGGTGTCAAAGGTTCTGTGCTAGTAACAAGCGTGACATTAATGATTTCATTCGCTTACATGACCTTTCTAATATGTTTGAATTTCTTAGCGACAAAATTCGTAGTCATACTTTTGGCTGTACCGGCCTTTCTTTTCTTAATCCAAAAAATGTGCTTGAAGCCAAAGGGTGCACACCAATCTGCTAATGGGGGCGTGGGAGATAGAAAACTATTCTTCACGCTAATTGGATTAGGGGTAACAGTAGAATTTCTAGTGGGGCTCCTATCTATATTCTAGTCTTCTTAATAACTCATCCATGTCTCCTATTTTCACAGGAAAAACATCTTTCTTGTTGTTCTAATCTGCAATGAATGATGACTAGACTACACAATGTCCACTACTCTTGAAACAAACTTGCTTTCACAACCTCGTAATTCTAGAGTTTTCCCCAAGTGAGAATGTTTAATGGTTTTCCCTTTTTGGCAAAAACGGCATCTCTCGTAGCGGTAAAAACAATAACCAAGCTTTCAGCATCAGTTACATGGAATTCAGATTCATCTCTGCTGACTGCGGCCACGCCATCACTTTGCAGAACCTCGGCGGTAAATGCACGAGGTGCAACAAAATATGTTGCAGGGATTGCTTGACGCTCTTGGACAACGAAATGCTGTGTCCAGAATGCTTTATCCAGAGGCTGAAGGAGTGATTAAGTTGTTGGTTTGCGAGTCTTGCGGTTCAATAACTAAGCGGGATGAGGTTCGAGGAAAATGTACGGTATGCGGAAAAAGGACTTGCATTGTTTGTTTCCAAGTCTGCGACGAATGTCTAGAAACTGTCTGCCAGAGTTGCATAAGAACCAGAGAAATGTGGCGGGATGACAGGCATTACTTCCGCAAGGTCTGCAAAAGCTGTTGGTGATTGGTGGTTTGTATCCGATATGTTGTCTGTTTTAACTGTGGTAGAGTTTCACCGGAACGGGAATTCTGTATCTTCTGCCATTTGCCCTTGCTAGTTTCTCCTCCCGAAACACAACAAGGAATCCATTCAGCATGTATGGAAGACGGAAAGGCCTTCAGGCTCCCTATGCATTATTTCAGCTATCATTTTGCGTTTTACGGAGTTACAGGGACAGGCAAAACCAGGGCTGCAATGA
>CAZEBS010000022.1:0-21710 GCA_964510635.1 uncultured Candidatus Bathyarchaeia archaeon
GTTGGGGGTTTGTGCTGCAAGTTCTTCGGCTTTTTTAACTGCACCTTTCATTCCTTCGGCTGCGGGGGTGAGAACTAGTTCTGCTCCATATGCTTTTAGAAGTCGTCGACGTTCCACACTCATTGATTCGGGCATTGTAAGTATTAGCCGATAGCCCTTCACGGCACTTACTACGGCTAAGCCGATTCCGGTGTTTCCGCTGGTAGGTTCTATTATCACAGTTTTTTTGGCGATTAAGCCTTGTTTTTCTGCTTCTTTGATCATGTTGAGGCTTATTCTATCTTTTACGCTACCGCCCGGATTTTGGGCTTCAAGTTTTGCCAGCAGGGTACATTTGAGGTCTGCCGTTATTCGGTTCAGACGAACTAATGAAGTTCCTCCTATTCCATCTAGGATTGAATTATATATCTTCAAGAACGCCACCACCTAATGTTTTGTGCTTTGTTTACGGTGACAGGTTTCCATTTCTGAGCTATTTCGAACAAATTTTTTCCCTCATTTGTTGGTTGTTTAACAATTTCCAATTATAACACTGTTATATATTTCTTACTGTCGACAAAACATACCAAAACCAAACGGTAGACCATGATTTAAACTAAATCCAACAAACGAAAATCAATTAATGCCAGAGAAAACAAGTCCTACTTTGAAAAAAACATAATCCATGTTCAAAATAATGCAGAAGCAGAACGCTTTCTCTACTACCCAGAACTTATTTAGTTACACAAGCTTTCAATGCTTCTATTGCACTATTCTGGTTTTTGCCTTCAACCAGCTGTATTTTGTAGAGTGATGCCAATTTTCTGCCGTTCTCGCTCATCTTCGGAATCGCGACAAGACAAGCTTTGTCTGGAGTGGCGTCAAAAATTTTAGCGAACATAGAAATCACTGACTGCTCAGACACAACATCCTCAGAGGAAGTAGCAAAATCAATAACGGTTGTGTTCTGTTTCTTTCCAGCGGAGACAGCTGTTAAGTCAAACATGTGACGGGTTCCAGATTTGCCATTCAAGAAACCTGGACTCTCCACTTCGAATCCCAAATCTTCCAAGAATTCAATTACTGGGACTGTTAGAGCATAACCCAGATTAACTTCCTTTGCGGCTTCTGGAGTTAAGCGGTAGGTGTAAACGTCTTTGTAGATGGCGTCATCAAAGGCGAAGTTTGTGTGGCATTTACGACAAAAATGAGACGGAACCGGAATATCAAAGCTCTTGCAGCATTGGTTGCAGGTACACCATACTCCTGCTTTGTGGTAGTCTACATCAGGACTGGTTAACTCTTTGTTGCATCTAGGACAAATCAGTTCCCCGTTTTTCTGAAAGCGGTCTTCGGTGTCGATGTATCCACATTTTATGTGCTCAATCAAGGCGCTCTTCTTAACGTCAAAAGATTTGCAGTGAGGACAGGTGTAATGAACTGAGATGTTTGGTGAACTACAGGAGGGACAATAAATGACTTTATCATAGAGCTCCCTCTCCAGAACGCCTCCATTATACAGTTTCTCCAAAAATTCTTCAGTGCGGGAGGAGTCTTCCAGAATATCATCCACCATCGGATAGCTGAAACCATACTTAGGGTCATAACTGGGCTTCATTACGCCAAGCTCATCGCTGACAAACTTACTGATAAGAAGTTGCACCTTATGATCTTTGTACAACTTCAGCAGTTCTTTCTTCGAAGTTTTAGGCATGCATAGTCTCCTTTAACGGCTTGTGACGTAATGGGTTCTCTAAACCTTTTCTAGAATGCATGCTATGCCGCAAAGTGATTTAAAGTGTTGTGGAGAAATAATTCGTATTTTACATTCATCTTTTCATCACATGATGCCCACAATTTCCTAATATGTGAAATAATTCATAGAAAAAATATACAGTTATATACAAAAGAATGAAAGAGAACGGCGAACACTTCCAACGGGGGCAGTTAACAAAGCGCTTACTCTGAAGTTCAATAACGCTTTTTAAATTCATAGAAAAGTGACATGACGAGGCAGTTCCCGAGGTATGTCAAAATTAAATAAGAAGAACCGTATCCTAAGTAGCATACACGACACAAATCAAGTGGCGAAAGCATCCACAATCGAGGAAACGAGGAAAATGGCATCCAAAGAAAAACTAGACAACACATCTTTCAGCTGGACTGCCCCAAAGGGACTCTTAACAATAGGGCTGTTTCTTGCCGTAGCCTTCGTTTCCGAATTCTTCATGGTCTCCTTTTTCATGGGCTCAGGACTAACAGAGGCATCTGCATCCCAGTTACCTGTCAGCCCCCTCTTTCACATTCTTCCCCTCGCAGTGATAATTGTCCTAGTCTTAAGCTGGACATACCTCACAAAACACGTAGCCATCAGACCTCATAGAAAAGCCCCAACTAAAACCTCAAAAAGCCGAAGACACCCAAGAAGAAGAGCCCGCAAATCCAAAACAAGCCTCATGGGAACCATCAAAAATGCTTTGGGCAAAATTGGCTCAGTCTTCAGTTCAGGAGACAATTCAGCTGTGCCACAGCGGCGCACTTTCGGCAGTGTTGCCTTTGAAAGCGGCGTTACTGTTTTGACGGTTTTCTTGTTAGCGATTATATTGTTGGCTGTTTTGGTGTATCCGAGTTTATTCACCGATTTTGCGGTTGAATTCTATAGCAAAACTTCGGGGTTGCAAGGTTTTCTGCAGTCATTGGCAGAAGGGGCGGTTTCCATTGCCAGTGGCTTGGAGTCTATCGCTCCCGGATTCAGAAGCGCCTTTGAGGGGCTTGTGTCCTCCAGTTCGCCTTCCTTGACTGGGGGAGACCTCTTGTGGAGGTATGTTTTCTGTCAGAATGCGGCTGCTTGGATTTCAGCCATTTCCGCTTTGATTTATGTGCGTTACTTCTCTAAGACATACCGCGGCAGCAGATAGGATGGCGAGTTAATCGGGTAACGGCTAGTTTTTGAGTTAATTATACATGTTGATTATTGGTGCATAAGCCTTTTATCGAATTTTAGCAACCGAAGATTAATGGAGAGGCTAGTTGATGTCCAAGAAAGTATTGAGTAAAATAGTTGCGCTGGTTTTTGTATGCTCAATTGCAGTTAATGTTTTACCTGTGTGGGCGCTTGACACTTTGGCGCCTTCCGATTTTCAGCTTGAGTCATGGCAGAAGGAGATTGACTTCTTCGATTACGTTAGACTCTACGCTGTGATACATGGTCAAACGCCTCCAGCAGAAAACGAGCATGCGTACCTGAATCTTGCATATGCGAATGTTTCAGGGCTCCAGATGCTTTCCGCTGGGCTAGTCAACATCACAGATGAAGAGAACGCGTTGACTATTCCAATCCAAACTACGATGATGTATTACAAGTCCAGAGATGGGTTGAAGGATGTTGTAACCGCCTCAAGCTTCGTGATGCTTATGGCATTTAATGAAACTGAAGAGACGATTTTTGAGCAATCGCCAGACATGAATGACACATTGTATGCGTCTTTCAGTTTGGGTTACGACTTGGATGATCTTTTTGCTAATGGTACGAAGCCTGATTTAAACAGCAAAACTGAGGTGATTCCTTTGACGTCATCAGAGGATGGGCTTGTTTGGAATTGGGGCATGAAGTATACTGACTTGGCTGCGTTATGGTGGAAAACGTCAATTGATCCAGAAAATCCATCGAAGGACCCTAGACCCATAGCTTTGACGATTTACGATGAGCTGACATTCACTTACGAACTGAGAATTGACCCTGAAACCGGAGAAGCGACTTTGAGCATGAATTATGTGATAGGAAAGATGCGGGACCTGTGGGTTTTCGCGTGGCTGTGGGTTATTCCCTTCCCGTTCCATTACAACGCAACAGGATGCTACAGAATGAACGGAGTGCAGATTTCAGAGGAGACAATCTACGATTTCATCGACAGTCAAGGAATCAAAATGAGCACAGTCAATTTCCAGGCAACAGTGATTCTTGACCACACAGCCCACTTTGAATCTGGAGGCGCCGACGTCCAAGACGAAGACGTGGATGTTGACGACGAGATAATAGAGGCTTACGCTGATGACGGCGAAAAAATCATGGATGCTGACTTTACAACAAAAGAGTCGTATAAGCTGTTCAATTACACTCTTGACTCGACAGAAACAACCTACGAAACATATCAGACCACAACAAGAACCTGCAAGATAGAGGGCTTCGCAAAGAACCCCATATTCGCTGTTCACACGTCTTTGATGAGGTTTATTCCAGTTGTTCTGGCGAGCATGAACCCAGAGCTGTATGAACAAGCCAGAGACCATCTGCTGGACATGAACTATGCTGACTACTTCTACCTGACAGGTTATCCAGAGTATAGCGGCTACAGGATTGAACATGACCCAACAATAACTGCCTACTGCCACCTAACAACAAGTGAACCTGAGCCAGAAGATAACACGGGAGATAACGTAGACGGCGGGGCGCCAAACGGGGGAGCCTTCATCGTGATCATACTAATCCTCATGGCAATCGCCGCTGCGGTAGTGTTCATCATTGGAACACAATCATAACATTGACAAAAAACAATCTACAGCCTTGATTTCAGGCAAAACTGATAAAAAGCATTACGGTTCATAGGAAGTTTAATGCCAAATCCAATCTTCTCAGTTATAACGACAGGACGGCACGAGAACGATAGACACGTTCTCAAAGAGACATTTAACAACTGGGAAGTAGCAAAGAAGGTTTTTGAGGATAGAACTGGAAAAAGTGGAGCAATCGAGTTCTTGGTTGCCGATGCTGGAGAAAACGCGGAGTTTCCTGAAATTCGTGACTCTAAAGTGATTTCTCCTAAGGAATACGACGCTTATAGAAAGGAGCTCTTGAAAAAAGGAATAATCAAGTATCGAGGCTGGGATACTCCTGCAATAGGAAGAAACTTGGGCTTTAAGCATGCCAAGGGAAAGATAGTTGTTTTTCATGACATCGACTCCCTTTTCTCTACCGGAACCGAGATGGATGACGCGTACCTGTTTGAGGAGCTAGACAAGTATCAAAACTATTTTGAAGTGATGTATCAGGCCTTCAGAAGTAAAGACGTTGTTGCCACGGTTCCATCGTTGAGACCAAGAGACAGCCTTAGGCTGGGAAGAAGATTCGGAATCATGGGAGCCAACTTTTTGACACGCTTTTCCTTGAAGGTTCCGACCGTGGAGATTTTGGGGATTCCGGTGATTGGAGCCAGCGTCCCAGGATGCAGTATATCATTGTTGTATGACGTTGCCGCCAGAATGTCCAAGAATGGGTATGGACCCTACGACCCTGAGCTGGGAGTGTCCGAGGACCAAAAAATTTCCAGGCTGATGTCAAAGCTTGGCAGGATTTCCTATGAGCGGCACGCTGGAGTTTTTACTAGAACAATAAGCAGAGTAAGCGACGGCTATGACATCGCCAAGTCTCTTGGTTACGCAATAAAGGGGTCCACGTATTTCATGTTTCCAGGGCTTTTCAAGTACCGCAGGCACTCGTTGACAATCTAAGACTGCTTTTTGTTCTGAAGCTTTTTTGCTGCTTCGTCGATGACCGCTTTCAGTCCGTCGAGTCCCACAGCTTTGGTTTCTTTCACCTGAAGTCCAGTGTTGACACAGAATTCGGTTATGTCACTTTGGAGTTCGTCTAGATTGCCCAGAGAATCGATTATGATGACCCCCGCGAGGTGCTCAAACTGTTCCTTTATGTCTTCAATGTTCCAGTCGAAGATTTCGCGGAAATACTTGTTATTCTTGAGGTTGGAGGGCATCCATCCGGGGGAGAGATAGAAGTGGCTGCAGTCTGGGTCCGCTTCTAGAAGTTTCTGGTGTCCGCCAAGGAGGCAGTCGATGCAGTTTAGGGCATCAACTTTGACGGCGTTGCTGTATTTCTTGACGATTCTCTTGATTCCGTGATGGCACATATCGCCGTAAACAACAATTATTCCGTTTGGCGCACGGTCTGCATGCTTTTCAAGGGCGGATGTCAACGCTTTTTCTAGTTCAGCGTAAACTGCGTGGAGTCCAGCGTCTAAGAAGACGACTTCCACGTCAAGCTTCTTTTCTTCTATCAGCTTTTCTATTTCTTTTCGCATGATACCGCAGGAAATAAGGAGGGGACGGGATTTGCTGGGCAATCTTACTGTTCCAGCTATTTCTCTAACTCAGAAATCCAGTTGTCAAGTTTTTTTCTGGCTTCTTCGTCGCCCATCTGGATGAGGGGATGCTTCATCAGGTATGCGGAAGCGTATGTTAGGTTGCCGCTGACTCCCTTGTCTAGCGCCAGTTGCGCACATCTTATTGCGTCGATTGCTACTCCGCCGCTGTTGGCTTTGTCGTCTACGTCCAGTCGGATTTCCATGTTGAAGGGGATATTTGCGAACATTCTTCCTTCTATTCGGATGAAGGCCAGTTTGGTGTTGCCTAGGAAGGGTATGAAGTCGCTGGGTCCAATGTAGATGTCCTTGTCGTTCAGTCGCTGATTAGCGGGAATCAGGCTTTGAACGGCTTCTGTTTTGGAGATTTTTTTGCTTTCCAGCCGCTCCCGTTCAAGCATGTTGGCAAAGTCTGTGTTTCCGCCAACGTTGATTTGGTAGGTTCTGTCTATCACGGCTCCACGGTCTACACAAAGTTTGGCGAGGGTTCTGTGGGTTATTGTTGCTCCGATTACTCCTTTAACGTCATCTCCCACAATAGGTAAGCCAGCGTTTTCGAACTTTTTCAGCCAGCCTTCGTTGGATGCAATGAAGACGGGCATGCAGTTTATGAAGGCGCAGCCAGTTTTCAGGGCGATGTTTGCCCAGAACTCGACGGCTTTCTGGCTTCCCACAGGCAGGTAGTTGATTAGGACGCGTGTTTTTGTGGTTTCTATTTCTTCGATTGCCTCTTTTTCAAGTTCTTTCTCTGTTTTTGTTTGTTTGATGGGATTGATCATGCTCGCAACGTAGACGCCTACGCCGTCAAGGATGGGGCTCTCTTTCACTTCTCTTGAGGTGCAGTTTGAGGCGCTTTCAACCCAATTGACGTAGTTGGGGTCTTGGAATATGGCTTCGTTTAGTGGTTTTCCTACTTTGTTTTCTCCTACATCAAAGGCGGAGACGAATTCTAGGTCGTCTGTGCTGTAGCCGCCAATTTTTTCGTGCATTAGTCCGAGTTTCTGGATTTCTTTTCGTTTGTAGATTTCTATTCCTTGAGCTAATCCAGCGAAACAGTTTCCTACGCCAATTACGCCAACCCTAATTTTGCCCATGTAATCACATTCTGTCTTTTACTCAGAGCAAATAGTAAACGGTTCTTCTTTATTTGTTTCGGTCAAGAAAGGGCAAACAGCATGTAGGCTCTTTGTGGTTTAGGGTTTTTCGTCTGGTTTCCAGAGACGTTTCTCGTACGCAGATTTTGGACGGAACTTTCCACGGTGTTTTTTGATGGAGGCTTTTCTGCGAGAAACGTTTTGGAGTCTAGCTTGGGCTATGGCTATGCGAGTCAATGAAGGAGTCTTCTTTTTTCGGGGTTTGTATGCAGGAAGTTTGACTAGGGGAGAGGTTTTCTTGGGTTTGTTTTCTTTTTCTGGCGTCAGCACGTCGGGGCGGGTAAAAGTCACGGTTTTTTCTTTAAGGTTTACTTCCTTTACGGACCAGCCTATGCTCTGCCATGCTTTGGCGTGAACTGAAGTACTGTTTGTCCACCATTCAGGGTTTTTGTGGGCGGAGGCTGGAAGGTCGTTGCTAATTATTCCTTCCACTTCCGAAAATTGGAGCCGGACCCATCTTGTCCATTTTGCTTTTCTTGACAGATATAGTGTGAGGGACGTGTATTTGCCCTTGAAGGCTGGCTTGGGTGACACGTATTTTCTGGCGCAGTTGAGGCAGACTAAGTATTCGCCTTCGCGGAGGTCTTCGGTGATGCAGCTTTTGCAGTAGAGCTTTTTGCAGCGGGGACAGCGTGTAAGCTGTGGGGGAGGGACTGTCCGTTTGCATAGGCTGCATTGGTTTTCTGGTGGTGGAGGGCGAGTTCCGCCTATCGGAATAATAGCATCTCGCACCGAACTCAACGTCCAGTATTAAATAAGGTGGAGCAGTTAAGATAAACCTAACTTATGTTTCCACATTTTTCAGAAAAAAGTTATTTTTTAACATTATTCTGCTATTAGTCTCCTAATATGAACGTTGGGCGGTTTTGGGTAGGCTTAAAATGTCTGGTTTGTTTGTGGTTAGTTTATGAGAATGTGGATGGTAGACTCTCGGATTATGTGTAGGCAGCATCTGTTGGGGGAGCATGTGGAGATTCACATGTTTGTTGGTGCCATTAGTCACGGGAAATCGGTGAAGGGGTATCTGGAGAAGGGGCTGCTTGAGGTTCATAGTCTGTATGCACGTCATGAGGAGCTGGTTGAGGAGATAAAGCGGAGAGGCTACAGGCATTGCTCAGACGTGGACGAAAAATGGATAACTGCAAAAAAATTGGGGAGTATAGATAGAAAAAAGAGTCTTGAGGAACTGCTGAAACGCTGCTCAAGATGCAAACGTAGATACTCTGAAGTTGCTGGTTTTTAACTCGGCAGGTATTGGTGAATCGTATTAGTGCGTGTGATTGATGATTCCGTATTCGCCGCTGATTGGGTCCTGAAAGGGCGGTAGATGGGGCGGATAGAATGTGAAGACTATGAATGCAACAGCCAGCAGAAGCAGTGCAGCTATAGCGATTTTTTCGAGGTTGGAGGGTAGTTGTTTGTGGAGTAGAAGCCTGTAGCTCAAGTATTGTCCGATTATTATGGCAACGATGAAGCTTAGAATGTCTATTATAAAGATGCTTTCTCCGGTAATGCTGGTGTAAGAGTAAAAAATCAGGGGAATAATGACAGTTATTGAATAGGGGACGACAGTTTTTGCTAAGAAGAAGTTGTTTGCTTGTTTTTTGATTTGCCAGTATTCGATGATTGCCCATAGTAATGCTGGCCAGAAGCCGAGTTTCAGATGTTCCCAAACGCTCTCGTTCACGGCTGAGAAGGCGCCGACGATTGGATTGTAGCCTGACAATTCGAAGGTGAAGTGAAGCAGGCTTCCAAGAAGTGTAATGAAAAGCATTCCGACCAGTTCATAACGTAGGATGATTCTTTTTTGGGGATTAGCCATAAAAAACCACAGATAACAAAAGGGCGGAAACAGGATTTAAAGATTAATCCTGCTCTTATCTTGGTTTCACGAGAAAAAGGTTGTTTTCAACAATCCACTGCTATTAGGCAGCTAATAGGAATGTTCTACCACTTCTGTGAGTATCTCCAGGCGCCGTCGAAGGTTTTTCTTAGGCATTTCACGCATGTGCTGTATTCCATGGTTGAGACGTTAAAGATTTTGTCGCCCAACCACACGATGTTGAAGATTACGGTTGAGAAGCTGATGGAGCCCGTGTTTGCTTCTGTGCCCTTGAAATCCACGTACAGCCTTGCCTTGGTTGTGGCAATGTCGCCCAGCTTCTGGAGTTCCTCTGTGGGCTTCTCTCCAAGGGGCAGAATTATCTTCAGGTCCTTGTTTGCCAGTAGCGGTTTTAGTTCGTTTAGCATTTTCATGGGGATGTTGCTTATCCTTATTCCTCGTGATTTGCTGATTTTCTTTTTGATTTCTTCGAGTCCCTCATCCACTGTGCTGAAGGTTGTTGACATTTTGGCTTCGTATCGTCCGTTAACTATAGGCATTTTTTCTGTTTCACCTCCCTTCTATGTTGCGCCCCAGCCCATGTTGTTCCATTCTAGGAGACATTTGGCGCATTCGTCGTAAAGCATCTCGTCTATGATAAACTGGTTCTTGAAGGGGTCTTCAATCACGTTGAAGATTCGTGTCTCGTCTAATGTAACAGCTATCGCGGGCACTTCGTTGTTTCTGACCATGCAAATAATCTTAATATCAGCCTCTTTGAATTGCACATTCTTGTCGGCTGGCATCTTTTCTCCGGGAAAGAGGAGAATCCGAACTTCTTTGTCGCCGCTGAATGTGTCGTTTACTTTTTCGACGAAATCTGCTGTTGCATTGTTTATCCATATGGTTTTGGCTTTCTTCATCTCGTCCTTTAGGCTTCTGAGCCCAACATCAAAATTTTTGATCACAAATTTCTCACAAATCATGTCATTCACCTCCATGTTTAGCGTCGCCTCAACCGACTCCATGAACTCGGTGTAATCCTCTTTGATTTTATTGAAGACCTCGTGGGGGTCAACTGCCTTGAACAGCAGGGGAATTCCAGAGTAGATTTTCACCCAACCCTTCTGTGCCAGTGACTCCAGAACACTGTAAATTCTTGTCCGTGGGACCTCAGACTTCTCCGAAAGGTTGGTTGCAGTGCTCAGCTGTTCATTCAGCAAGCCCAGATAGGCTTTAGCTTCGTATTCTGTGAGCCCGACTTTCTGGAGTTTCTCGACGACGCTCGTCATAAAGCATCAACTAAGCATACAGCCGAGAAAAAAAATAAATAGTTACTGTAACTCGACCCAGTTAACGTCTAATATGACTAAAAGGTGTTGGAACGGAGCGTCCATCACTTTCGTTTTCTAATCTTTTTGACTATGACCAGAATGAATCCGAACACAAACAGCAGTGTAGCTCCAATCATGAACAGGTAAGGAAACACAAGATGCGCAAGCTCGGTGGGAAGGGTCATGTAATGAAGAAGCAAGCCGACTATCCCTAAAACTGCTCCTATGCTGCCAAAGAAGAGCAGAGGTCTGATATCGAACATCAGCCGGACAGTGGTTCCCAGTATTCTGCCTCCATCTTTTATGGGATGAAGCTTGGTCTCTCCAACCCGCGGCATATAGCTTATGGGCACTTCACGTATTCTAGCATCAGCTGAACGGGCTTCTGCCAGCATTTCCATGGCTAAAGGCATACCCACAGCCTCCAATTTCATGCTGTCCAGGAGCGCGGATTTGAAGGCTCTCATGCCGCTTTGGGTGTCATACACGTTAAGTCCCAGAGCCAGCTTCGCAACTAGGCTAAGCACTTTGTTCCCAAACCTGTTGACGAAGGGCATTGCCCCCTTTTGCATTCCCGCGAATCTGTCGCCCACTACCATGTCAGCCTCGTCCTTTAGAATGGGTGTGACTAGGGCTGGGATGTGTTTGGGGTGATAGGTTAGGTCGGCGTCTAGCATCACAAGCACTTTGGCTTCCAGCTGTTTTTGTGCATACATGAAGCCAGTTTTCAGGGCGTCGCCGTAGCCCTTGCCTCGCTGATAGATGACTGTTGCGCCTTTTTCTTTGGCAATCTGGTCTGTGCCGTCGGTGGAGTGCCCATCTATAATTAGTACTGTGCAGTCGTAGTCAGCCATGACATGTTTCACGCCGCCAACTACTTTTCCCACAGCTTTGCATTCGTTCAAGGTGGGAATTACGACAACAATTTTTGTTGGGGCTTGTTGGGGGTCGATGGCTTCTTCCTCCACGATACTGTTGAACTATGTAGTTGCACTTAGCATTTACGCAACAAACCAAAGATGGTGCGGGGGGATTCGAATGCAATGTTACTAGCAAATAAAGGGTGAGGGCTTCTCAAAATAAAGTTCAGAAGCCAATAATTTGTTATGTGCCGATACCCAGTGGCGAGGTCTTCCGCGAACCCCCATTTTTAGGGTGAAAGTCAATTATTTTAGAAAAACTATTTTTTTCTATAGTTGGCGGGAATTGTGACTTTCTTTTTTTCTTTCTTCTTCATTTTCTTTTCTCTTAGGGCCTGTTTATGTTTTTCTATACCCGCTGTTTTTTCTTTCTTGCTTTTCTTGGTCAACTTTTTTCCTCCATCTAAAACATGGATTTAATAGTATATTCAGGTGTGATTGCAGTCGGTACACCTATAAAATTGTTTTTGAATATTCGCTTTGCTCGAAGTTAGGCAAATAGTAGTTTAAGTCACACATGCTCGTGCGAACGAGCTATAAGTAGTGAAGCATGTAGAACTGGAAATGCAACCTAATCAGCAGAGGAGCCAAATCAAGCAGGGTATACGCGTACAAATCGTTTTGAAGCAGCACCAGCGGAGCGGAAAATTAACCGAGGGCACAGTCAAGGATGTGCTCACCAACAGCTTAACGCATCCCCACGGAATCAAAGTACGACTTACAGACGGCAAAGTCGGCAGAGTACAATCAATAATGAAATAATTTCACTTTTTGGTGTGGGGAGTGGGATTCGCACCCAAATTTACCAGTAAAATATGATTTTTTAAAAATTTGAAATGACTTTTGGCCGCATCCCCCAACTTTTTCATTTTGTGCACACAAATGTGTACTCCACTTTTAATGGGAATCTAGTTTTCCTGAAGGCCCTCTCCATCGATCTGCATTTTTCAAGAATTCTCGATACCCATGATTTTTGATGTAATCTAGTTGTTTTCGATATTTAGCCCGTCCTTTGCCAAAAAACACCTCCAAGATATTGCATGGATAATCTGAACAATCTGCACATGTCTGTAATCGTTTTTCTTTGAAACAGCAGACTTTAACTTTACATTTCGTCCTATCAATATTGCGACTCCCAGTTTCATATCCTATTTTACATCCGCGACAACTTTTTTCATTGGGATATTTCGCTCTTTGATACTGAATACATGATTTACAGTAAGCACCACAACATCCGATTTCCAAAATCGTCATATTAATCATTATCTTAGTTCTCGTTAAAGAAAATTTCTGATAGAAAAGCAAAAACACCCCTTTTGCCATTCACGCAAAAACATATTCATGTGTCAGAACATTCAGTATCTATGAAAATTCCAAAGCTTCTATCCATACTAACGGGTGGTGATCTTAGGTCCGATGGAAGATCGGACGAGGTAGTTGAAAAAGTGCTGGCAGACCCAAGCTTACTGCCTGATCTAATTGAGGGTTTAAGCGTTGAGGATGATGTGGTGAGAGGTAGAACTGCTGATGCTCTTGAAAAAGTTGCTCGAGTTCATTACCGACTTTTTCTTCCATATCTTCCGCTACTTTTGCGTAAAGCTAAAGAAGATGAAGTTTACATGGTGAGGTTTCACCTTGCTATGTTATTTGGTTATGTTGAAGTAGAAGGGAAGATGAAAGAGAGGATTGTTGATACGCTGTTTGATCTTCTCAATGATGATAGTGTCTTCGTTCAGTCTTGGAGTATAGTTAGTCTAACCATTATAGGCATGAATGACCTTCTGTACAGAGCTAGAGTATTTGAGAAAATCAAGCCTTTGCTGGATAGCAATAGCATTGCTGTCCGAAGGAAGGCGGAGAATGCAATCGCGGTTCTTAATGGGAGGCAATCATTGCCTAAGGGATGGTCTAAGAAAAGAGAAGTACTTGAAGTTAATAGTTAAGGTCACTTCGCTATTCATTCTGATGTCAGTACCTATCAGATGAAGGCAGGTTAAAGGTTAATTATTTTCCTGATGGATTCGTAGGTTGCGTTTAATTGAACTAAAACGAAATCGTGGTGCGGGGGGTGGGATTCGAACCCACGAACCCCTACGGGACAGGCTCCTGAAGCCTGCGCCTTTGACCTGGCTCGGCGACCCCCGCTCTTTGTTTCAGAAAATCAAATCTTCCTTAAGTGTCTTTTCGCCAATAACCGAATATAAGCTTAAAGAAGCACCCTTCACAATACCAAAATTGGGACGTGACAAGCATGGACTGGCTGGAAATACTAAAGGAATGCTCACAAAAAATGAGAAAAGCTGCCCTCAGATACTATGGCTGCCCAAAAGCCGCAGTCGGTTTCGGCATCGGAGCAGGCGGAGACAAATCAAAAATGATCGACCTAGCTGCCGAAAAAGCCCTGATAGACTGCCTAGGAAAACATGAAGTATCCTGCACTCTTGTTAGCGAAGAGGCGGGAACCAAACAGATCGGTTTTGGCTCATCCGACGTTTATGTGGTAACAGACCCTGTGGACGGCACAACCAATGCCATCCATGGACTGCCCTTCAGCGCCAACGTCATCGCAGTCTCAAGCAGCCCAAGGCTCAAGGATGTGGAAACGGCAATCGTACATGACATAGTCCATGACATAGTCTACACTGCCAGAAAGAATGGTGGCGCCTTCAAAAACGGCAAACTCATCAAACCCTCAGAAACATCCAATATAGAGGATGCTGTAATCGGCGTTGACCTGAACACCCTCAAGATAGAAGAACTTCTAGCCAAACTGAAGGGACTGCTCAAAGCGGGGAAGCATTTCAGACATTTCGGAGCCAACGCCCAAGAAATCTGCTACGTTGCAGACGGAAGCACAGACGCCTTCATCGACATACGAGGAAAACTGCGGGTAACAGACATGGCCGCATCATACCTCATACTACGCGAAGCAGGCGGCATCATTGTCACGCCAGAAGGAAAAGAACTAGATGCCCCCCTAGAAGCCACCCAGCGTCTGTCCTTTATTGCAGCCTCAAACAAGGAAATGTACGAAGCCATCACAGAGGCTCTAGAGGCTGGCGGCTAGCAGTCCAGTTTTTAACAGACAAAAACAGAGAATGTTGTGTGGTAATTTGACGCAGATAAAGCCTGTACAGCAGTATCCAGCCCTACTACTGCAGAACAACCGTGACCGATGCCTAGTGGTTGCTGACCTTCACATAGGCTGGGAAAGACTACTAAGCCAACGAGGAGTCCATGTTCCATCCCAAACCCCAAAAATCAAGAACACGCTCCTTAAGCTAATCAAAGAAACAAAACCCACACAAGTAACCTTTCTGGGAGACATAAAAGACGCCATAACCAAAGTAGCCATGGAAGACTGGAAGGACATACCAGAATTCTTCGAGACAATACAAAAACAGGTTCCAGACCTCCAAGTAATACTAGGAAACCATGACGGAAACCTTGAACCCCTCCTACCAGAAAAAGTAAAAATTGTCCCCTCATCAGGCACCAGCTTCGGAGACGTCGGACTCTTCCACGGACACGCCTGGCCAGCCCCAGAACTACTAGAATGCAGAAGCCTAATCACAGGCCACGTTCACCCAACAGTAGCCATCCGCGACCCCATGGGATTCAGAATGACAAGACAAGTTTTGCTTAAGGCACCATGCAACGGAACACAGCTAGCAAAGACTCTTCGTAAATACTTAAGCACCAAAAACAGTGACCACTCTGGCGTTCCCGAAGAAACAGATGAAACAAAAATCAAGGTTTCACAGCTTTTCATAATGCCCTCCTTCAACCAGTTCCTTGGAGGACGACCAATAAACGAAAAAAGGAAAGGAAAAAAGAAGGCTGACGCCTACATTGGTCCAATATTGCGTTCTGGCTGCGTAAACATGGACGAGGCAGAGGTGTACCTACTGGACGGAACTTTTCTTGGAACAGTAAATCAGCTGAAGCCACTGAGTTAACCAGCAAAAAAACAGGTAACAGTAGAGAAAAAGTTCAATTCAGAAAAGTTTTAATGAATTTCAGAACCTACGTACTAGTGAAGGTGAAAGATATGTCAGAGGATGACTTGCCAGAATGGTTCAAAAAAAGAAAACGGCGTAACCCATTTTCTGGAAACTGGTTCTTCGGAGACATCGAAGAGATGATGAAGGAGATGGAGGAGATGATGGAACGAGAGTTCAGCCAGTTCAAAACGCGCATACCAGAAGACCTAAAACGTGAACGCAAGCTTCCTGACGGTTCAACAATACCCGAATGGGGGCCCTTCGTTTACGGATACAGCATGACCATTGGACCAGACGGCAAACCAAAAATCAGAGAATTCGGCAACCTCAAGCCCTCAAACGACCCCGAAAAATGCGGCATCAACAAACCATGCATAGACGTGAAAAAGGAACGGGAACCCCTTGTGGACATAATCAGCGCAAACGGCGAAATCAAGGTGATAGTGGAGTTGCCTGGCGTCGAAAAAGAGGACATTAAACTGCATGGAACAGAAGACAAGTTAACAATCTCTGTCGAAATTCCTGACCACAAATACTTCAAGGAAATTGAGATGCCAGCAAAAATTGCTCCGAAAAAGGCTAAAACATCATACAAGAATGGGGTGCTGGAGGTTACAGTGCCCAAAATCGAAGATAAGAAGAAGCCCAGCGGAGAAGAAATAAAAATCGAATAACATAACACGCGGCTCATCGAACACTGTTGAGAAGACGATTCTCCCTAGAAGCCCAATCCCTCACAAAGGGGAGATGGAACATGAAAGCACCCAAAGAAATCAAGGTTCTTGAAAAAGTTTGCAGCGAAGCAAAAACCAAGGGAGAAATAACAGAAGACCAACTAAACCAGCTTTCAGAAGCTTTCGGTTCCCAGTTCACTAAGGCATGGGAGACCATACAAGAGAAGCGCGTCAAAAAATACGTTTTTAGTCCAAGCGGCAGGATTGTCTGGGTAGTTGTGGGCAGAGAAAGGGAGTATCAGATTATGCCAGCCGCGGGTTTCTGTTCCTGCGACGACTTCTATTTCCGCGTAATGGACAGGGAAACAAGCATCTGCTATCATCTTATTGCCCAAAAAATCGCGGAGTCGTTAGAAGAGTATGACAAGATTGAGGAAGAAGACATGCTCTACGACTGCCTCATGGAAGAGTGGAAAAAGGCTACAGCTTAAATATACCACCTTCAAATAATAGACGAAGGAGAGATTATGATGACGGCGGATGCCTACTTCACTTCAATCATCTATATTCTAATGGGTCTGATTTTCATAGCTTTGGTTCTAGGCTTTTTGTATATGGTTTACGGCAAAGAAGAACCCCCTGAAGAAGAGGAATAGACTTCTTTTTGCCACGTAACGGGCAAGGTTAAACAAAAGAACAGTTAAGGCAGTAGACCATAGGATTGTTCACAAAGCAGGTGGTTCAGTGCCTGAGCCTACGGGACAAAAGAAAACAAGCAAAACCAGCTTAGAAGAAATTGTCAACCGATTACTGGCGTCCCGTCCTGACCTTAACCGCAAAGAAATTACGGAAAATATTGAAGAAAAAAAGAGGAACGCAGGCGATTTTCTTACCGACGAAACCGCGGCACGGATTGTGGCTTCAGAGTTGGGGGTGAAAATCGTCAAGAAGCCTTTTCTGCTAAAAATTCAGATTCAGGACCTTGTTTCAGGACTGAATGACGTGACAATAACCGGGCAGGTAGTTGCCGTTTATCCCCCTAAAATCTTCACTCGTAGAGATTGGACAGAAGGAAAGGTTGCCAACATTGTTGTTTCGGATGAAAGCGGAACTTTGCGGGTGGTTCTGTGGGACAACAAGGTAGAGTTGGTTGAGAAAGGGAAGATTCAACGGGACCAAAGAATCAGAATCTCCCACGGGTACATGCGGGAGGGACGAAATGGAAAGCCTGAACTGCATTTAGGGGAACGAGGAACCATAAGAGTCCTAGAGAAGACGGAACATTAGCTTACTCTGAAGTTTCTTTTTCAACTTCTTTGATGACATCACTGAGGGTTTCTAGACTCGTGTCCACAAGTTCTCGTGTTATGGTTAACGGCGGAATCAATCTGAGGGTGGAAACACCGCATGTTACGATGGCTACTCCTCTTCTCCAGCAACGGACCATCACTTCTCTAGCCTGATCTACGCCAGCCTTCTTGGTTTCCTTGTCTTCCACAAACTCGACACCAATCATCAGCCCCTTCCCTCGAACGTCCCCCACAATCTCCTGCTCCTGCTTTACGTCTTGTAGCCACTTCATGATGTAGCTGCCCTGCTTCTCAGCGTTCTCAAGAAGCTTCTCCTCCTTGATTACATCAATAAGAGTCATAGCTGCTACACAAGCTAACGGATTTCCTCCGAAGGTGCTGGCGTGGGTACCAGCTTCCCAGTCCATCAGCCGAGCTCGAGCCACTGTTGCACTTAAGGGTAATCCTGAAGCTAAGGACTTAGCTGAGCACAGAATATCAGGTTCGGTTTTCCAGTGCTCGATGGCAAACCATTTTCCCGTTCTTCCGATGCCTGATTGGACCTCGTCGGCGATCATCAGTAAACCGTACTTGTCTGCCAGTTTTTTGAGGCGCTGGAAGTATTCAGGTGGGGGAACAACGTATCCGCCTTCGCCTTGGATAGGCTCGAAGACGAAGCCTGCAACCTCTTCAGGGGGCACGTATCTTTGGAGAACTTGGTCATCTATGAAGTCTACGCACCTGAAGTTGCATTCTGGATATGATAGGTTGAAGGGGCAGCGGTAGCAGTATGGGTAAGGCACATGGGTTATTCCTGGTATCAAGGGGAAGTAGTGTCTTCTTTGGGTTGGTTTGCTGGCTGTGAGGGCGGTGGCGCCACATGTTCTGCCATGAAAGGCTCCTATAAAGGCGATAAATTGGTGTTTGCGGGTGTGCCATTTGGAGAGTTTGATTGCAGTTTCGATGGCTTCTGTTCCGCTGTTTCCTAAGTGGATTCTTTTCTGGAAAGCGCCAGGGGTTACTTGGAACAGTTTTTCGGCTAGATTCACGGTTTCTCTGTAATAGAAGTCGGTGTTAGAGTAGTGAAGAAATTTGTCGCATTGACTTTTTATTGCCTTGACTATCTTGGGGTGGTTGTGTCCCACGTTTAAGCATGCCAATCCAGAGTTGAAGTCGATGTACTCGTTTCCATCCACATCCTTCACTATGCAGTCGTGCCCAGAATCTACAACAAGGGGGTAATATCGAGTGTATGAGGACGAAATCGCATCAGAGTCTCTCTTAACCAGTTCTCTAGCCTTTGGACCAGGAGGACGAACAACCATCTTAGGATAATCAGGCAACCATTTCACCAACAACAATCCATTAAATCACAGTACTTTTATACATATCTGAGAACCCTGAAGCAATTTCGAAAAATAGCCTAAAGCAACAAGAAAATACGCGTAAGATTGAACCCAAAGATAACGGGGCTATTCCTCTTCTTGAGGTTGCTTGTTTTCGGCTTTACTGACTGTTATTTCGATTGTTGAAATGTTGGATTTTTGTCTACCTTCAGACCTATCCAGCTCTTCGGTGCTTATTTCGATGCCATTTATTTCCAAGTCTTTAACAAAGGCGCGGCGAAGCAACTCAACAGTGTCGACTGCTTTGCAGATTGCTCTTCCTCTTGCCTTGACAATCACCTGCTTTTCGCCGCTGTTGAAGAAGGTGATACAGGCAGTCACGTAGTTCATTACAGGCTTCCTGCCGATGAGAACCACATTATCTGTCTGGGCTGTCTCTTCCCTGTTTGTTTCTTTCTCAGTCAAAACTTATACACCGTATTCAATTAACATAAAGCATCCGTCACGGATTAAACCATAGGTCAGCTTATATCCTCTTATATTTTTTCACACAAATCCTGCCTACTTGTTGTTTCTGAAAAAAGGTATTGTCAACAGTGAATACGAGTCTTTGAACCGCGAGTCCACCTCAAACAGAGTTCACATTAACGAAAAAAGAGGCTGAAAGAAGAAATATAGAGGATATTTCCCCAAAAATTTAAGAACAGCCAAAACTTGTATGTCATAACTCTGTTTGAATACGTTAGATGCTGTTTGGAGGAAATTTATTGACCCTAAAAGAGTTCAGATGGCACGGACGAGGAGGTCAAGGAGCATGGACAGCAAGCGAACTTCTGGCCCGAGCCGCAATCCACGAAGGAAAACACATCCAATCCTTTCCAGAATTTGGTCCTGAAAGGATGGGGGCACCAGTAAAAGCATACACGCGAATCAGCGACGAACCCATAAGACTCCATTGTGCAGTTTACAATCCAGGTCTCGCTATAGTCATGGACCCAACCCTTCTGGCAACCGTGCCGGTAGCAGAAGGTTTAGGCGAAAAAGGAATTCTCATAGTAAATAGTCCTAAAGAACCAGCGACAATGAAGAAAGAACTGAAAATGACTGAGGGAACAGTTTGGACAGTTCCCGCCACTGACATTGCTATGCGAATTCTTGGAAGGCTAATCACTAACACAGCCATGCTTGGAGCAGTCGCCCGTGCAACAGAAGTAGTGAAAATGGAAAGCATAGAGAAAGCCGTGAAGGCTCGTTTTCCAGGTCCACTAGCAGAAAAGAACATTGGAGTCATAAAGGAGGCTTACAAGGAGGCAAAATCTGAATGAGCGCACAAAAGAAAGGATGGAAAGAAATTCCTCTTGGTGGCGCATGCTGGATGTCTAGCACAGAATATAAGACAGGAGACTGGCGTTCTTTCAGGCCAGTTTGGAACGCAGAGAAGTGCATACGATGCATGTTCTGTCACATATACTGCCCAGAAGGCGCCATAAAGTATGATCCGGAAACAAACAATATGGTATATAATTTTGACTTCTGCAAAGGCTGCGGAATATGCGCCAACGAGTGCCCCGCAGACGCCATAGAGATGGTTCAGGAAGGAAAGGAGTGAACTGAAGATGGCTAAAGTTGAACAGAAAACTATTCCCCTGAACGGGGACAATGCAGTCGCCCTCGCAGTTAAACAATGTGATGTGGATGTGGTGGCTGCCTACCCGATCACGCCACAAACCATAATCGTAGAGAAATTCAGCGAATATGTCGCAGACGGCGAAGTAGACACGGCCTTTGTTTGTGTGGAATCAGAGCACAGCGCAATGACATGCTGCATAACAGCCTCTGCAACAGGCGCTCGAACATTCACTGCCACAGCGTCTGCAGGTTTGGCTTTGATGCATGAGATGTTGGGTGTTGCTTCTGGCTGCAGAGCACCTATTGTCATGTCGGTTGTGAACAGGGCGTTATCGGCTCCGATTAACATTCACTGTGACCACTCGGATGCAATGTGTGAAAGGGACAGCGGATGGATACAAATTTACGCAGAGAACAGCCAAGAAGCCTACGATTCAACCATTCAGGCATTCAGGATAGCTGAGGATTTGGATGTTACCCTTCCGACAATGGTTGGGTTAGACGGTTTCGTCTTAAGTCACACACTAGAGAACGTGAGTGTTCTTCCAGATGAAGCCGTGAAGAAGTTTGTTGGAATACGGCAAGTTCCCATGGTAATGAATCACGAAGGCAAGCTGGTTCCCTTCAAACTTGACCCAGCAAACCCATTGACGATTGGCCCCCTCGACCTTCAGGACTACTATTTCGAACACAAGAGACAACAGGAAGAATCCATGAGAAAAGCTTTGGATGTCATCAAACAAGTTCATGATGAGTATGCAGAGCAGAGTGGACGCAGCTACGGAAACGGCTTAGTTGAAGCATACAGGCTCGACGATGCAGAAATAGCAATAGTGTGCATGGGCTCAACAGCGGGCACAGTAAAAACTGTTGTAGATGAACTGCGGGTAAACGGAATCAAAGCTGGACTGCTTAGAATAAGGGCTTTCCGACCATTACCAGTAGAAGACATCATCAGCAATCTCTCAGACAAGAAGGCAGTTGCGGTGATGGACCGGGCATGCAGTTTCGGCGGAAACGGAGGACCCCTATTCCATGAAATCCGCCACGCAGTCTATGACTTGCCTGACAAGCCAAAACTAGTAAACTACATTTACGGTCTTGGAGGCAGAGACATTCCGCCATACAGGATTGACGGCATCTACAAGGAACTACAGAAACTAGCAGAAACAGGAGAAATCGAAAGAAAGGTTCAGTTTATTGGGTTAAGGGAATAGGAGGGGATGAGAAGAATGTCAGAATGGAAATTTACGAGCAAAGAGTTCGCTCAAACAGAAGAAAAGTTTCTGTCTGGACACCGAGCCTGCGCAGGATGTGGTCCAGCAATAGCCCTTCGCCTTGTAATGAAGGCCGCAAGAGGACCAATCATAGCCACCAACTCCACAGGCTGCATGGAGGTAGTCTCAA
>CAZEBS010000023.1:0-21119 GCA_964510635.1 uncultured Candidatus Bathyarchaeia archaeon
AAGCGTAGAAGCCATGATAGACGGCATCAACAAAAGCCTACTGAAAAGCAGAAACCGCAAAAAATAGCGACATCTGCCCCCACTCAGCATTTTTTATGTGTTTAATTTCCTCCGTAGCAGGACGCCTTCAATGAAGAAAATCATCATAGCCACGGCAGTCATTCCTGTTAGGAACAGAAAGCTTGTTTCAATAACCAGTCCTGTTATCAGGTAACTCAGAAGGATAATTGCGATTTCTGCTCCGAAGGCGCCAATAAAAAAGAAGGAGTAGAACATTAAACGAGGAACCAGAGTTCTACCCACACGTGACCACTGACGCCCGTTTTTTCTTTGAGGATGTAGTCGCCAAACTGGTTCTTTTCGATTAGCCCGAGTGTCTCTAGTTTCTGCAGGTGTCGGTGTGCCACGCTTGGGCTGCTGAGGTTTGCTCCTCGCATAACGTCCCTAGTTCCAACTGGCCTGTTTTCACCTACCACATACGCGTAAACGAGTAGGGTGTTGCCTGCAAGCTCCTGATTGTCCATCTTGTTTGCACCTAAGGAAGAGAGTTTAGCTCTTCAAACGAAACTGGACGCAGTAAGTCAACTGTTGCAAGTTCGTCTTCTGGGATAAGGTTGTTGTATAGCCAACCTTCTTCACCATATTTTTCGAGTTTTATCTGGCTGACGAGTTCGTTGTTTGTTCGAGTAACCACTGTTGAATCATCAGAGAATGTGACGAATCCTATTCTGTAAACGCTTATAGTTATTGTTTCTGCTGCTCTGAGCGCGGAAACCGTGTGGTATGTACCGCTTCCACTTAATGTACCTGATCCGCTGCCTCCCGCTGGCCACAATACCGAAACGTCTGAAGCCCAATTCTCTCGTACCAATCCGCCTCCGCCGCCACCCCTCATAGGATCAAAGGTGTCAGTGTCAAACCACTCATTTCGCTGGAAATGGAATCCTGTAAGCAAACCGCTAACATTGAATGAGCTATCAATGGCAGTACCAATCACCCAGTAATGACTTTCAATGAATTCTTTATCAGTGTTCATGTCTATTTGGTAAAATTCTAGTTGGGCGTCAGCTTGCTGCTCTGTAGTGTCGGCAGTTAATGTAAAGTTAAGCGCCATCAGCAGTTGGTCACTAACAGAGTTTGTTTCATTCATCTCGCTACCTGGAAATTGGAATGGAGAATCCTTGAGTGGACCATCAGAAGTGACCCAGTAAGCGTATGGAATATCAATACTGAACCAAGGTTCATTTGCGGTTTCAGCTTGTGCTGTTGCAGACATCAAGAACGTCAAAGGCAAAACCGAAGAAATACCTATAGCTAGGGCGAGAATGCTGCATGCAATCAACTTTTTTTCAGAGTTCATTTTTTCATCTCCACCCCACACAATACGAAAATGAGGAATATAATTCTCCCCGAAGAACAGAAATGTTCTCAACAAGAACACAAAATTTCTTGTTGACTGACACAAAAACCAAACAAATGTAAACTACAGCAAAAATTATATCTACATCAAAAACAGTGACGCAACATAGAGGCAGTTGTTTTGTCAGGCTCGGAGACCAGCGGACTGCAAGGCGTTACCCTAAAAGTGTACTTGTACGTGGTTAAGAAAAAGGGGCTTGCGGGTCCAAGAGATGTCATGAGGGGCGTGGGTCTAAGCAGCCCCAGCGTAGCGTACAGGCATCTGCAGAAACTCGAAAACATGGGTTTACTGACAAAGAACGAGTTAGGCAACTATGCTGCAAAAGAAAAGGTTCCAGTCCGAGGCTACGTCTGGATTGACAGAACCCTTGTTCCAAATCCTCTGGTCTATTCCCTTGTTTTTCTGGCCATACTGATTACAGAGTTGGTTGTTCTGGCTATCCATTTTTCCGTCGAAACCCAACAGTTCAAAATCTTTTTTCTCCTGTTGACAGCGATTACCGTCGCAGCCTTGATTCTGTTCCTGATCGAGGGGCTGAGGATGCTCAAAAGAATCAGAGCCCGCAGTTCGGACTAAGCTTCTCGGAACACCACCGTTCCGATTCAAGAACGACCCTGTTCCGCAGGGAGAGCTAAGAGAAACTTTTTAGTTATCAGCAACATCAAGGAGCTGAAGTTATGAAACTTAACAATAGACAATCTGTCCTTTTTCCCCGTTTTGCATCTATAATTATGGTAATAGCATTAAGCGGGGTGCTTGTTAACATCCCCATAGGTCAGTGCGCCGATGCACAAACTGTGGGTTATTGGCATCTTGACGAACTCACGCCAAACGATTACATGACGACTACGCCTGACGCAGCAGGCTACAACCATGGAACAGTAGGCGGTGAACCGTCTCCCACACTTGTTGAGGGAAAATTTGGAAAAGCTCTAAACTTTAACCAAGGCAGCTTTGTGTACGTGCCCATACGATTTCTGGTAGGCTTTCCGCCCACTCCTGAACCCACATACATACCCATTTCTCCCAGCTTGGACATCCAAAAAGAACTGAAAATCGAGGCATGGATCAACGTCAAAGCCTTCACAGACGCAAGCTACAACAACATTGTGGTAAAGGTCACAAGAACAGGACCTGAAGTAGAAGATGTAACCAGAGTCTTTGGACTTGCAGTGAAGCCAAGTCCCGAACAGGACAAAAAAGGGGTCCTTAGTGGCTGCGTATTCACTGATTCCAGCGGATTCAACGAAATCTTGACAACAGAGCCAGTTGTTTCTCTGAACCAATGGATTAACGTTGCATTTACCCGCACCTCCACAGGCATGCACCTTTACGTGAACGGCAAAGAACAGGATGCCAAAACAATCGAGGGAGCGCAGAATCCCATGGGCTCAATCATAAACGGAACTGAAGTCTACATTGGACACGACTCAGAGGTCATAATAGACGAAGTGAAAATCAGCGACCTTGCTACAGAAAAGGTTCTTTCAGCACAAATCGACATCGGAAACAACACACTAATCGCCATTATCATCGCAGTTGTGGTTTTAGCCACAGCATGGGTTCTACGCAAAGCCATCCAAACTTGGGTGATTTACTCAAAATCCCGAAACTAGAAAAAGTTCCACAGGGATAGTGACGAAAGTGGGCGTTGGCATCAAACTCCTACAATTGTTGCTCAGACAGAAGTTCACAGGCAAGGGACTGAAAGGAGAACCCCTGACGCCACAGATTGTGTCCTTCGCTGTCACCAAAGCATGCAACCTCCTATGCCTACATTGCCATGCTGATGCACGGGAACCATTCCCCAACGAACTCACGTTAAAGGAAGGGCTGCAGGCAATAGATGAGTTGGCGATGCTTGGAACGGAGGCGCTGATTTTTAGCGGCGGCGAACCTTTGCTGCGGAAAAAGTTTGTTTTGAGCCTCGCGGAACACTGTATCGATGTGGGGATTATTCCTGCCATGCTAACAAATGGTGTGCTGATTGACCATAAAGTGGCTTGGCAGCTTAAGGACGCGGGAATAATGGCTGTGGGCATACCTATTGATTCAATCGATCCCAAAATTCATGACAGGCTCAGAAACGTGCCCGGAACCTTCGACAAAGCCTTGAAGGGCATCAGAGCCTGCAATGATGTGGACTTGAAGGTGGTAGTCACGACGATGGCGCTGAGAAGCAACTGCACCAAGGTTCCCCAGATGATAGACTTCATATCAAGTCTGGGAGTTGATCAGGTTGCAATCTACGATTTAGTGCCTAACGGAAGAGGAAAAGAAATGATGGAGGAGATGATGCTTCAGGATCAGCGGGAGAGCCTAATGCGGTATCTTCAGAGAACGCAGGAAGAAAGGGAGATGATTTTCGTGTTCTCAGGAGGAAACCCCCTCTATCCACAGATCGCGGCAACAATGCACAAAACAAACGGCACCAGTCCGCCAGACTTGCTTCTGAAACAGTTCTGGATAAACGCGCCAGTCGGCTGCCACGCAGGCATCAACTACCTCAGCTTGCGACCCAACGGCGACGTATACCCCTGCCCTTTTCTGCAAATCAAAGTCGGAAACATGCGAGAAAAGAGCCTAACGGCAATGTGGCACAATTCAGAGCTGCTGAAAACACTTAGAAACAGAAGCTTGCTTGCGGGAAAGTGTGGAGACTGCGAATATCGAGAGTCCTGTGGCGGATGCAGGGGTAGAGCCTACGCCTACAGTGGCGACTTTTTGGCGGAAGACCCGGTTTGTTTAAGAGATTTGATGATAGAAGAAAACGTTTTTCCAGCTAAGGTAGAGTGTTTTGGGTGGTGCGTTGGATAGAAGACTTAGAGAAGGCCATTTTCGGTGTGTCTTTATTGTTGTGAATCGTTAATTTTTGAAGTGTTTGTCTGCATTTGAGATGAGGATGCCACTGAGTACGGAAAGGATGAATGATGGTAATATAATCAGCCAAGGAGCGGCTAACTGGTAAGCGTCAAGGGCACTTTTGATGGCGATTACGTTTGCTAGTAGGGGAACACATACGGCAAATATGACTATGGCCTGTTTCCTCTTTGTCAATGCCATTATGCTGCCCGCAACTCCAAATCCAAAAGAAAGCAACTCGAAAGCAACCAACCATAGCCAATCAAACCCACTTAGGGTGCCATCCAATCCAACAATCCCCCAGTATAGGCTTATGAAAGAGGCAAGAGCCAGCAGCACTCCTCCAATAAAGGGAAAACCTGCACTGCCAAAGCGGGCGTTATCTTCTGTTTTCTTGAAAAGACGGTAAAGCACCAGCACAGCAACAACGACTAAGAGAATTGCTATCGCTGGCGTCCACATGACCAGATTAGAGTTGTGGTCAAAACTGAATCCGTTGTGGGCTGGAAGCCATCCATCCTGTGAACTTTCTACTATCACGTATGTTGTGGGTAACCAGGTGGAAAAGTTTGCTGTGTAGACGCCAGACACTGAAGTTTCTTCTGCTTTGACGTCATTAATGGTCACGTTTACTCCATGGGCAATCTTGGGATAAACCTGCTCCGGAGAGGAGTTGGGGATGGTTAGACCTTCTTCAGGCACCATCAGGTAAGTTACATTGACTGATACTGTTGTAACTCCTTGAGTGTCTGTGTTTGTGCTGACTAATGAAGCATCGAGAGTGTCCCAATATACAGTCAACGAGTTTGGTTGCAGTCCATAAACGCTTTGGCTATATTCGAAAAGACCTGAGTTATACTCCGTTTCATCTTGGGTAACCAAGCTTGTGGGCGTAAAAGTCAGCACTGTAGGATCTGAGGATATGTAATATAATGTGGCAAATCCCGTAGAGTTTGTTGTTTCAGAAATAGTTTCTACGGACACGTCATCCAATGTTTTGACTTCCACTGTCAATGTCGCGTTTTCGATAGCTTTTCCTGAATTTTCGCCGTAACTCCAAAGGGCTTGAAAGGGGATGGTCCAGTTTTTTTCCACATTCCCGTAAACAATGGAGCTTGATGTTACAGGATTTACAGTGACCCAGTATTGAGAAGTTATTTGGGCGCTTATTGTCTCAACAGAAGCTGATAAACAAAGCACGAGAAGCAATGCGCTCATGAGTGCAGTTCGCTTAGAAGTCATGCGGTTTAAGCACATCCTATTCCAGCAATAACACGGATGCTCTTATATAAAAACGACGATAAGACAAGAAAATCTTCAGCGATTTATCATGTTTGTTTCTGTTCAGGTTCGGTTTTTCGTTTGAATGTGCAGATATTAAGCCATTTTCTTTTCCGTGACGTACAGTAGCCGTCAGAGTTGTTTACGCAATTTGTTTGACTGCATTCGATTTTGCCCAGCGTCTATTACTCTCCAAAGTGTAAGTCAAGAGTTTGAGAGGAAACATTGGCTTTAATCGTTTCCTTTTTTGGCTATTTCTTGGGTTTTGGCTTCAGGAGAATGTCTGGAACTAGGATGCCTTCTTCGGTTATGACCGCGTCCACGTACACTAGTGGGGTTATGTCAAAGGCTGGATTCAACACTTTGACGCCTTCAGGAGCAATTCTTTCGGAGCGGACGTTCGTGACTTCAGTTGGGCTTCTTTCTTCGATAATAGCATCTTCTGATGTGCGAGATTGATCCATCGTTGACATGGGAGCAGCCACATAGAAGGGGATGCTGTGCTCGCTGGCTAAAACAGCAACATTGTATGTTCCTATTTTGTTCAGAACCGCGTCTTTGACAACTCGGTCTGCGCCAACCACTACTTTATCCACCAAACCTTTAGACATGACATAGCCCACCATGGTGTCCGTGATCAGCGTCACCGGAATATTGTCTCGCATTAACTCGTAACAGGTAAGGCGAGCCCCCTGAAGTTTTGGTCGGGTCTCGCAGGAAATAACCTTAACGTTTTTGCCTTCTTCGATGGCAGCTCGTACAACCCCAAGGGCTGTGCCGTAATCAACCGTAGCTAGACTGCCTGCGTTACAGTGGGTAAGAACCGTATCGCCATCTTCTATGAGGGCGGCTCCGTGCTTGCCCATCTTCCGGTTGACTTCAACGTCCTCATCCGCCATCCTCTGAGCTTCAGCCACCACAGCCTCTGCCAAAGCTTCCTTAGTCCCTGGCGTTTCTTTCGCTTTTTTCATTACCCTGTCGATTGCCCAGAAAAGATTCACCGCGGTTGGACGTGTCTTCCGCAAATCCGCAGCCGAGGCTTCCAGTTCCTTCATGAGGGACTCCCTGTTTTCGGCTTTTGAATGGAATGCTGTGAGAGCCAAACCGTAAGCAGCTGCTACGCCGATGAGGGGGGCGCCTCGCAGCTTCATTTCTGTGATTGCGGAGGCAACATCGTCGGAGTTTTTCATGTTCACCCAGACTTCTTCGTTGGGTAATTTTGTTTGGTCAATAATGACGACTGTGCCGTCTTTCCATTCTATGGTTCGCATTCATCAACACCGTCTTTATGCTGTTTCTGTTCCGCTAGGTAATATGCTTTCTGCGAAGATAAAGATTCAATCCCGCCATCAAATGACTGCAAGATAACCTTATGGCAAGTGAATGTTATGCAAGACAGTGCGCTCAAATGCAAACCTACAGTTTAATTACTTCGATGTGTCCAAAAATTTTAGTGGCTATGGGAAGCGTTCACGTTCGGTGACGGCGTGGAGGGTTTTTCATTTTTTCCCTACCTGCGCTTCCCAGAGTTCCACCGTGAACATCTTCTATATAGAAACACAGTTGCCATTTATGACTTGTGATTACTTCTTGTTGATTTTTATTACAACCTCAATTGGGCTGCCTTTAGGAAGCTTCAGGTTCTTTCGCCAATCGTCACCAACAGCAATAAGAGAGTAAATCCCAGAAACCTCAGCCCTAGCCTTCTTAACGAAGTTGACCAAGGCAACCTGAGTTTCTCCCGACTTTATCATGTCATCAACTATAAGGACGCTGTCTCGGCGCTTCAAAGCATCCTTAGGTAAATACAAAGTCATGGTTACGCCTGAACCCCGCAGAACATAGGTTTCTTCCAGAAAAGCTGGAACCCCCACTTCCTTGTTCCGCTTTGCAATCAACAAATCAACACCCAAAGAGTTCGCAACCAACGCACCAAGAGGTATGCCGTCAACAGCGGCAGTCAAAACTTTTGTAACGCGTCCCCCAGCGAAAGTTGCGAGGGCGTGATGAGCGGCTTGCTGGAGGATGTTGTGGTCACCTATGATCCAGGTGTTATTGAAGTATCCGGCTGAGTTGAATTTTATTCTTCTACGAAGTTCAGCCTTCAAGCCGACGAGTTTGGTCAAAATTTCCCAAAGCTCTCTGGCGCGTTCAGCGTTTGGCAGAACATGGCCTTTCGCGTACCTGCTTAGGACTGTGACGGGCAGGTTGGTTTTTGCGGATAATTCTCTGTAGGTGTATTCTTTTTTTGCTGTTCGAAGCAACTCAATGGTCATTAGTCGAAGTTTCAGGTCTTCTGCGTGTGTGTTCATTCTCTCATCACTTTCTTTGCACACCAACAGCTCAAACTGTGAATGTACAACCTACCTATTTTAACTTAGACAGATTTATAATTTCCGTATAACATGGCGAACAGTTAAGCTGATATACAGGCAGAGGAATCTTTTGCAACCACATAAATATGGTTATACCCACAGTTAAATTTTATGTTTCAACTCAGCAACCCCAAATTCACGCATCTAAAACCACAAACAGAAACATGTTCACCTATCCGAAACAAAACCTGTAAAAGGGAAGGTGGCGGATCCGCGGGGATTTGAACCCCGGATCTTCGGCTTTCTTCTCATGCGATTAGAAGGCCGACGCCTTATCCATACTAGGCCACGGACCCTTGAACTCTCATAGTCTAAGAACTGCCTAGATATAATCTTTCATTAAAATAGTATGGTAAAGTTTCAGGGCTACACGACGTAAATTGCTGGACGATAAGGTTTAGCATATCCAGCCTTCCTTTGTGGGTCATGAATTTGCTTGTCGTCTTCCCTGTAGGTGTGGATTTTTGCGTTGAATTCTCTTCCAAAGAATGCTTCAGCTTGCTCTAGCAAAGTGGCTTCGTTTAGGGTTCCGATTTGCAGTTGTTTCTGTTTCATGTCTTCGGGCATGCGGTTGATTTCTTCTGTGATTCCTTGAGCGAATTTGGCAACTTTTCCTGCTACAGCTTTCATTTCAGGGTCAGCCATCAGTTCCTTCATTAGAGTGCCTACTGCAAGGGTGCCGGTTGCCGATTTTTTGAGGGCTGTCAGGTAGACTTTCCATTTCCATGAAGCTGCGGAGTAGTAGTAGATTTCTTTGGGCACCATTTTTGTTGCTCTGAGAATGTTTGAGGTGTCTTCGAGGACGTTTTTGACTAGGTTTTCGGTTTCTTCTGCCTCAACATTGACTTGTTTTTCGTCGTAGGCTGGCCAATCAGCCAAGGAAACAAAGTCGCTGTGACCCAGTTTACTCCAGATTTCCTCGCACACGTAGGGCGCGAAGGGAGCCAGCAGCCGAGTCCACGTTTCCAGCGCATCCCTTAGGATTTTTGAGTTGAAGGATTCTGCTCTTCGTATGTACCATCGGAAGTCGTTCCAGACTTCGAAGAGGGCATTTTCTAGGGCTGTTCTGGTCTTCAGGGCGTTCAAGTTTTCTGTGACAATCCGGATTCTGTGCTGCAGCATGCTTGTGAGCCACGTTTCCAGATGTCCTGTTTTTGGCTGTTTTGCGTTGTCGATTATGTTGTATGCTAGGTTCTGGAAGCCCCGGAGCTTGCCTTTGACGTCGCCGACGGTTTCTTTTCTCCAGTCTGGGTCGTTCATTCCTTCTCCGCCCAAGAGGAGGGCGCATCGGGTTGCGTCTGCTCCAAACTGGTTGAGGGCATCCTTGAGGGTTATGAAGTTGCCCTTCGATTTTGACATCTTCTTTCCCTCGATGCTTAGCATGCCGTTTACGCCGACGGCTCTGGGTAGATTATCAGGAAACAGGGCGGTATGCTGGAAAAGGAAGAAAGTCAAGTGGTTAGGGAGCAATTCTTTGGCTGAGATTCTCATGTCCAAAGGATACCAGTACAGGAACTCGCTTCGCATGGCCTCCAAGATTTTTGTGTCTATCTTGGTTTGTTCTGAGAGCTTTTTGGGGTCGCCTTTTTTGTAGAAAATATAATCAAAAAACTCGGGAGGCAACTGTTCCGCGGTTATGTTATGTTTTTTGAGGTGATTGTTTATGGTATAGAATGCCATATACACAGTTGAGTCGGTCAGGGTTTCAACTATCCAACCAGGACTCCATGGAAGGGGCGTTCCTAAGCCGCTCTTTCTTGCGCATGGCCACTCTTTGAGCCAGTCGATTATGTTGAGGAACCATTGACGGGCTGAGTCAGGATAAATAGAGGCCTGAGCTAGGGTGTTCTTGGTTTCCTGTTTCCAGGTCTCATCTGAGTATTTGATGAACCATTGTTCCTCAAGAAGCTTAACCACACAGGGAGTCATGCATCTGCAGACCACGGGGTCAGGGAGGTCATACATTTGGTCTGCTATGCCTTGTTCCTTGAAGTCTTTGATTAGGAGGTCTTTTACTTTGTTGACCTGTTTTCCTGCGTATTTTCCGCAGATTTGTTTCAGGGTTCCGCCGTGGAACTCCTTCTTGTACAGAGTTTTTGTTGCTTCTTCTGCTTTGGGGTCATGCTGGTCCTTTACTTGCATCTGGTCAACAAGTTCGAGGGCGGGGTATTCGCCGTAGCCTTGTACGGTGATGAGGGAGACGGGCTGTATCTGTTTGACCTGTTCTGGGTCGATGTTGAATTCTTTGAGGAGGTCTGGGTTATTTTGGAGGTCTCTTAGGGCTAGCCAGTCGAAGGGGGCGTGGGCTGGGACACTGTAGACGACGCCTGTTGCGTTGTCTGGGCTTACGAACCAGCCTGGGAGAATCAGCATCTTCCTGTCGCTGAGGGGGCTGGTAAATTGTTTTCCGATGATTTTTCTGCCCTTGAATGTGTCCAAGATTTTGACGGTTTTTTGTTGTTCTTTGAGTTTGTTTGCGGCTGTTTGGCTGATTATCCAGTTTTCGCCGTTTACGTCGGCTTTGACGTAGTCTGCGTCAGGGTTTATCCAGATGTTTGTTATGCCGTAGATTGTTTCTGGCCTGAAGGTGGCGGAGGGCAAGATTGTGCCATCCAGCATCTTGTATTTGAGGAGAGTGTACTCTTCAGGGACTACGCCTTCTCCTGTTTGTCTGTCGTGGTCGCCTGTTGGGCTCTGGTCATGGGGGCACCAGACTACGGGGTAGGTTCCCTTTATGATGTAGCCTTTCTCACGGAGCCGTTCGGTCTGCCATTCAACAAATTTACTGAAAGTTGGATAAAGGCTGGTTGTTGTGAATTCTCTTCTCCAGTCCACGCTGTAGCCGATTCTTTTCACGGATTCTCGGCTGTCGTTCGTGTAATATTGTGCCATGAAGACTGGGTCAACAAACTTTTTGAGGTTCTCCTCTGAAACGCCGTCCATTTCCCTGAAGGCGCGAATCAGGATTTCGTCCCCGTTTTTGACGCGTTCGCTTGCGCCTGCAATGGTTTCGCCTGTCCAGTGCCAAGCCCACGGAAACAGGACATTGTAGCCTTGCATGCGTTTGAAGCGGGCGATTGCGTCGACGCGGGTGGCTGTGAAGCCGTGTCCCACGTGGAGGGGACCATTCATGTAAGAAAAGGGAAAAGTGATAAAGAATTTTTGTTTAGTGGGGTCTGGGTCAGCCTCGAATATTCTGGCTTTTTCCCACTTTTTTCGCCACTTTTCCTCAGTCTGCTTTAAGGATGTCATTAAAGCCAATGGAGTACCCAGAACGTTAAAAGTTTTTCACTCAACACCAAACTTGCTTCTGTCAGGATTTTCTAAAAAAAGACTGTTTTCAACAATGTACCTCTATTAGGCTACAAATATGATTGCTGAGTTGAAGGGTTAGCTCTGTTTTTTCTCTAGTATTGCTCGTATTCTTCTGACTCCGGCTGCGATGCCTTTCTGTTTCTTTATCTTGAAGACGCCCAATTCGCTGGTGTTGTTGACGTGGGGTCCACCGCAGATTTCTGAAGAAAAGTCGCCTACCCTGTAAACTGACACGGTGTCACCGTATTTGTCATCAAACACGCCCTGAGCCCCACTTGCCTTTGCCTCATCCACACTCATCTCTGTTCGTTTGACGGACAAGCACTTCTGTATCTGTTCGTTAACCAGCTTCTCTACAGCTGCTATTTCTTCTGGTGTTAGGGCTCGGTCGAAGTTGAAGTCGAAACGAAGCCGCTCCGGAGTGATGTTTGAGCCCCTCTGAACAATATCCTTCTTTTTCAGGACTATCCGCAATGCCTCATTCAGCAGATGGGTCGCAGTGTGAAGGCTTTTAGTTTCAGCCGATGCATCACTTAAGCCGCCCTTGAACAACTTCTTAGCACTCGCAGCCGAAACCTTTCTGTGCCGTTCATACTCGTTCCTGAACTCTGCTTCGTCGACTTCTACACCTTTCTCTTCCGCAAGCTCCTTTGTCAACTCGATGGGGAATCCGAAACTCTGAAACAGCAAAAACGCGTTTTTTCCGTCAATTTTTGGGCTGTTTTCTGTCAGTCGCTGAAACTTTCTCAAGCCCTTCTCCAATGTTCGTTTAAACTTGGTCTCCTCTTTGGTCAGTTCATCAAATATGCTGGCTTGTTTTTCTCTGAGGAGCGGATATTCGGCTTCGTTGATTGTTATGACTAGTTCGGCAAGTTCAGGCAAAAAGTCTCTTTCGATACCGATTAGGCGCCCAAACCTTATTGCCCGACGAATCAGGCGACGGAGAACGTAGCCTCTATCAACGTTGCTTGGTTTGACTCCCCGCTCGTCACCCAAAAAGAAGGTTGAAGCCCGAACATGATCAGTGATAATTCGGATTGACTTTTCTTGAACAGGAGTCGGCGCGTCTATGGAGGCAATCTCCTCCACCCTCGCGGCTATTGGACGAACAGCAGCAATCCCAAAAACGGTTTCCTTCCCCTCCAGCATCGCCGCAGTATGCTCCACACCCATCCCAGTGTCAACATTCTTCTGCTTCAACAACTCATAACTGCCCGCTGGGGTTCGGTTATACTCCATGAAAACGTCGTTCCAAAGCTCAAAAAATTTACCACACTCACAGCCCGGCTTACACTCTGGACCGCAAGCAGGTTTTCCGGTGTCATAGAACATTTCGGTGCAGGGTCCACAAGGTCCCGTATTGCCGACTGGCCCCCACCAGTTATCCTCCTTTGACAAGAAAACAATGTGGTCATCAGGGATACCTTGGCTGCTCCATGCTTCACAGCTTTCAAGGTCCCGTGGAGCATCCTTGTCTCCTGCAAAAACGGTCACAGACAGCCGTTTCTTGTCTAGGTTGAGCCATCGTTTGTTCGTGAGAAACTCAAAACTTAGGCGTATTGCTTCTTTTTTGAAGTAGTCGCCTAGAGACCAGCTGCCCAGCATCTCGAAAAAGGTTAGGTGTGAACTGTCTCCGACGCATTCGATGTCCCCTGTCCTGAAGCATTTCTGTACATTTGCAAGCTTCTTTCCAAGGGGATGAGGCTGCCCCAAAAAGTAGGGTATAAGGGGGTGCATGCCAGCGGGAGTAAAAAGAACGGTGGGGTCATACTCTGGAATAAGAGGAGAATTAGGAATCAGCTTATGACTGTTTTCACTAAAGAAATCCAGGAACAGCGTCCTTAACTTTTTGGAATCTATGACCATAGATAGGGGTTTGGTCAAAACTGCCTAATATTCCTACTGTAACTGCTTCAATAAAAAACAACTTTGCAGTAGCTAATAAAACAAAAGAAAATCAAAAAGAACACAAAAGAGGGAAAGCCCCCAAATGTTCAGCAAAAACGGAACAAGCCGCTTATCCGAACAGGGAACCTAAACCTTCCATTGCTGCTTCTTCTTTCTTGCCTTCATCTTCCTCTGGTTCTTCTTCCTTCTTCTCTTCCTCGGCTGGTGCCGCAGCTGCAGCCGCTGGTGCCGCCGCCATCATTGCAGGAGCAGCTTTGATTGCTTCCTCGATGTCAACTTCGGCAATGGACGCCACTAAAGCCTTAACCCGAGCAGCATCAGCTGTTACGCCGGCTGCCGTGAGAACTTCAGACACGCTCTTTTCGTCTATTTCTTTTCCAGCTTTGTGCAGTAGCATTGCAGCATATACGTATTCCATATTCTTTTCCCTCCATCTTTTCCAACATACTTACTTTTCAACTTTTCTGAAACTTAACTCGCTGATTCACCCTTTTTCTCGATTTCATCCAATTTTTTGCTTAGGCTCTGCATTTCTGCGTTAGCCTTTCGGACAAGGTCAGCGACGGTGTCTTTGTTGATTACGCCCGCGCTTAAAGCCAAACTGTGGGCTTTCTGATGGGCTGAACTGAGTAGATAGCTGATGTTTTCTGGAAGAGGAATAGCCGCCTCCATACTCAAATTGAAAGCAAACTGATGAGCTTCTTCAATGCTTCGCCTAAAACCATCAAGATCCAACGTCAGGTCTTCTTCTGTCAGAATCACGCCATCATCATAAACAACCTTTAGGCTGAGACCAACCTCAACAGGCTTGATTCCAAGTTTCGAAAGCAAACTTGCCAGCTGAGGGCTTATAGGCTCACCCTTCTTGACAACCATAGTGTCCTTAGCCACATACACGCTTCCTGCCTCGATTCGGGTACGCAAGCCCACAGCAGTGAACTGGCTGATAATCGGACCTGGAGGCAATCCAGTGTTTCCTGCAGGCACTACAACATCGAAGGCAGCCAAGTCGCCTGCCCTAGCCGATGCTTTGACTCTGCTTTTTTCCAGAAGAATGACAAGCTTGAAGGGGTTCAGGTTCGTGAAAAGATAAAGGTTAGGTCCTGTCAAGTATTCTTCAAGGTTTTCTATTCCAGTTTTGTCTTTGGCTTGGGAAACAGCCCGCCTTATGAGAGAGTTTTTGACAACACGCAACTGTGCGCTTTCTTGCAACTTCTTTCTCAGCTGCTGAAGATTGGCAGACCTCACCTTTTCTAGGCTGGCGATTGCCACCGCATTGTATTGAGACAGGCAGCCTGTTAGCTCTTTGACTTTGTCAGCCTTTAATAGAGTTGATTGACGGACCACCATAATGTTTCCCTACATTGCCACCTTAACTGAGGAACCCATGGATGTTTTCAGGTATACAGACTTGAAGTTTTTGATTCCTCTTTTGAGTTTTCCTTCGATTCGCCTCACAACCGCCTGAACGTTTTCTGCAATCTCTTTATCTTCCATCTTTTCGTTTCCTATGCGGCATTGAATGACAGGTTGCCCCCTCATCCTCACAGACACAATTTTCTGATGCTTCTCAATGTGCTCTTTGATGTTAGCGTTGGGAGGCACAGGCGTAGGCATTTTTCCTCTGGGTCCAAGGGAGGCACCAAGGCTTTTACCCACAAGGGGCATCAGAGGGGCTTGAGCTATGAACAGGTCATAGGTTTTGGCGATGTCTTTCTGTTTTTTCTTGTCGCCCACTAAAGATTCGAGGGCAGCTCTTTCAAGGACAGAACTCGCTCCAGCCTTTTTGGCTTTGAGAGCCATCTCGCCTGTAGCGATAACACAGACTTTAAGTGCCTTTCCAACAGAGTGGGGTAATTCGATGCGTTCCTGAATTCTGCCTTCAGGCTTCTTCATGTCAATGTTCTGAAGGTTTATGGCGAGGTCTATCGACTGAGAAAACTTCCGTTCTTTCGAGTTGCTTTTAACCTCTTTCACTGCAGCAAGGAGGTTTTTCATGTTCAACGGCATACTATGAACCTCGCGCCAATGACGTACAAGAGCCAGTTATAAAAATCTTATTACTTTTAAGCCTGTTCTGTTAGTAGGGCGTCATGTTTTCCTTCAACAATTTCCTTCTGAATTTCCCGCGGGTCTTTGCCTTCAACGGTTACGCCCATGCTGACGCCAGTGCCCAAAACCTCTTTGACCCGTGCCTTCATGTCCCTACCTAACACATCAGCACTCTTCATTTTAGCGATCTTCATTATCTGCTCCATGGACAGGTCGCCAACTTTGTCAGTGTTGGGGGTTCCTGATCCTTTACTTACCCCTAACTCGCTAACAAGCAGTGCTGAGGTTGTAGGTGTACCTACGGTTACTTCAAACTCTTTGTTATCGGTGTCAACGCTAATTTTCACGGGCACTTTCATGCCGGCGTAATCCTGTGTTATTTCGTTGATTTTGTTCACTATAGCCAAGACATTGACTCCTAAAGGCCCGAGTGCGGGTCCCAAGGGGGGTCCAGCTGTGGCTTGCCCACCGTTAACCAATGCTTCAACAACTTTCTTTTCTCCCATATTCTATTCTTCCTTTTTGGCTTTTTCAACAAGTTTCACGTAGTCTGCGTGAACTGTGATCGGTAAAGTGAATGTGGCTTCCAAAAGCTCAAGGGTCACATCCTCTTTTGCTTTGTCGACCCGTGTGATTTTGGCTCTCATTCCTTTGAAGGGTCCTCCAACAACTTCAACGAGGTCGTCTTCGTCTAGTTCTTCGATTACCGGTTTTACGACAATGTATCGTTCTACTTCAGGAAAAGTTACAACGCCGGGGACTCGGGATCGGACATGCTTGACTCCGGCTATGGCTTTTTCTACGGAGTGGGGTCCATCTGCTTCAATGAAAACGTAGCCTTTCAGCATTTCGGGCACAAGGACGGCTTTTATCTGAAGCTCATTCATTTTCACTTTTGCTTCGATGAGGTTTGCCACGTTTTTTTCTTGCCCTGCAGTGGTGCGTACAGCGAAGACAGCTGTTGAAATTCTGTTTTCCTCACTCATAACTGATCAACCTTATATTTGGGTACCTATGAGTTGGATTATGAAGCCAATTCCGCCGATTGCAACAATGCCTAAGAAGCAGATTTTTATTGATAGCCAGAGCTCGGTTCTGCCAGGTTTTGTCGCAAGTTTCAGCAACCTGGATGCGGACTGAAAGAATGTTTTTAATCCCAATGTTCCTCGTCCTCTTTCAAAATTAGGTTCTAGTATGTAAAGTTATCCCTGAGAAGCGCCTGTTTCTAACATGCTTTGTTGTGTTTTGCAGTGTTTTTGCGATGATGAAATGTTTCACAAGGCACAACAGAGGTTAAAAGGCGAAAAAGGACAGTATTAGGATGGTGAATTAATTTTGAAAGAGGACGAGATGCTAGATGAACTTAAGCAGATACGCGAACTGTTGGCAGCTAAACCTGCGCCGCCACCGCCGCCTCCAAAAGGACTGTGGGCTGAGTTCAAAGCTTTCATAGAGAACTACAAGGTAATGGGCTTGGCTGTTGCCTTTATCATGGGCGTCTACTTGGGTTTGCTGGTTCAATCACTCGCAAAAGATTTGTTGTTGCCAGCTATTGGATTGGTACTACCTGTTTCAGACCTAGCCAGCCTTCAAGCTGTTGTTGGGGAACAAGTATTTGGAATCGGTAACTTCTTAGTAGCTCTGATAACGTTCATAATCGTAGCTTTCGTAATCTTCATAATAGTGAAGATCACCAAAAAATGGGGAATAAAGTGAGGCTCCCCCACATCCACATTTTTTGGCAACTAACTTAAACCTTTTCTGAGGGCACAGCCAGCTTCTCCAGCGCAGCAATAATCTTGGGTTTGTGCTCGCTCTTGATGCCCTCCCAATCAAGAACTGCAGAAGCCACAGTTTCCACAGTCCTTTCAATACATTGACTCAATATTTCAGTGTCAACCTCCGCGAGAGCATACTTCGGAATAATATGACCAAAGGCTGTCTGAGTGCTTAATGCTAGCTTCGTGAACTTTTTGTTGTAGTGGGGTCCACCAACTCCCAGCACCACAGAACAGCAGGAACAGTCAGCAACAGCAGCAGCCGCGGCGTGAGCTACAACCTCAGCAGCCTTCAGGTCCTTCCACTGCTCTGGCGAGCTTCCTAGTTCTACGAACATGGCTGGCGCATCCAATGAGGGCCCGTGGTGAGTGCATTCATAGGAAACCTCGTAATCCAGCCCTCGTTCATCTGTCAGTTTTGCCATCTCCTGGAGGGCATTTTTCATGGCTACTGCAGGGGAGACAGAGACTGTCTGGGGTTTTCCGCCGAACTGGGCTTCTGCGAGGTTGCCGGGCGTGTGCACAGACAGAGTGGGTATTCCTTTGGCGCTGCTGTGCCTAGACAAGAAAACAAACATGCTGGGGCTGAAGAGGCTGCCTAGAAATTGGGTGTCCACTATTCCTGTGTTGACGAAAAGCAGCTGGATTTCCTTGTTGTGCAGCGTTTTTGTGTAAACAGGGTTCTTGTGGAAGGTTTCTGAACATTTTTCGAAGCTGTAGTGGTCTATGAGGCTTTTGGCGATGTTCATGCCAGCTGTGTCTTTGGTTGACGCTATAAACAGTATCAATGTTGACTTCGTTCCTGAACGGTATTTGTGGATGATTGGAAGATTAAGGTTTTCATGTAAACGAAGTGATGGCCTTGAGGCAGATGTGTTGCCATCGGGCAACTGTTTTTGATTGATTCGGTTTACTTCCGTAATTGTCTATAGACTACATATAGAATAAAGCACCATGGCATTTTATATGAAACGGCACAGTTGGATATTGAGTGTACTCCAAAGAGAAAAGGGCGGTTGACAATGAAGAAGATAAGGATAAAACGGTATCCCCCTCGAAATTTTCCCGCAAAGTCTCTGTGGGAGATTATAGCAGTTCCCCCTAATTCTGACAAGGACACGGAGTTTATGATGCTCTACAAGGCGAACCCTAAGCATCCAGCTATCATAGAAGAGATGACAGAGGTTGTGGAGCTTGAAGTCAACGAGAAAGCATTCAAGGAGCTAGTGTGGCTATTCAAAAAATATAAGCTGCCCTGCAAACCCATTGACGAAGGGGTAGAGATTAGGCACATAGGAAACAAATCCAAGTTCGTCAACGACGCCAGCTGCTGAAACACCAAATTTTTTTGGAAAACAGTATTTTACAAAATTAAAAACAAAACGGAAAAAGTCAGTTTAGCAAAGGTTGAAGGAGTTAAATTTTAACCCCCCAAACCTTACAATAGGGAAAGTGATATTCTTCTATTATCAGTAGTTTTCCAGTGAGAAGAGAAAGATGGGGATAAAGCACAGCTTCACAAAAAATATCATAATAAGAATTGGCATACCTCGAATCAAACGAATGATAAAGAAGCAGAAGTCGCTATTTGAGAAACCTGAGATTCTCCATCCAACTTCAGATTCTCCTCCTAGGTTTGAGGTACCTCTTGAAATGTTGAAGGTCTTTCAAGACCGTAATGATATCAAAATGAGGTACACGTTTCCCATTAGACGCCTTCTTTCAATAATGAAGAACATTCATCTTTCTGTTGATTCAATCCAAGATAATCCATCAAAGCCAAATTCTTACAAATCTAAGGAGTTCTTAGAGAATCTTCAAGTCTTTCTTCAAAATGAAGGAGTGGGCTTATTTGGATTTGTGAAGTTGCCACGAAATCTTATTTTTCAACAATTTGGAGTTCTCTATGATAATGCAATTATTCTTGCTATGGAGATGAGTAAAGAGAAAATCGACCAAGCACCAAGCCAAGCAACACTCAATATGGTGTTTGGGACCTATGATGACCTTGGAAAGGTAGTCAATAACCTTGCGAAATTTCTTAGAAAACAAGGTTATGGTGCGCAAGCAGACCATCCGCTAGGTGGATTGCTTCTATTTCCTCCTCTTGCTCAGAAGGCTGGAATAGGTTGGGTTGGAAAGCACGGTATCCTGATAACCCGAAATTTTGGTCCGCGAGTGAGGTTAGCAGCTATCTATACGAGTATTGAGAATCTACCATTTGCGGAATCAAACGACCACCAATGGATAGATACATACTGCGACGTTTGCGGGTTATGCACTAAGCATTGTCCACCAAAAGCAATTCTAGAAAAATCAATATTTCATGAAACTGGTCGAATAACAAAAATATCTCAACAGAATTGCTTTGAATACTTCGCACAGTATTATGGATGTTCGGTGTGCATCAAGGTATGCCCATTCTCTAGAACTGAAGCCTATGAACAATTGAAGAAAGTAGTTAAGAAGAAGATTAAATTTTAACCCCAAACCCACGTACTTGTTCCCACGTTCCCGTTCACACACCCCTACCCTCTCTCTCACTTACACACGCGCGCAACGCGCGCACACAAAGAAAACAAAAAATGAAATGCTTGCGCTAAAAAATGCGCGCGCAATGAAAAATTTATTTTTTTACATGAATCGTTCAAGCTTTGTTAAGCCAATTATCTCCTCAAAGTCCAGCCCCAGCGCATCAAGAATCTGGTCGAATGTTGAGCGCAGGTAAGCAACATACTTGTCGACATCCACTTCGCTGTTGGAGGCTATCTGCACGGGCTTAACGCCCTTCAAAACTTTGACGTAAGTTATCAGGTCTCCAGCCGTCATTTTATACCCCAACTTTTCCAGCATAAGAGCCGCCTTCACATGCTGGGGAGTAGTTTTGGTGTACGCTGAGGGCGGTTTTCCGAGAACAACATGAAAAGCCAGTTCCTCAGGAGTCTCTCCCCATCGCCGCTGCTTCAGCCGCAAGTAACGGTCTCGAATAATTTGCTTGATTTCTTTTTTTGCTTCCTCGAATTCTGCTGGAGACTGCACCTGCTCCAGTCGATCTTCCAGCGCGTAAAAGGCTTTTTTGATGTAAACTGGAATGTGGCGTTTCTTTCCGGTCATTCCTTTGACGTCAACGCCTCCGCCCTTCAGGATGCCTAGATAGTTCTTTTTGCGGCTGCTGAAGACTGCATAGCGGTACCATTTTTCTACTTCCAGTTCCATGCCCATGGTTTTTTTGGACCATTCTGCCATGATTTTTACTTGTTCTGGGGAGGGATTCTTCAGGAAGAGGCTGTCTGTGTCGCCGTATAATACTTCGATGTTTAATGTTCTGGCTTTTTCTATAGTTTTGGTTATGACGTGGCGTCCGATGGCTGCTGTAGCCTCAGCAACGGGTGGACAGTATAATCCAAAAGCGGGCGAGCCGAAGACTCCGTAGCTGGCGTTCAGAATGACTTTGAGGGCGCTTGGGATTACGTTATACCAGCTTCTTAGGTCCTCTGGTAAAGTTTTGTCTTTGCTTTTGGGTTTGTACCATTTGACTCTAAGGTCTCTGAGGGAGCCAATCAGCAGGCTTTCAAGCGCCTTTTCTCTTGTACATATCCAGTGGGACGTTTCAGGAACCTTGTTTGCTTTACATTCTTCATGCCTGCACAGAAGGGTCTGGTAGCCCAGATTGTAAACCTTGATTATTGAGGGGTACAGGCTCGCAAAGTCCATAACTGCCACGTTAAAGTGGACTCCAGGCACGGGATCAACCACTATGGCGCCCTTGTACTTCTTTCCCTTGATGATGGCTGTGGTGGATGTTCCGCCTTTGATGGCAAGGATGTCTTCAGCATTTGGAATCAGCATGCCGCGTTGCCGATGCTCAAAGTACAAAAAGTTTCGTATCCACCGGGATACTCCTTGGCGGCTCACGTCCTCCATCGGCATTCGGGCTATCCGTGAGAGAGCTAGAATCAGTTTCATGACAAGATTGTCGTTGTAGGATGTTAGGTTCAGGGTGATTTCGGAGTCCCGCAGGTTGTATTCGGCAAGTTCCGTGTAGCTTAGCTCTGATAAGGGCTTGGTGAATTCTATTTTGGGGAGCCCCAGCACTGCGGTGCCGACTTCGTTGAGGGTTATGTCCCT
>CAZEBS010000024.1:0-19503 GCA_964510635.1 uncultured Candidatus Bathyarchaeia archaeon
GCCGTAAGTAAACAGTCTCCCATGTTGTGTGATGAGAAGGGACGAGATTTTATGGCATCAACGAGTGTCCTTGCGTCGTATCCTCTCTGGGTTTACCATCCAATTAAAGAGGCAAATATGGAACAGCATCTTTATGGAGATGTATCGATTGTGAAGTTGTGTGAAGATAGTCAACACGTTTTCCGCTGTGACATAATGGACCCCTTAGCCTCCGATGATGTGCCCGAGTTTCTTTCTCCCTTAACCTCTCTTTCTGAAGACCCAAGATGTTTAGGTTACCCTGTTACGCTTTGGCTTGCTCACGAATTTTCTGGAGCATCAAACGCAAAAATTCTTCAATATTGTGACCTAGTTGATGAAGCGTTGTCAGAAGAAGGAATCTTGGAGAATCTTCGTAGGGAAGAACGTTCCTGCAGTTTCGCTGACAAGATTCATGGAACATTAAACCCTCATAAAACTGGTGAACTGGTTTGACTGAATATGTGCCTGTTGGTTTTGTTCGCGACGTTAAAGGGGACACAGTCTCCTTTTTCCTGAATCAGGGAGCAACACTTTCTTTTGGTCAAATTGTTCGAATAGCCTCTGAAAACCGAAGCTTCTACGCCCGTGTCGTGGATGCTGGAAGTTCCTCTACACTGAACACTAATGAGCAGCTTCGTGAAGCAGAAGGAAAAGAATCCTTTGGACCTTACTCCAGCTTCAGGCACGTCGACGCAATTCTCTTCCTTGAAAGACATGGTGAAAGGGTTCGTTCTCCAACCTTCAATCCAAACTATATGGATCGAGTATATGCAACCTGCGAAGACGATCACTCGGTTTTGCGGCTTTCAGGTGATTTGGAGATAGGTCGTCTGCGTTCAGGCGAAGAAGTTTTGGGTGACGTGGGCATCAGTGTCAAGGCTATTCCTAAAATGATGGGCATGTTCGGAATGACTGGGTCAGGAAAAACCAACACCGAACTTATCCTTAATGCCCGCATTATTGACAACCCAGAAACTGTGGGACTCATCTTCGATTTTGCTGGCCAACTGCTCTCAGGCAAGGATATTGGAGCTGCCAGCGGTCTACGGGACCACCCCCTTTTCCACACAAAAGTTCGTTACTATTCAACACGCGACGGCAAACTATGCATCGGCTTGCACACTCTTACTCCTGGACGATTATGGACAATTTTTCCTGAAATTAGTAAGCCTCAAGTCAGGGTTGCCCGACGGCTATATGAGCAGCTGGGCAAGTGTTGGATTGAGCAAGCTTTGGAAATTTACCGTGTTGAGGGGCATGCTGGGATTGGACGAATCATCGGTCCCCAGAACAAGAGTGCGGTTGGCGCCTTGATGAGCAAACTTTCAGACCTTCCCTCACATCTTTATCCCCCATCCAACTACAATTTCATTGACGATGTGGTCCAAAACATAAGCCAAGGAATCACCTGCCTCATTGACATTTCAGGCCTAACTTCTGAAGAGCAGCAGAACGTCACCTGTCTCACCGCCAGCAACGTTGCTTATCATTATAAGCGGCTGTGGGAACGCAATTTTGAAGAGTGGGAAAAGCTTCCAACCCTGTTGATTACTCTTGAAGAGGCTCATGAGTTTCTTGACCCGGAAATACACAAAACAATCTTTTCTAACATTGCCCTCACGTACCGGAAGTATCGCGTTGGCTTAAACGCTGTCACGCCTAGACCCTCTAAAATTAATCGTGACGTCTTTGCTGAGCTTTGGACCAAAGTAATCATGAAAACTGAGTTGAAGCGAGATAGAGATTATCTGACCCAGAATACGCCGTACATGGAATACAGTGATACTGAGATAAAGATGCTAGACATCGGAGAAGCGTTGCTTATTTCAGAGCCTCAGATTCGGTTTGCTGTTCCTTTAAAGGTCATTCACTATCCTGACTATCTGAAAACACGGGGAAAAGCTGATTACGATCTACCCCAGTCGAAGCCCCTCTCTGAAATGGATGAACGGCTGAAAAGACTCAAAGCTGCCGGAGAATCTCTTGCGGCTGGAGACAAAACTAACGAGCCTTAGCTTCCCTTCGTTTCAGTATCTTCTGCATCTCTTCTTTTAGTCGGTACACATAGGGCATCTTGTGGGTGTCCCTCTCCAGATACCCGTCCTTATACAGCTTCTTCATTAACCTGGCAGTATGCTCCCTTGTGAGCCCAATCTTTTCCCTGATCTCAGGCGCCGTCTTTTCTCCTTCCTTACCAATGGTCTCAAGAACCATCAGCTCGGTTTCAGTCAGAGGCTCCAAAGCCTTTTCCCGTTTTATGGGAATCGCCGCCTCTATCTTCACCTCAGGAACATAGGGCTCTTGCTTCATCTGCTCGATCTCACCAAGCTTTTGCATCACTTTATTTTGATCCTCCTTTATGTTCTCAACTTCGTTCCTCATTGCCCTTAGATGTCCAGAGAAGCGTTCTTCAATCTGGGGAACATCCTCAACTGCCTTGGTAAGATTCGTTAATCGTCCCTCATATTCCTCTATCCTGCTCACAACCTTTTTGTTCTCCAATGATGCTGCCTCAATTTTCTCCGCAACATAAAGAACTCTGTCTTTTTGCCTTCGGAATTGAGTGTCAACACCTACAACTATATCCTCCACGACCCCTCTTGCCATCTCATACTCATAACGGAGCACCTTCAAGCGCCTATAATACAGAAAAATCGCCAAAACCGTTACAGCCAGCAGGACGGACGTCACAACAAGCATTCCCTCTGAAACCATCTACCCATCCTCCATGTTACATGTGATTTCAGCGTGATGTCGTGTGATATGCATATGGAATCACATATCACATTAGTATATAAGCAAACTTAAGCTTTTTGTTAACTTGAACCTCGTGACATCACATATCACATTCTATGTCTAACCCTTTCTCACAGTCACCTCCTTTACTGCCCACTGTTTTGTTTCTCCCTATTCTTCTCAACCAAGTATTGGCTCCCAAATTTACGTCAAAAACTCCTTATTTTCCTGAAAAAAGCTCAAAGCAGGCTTATTTTTTGCGTGAAGAAAACCACTCTTTTCAACCTCTTCCCTATCTCTCCAATCTGTTCTAATATGCACTGAAAGTGATAACTTTTTGTTGTAAAAGGGCGTGTGATTTGTGATGTCACAGCCTTTTTGACATGTTTCGGGGTTTGGTCAGTTCTTCTAGCCTGTTTTTTAGCTCTTCGTGGAGTAGTGCTATGCTTCTTATGTGTTCTTCTTTTGGCGTCTTTTTTGCAAGTTTTCTTTGGCTATTTATGTATGTTTGGAGCTTGTTTGCGACCTCTATATATGGTTCTAAGCTTGTGTCTTCGAGAATTCCCATGTATCCTAGCAGTAGGATTGTGTAAATTGATCGTATAACATTCTGTCTGGCTTGCCGTAAACTTCTGTTAAAAGCGCCTCGAGTTACGGCTAAAATCCTTATTTTGGCTTTTTCGTCGTATTTTAGCGGTTTATCGGATATGTTTTCTGCTAAAACGTCTATTAGAAGCGTTTCTAGCTGTATTTTCGTCAGATTGCTGTTTTTTGAAAGTATTTTGACCATCGGGTCAGCTAATGTGTAGTTTAGCCAATTTTGAGCCTTTTCCTTCAATTAAAATCTCCCTTCCTCAAACTCCCTTGTAAAGGATACATTTTTGTATACGGGGCACCTCAACACAAAAACTTTTCGCCAATTCCTTAGAAAAACAGCCCATACACTCCCCTAATATATATGAGAAAATTACTAGAAAACAGCTAAAAAACATCAATAAACACACAAAAATATGCAAAAAAAGAATTTTTAAACCAACACGAAAAACACGCTTTTTCTTTACATTTTCTCTCTAGGTTCTTTGTTCCCCGACGAAAATCATCATTTTACCCTCTAATCCCTTTGGTGTGTGCGTAAATGTTGTTTTTCTCTCCCTTCGAACTACCATTTTACTCCCTCTAACTGGCAACTTTTCTATACTAATCTTGTCTTGGCTACGGTTTATTCCTCATTTTGTGACCTTGTGATCTATGACCTGTGTGATTTCCTATCACACCTAAATCACGTGTGATTATCACAGCATCACGTGTGACGTCACGCTCCAGCCCCTTTCCATTACGGCCTTTTTGGGGTGATTTCCTGTTTTTCTCCCCGTTTTCAGGCGTTTTCGTGACATCACTGTTTTGTGACATTCTCTTTTTGTGATGTGCCCTTTTTGTTGATTAGTTGTCTTCCCTTGCGCCTTTAGGACAAATATTTAAGCTGTTACAGAGTTATACATTGAAGCAGGCACACAAACACGTAATTGAATAGTTGTCAGAGGCTTTAGCATGGGCAGAAGAAGAAGAAAAGTGGTTCGCATACCTAAAAAGAAGTTACCTACGGTTTATCTCTGCCCCAAGTGTGGAAAACAGGCAATCAATGTTGAGATATTTCCGGGTGGCGAACATGCTAGAGTGCGGTGTGGAAGTTGCGGCTTAACCGAGGAATTGGATACTAGACCCGCTTTTGGCGAAATCGACATATACTGCCAATTCACGGACGTATTTTATTCAAGATTAGCGATCTAGCGAGGAGATCAAGCATATGGTTGGTTCAGTAGAGAAATATCTGTTAAAGAAGATCGAGAAAGAAGGAACCATTCACATGACTCTTATTGACCCCGAAAAGGTCACACCCTCTTCTGCATCTCAGCTCGCCAAAGAGGCTGAATCCTGTGGCACAGCAGCTATAATGGTGGGTGGTTCAACTTCTTTTTCAACTTCTCATTTGGATGACGTCGTAAAGGCTCTGAAAGAATCTGTTGAACTTCCCATAATTCTTTTCCCAAACAACATCACTGGAATAACCAAACATGCTGACGCTATCTGGTTTATGTCCCTTCTCAATTCTTCAGACCCATACTTTCTTGTCGGCGTTCAGGTCCTAGGCGCCCCCCTAGTCAAGAAGTTCGGTTTGGAACCTATCCCCCTTGGCTACATCATCGTGGGGGAGGGAGGCGCAGTCAGCGTTGTGGGAAAAGCAGTTCCTATCCCCTATAACAAACCTGAACTTGCCGCTGCCCACGCGTTAGCTGCTGAATATTTTGGTATGCGCTTCGTTTACTTAGAGGCGGGGTCTGGAGTCGGAAAGCATGTGCCTGCTGAAATGGTGCAAGCGGTTAAGCGTGTAACTGGTCTTCCTTTGATTGTAGGTGGCGGTATAAGAACTGGTGAACAGGTGAAGAAGATAGTAAAGGCTGGGGCTGACATTATTGTAACTGGTACTGTTCTGGAAGAAAACAAGGGGCGCCACAAGATAAGAGAACTGATAGATAGTATGAAAGGTCACAAAAAAGCCCACTAAATCAACTGTAGTCTTCCGCTTCTGTAGTTCTGCTTTGTCGCTTTTGTGTTAGAAAGACTCAATACTTCGCCCTATGCAATCTATGTAAGGAGAACAATTGTGACTATCCCGATGAGCGACGAGTACAGGCAATATACTGCTTCTTTGGAAAAGAAACTTGAGAACATATACTCTGTCGCCATAAAAGCCAGAAAAAAGGGGTTAGACCCTGCTCTTACTCCCGAACCTGAGGTAGCAAAAGACTTGGCTGCCTTAGTGGAAGGCCTTGTTGGTCCACTTGGCGTCGCTGAAAGCATACGGGATTTAGCTGAGAAACTGTCTCGAGAAGAACTCACCTTCAAAATAACTGAACAGATAATAAACGGCGACTTTGGTGCCGTGGATGCCCGGGAAGCAGCTGAACAGGCAATGAGAACAGCCCTCGCAATTTTAACTGAGGGAATAACTGCGGCTCCTATACAAGGCATCGCCAAAGTAGAAATCAAAGCTAATCCTGACCGAACAAAATATTTGGCAATATACTATGCTGGTCCAATACGGTCAGCTGGTGGCACAGAACAAGCTCTAACCATCATCGTCGGCGATCACATTCGACGCCTACTCAAGCTGGACCGCTACAAGCCAACAGAAGATGAAGTTGCTCGCTTCATAGAAGAAGTGCGCCTATTCGAACGCTCAATCGCCAGATTTCAATACCACATCTCAGATGACGAACTACGAAGAGGCATCCAGAACATACCCGTAGAGGTAACAGGCACTGAATCAGACCCTGTTGAAGTTTCTACCTTCAGAAACCTTCCCCGAATCGAAACAAACAATGTTCGAGGCGGAGCTCTCCGAGTAGTAAACGACGGAATAGTGGGACGGGCAGCCAAAGTGTTGACCACTATCGAAAAACTCAAAATTGATGGCTGGGAATGGCTTGGAGGCCTAAAAGAATTCTCGAAGAAAAAGAAAGCCGGATTCATGGCAGACGTCATAGCAGGACGTCCAATCTTCTCCTTTCCGTCTAGAACAGGAGGGTTCAGGCTTCGTTACGGAAGATCCAGAAACACAGGTCTCGCAGCGGTCGGCATCCACCCCGCCACAATGATGGTTGTCCAAAATTTTCTTGCCGCTGGAACCCAACTTCGTTTAGAAGGTCCTGGAAAAGGCGGAATTGTGGTTCCTGTGGATAGTATTGAGCCTCCTGTTGTAAGATTAAAGAACGGCTCTGTTGTGCGTGTCACTCTCCAGAATTTTAAGGGCTTGGAGAAGATGATTGATAAGATTCTGTTTCTTGGGGACATCCTCATCGGATTCGGCGACTTTCTATACACCAATAAGCCTCTTCGTCCGTCTGGCTACAATGAAGAGTGGTGGCAAGAAGAACTTACGGCGGCTCTTGACAAAAAGTTTGGCGCCGACTTGAAGAAAGCTGCCGAGGCTGTAGGCGTTTCTGTTTCAGTTCTTGAAGAATGGTTGGCTGATCCTTACAAGAATAAGCCGAATGCCAAGGAAGCCATTGCAATCTCCTCGGTTTTGGGCGTTCCCCTTCACCCCTTATTCACCTTTTTCTGGGAGAATATCACCACTGAGGAGTTTGGAGCCTTAAGAACTTGGTTGCTAGCTTCTGAGACGAAAAAGGAGAATGATACCGTTCACGAGATTGTTGGCGTCAAAGACAAAACAGTAAAGGATATTCTCGAGAAACTCTGCATTCCCCACGAAGTCGTTACAAACAAGATAAAATTGGTTGATAACGAAGCACACATTCTTGCTTTTTGTCTCGGATTAACCGTCCCTGACAGTCAGGTAGACTCTTCGGAAAGCGTTTTCGAGGCTATACAGAACTTCACAGGCATTAAAATTCGGGAAAAGGCTCCCAGTTTTGTTGGCGCCAGAATGGGACGCCCAGAGAAGGCTAAACAGAGAGAAATGAAGCCCCTTGTTCACGCCTTATTTCCTGTTGGGCTTGCTGGCGGTTCCAGACGTAACCTCTCCGAAGCTGCGAGTAAGGTCTCAATCGAGGTTGATCTTGCTGTGCGCCGCTGTCTAGGCTGTAGTGAAACAACTTTCTTGGTCAAATGTCCGAAGTGTGGATCAGAAACTGTCCTAGAGAAGCTTTGTCCTCAATGCGGAAGAAGTTTTAGAGATGATGCTTGTCCTGTGTGCAAGGTTTCAACCAGAAGTTATGCCAAACAGCAAGTCAACGTGAGGGCTTTGATGCTTTCGGCTTGCAGGAAACTGGGTCTTCCTAAGTTGAATCTGGTTAAGGGCGTGAAGGGCATGACAAACGAAACGAAGACGCCAGAGATTCTAGAAAAGGGGATTCTGCGAGCTAAGCACGGTTTGTCGGTTTTCAAGGATGGGACAATACGTTTCGATGTCACAAATGCTCCTCTCAGTCACTTCACTCCGAAGGAGGTCGGCGTCTCTATTGAGCAACTCCGAAAGAATGGGTACCTCCATGATCAGGACGGCAACCCCTTAACAGAACCTGAACAGATTTGTGAACTCAAGATTCAGGATGTAGTTGTTCCCCGGAAATGCGCAGACTATTTCGTTCATGTTGCCAACTTTCTTGACGAGCTCCTTGAGAAAGTATACGAGCTTCCTCCATACTATAACATCAACAAAGCTTCTGACCTAATCGGTCGCCTCATAATAGGCTTGGCACCACACACATCAGTCGGCATAGTCGGAAGAATCATCGGTTTCACTCCCCTGAATGTCTGTTACGCTCATCCCCTATGGCATTCAGCGAAACGCCGAGACTGCGACGGCGACGAAGATGCTTTGATGCTGGCTTTGGATACCATACTGAACTTTTCTAAAGTCTTTCTGCCATCACATATTGGAGGAATAATGGATGCTCCTATTCTGGTTATTCCTGTGGTGAATCCTGTGGAAGTACAGCGGCAGGCTCATGAAGTGGATGTCGCAGGAAAGTATCCTGCCCTGTTTTATGAAAAAACTTGGGAGAAGGCAGAAACTAGACAGTTAATCGAGTCAATAGATATTGTTGAGCATCGTTTGAATACTGCGGCGCAGTTTGAGGGCTTCAAGTACACTATTCCTGTTTCAGACGTTAACATGGGCAACCCTGAGAGTGTATACAAAAAATTGGGAAAGATGACAGACAAGTTGCACAGTCAGCTCGTTTTGGCAGAGAAGATTGAAGCTGTCGACGCTGACGTAGTGGCTAAGAAGGTTTTGACCACACATTTTGTCCGGGACATAGCTGGCAACCTGAGAGCCTTCACAACCCAAAAGTTTCGTTGTAAAGCCTGTAACAAAAAGTTCAGAAGGCTGCCTCTTCTCGGAAAGTGTTCAGCATGCGGAGGCGAATTGACTCTTACGGTCTATCGTGGAGGTATCGAGAAGTATTTGCCTGAGGCGCAAAAGCTTGTCGAGAAGTATGGTCTCTCAGAGTATTATGCTCAAAGGCTTTCGATGGTGGCAGACGAAATCATAATCTTGTTTGAGGGCAAGAAGCCTCGGCAAATTTGTCTCACAGCCTTCTCAGATTAGCCCTAGAAAGCTTTTTTGTTTCAACAACGAACATAGGTTGAGGGTACATGTTCAAGATAGCCCATCACCCCAACGCTTTCCTGACACTGAAAAGGAACATTCAACCAGGCTTGTCAGCTAGGACACAGATACTTTCTGTCCTTGAAAAGAGGATATGTGATGCTAAGGCAATTTCCAGAGAAACAGAACTTAGCTACAAAACCGTTCTTCATCACCTTCATCTTCTTGAAGCAGAAAACATTCTAAGCCACAAAGGCAGGCGACCCTATCTCTGGCAGCTGACTGGAGTAGGACAGCAAAAACTGGTGGGTGAGAACGCATCTAAAAGGGGCAGTCGCAGGGCAACAGTCCGCACTTAGGGCATTTGTTGGCATATTTTGAGAGCGCTGCCTTCTCCAAGTCTATGTTAGCGATGTTTGCCAGCGAGGCTAACCATGCAAAAACGTCAGCAAACTCGTTTTCTATGGCTTTTGTGTCATCTTCTTTTAGGGCTTCTCTTAGCTCCTCCACTTCATCCACAAGCCAATTCAATGTTCCATCTATTCCTCGTTCAGAGTCTCTGTGAATGTATAGTTGCTTCATCATGTTTTGGAATTCGTTGATTTGCATCTTGTCTTCTCCCAACCAATCGTAGATATTTGCTAATTAAATGGTGTATATTACTTATCTTCATCTATAGCCTTCTATGCATCCCTGCTTTATCTGACCCACCAAATCAGCAATCTGGGGCAATGTCTCCTCAGGCTTCTCTAGGTTCTTCTCGTAAACCTTAGCGTAACAGCTTCCAGCTATTGCGCCGTCAGCCCCGGCTGCAACGACATTTGAGGCTTGCTGCTTGTTTGAGATGCCGAAGCCTGCCATCAGAGGCATGTCTGTGTGGCGTCTAACTCTTTGTACCAGTTTCAGGGTGGAGTCAGCTAGGCTCTCTCGTGCCCCTGTGACGCCTTCAACGTTTATGACGTAAAGGAAGCCTGATGCAATGTCCGTGATCTTCTTTAGTCTATCCTCGGTTGTTGTTGGGGCTATCTGAAATATTATGTGAATGCTGTTGCGTTTTCCTTCAGCCAACAGAATATCCGCTTCTTCAACTGGAACATTAGGAATAATTATGGCTTGGGCGCCTGCTTCCTTTATTTTGTTCATGAAGTTTCCTACGCCTACGACGTAGGGGATGTTATAGTAGGTCGTTACAACAATCGGATTCTCTATGCCCCTGTCTCGCAGCTTCTTTATGCCTTGGATGCACTTGCTGGGGGTTATGCCGTTCTCTAGCGCCCTCTCGCATACTGCTTGAAAGGTTGGTCCATCCGCTGTTGGGTCAGAGAATGGGATTCCGAACTCGAGGATGTCTGCGCCGTTTTCTGCCAATGTTTGGATCAGTTTGAGGGAAAAATCTTCGTGGGGGTCTCCGAAGTAAACGTGGGGCATGTGAGCTCCCTCTCCTTTGTTTTTCAGTTCTTGGAACTTTTTTTCAAGATTCATGGAAATACCTCATTATGGTTTCTAGGTCCTTGTCGCCTCTTCCAGAAAAGTTCAGAACCACAAGCTCGTCCTTGTCAAAATCTTCTTTGTGATTCACCATGTAGGCGATGGCGTGGGCTGTTTCAAGGGCAGGTATCAACCCCTCACTTTTGCTCATGGCCTTCACTGCCTCAAACACCTGACTATCAAAGGCGTAGCCCGTTTGCATCCTTCCGCTTGAGGCTAGAAACGAGATTTCTGGTCCTCTTCCAGGATAGTTAAGCCCCGCCGCTCTTGTCCTTGACGGCTTAATCTGACCATTTTCATCCTGCAACACCTGCATTAGGGCGCCGTGCAGTATTCCGGGTTTTCCTATCTGGAAGGCAGCGGCGTTGTTGTCGGATTCTAGGCTTTCACCTCCACCCTCAACAAAAATTAGTCTAACGTCTTTTTCTTTGATGAATGGTCTGAAGGCTCCCAATGCGTTGCTTCCTCCGCTGCCACAAGCCACTATCGTGTCTGGCAGTCTGCCCTCTTTTTCAAGTATCTGTTTTTTGATTTCTTTTCCGATTACGCTCTGGAATGTTGCAACAATCTCGGGGAACGGATGGGGACCTACAGTTGATCCCATAAGGTAGTGGGTGGTGGTTGAGCAGGTGGTCCATTTTCTTAACGTGTCAGAAACAGCATCCTTCAGGACGCCCATGCCGATGTCAACAGGCGTTACTTTGGCTCCCAGCAGTTTTATCCGTTTTACGTTGCTTGCCTGCCTCTTGATGTCCTTCACGCCCATGAAGACTTCTGTCTCTAGCTCGCACACGTTGCCTGCCATGGCTGTTGCAAGCCCGTGCTGTCCTGCCGCGGTTTCTGTAATTAAACGTGTTTTGCCCATTTCCTTGGTTAGAAGCGCCTGACCTAACGTGTTGTTGAGCTTATGTGAACCTCCGCACACCAAGTCTTCTCTTTTGAGGTAGACTTTGCAGCCGACTAGTTCACTGAAGTTCTTTGCGTAGTAGAGTGAGGTTGGTCTTCCAGCATAATCCCTCAGCAATCCGTTGAATTTGGTTTGAAATTCTGCTGTTGGATAATGTTTCTCGAAGGCTGCTTCCAGCTCAATGAGAATCGGCATCAACACTTCGTTCACGTACTGTCCGCCGTAATCTCCAAATTTTCCTTTCTTCTTCAATTTGATTCACCTGCTCAATTGTCTGGTAACTTGATTTCCTTTGCATTTTCAACAAAAGCCTGAATCTTCTCATGATCCTTTATTGCTGGTCGAAGTTCAACGCCGCTAGCAACATCCACCGCATAAGGTTGAACCGTTTGCACTGCTTTCTGGACGTTTTCGGGCTTCAATCCTCCTGCAAGGATGAGTGGAAGGGGGGCAACAGCTTCCTTGATTTGTTTGCTTAGGTTCCAGTCATGAACCCTGCCTGTTCCGCCGTATTGACCTTTAATGAAGGAATCCAAAAGCACAGCATCAAACATTTTCAGTTCCTCTATTGCTGTTTCGTTTAGAGCGTCTTGTGTCACATAAACAGTTTTTATCAGGCGAGTGTCCCTTATTTTCTCACGAACTTCTGAAGCATCAAACTCTTTTTTTCCATGAAGTTGGATGGCTGACGGCTTCAGTTCTTCACAGATTTCGGCAAGTTCCTTGATGCTCTCGGGCGCAGTAACCACTACGCTGTCAACGAAGACTGGCACCTGCCTCAGTAATGTTTTAGCTCTTTCTAGGGTCAGATTTCTTGGTGACGAGGGAACCCCAACAAGGAATCCGACAGCGTCCGCTCCTGCAGCCACAGCGGCATTCAGATCCTCTTCTCGGGTTATCCCACAAATCTTCACTCTGACCCTTCTCATTAGGCGGTAACAAACTCCTTAACCGTTTTTTCGATGTTGCTAGCCATCATGATTGCTGACCCGATTAAAAAAGCTTGAGCGCCACATCCCCGGAGAAAACGAATGTCTGCAGGCGCCATCACTCCGCTTTCGCTAACAACAACCTTCCCGTGGCTATCATTGTTTTTCAGGATTCTCTCAGTTATGCCAATGTCAACTTCCAGTGTTCTTAGGTCCCGGTTGTTGATTCCAACTAGGTCAGCGTCGGTTTCTATGGCTGATTGGAACTCGTCTTCATTGTGGGTTTCCAGTAGCACCTCAAGATTTCTTGCATGGGCTTTTGCAATCATCTCTTCAAGACTGTGTTCGCAGTATCCTCGTTCAAAGAGGGCTTCTATCAGAAGAACAACGTTGGCTCCGATTCTTGAAGCTGCCTCAAGCTGAATTGGGTCAATGATTATATCTTTCATGAGAATTGGAAGCTCTACCGCATCTCTGACCTGTGTTAGGTAACTGAGAGAGCCATTGAAATGTTTGGGCTCTGTCAGAACTGATATTCCTGTTGCGCCCCCTCTTTTCATGGCTGCTGCAACTTCTTGGGGGTCAAAGCTTTTTCTTATGGTTCCTCTGGAGGGTGAGGCGGCTTTTACTTCTGTGATTACCGCGTTTTGTTTGTTTTCGATAATAGCTTTCTTGAGGCTAACCTGAGAGAAGGTGCCCTGAGCTTTAGTTTTGTAGTAGCCTTGGTTGACGGTTTCTTTGGCGTCAACTGCTAGTTTGTCGAGGAAATCAGGCATGCTCTGTCTCCAACTGTTCAAGCTTTGAAAGGTCTCCGTGGGAGAATTTGATCAGTTCCTTGAGTTTCCTGTAGGCTGCGCCGCTTTCAATTGATTCTTTGGCTACTTCTATTCCGTAACCGAAATCTTCAGCTTTGCCCGCTACGATTATGGCTGCTGCCCCGTTAACCTGCACAATTTCCCGCTTCGGATCATCCGCATTGTAGCATCCATACAAAATTTTGAAGGTGATTTCTGCACTTTCTTCTGGTGTGGTTCCTTTAATTTCCTCAATTTTGGCTGGTTTGATACCAAAATCTTCTGGAGCCATCTCCCTTGTAGTAACGCCGCCTTCTTTTAACCACGAAACCCGTGTCTTTCCTATAGTAGATATCTCATCTAAACCATCCAAACCATGAACAACCATCGCTTCTTCGGAACCCAGATTTTTTAGAGAATGGGCTAGAGGCTCAGTCAATCGGGGATCATAAACTCCCAGCAGCTGAGCGTTGGCGTCAGCAGGGTTCGTCAGGGGACCAAGAACATTGAATACGGTTCTGATTCCAACTTCCCTTCTTGGACCAATAGCATACTTCATGGCTGGATGAAACGCGGGAGCAAACATGAAACCCGCCCCCACCCCTTCGATGGCCCGTTCAACATCCTCAGGAGCTGTGCTGAGGTTAAGCCCTAGCATCTCCAGAACATCGGCGCTACCACATTTACTGGTCACTGACCTGTTTCCATGCTTGGCCACAGCAACATCTGCTCCAGCAACAACAAACGCTGCGGTGGTGCTGATGTTGAAGGTTTTGATTTTGTCTCCTCCAGTTCCACATGTGTCAACTAGGCGTCCCTTTACGTTGGGGTGAATTCGGTTACAGCACTGCTTCATGACGGCTGTGAAGGCAGTTATTTCGTCGGATGTTTCGCCTTTCATTCTTAGGGCGGTTAGAAATGCACCTATTTGGGTGTTTGTTGCTTCGCCAGACATGATTTCTTTCATGCTTGCTGCTGCCTCTTCGTGAGTTAGGTCGGCGCCGTTAACCAGTTTCCGTATGTTCTCTTTGATCACCGTTCATTCCGTCCTTCAAGAAAGTTTTTGATTATCTTTTTTCCGTCCTCACACAGTATGGATTCAGGATGAAACTGTAGTCCTGTAATTGGGTATTTCCTGTGGCGGACTCCCATAACTTCGCCATCGTCAGTGGATTCGGCACTTACTTCGATGCATGATGGAATAGATGTTTTTTCTCCAACAAGAGAATGATAACGGGTTCCAGTGAATGGGTTCTTAACGCCCTCAAAAACGCCTTTCTCATCATGCCTTATTACGCTGGTTTTTCCGTGCATCAGCCGATTTGCCCGAACAACTTTTCCGCCGAAAACAGAAACTATCCCTTGACTCCCAAGACAAACCCCCAAAGTAGGTATCTTGCAGCTCATCTTTTGCAGAATTGCTGAACAAACTCCGAAATAGTGAGGGTCTTCGGGCGTGCCTGGACCTGGGGAGATGACGATTCGCTGAGGATTAAGGCGCATGGCCTGTTCGAGGTCGATTTGGTCGTTTCTGTAAACGATTGGGTCTCCTCCAAGTTCTCCAATATATTGGACTAGATTGTAGACGAAGGAGTCATAATTGTCGATAACCAACACTTTCATTCTTTTCCACTTCCTGAAACTTCTAACGCTTTCATTAACGCCTCAGCCTTATGCTCAGTTTCATACCATTCTCTTTCTGGATCAGAATCTGCCACTATGCCTGCTCCAACCTGAATGTGGGCTTTATCTCCGTTGGCGATGAGGGTTCTGATTGTAATGGCGAAGTCTGCATTGCCGTTGTACGAGAAGTAGCCTACCGCCCCAGCATATGGGCCCCTCCTTGTAGGCTCAAGCTCCTCGATTATCTCCATTGCCCGAACCTTGGGAGCTCCAGAAACTGTGCCCGCTGGAAAAACTGCCCTCAGGGCATCATAGCAGTCGCAGTCGTCTCTGAGATTGCCGACAACCCGCGAAACAATGTGCTGAACGTGGCTGTATTGGTGTACCTGCATGAATTCTGGGAGGTGGACGCTGCCGAATTTTGATACTTTTCCGATGTCGTTTCTGCCTAAATCCACCAGCATCACATGTTCTGCCCGTTCTTTTGGGTCTGCAAGCAGTTCCTCTGTTAGTCGCTTGTTTTCTGTTGGGTTTTTTACGTGAGGTCTTGTACCTGCAATGGGAAAAGTTTCGACAGTTCTGTTTTCGACTCTTGCAAGCATTTCAGGGCTTGATCCAACTATCTGATGTTTGCCCGATTTGAGGAAGTACATGTATGGTGAGGGGTTTATTTCTCTGAGGTTACGGTAGAAGCCAACTAGGTCGCCTTTGATTTGGAAATCGTAACGTTTGGAGAGAACAACTTGGAAAATGTCGCCCGCAGTCACGTATTCTTTAGCTTTCTCCACGGCATCCTCAAACCTCTCCTTAGTTATGTTGACTTTCAGTTTCTTGTGCGCCAGTGCGCCATTATCGTTTGGCTCTTTTAGTAGTTCATCGATTTCGGGTAGCCGATTCTCGTTTAGGTGATAGTATAGTGCCTGCTTGTTTCTGTGGTCATAGACTATGCCGTCATCGAAAACCCCGACTTCAACGTCAGGGAAGTTCTGGTCGTCAACTGCGCTTTCGGGCAGTTTTTCCCAGCATCGAACAGCATCGTAGGAGATGTATCCTACGGCTCCGCCGATGAATCTTTGCTCCTTGAAGCCTGGCAGGTTTCTGAGTGTTTCTTTGATTACAGCCAACGGCTCGTCGACTTGTTTTTTCTCCTCGTCGCCGCTTCTTTTGTTGCGGATAACTGCTTCTCCGTTTTTGATTGTGATTGTTAAGGTTGGGTCGAATCCTATGAAGGAGTATTGTGACAGCTTCTTTGGTCCTTCAATTGACTCTAGAATGTATGTGTTTTCGTAGTTGTTGTAGAGTTTCGAGAAGATTTCAAGAGGTGGCTTTTCAAAGGAGAGTTTCTTAATCTTCAATTGGCGAGTGAATTTCGAACTCGTTGGCGTTGATTTGGGTATGCCAAACATTATCCCTCATGATCCATCTCTCCTAAGGAACACTGATAGACTATAACGTCATATTTAAAGCTTCTGAGTACAAAAATGTGCCTTAGACCTTGTTAAATCACAATAAAGAAACTAAGACAGGCTAAAAGGCCTGAACAAGACAGTGAACAGCCTCTGCAATACTCCCATAAACAGGCGAACACCTTCTGAAATCGGATGCGCAACTTTAATTAACACCCCAACGGAATTGTATGAACTGAATCGCCATGAGTGTTCGAAGAAAAAAACAGAAAGACGGAGCACGGATGCCCGCTCAAGGCGCTGGGCTTCTAAGATTCTTTGAAGAGGACACTAGAGGCGTTAAGGTTAGACCTGAAATAGCTGTCATCTTAGGTGTAGCTCTTATAGCAATAAGCATTGTAGCAACAGCCGTCTTCTAACAGTCTCTACTTTTCGTGCAATACTTCGATGCGCTGAACAGCACTCAAGTTAACAAAAACTTCGCTTCTGTCTTCTCTGCTTACAATCTGCGGCACAGGCTGAGCTATAGTAGACCGCAACGTCACAACTTCAGCGTCAGAAAGCCAGATGCCCGGAGGTTCCCTAGTTACAGCTGCTAATGTTCCTTCAAACCCGTAAGAAGGATCCAAAATTGCAACCATTTTTCGCCCAACATGCCTCTCAAGAATCTGGAATACTGAGGGCGGAGGGGGTCCGGCTTTTGACATAGCCCTTCATTTTAGGTTGCGTTCGCCATAAAAGCTTTTACGCCCCAAAATTATGATTTTAAACATACTTTTTTGCGGGTTCCTCTGGTGATGGTGTCCAGTTTATCTATGTTTATTCACAAAAATGTCAATAGAATTTTCCTGATATAATCCCAATTATGTAAAAACGGTCGCATCTTCCTTTTTTCGCGGAGGATTTAAGTGGAGTAAGATGGCAGAAGTACAACATTAATATTTTTGTGGGTTTCCTAGAAGAAGAATAATGTAGAGAGGCGTCAGGTTGACCGACGATTCAACAGATAAGTACATCGACAAAGCTGTGAAGCGGTATTCCAAACTGTTTAGTCTTCCCTCTCAAAAAAGGCTCATAATCTATCTTGGAGTCTTGGCTCTGCATGGTGGAATCCTGTCACTACTGCCTCTAAGTCTTTCTCTTGAAAATTTTGTGGTTGGTCTGGGCTTTGGCGCAAGCTTTTTTGTCCTGACCTTGCTCTCTGACCTAATAATTCGCTACAGTTCCATGAAAAACGACCTCATTTTTAATCTGAGGCGCTGTTCCGCCCTCTCTTTCTTCTCCTCCCTTGTCTGGTTTGCAATAGTCATTCTCGGCAGCTTAATTAGCGCCCTTCTGGGGGCTCCAGAGCTTTGGATCAGATTCTTCTTTCTGGGTTTCAGTGGAGCTCTGATACTTCGCCTGTTAGTTCTCTCAGTTACCTCATTCAACGGGTTTGTGGGAACAGTTTTCTCTTCCCTCTTTCAGCCCGCTCTGGCTGCCCTTCCCATAGTTTTTATGGGCTCTGTAGCTGGATATAATCTGGAGATGCAGCTTCTAGTTTTTGCTTTAACTTCTGTTTCTGTGTCTCTCTTGGCTGTGTCCGTTTTCAAATACGGCATGGACCAAGTAGGCAAAGGAATTCTTGGCATAGACTCCTCCGTGCTCTTCAAAGCCTTCTTAGCTAACTGGACAGAGGACCTTGTCGCACCCTTGGAGAATTTCTTCGAGAAGCTTGGCAACGAAGAAGACATCAAAGTTTCTTTGCTAACCTTCAGAACTGGCGAAAAGATAAAGGCTGTGATTGTTGTTCCGGCACTACATCCAGGTCCCTTCAAGAACCTTGGAAGCAGCCTTCTCCCCTCCATGATTCAGACAAGCCTGCAGGACAAGCTTGACTGTGTTGTTTCTGTTCCTCACGGCTTAGTAGGTCACGAATTAGATGTTTCCACCCAGTCTGAAAATCAAAGAGTTATCCAGAACATACTTGAATTCGTTGGCTCCTCCTCCACCATTTCTAAAGCGACCCCCATGGAGCGGACCGAAAATGCTGATGCAAAAGCAAGCTGCCAACTCTTTGGCGACTGCGCCTTTCTAACGTTAACCACCGCGCCGAAAACTATTGAAGACCTTCCCCCAGAACTGGAGTCCTTGATTGTCGACGAAGCTGAAAAACGGAGGCTTTCTGTTCTAGCAATTGATGCCCACAACAGCATGGGCGGTTCATTTGACCGAGATTCTGCTGTAACCTCCTTCAGTAAAGCTTCTGTTGATTGTCTCGAAAAGGCGCTGAAAAGCAAAAAGTTCCCATTCAAGGTGGGGGCGGCAACGGTTGTGCCCCAAGAATTCACTATTCAGCAGGGGATGGGTCCTGGAGGTATAACAGTGATTGTTGTTGAGGTCGAGGCTCAGAAAGTAGCGTACGTAACCATTGACGGAAACAATATGGTGTCTGGGTTGAGAGACGAAATTCTTTCAGCCCTGAAGGGGCTCGGAATAGACGACGGAGAGGTTCTCACCACTGATACCCACTCGGTATGCGGCATGATACGGTCCTCCAGAGGCTACAATCTGGTGGGCGAAGCAATCGATCACACGAAACTTATCAACTACATCAAAAAGGCAACCAACGAAGCCTTGGACAATATGGAGCCTGCGGAAGCATCGTGGCGCACTGAAACAATCCGCGACGTCAAAGTCATTGGGGAGCAGCAGATAACAGAAATGACTATTTTGGCTGACAAAACTACGGAACGAACTAAGACCCTTGCCATATCTCTTTTCCCCGCAGCTGCAGTATCTTTGATTTTGCTTCTTTTCCTCCTCTAACTGCTCAGTTATTAAGAAATTTCCGAAAACCTTATTCTCAATGTTGCACCTTTTCAGGATGGTGTTTGTTTTGAGTTCAAAGGACGAGTTAGTTGATCTTTTTAAGAATCAAATCAAAATTGAGCAAACTATTGTGGACTCTGTCAAAGAAGGATTAACTGAAATCGAGAATCCTGCTGTCAAGGGTGTTCTGAATGGAATCTCTTTAGATTCCCTGAAGCATGCCCAAATGTATTCCTCTGCAATTGCTCTGCTCACCAGCGTTCCTCAAGCGTTGACAGAAGAAAACCTTGACAAACAGAAAGAACTTGTGAAAAAGCACATAGAATTAGAGGCGCTGGTAATACAGAAACTCCGCGAAATTATTCCCTCGGTCCAGAACGAGAAGGTTAAACTTCTCTTGAATGCGATCTTAGAGGATGAAAAGCGGCATCACACTCTCCTCCAGAAGGTCTTGGAGATTCTCGTTAAAGGCGAGACCATAACAGACCAAGACTGGTGGGATGTCATATGGGAAAACGTGCCCTTCCACGGAACCCCAGGCGGATAAAAAGAATAAACTGTTTTGACTGAACGAGCAAGGACGACACTAAAAAGTCGCCTTTCTCAGTCAGCCCATTTTTAGATTTAGTTCATTTCGCAGTCTTTCAGTAGTTTCTGCCAGCGGCGGTCAACTTCTTTCTGGATGTCTTCGAGAACATGCTTGTTTTCGGGC
>CAZEBS010000025.1:0-19328 GCA_964510635.1 uncultured Candidatus Bathyarchaeia archaeon
GAGAACATTCTGGATGTCAGTGAGGCTTCTGATTACTCCGCCCACGGTTAAGGGGATCGAAATCATGTCCGCAGTTTTTTTCACAACCTCAAGGGTGGTGTCTCTTTTTTCATATGAAGCGGTTATGTCCAGAAAAACTATCTCGTCTGCTCCCTGCTCCTCATAGTCTGCAGCAAGCTCAGGGGGTTCTCCCTCAACCTTCAGGTTCACAAACCGTACGCCCTTCACAACCTTTCCATCCATAACATCAAGGCAGGGCACAATCCGTTTAGCTAACATCTATTCACAGCCTCCAAAGCCTCTTTTAATGTAAACTTTTTCTCGTAAAATGCAGTACCAACCACAACCCCCTCAACCCCAGTCCCAGTCAAGGCAACCAAGTCTTCAAGCCTAGCTACGCCACCGGACGCTATAACTGGAACATTCACCGTTTCCACCAGCTTCATGGTTTTTTCTATTTCTGGTCCCTTCAAGGTTCCGTCCACGCTGATTGGTGTGAAGATTAAGGCGCCGACTCCCATTTTTTCGAAGGAGCGGGCGAAGTCTAGGTAGCCTTTTTCGGATTTGCTTTTCCAGCCGTGGACTGCTACTTTTCCGTCTTTTTCGTCTATGGCTACGGCAATGCTTTCTGAGTCGTGTTTTTTGACCGCCTCTTCTATCAATGAAGGGTTCTTGACTGCGGCTGTTCCGAAGATTACTCGATATGCGCCGAGGTTCAGCAGAGCCGCAGCTTTCTCCAAGGTTCTGATTCCTCCGCCAATCTGTACCTTGACACTAACGTTCTTGAGTACTTTTTTGATTGTTTCAATGTTCTGTCCAGAACCTAATGCTGCATCCAAGTCGATTAGATGAATAAGCTCCGCGCCCTGGTCTTCCAGCAGCTTAGCAGCCTCCACTGGATTCTCGTAGTAGACCGTGCTTTTCTCAGGGTCCCCTCTGATAAGCCGAACACATTTTCCGTCCATAATGTCCACAGCGGGGATGACTATCATCGTTGTTACCTCTTCACGATCCTCACGAAATTCTTTAGCATCGTTAATCCTGTTTTGCTGCTTTTCTCTGGGTGAAACTGTGTCGCAAACAGATTCTTTTGTGCAACCATTGAAGCAAACCTAACACCATACTCTGTAGTTGCCACTACCACATCCGAGTCTGTGGGCTGCGGATAGTAGGAGTGAACAAAATATACGTAAGAGCCATCTTTGACTCCTTCAAGTAGCGGATGAGACTGTACTATGTTAAGTGTGTTCCATCCCATCTGGGGCGTCTTCACAGTGTCAGGCAGCTTAACTATGTCTCCTGAAATGAAGTCCAGTCCCTTAACTGATCCGCCTTCGTTGCTCCGTGTGAAGAGAAGCTGAAGACCCAAACAGACTCCAAGAATAGGTGTCCCATTCTTCATTGCCTCCGCTACAACATCAGCTATGGGCGCCATGTTTTTGACTGCAGGAGCAAAGGCGCCAACGCCAGGAAGAACAATGGCATCAGAACTGAGCAAATCGTTAGGGCTGTGGGTAATTTTCACGGTTGCTCCAGATTTTTCGAGTCCTCTCCTGATGCTTCTCAGGTTTCCCACGCCATAGTTCACAACAGCCACTTGAGGTATAGCTACAGAACCCCCTTTGCGCTTGGAACCTGATCTCCGATTCTCGGCTCAACTGTCAATGCCTGCCGCAAGGCTAGGGCTAACGCCTTTACTGCTGCCTCGATTTTGTGGTGTTCGTTGCTGCCGTAGATGACAGTTACGTGCATGTTTGCTTTTGCGGCTTGGGCCAGGGAATCGAAGAAGTGTTCTATGTCCTCGGTTTTCATGTCTTCAACCTGAGATTGCATCAGCCTGAGGTTCCTGATCGAGTATGGTCTTCCGCCAAGGTCTACTGTGGCTCTTGCCAGAGATTCGTCCATAGGAACGTAGGCTGAACCGAACCTTTTGATGCCTTTTCTTCCCGCCACCACTTCGCGTAGTGCCTCGCCTAGAACCAAGGCTACGTCCTCGCTGGTGTGGTGCTTCAGGTCTCCGTCTGCTTTGACTTTCATGTCGAAGAGACCGTGCTTGGCTAGAGTCAACAGTATGTGGTCAAGAAACTTGATGCCAGTTTCCACATCTGCGTTTCCTTTTCCGTCGACATTTAGCTCCAAGGTTATGTCAACTTCTTTGGTTTTTCTTTTAACCTTCGCTTTTCTCATTTCAAACACTTCCCAAGTTTTTGAGCATATATGGAATGTCATTTACGTCCTTTATTACTGCGTCAACTCCATGTTGACTGTATTCAGTAAAAAGCTTATTTGAATCCTCTGACGAGGACACGACACCCAGAAAAGTCAGGTTCTCCAGTCCCTTAGCCTTTGCTTTTTCAACCATTAGGGCGTCTGCGATGCCATCCCCCACATAAGCTACCCCCGTTTCTTTGCCTACCTTTTTCTCTACTAATTCGATGAAGAGAGTGGGGTCTGGTTTTCCTAGCTTTTCCATTTCCGCCTCAGATTTCAGGAGGTCTCCAAGGAACACAGATTCTTGTTCTTCAAAGTATCCAGTATAATCGTATTTTTCTAGGATGTACATGCCTTGGGGTTTGGGTCTTCCAGAATATATCCCGAAGGTACCGAACTTTTCGCGAAGCAGGTCCATTGTCTCTGTGGTGGGGATTAACTCTTCTTCGTCTATGAAGCTGTTGTCAAATTTGAAGACTGAGGGTGCACCATAAATTTTGGTGAACAATTCTTTGCCCAGATAGATTTCCTCAAATAATCTCTTTAAGAGGTCAGGCTTCTCAAGGTCATAGGGCGCCAGCCTTTTGACAAGAAGTTGTTTCTCTTCTGCAGCTTCTGTGTCGACGAATTCAAGTGACGTTTTGTTGGGTTTCGGTTTTCCAGCTTTGGCTTGTGTCAAGAACACGTCCAAGTTTGTGCTGCTGTTATCCTTTAGGTTCGAAAAGTCTATCTTGTTCACTTTGTAGCACTTAATGAAGTCCCTGACCCCATTGAGGGATTTGATAAAGTTTCTAATGTTCGTGAACTGGAGATTACAGAATTGGTCTATGAATTCTTTGAGGGCGCCTTTTTGTTCAAGCTCTTTCAGTATGAGGGTTAGGTAGTAGGTGATGAAGGCGTAGGAGAGTTTCCAATCGTTGTTGTATAGTCCAGTGTCCTTGAACTTCTGGATGTCCTGCAAAGTAGCAAGCTTGGCTTTTTCATCTGTAAGCCCCAGAAGTTCTATGAAGTAGTAGTCAACAACTTTTGTTATGGTCTGGCGGTAAGACTGGCTTGTTTGAACAAGGACTCCGTCGAAGTCAAAGATTATCTTCTCTATTCCACGAAGAGCCTCTTCAGCATCTTTTCTAATGTAAACCTGCTTTTTCTTGTTCAACAGTCGATAAGCCATTGTGCTTACTCCTCCAAACTTTCCTTTAGTGCAGCAAGGAATTCTTTGTTCATGTTTCTGTTTCCAATTGTGACGCGTATGCAATTCTCTAGGAGCGGCAGGTGCCCCCTGTTTTTCACCAGCACATTCAGTTTTTCAATTCGTTCCGTTACTGTTGCAGAGGCAAGGTTTGGTTTGGTTACTTTGAACAGGATGAAGTTTGCGTCTGAAGGAAACGGTTTTACTCCATCGATTTGTCGAAGGTTCTTCATCAGCCATTCCCGTTCATTGACTACATATTCGATTTGTTCCTTGAAGTAGCTCCATTTTTCTAGAGCCAAAGCTATGGTTTGTTGGGTTACGGAATTCACATTGAAGGGCCCAACGACTCTCTGAACATAATCCACGATGGACTTGCTTGAAACAAGGTAGCCGAGGCGCAATCCAGCTAAACCGAAGGCCTTCGAAAAGCTTCGCAAAACCGCAAGATTGTCATAATCTCTTACCCAGTTAATGATCGAACCTTGAGCGAAGTCAACGTAAGCTTCGTCCACAACCACGACACCGTTGAATTCTTGCAACAGCCTCTTGATGTCCGCTTCTCGGAACTGGTTGCCTGTTGGATTGTTTGGTGAGCAAACAAAAAGCAACTTGGTGCTCTTGTCTGCTTTCTCCAGTACGGCGTCGACATCCAAGCTGAAGTCTGGTCTGAGCAATACAGGAACCGTGCTGCCTCCATACAACTGTGTAAAGAAGGTGTACATTGGAAACGAAGGCTCAACAGTAATGACCTTCGACCCCTTTCGGACAAACACTTTCATGAGCAAATCCATGATTTCATCTGCACCGTTCGCCACAGAGATTTCAGATTCGCTGAAGCCGATGAAACTGGAAATGGCCTTGATGGCTAAGCTGCCCCGCGGAGGTGGATACGCACGAACATCAGTACTTTGACATGCGTCAAGCAACATTTTTTGTATTGTATCGTTTGGTATTGCAAAATTTTCGTTCAGGTTCATCTTCACAATCTTTTCTTGGCTCTTTTGTCCAAGTATTGTTTTGACTTCGTAGCAGGAAAGGTCTTTAACTTCCTTTTGAACCAAATCTTTGATCTTCATTTTTTTCCCTCCTCTCTGGCGGTGACTGATTTTGCGTGGGCGTCGAAGCCCTCCATTTCTGCGATGGTAACAGCTGTCTCTTTCAGTTTCCGGTAGCCTCCCTTGGTGCACTGAATGACGTTCATTATCTTAACGAAATCTAGGCTTGAAAGCCCAGAGTAAATTTTTGCATAGCCTGCCGTAGGAAGAACATGATTCAACCCTGACGAGTAATCGCCGAAAGCCACTGGCGAGTAGCCCCCCAAGAAGACTGCCCCAGCGTTTCGAATCTTGTTGAGGAGCTTTTCTGGGTTCTTGGTTTGGATTTGCAGGTGCTCAGGAGCAATCATGTTTGAGTAGCGAACCGCCTCTTCGATGCTGTTGACTGTCACTATCAGCCCCCGCTTTTGTATGGATGAGTTGATGATTTCTGTTCGGGAGAGCATTTTCATCTGCCTGTAAACTTCCTCTTTAACCGCCGACGCTAACGTTTTGGATGTTGTTAGCAGAACTGCCCATGCTTGAGGGTCGTGTTCTGCTTGGGCAAGCAGGTCAGAGGCGATAAAGGAGGCGTTGCCTGTTTCGTCTGCGATTACCAATACTTCGCTTGGTCCAGCTGGAACATCTATAGCTACGTCCCTGCTTACTTCCAGTTTTGCGGCTGTCACAAAAACGTTTCCTGGACCCACGATTTTATCCACACTTGGTACCGTACCTGTACCGTATGCCATCGCGGCTATGGCTTGCGCTCCCCCAACCCGATAAACGGCACTCACTTCCGCAATATCTGCTGCAACCAGAAGAGCCGCATTAACGTTTCCACCATTTCCAGGCGGCGAACAAACAATGATTTTTTCGACTCCAGCCACCTTGGCGGGCACGGCACACATCAGCACCGAAGACGGATAGGCTGCTTTTCCTCCAGGAACATAGACACCCACCGATGCCAAGGGTCGAGTGACCTGCCCAAGTGTCGCTCCCTCTGCGATTTCCATGGTCCATTTGGCTCTGAGCTGTTTCTTGTGGAAGCTTGCAATGTTTTCTGCAGCCTTTCTCAGAGCAGTGATCTGCCTTTCTTCCAGTTTCTTGTATGCTTCCTTGATTTCTTTCCCGTCAACTTTCAGTTTGGACGCTGTTAGACGTATATTGTCGAACTTTTCTGTATACCTTAGAAGGGCTTTGTCGCCCTGTTCTCTGACATCACCTACTATCCTTCTAACTGAAGATTCGATGGAAGATATGTCGGCTTTTCCTCTGTTCAGCACTTGAGTAAGCGTTTCTTCTTCGAATTCCTGAGCCGTTACTATTCTCATTCTATTCTGTTCCTCCTCGCATTCTGGCTAGAAGCTCAGTGATTTGCTTCTCAAAGGTTCTATACGCGATTTTGTTGCAGGCTAGTCTGCTGGTTGATTCAAGAATTGTACCAATTATCCTAAGCTTGTTTTGCCTCAATGTTTCTCCTGTTGATGTTATGTCCACGATTATCTGAGCCAAACCCAGTTTAGGCGCAAGTTCTGCTGTCCCGCTGACCTCCAATACTTCCACCTGCTTTCCAGTTCTTTCGAAAAAGTTTCTGGTGATGCTCGGGAATCCAGTTGCCACTCTTGTCAGAGCAGGAACATCTGCTACCGATTCTATTGGTGAATCTTCGGGGACTGCGACAACGAGTTTGCAGTATCCGAATTCTAAATCCATTAATTCGAGGACGTTTGCGTCTCTTTCCAGAATCAGGTCGTGACCTGTGATGCCTAGGTCTACGGCGCCGTAGTGCACGTAGACGGGTATGTCGTTGGCTCTGGCGAAGATTGCCTCAAATTTTGGGTCAGATGTCTTAGAAACGTATGCTCGGTCCTCTTCTAAGACTTCTATTCCTGCCCGCCCCAGCGCCTCGATTGCTGGCTTCTTTAGACGCCCCTTGTTCGGTATCGCGATGCGGATTTTCTTATTCATCTCAAGCTCGACCTCCTAATTCCTTCAAGAAGGTTTGGAGCATTACGTTTCGTGAAGCGTTTGACTTCACATCGTAGACGGTTACTGGAGACTTTGAGGATGAACCAACACAAACTACATAATCCATCTCCATAAACTTCCCATACTCCACCGTTTTCTCAAGGCTTCTCTTTGTTACTTCCAGGGAGGCGATGACTCCAGCTTCCCGAAGAACATTAACTGCCTCAACTGCAGTGTCCCTGAATTTTGACGCCACAATAACCTTTGTTTTTGGGTCTTCAGGAATTTCGAAGCCTTGTGCAGTGAGGGCTTGGAGAAGTTTTCCGATTTCCAATGCGAAGCCTGTTGCGGGCAGTCTCAGTTTCCCAAATTTTTCGATGAAGTTGTCGTATCTACCTCCACCACCAAGGGGAAGACCCAGATTTGGAACAGAAGCCTCAAACACCATTCCGGTGTAATATTCGATCTTCTTTGTTAAGGAAAAGTCAAAGAACACAAGGTCATCTATCTTATAGTCCTTCAATGTTTCCTGAAGTTCCATGATGCTCTCTAGCTGTTTGTTTGCGTTATCGTATCTTGAGCCATTGAGAGAAATTGACGAAACTTCATCCAGTCTTCTGCAGCGAGAAAGCTGAAGAAAAGCATCCCTGAGATTTGATGGGAAATTGTTCTTTTCCATGAACTTCTTAAGTCCCACCGAATCTCGGCACGATAAGAGGTTCTGAACAGAAACTTTTTGCTGCTCATCCAGACCTACTACATTCAACAGGTCCTTGAGCAGGCTGGCATTGCCTAAGTCAACTCTTATTTCTTGTAAGCCAACCTGTTTTAGGGAAGATATGAGGAGGGCAAGTATTTCTCCGTCAGCTTCTGGGGTGTTGCAGCCGACAAGTTCAACTCCTGCCTGACAGAATTCTCGTTCTCTTTTGAGGTAGGATTGGCTGTACCTGAAAACGTTGTTGACGTAGAATAGGCGAATTGGCTCTGGCGCGGATGGCATTCTGGTTGTTACGATTCTGGCGACTGGTGCAGTCATTTCTGCTCTCAGGGCTAGAAGTTTTCCGTCGGAGTCTTGGAACTTGAACATGGCGTCGATTAGTTCGGAGCCTACGCCTGTTGATAGTGTTTCGACGAATTCGATGCTGGGGGAGCGGACTTCGTTGTAGTTCCAGAGTTCGAAATTTTTTCTTAGTTGGTTTTCGATGTAACGGTATTGTTTGACTTCGTTAGGCAGGTAGTCTTTTGTTCCTTTTGGGGTGTGTAGGCGTGTGAAGGTTATTCCTCCTTGTCATCATTCGTCCTCCAATGGGTAAATTGTGGGTTGAAACCCATATTCCACACATCTTATATAAAGGTTTCTGCACTAGAATAAGCGAGGCAAAAACACATGCGAATGACCGAAATAGTCAGAATAGACTCAAGAGGAAGAATCACAATGCCCTCACCCCTCCGCGAAGCAGTGAAACTCTCAGAAGGAATGTACGTAATGCTGGTAGCCGACTTAGACGAAAAAGAGGTCCGAATAGTTCCCTTCGCTGACCCAGAAGCAAAACTGATTGAATTCCGCATAACCTTCTCGGATATGCCCGGCGCCCTCGCAAAAGCGGCAAACATACTGGCAACACAGGGAGTCGATTTGCTTTCCAGCGAATCAAGGACTCTTCGTAGAGGAAAATCGGCTGAATGGGTTGTGGTTGCGGACATCTCAAAATGTAACTGTAAACTGGAAGAACTTGAGCAACAGATAATTGAGGGGGGCGCTGCGAAGGAAGTTAAGTCCACAAGTTATAGCTAAATGGAATCCTATTATAAGCATCCAACCCAAGAATTACTTTTCAATGGAGCCACAGAGTATGCAGGAGCGGGTATACACATTGTTTGGTGTTTTCGGACCCTTACTGGTCTACATTTCCATCGTATTGTCACTAGTTCTTTCGCCATGGTTCAACTGGGAAAGCAACATGCTAAGTGACCTTGGCCATGCAGTCACTAGCGACGCCGCACCCATATTTAATCTTGGGTTGCTTCTGGCAGGTTTCCTCATTATGATCTACGCATTAACGGTCTTCAAAAAACACGCCAAATACAGCAGCTACTGCCTTTTTGTTTCAACTTTCTTTGTTCAGTTGCTGGCAGCCTTTAATGAGGTGTATGGTTCACTTCATTACGCTGTGGCTGTGCCCCATTTTGTGATGCTGAGCCTCACTTCCATCGTCTATACTGTGGAAAAAAGGTCGGCTGTTGCCCTCATCACCTTTAGCATAGTGATGTTTTCGTGGCTACTTTACACACTAAACGTATTCAACATTGGCATTGCTGTTCCAGAAACAGTGTCAAAGCTCGTTATCGCATGGATAATGTACTCAGCCATCAGAATGTTTTTCGACAAGGAATCTAATACACTGTAATGCTTCTGGTTCCCGGAAGTCTCCGTATCTCGCCGATCAGGTCTGAATGAATGTCGCCCTCAAGAATCAGAGTTAACTTGGGGTGCTCACTTGTGCTTGGGTCTTCAGCCAGAGCCTGCCTTATATTTAGTCCATTCTCTGACACGATCTTCGTAACATCAGCTATGATGCCTGTCTGGGCAGCATTTTCGGGAACAAAAACAATCACGCTCAGGTTAAATTCTCGGGCAACCTCCTGCAGCGAGCACACTTGCCTAAGATTCATGTAAATCCGCTTCAGTTCCCGCTTCGTAAGTATCGTTTGAACAGTGCTGTCTACGGCTCGGCGTTCAACACCAACTTCCTTAGCAATTTGGGTATGAGGTATCTCTATTCCACCGCTGACTACTTTGCCGTCTTCGTGTACTTGGAAGCCGCGCTCAAACAAAAGCCGTGCAACACGCTCCTGTGCAGGAAAATCTTTAAAGAATTTCTTGATTTGGCTCCACACAAACACTCATCCTCAAGGTAAAATGTTACTCGGCAAAGCTTATATAAGAACCTCATGGCATAAAAAAGGGTTATTCTCAAACCCAAAAAAGAAGTGATTAGTCATGGCATCTAAAAAAATAATGCTAGATGAAGAAGAAATACCCAAACAATGGTACAACATCCTGCCAGACCTCCCTAAACCCTTGCCACCCATGATACATCCAGGAACAAAGGAGCCAGTGAAGCTTCCACCTCCACTGTTTCCCCTTGAGTGCCTCAAACAGGAATATAGTATGGAACGGTGGATAGACATACCTGATCCAGTACGTGAAGTTTACAAAATCTGGAGACCTAGCCCATTAATCAGGGCAACTGGTCTCGAGAAAGCGTTGAAGACTCCAGCAAAAATCTACTACAAGTATGAGGGAGTCAGCCCTCCAGGAAGCCACAAGACAAACACTGCTGTCGCCCAAGCATATTACGCTTCAAAAGAAGGGCTTGAAAGAGTGACAACCGAGACCGGTGCAGGACAGTGGGGTTCCGCCTTGTCCTACAGCGCCCAGTTATTTGGAGTTAAAGCTACTGTTTACATGGTAAGCGCAAGCTACTACCAGAAACCATACAGAAGAAGCTTGATAGAAACTTGGGGCGCCGAGGTCTTTCCAAGCCCAACCAACAGAACTAAAAGCGGCAGAGCAATTCTGGAATCTGACCCAGAAAGCACAGGCAGTCTTGGAATAGCCATCAGCGAAGCAGTTGAAGAAGCGCTAACTACTGAAGGCGTGAAATATACTATCGGAAGCGTCGTTAACCATGTTCTGCTTCATCAGACGGTTATTGGTCTTGAAACCCAGAAGCAACTGGCGATGGTTGATGACTATCCTGATCAGCTCATCGGCTGTATAGGCGGAGGAAGCAGTTTCTCAGGACTCTACTGGCCATTCTACCACGACAAAGTGAAAGGCAAAGCTCCTAAGGAGACAGAGTTCATAGCCGTTGAGTCTTCGGCAGTTCCTAAAGTCACGAAAGGATACTACACGTACGATCACGGTGACACAGCAAAAATCATACCATTGGTCAAAATGCATACAGTAGGTCATACTTTCATACCTGCGCCAATCCACGCTGGAGGATTACGTTATCACGGAATGGCTCCAACTCTCAGCCTACTAAAGGATGAAGGCATTCTTCAGTCTCGAGCATACAATCAGCTTGAAACATTTGATGCAGCAAAACTGTTCGCCAAAACTGAAGGAATAATTCCTGCTCCTGAACCATCACATGGAATAAAGGCTGCGATTGATGAGGCAGTGAAGTGTAAAGAAACTGGCGAAGAAAAGACTATAGTGTTCCTATTGTGTGGTCATGGGCACTTCGACATGAAAGCCTTCGATGACTACAACAGCGGCAAGATGCTTCCATACGAGTATCCACAAGCGAAAGTCGACGAAGCAATGCAGAAACTCAGACAACTCTATCCATGGATCAACCACGAACTCAGCAACATCTCATAAAACAAAAAACAAACCCAAATCTTCTCCCTTTTTCTTTTTTTGTTCTAAATACCTACGGGTAGCCCCAAATTTTCCGTTTAGGCTTGGACTGACTGGCTGTAGCAAGCAACGCTGTTTTTCGTTAACTTTAAAGTAGTCGTTAACGTCAGTAAATATAGGGGCGCAACGGTTGGCTAGAGTTTCTAAGGTCACCAAAAGGGATGGAAGGACAGTCAGTTTTGATGAAAACAAGATAGCTGCTGCCATTCTTAAGGCATTGAAGGCTGTCCAGAAGGGAGACGAAGAGCTGGCAAAACAGCTTTCAGAAGACGTTGTGCAGCTCGTCAGCAAACGTTTCGAGACAGAAATTCCTAACGTCGAGAACGTTCAGGACATTGTTGAGGAGGTTCTCATCAGAAACGGCTATGCTGATGTGGCTAAGGCATACATTCTGTACCGCCAGAAACGCACAGAAATCAGGGAGTTCAAAAAATTTTTCGGCGTAATTGACGATTTGAAGCTGGGAGTCAACGCCATAAAAGTGCTGAAAAGCAGGTACCTCATGAAGGACTACAAGGGCGAAGTCGTTGAGACTCCCCGCCAAATGTTCCGCAGAGTCGCCAAAGCAGTTACAGAGGCTGATCTTCTCTACGATAAGGATGCTGATGTGAAACAGACTGAAGAAACGTTTTATCAGGTTATGGCAGACCGCGAGTTTCTTCCTAACTCTCCGACCCTCATGAATGCGGGCACCCGACTTGGTCAGCTATCTGCCTGTTTTGTTTTGCCCGTGGAAGACTCGATAGATGGAATATTCACTACACTGAAGCATATGGCGATGATTCATCAGTCTGGTGGGGGAACAGGTTTCTCCTTCTCAAAACTTAGACCAGCAGGAGACATAGTGGGTTCCACCAAGGGAGTAGCCTCTGGACCAGTCTCGTTCATGACAATCTATGATGCCGCCACCAACGTAATCAAGCAGGGAGGCCGAAGAAGAGGCGCCAACATGGCAATCTTGGATGTGACCCATCCTGACATCCTGAAATTCATTGAAGCAAAATCCAGAGAAGGCATCTTGACGAACTTCAACATTTCAGTCGCAGTTACGGACCAGTTCATGGATGCAGTAAAGAAAGATGCTGAATATGCTCTGATAAATCCTAGAAACGGAAAGGCTGAAACGAAACTACGGGCTCGCCACGTTTTCGACCTGATAGCATCAAATGCTTGGAGAACAGGAGACCCAGGTCTAATCTTCATTGACGAAATAAACAGGCATAATCCAACTCCACAAGTGGGGGAGATCAAGAGCACAAACCCATGTGGAGAACAGCCGCTGTTGCCTTTCGAGTCATGCAATCTGGGCTCCATCAACTTGGCTAAAATGGTTAAAGACAAAGAAATAGATTGGAAGAAGCTACGAAGCGTCGCCCGTATTGCGGTTCACTTTTTGGATAACGTGATTGACGTGAACGAGTTTCCTGTGCCTGAAATCGGAGAACTAACAAGGGCTAACAGAAAAATTGGGTTAGGAGTCATGGGCTTCGCAGATATGCTCTTCATGCTTGGCATTCCATACGATTCGAAGGATGCCTTGGCTTTGGCGGAAAAGGTGATGACGTTTATTGATGATGAGGCTACCAAGAAATCTGTTGAAATTGGCAAACAAAGAGGAGCCTTCCCCAACTTCAGGGGCAGCATTTGGGAAAAGCGGGGCTACAAGATAATCCGCAACTCCACTGTCACAACAGTTGCGCCCACAGGAACAATAAGCATAATTGCTGGCTGCTCAAGCGGAATAGAACCGATTTTTGCTGTGACTTTTGTTCGGAACGTCATGGAGGGCACAAAGTTGTTGGAGATACAGCCAACATTCGAGCAGATTGCCCGAGAGCGGGGTTTTTACAGCAGGGAGTTGATGCTGGAGGTGGCGAAGACTGGTTCTATACAGAAGATTGAGGAGGTGCCTGAGGATTTGAGGAGAATTTTTGTCACTTCTTTGGATATCGACCCTGAGTGGCATGTGCGGATGCAGGCGGCTTTCCAGAAACATGTTGACAATGCTGTGTCGAAGACAGTGAATCTTCCGCCCCATGCGACTGTGGAAGACGTTAAGGGAGTGTATCTGTTGGCTTACAAGCTGAAGTGCAAAGGAATCACGGTTTATCGTTACGGAAGCAAAAAGGAGCAAGTTCTGTACGTGGGTTCACTATTGACCAAGGAATTGGCTACTGAAAAAAGTGTAAGTGCAGACTCCGAGTTTGCAGGCGGCTGCCCTGCTTGTTCATACCCTTTCTAGAACAGGCTTGATTAGTCACTTCCACAAAATTGTATCTTCTCAAAGCACCAGTTCGTTTATGCCACCTTCATTGCGGTAAAATTATTTACTTGAAGGCTTTACAACTGTAACTGTGAACCTCAAAACGGCGCTAGGCGCAATTTTAGTTGCGATTCTCTTCTTCTTCGCTATTATATTCGCTTTAGCCTCAGTTTACGAGCCTTTACGGCTGATTGTTGCTGCCCTGCTTTTTGTTGTCGGCTTCGGAATAGCCTACTACATAACACGAAAACCAAAGACGGTTATCCAGCAACTAGAGCTTTCAGGGCGAATGAGTGCCGTTGCCATCAAATGCCCCCACTGTTCAGCTTCTGTAGGTGCTGACCGAATCAAAATCGTGGATGGGGTGCCCTACGCGACATGCTCCTACTGCCAACAAACATTCGAGGTAGTTGAGGAGCCAAAATGGTGAAGCCCCGCTTTTTCATTGTCACATTATCTATTATGTTGATTTTGGTGACCTTTGTGGGCACTGTGGAAGCCCAGAGGCAGTATCAGCTGGATCACGAGTATGCGGAGATATGGATAAATCCTGAAGACGGAACCATTGACCTCCTTTATGACATCAGCTTAACCCTCAACTCAGGTGATGCCATAAACTATGTAGAAGTTGGTCAACCCAAAGGCGACTTCACCATAGGAGAAGCTGTAGACCAACAAGGTCACATTCTTTTAACATCCGATAATAGTTCTGAAAGCGATTACAAAGTAGGCGTCATCCTCAACTCGCCCTTAACGGCTGGACAAACAGTCAGATTTACTCTCACCACAAACGTTGCAGGCATGATATGGGAAGACACCCAAAACCCGGGCAACGTTGGCATGCAGTTCACTCCAACATGGTGGGACCAAGCAAGCGTTCTAGACCTTCGAGTGCTGATTGTTTTGCCGTCTGGAGTCACAGAAGACTCTGTTAAAACGTCAGTGGACTGGGACAACATTCAGTCTGAAGATGGCAGGTTAGCGGTCTATTGGGAGAGAAGTTTGTCACCGGGTCAAAGAGCCGATTTTGGGGTCTCTTTTCCGAAAGAGTATGTGGACGCTTATGAAACAAGGGATGCGTTAACTGATTTTCTTCAGAACTATTTGGGTTTGCTTCTGCTGTTTGGTGTGGTTGGTGTTGGAGTTGTTGCAGTTCTCGTTATTGCCCGCAAGAGTCCCTACAAGAAGCCTACAATCGGCGTCGAAACTCTTGGAATAAGGCGTGGTCTAACCGCTGTCGAGGCGTCATACCTTCTTGACCTGAAGCCAACCCAGATAGTCACTGAGATACTGTATAGCCTCTTGAAGAAGAGGGCAGTCTGGGCTGAGGCAGCGGCACCTGTGCTGAAACTTCGGATTATGGATTCCTTCGAGAACAAGACTGGGACGCCGGAAATGACTCTTCGTTATTATGAAATCGATTTTCTTAACGCCATCAGGGACGACGGAACCTTGGATGAAGAGAAGCTTGCTCAGACAGTCATGTTTCTTAGGCGAACTATTGAAGAGAAGCTGCGAGGCTACTGCAGACGTGACACCATAGACTATTACCGGAAGATCGTGACAAAAGCTTGGGAACAGGTGGAGCAGGCGGGCACGTCAGAGTTATCCTCTAAAGCCTATGATGAACAGCTTCTGTGGCTTCTCCTTGACCCGAACGTAAAGGAGCGCACCCAAACAGCCTTTAGTAACTTAGCCTTTGAGCCGAGCCCCTTCTGGCTTTGGTACTGGTATGGCTACAGGCACTATCACCCGCGACCCACATACGAACCAAACATTAAGACACCCAGCCAGGGAGCGAAGCCTCCAACAATTCCTGGCGCAGACTTCGCCAACGACATCGCCACAGCTGTCGAAAACACCTCAAACAACATCGTTACTAACCTCGAAAAGTTTGCCAACTCAATACTTCCCATGGCGCCTCCGAAATCTTCTAGAAACCCTGCTCACCACAAGTCCAGTTGCGTTTGTGCCTGTGCTGCCTGTGCGTGCGCCTGTGCATGTGTATCTTGTGCTTGTGCCTGTGCTGGAGGGGGAGTTGGTTAAGGGAGGGATGTATGGTCATGAGTTTTATTCGTAAACGGTTCCATGGGTCGAAGATTCCGCAGGGACGTTACACGTATCGGGGAAAAGGGGATTTTGCAGGTTTAGCTCTTCAGCTTCGCGTGGAGCCTGACGAGGGGCTTCTGATAATCAACGCAAACACTGTTCTTTATCTGAACGAAACAGCCACGACTCATGCTTACTATTTCATGCAAGGCATGACACCAGACGAAGCCGTTGCAAAGATCAGGCGCATCTATCGAGTGGGCAAGAAGACAGCAAGAGCCGATTACGAGAAACTAATCTACACAGTCAGTAGCCTGGCGCAGACTGAAGAAATTTGTCCAGTATCCTTTCTTGACGTAGAGAAAGTCGAACCCTTCACCCATGAGCTTTCGGCGCCCCTGCGTGTTGATTTAGCCCTTACTTTCAGGTGCCAAAACAACTGTAGCCACTGCTACGCAGGCGGACCACACGAGACCCCTGAACTAACCACAGAACAATGGAAAGACGTCATTGACCGCCTTCACCAAATCGGCGTCTTTATCCTAACATTCACTGGAGGCGAACCGACACTAAGGGAGGACCTACCAGAACTTCTGCTTTATGGACAAAACAAAGGGTTGGTCACTGGACTCGTTACCAACGGCAGAAAGCTGAAGGACAAAAGCTACATCGAAGCCCTTGAGAAAACGGGTTTAGACTTCATTCAGGTGACTCTTGAGTCTCATAAACCAGAAATTCATGACTTGATGACTGGGAAAAAAGGAAGCTGTAGCGAAACTGTGGCTGGAATCAGAAACATAATTCCAACAACTATCTACGCCACCACAAACACTACCCTCAGCAGATACAATGCTCCAGATTTTCTGGAAACCATAAACTTCCTGAAGGAGCTGGGGGTAGCCGCCTTTGGATGCAACAGTCTAATCTATTCGGGAAAAGCCGACGAAATCAGTGAAGAATTTGTTTTGCCTCTTGAGGCCCTAGAGCAGCTTTTGCCTCAGGTCCGTGACAAGGCGAACCAGCTTGGGCTGAAGTTTCTGTGGTACACACCGACCCAATACTGCCAGTTTGACCCCGTCAAATTGGGTTTAGGCGTTAAATCGTGTACTGCAGCAAAAATCAGCATGTGCATTGGACCCAACGGTGATGTTTATCCGTGTCAAAGCTATTTCGAAAGCCTCGGCAACATCCTTAAGGTTGATTGGCAGAAAATCTGGAACCATCCCCTTGCGGTGCAATTGAGAAATAGAGACTTTGTGGAGCCGAAATGTAAGGAGTGTCCACAACTACAGGTCTGTGGGGGTGGATGCCCGCTGGAACTTCAGAAAAAGCGGTACCTCTGTGCGGAAACCCAGTAACGTTTCTTTCATTGTTGGTTATTGGAGTTCATTCGAGGCTGCAAACGTTTAATAAACCAGAAGAGTTGTTCTTCGGTTGATGTTCAAGATGTACTGCTCGAAGTGTGGAGAAAAACTTCCTGACGACTCAAAATTTTGTACAAAGTGTGGGGCTGCTGTAGGGATTGAGGCTAGAGCAGGAACTGTTGTTGGAAGGTTCGAAACTGAGCCCGACCTGCAGGAACACTGGATAAAACGGTTAATCGCATACATCATTGATTCCATAATAGTGGGAGTCGCAGCTGTAGTTTTGCTCGGAATCGCTCTCTTTCCAGCAATTATCGCAAATCCCTCTTCATTATTTAATATCCTTGGTTTCCCCTTCGCCATGGGTCTACTTTATATTCTATATTTCCCTGTTGCGGAGACAATGTATGGCGCCACCATCGGCAAGAACATACTTGGTCTCAAAGTTGTCACAAAAACGGGCGGAAGATTAAGCTTCGAAAAGTCATTCATAAGAAACGTAACCAAAATCCATCCCGTCCTGCTGCTTCTGGACGTGATTGGCGGCTTGATTACTTCAACAGAGCTTCACCAGAAATACGCTGACAGGATAGCCAATACAACAGTCGTTTCTGCCAAAGACGTTGGTGTTTGGAAATATTAACCAATCATTATTGTTGGATTCGCGAAACCGCCATAAATGCTGCTCTTGCAAGTATGGATACGCCAGCGAGGACTATTATGAGGGACCAGAATTCGAACCAGCTCATGAGAGAGACAGGGGCGTTGTCGATGAGGAATGACTGGATGAGGAAGCTTGCTCCTGCCCAGTAAACTAAGCTGCTAATGCTTTCTGATTTTTTGCCCAATGATGAGGGAATAATAAATCGTAGTGCCAAGATGACGACTTGAAATATAGCTAAGGCTATGCTGAATTGTCCCGCAGCCTGATACACTACTAAATGGCGTCCTGGTAACTCTGGCGCAAGGAATATCATGTTCGTGTTCGGGACCTCAACCACTCCGATGTCTTTGAAGAAATCTACAATCTTGCCAAACAGGTTAGGTGTTATGATAAAGAGTGCTCCTACAAGGAGGAGTCCAAATCCAACAGAAATGGCGGTGAATAACCCCTCTTGGTATTTGGGGTGGATGTCATTGTTTTCGGTCAAACAATTCACCTCAATATTGCTTTCTTGTTGTACCGCTTATAATATTTCTCTATGATTTGGAGAGGTATATGTTTTAAATACTCAATGGGATAATAAAGGACTAAGTCTTGTGTGAAGGTGAAAAACATGCCATATTGTCATAAGTGTGGCTCAGAAGTAAAAAAAGAAAATTCATTTTGTCCCAGATGCGGCGCCTCTCTAAAAGCTATAGTTCCTAGACCACCTATGCCTCCTGAATATCACAGAAACGAAAAGGCTGAGAAAGACGAAAAGCAGGAGAAACAAGAGAAGCAAGAAAAAGAGGAGAAGATGGAGAAAGGCGAGCAACATGAGAAGTATGAGAAACAAGAATACAGCATTTTAGGTCCATTAGTGGGTGGAGTTATCTTGATATTGTTTGGCTTCATGTCCTATCTCGCAGTGTCTGGATTCATTAACGTACACTCCATCTGGCCATTCATCTTAATTGTAATCGGTGCCATCGTTATCATAGGTGTGGCAGTAGGCGCAGTTATGGCAAGGGGAAAGAATCCGCGACCCTAAACATGTCCAGCAAAACAGTGCCCTTTAAGCCGAACATGACCTATGCTATTGTTGGTTGATGGGACAGCAATGAGTGGCGTAGACATCCTGAAACAAATCGTTAGCCCTTGGCATGAAGCCTTAAAGAACCCTGTTGAGTCACAGCAAAAAATCCTAGAGAAACTGCTTGTAGGCTACGCCAAAACGGACTACGGAAAAAGCTGTGGCGCCGAAGAAGTCAAAGACGGTTCATCGTTTCGGCAAAACTTTCCGACAATCAATTACACGGGTCTCCGTCCATACCTTGAAAAGGTTAAATCTGGGAACCATTCGGTTATTCTGCCTGAGGCGCCGTTGTGCTGGGTGATGACTCGCGGCTCTACCGGTAAATCTAAGGTTCTTCCAGTCACTAAAAGTCATATTGAACAGATTTTCTGGTGTGGAGCACGGGCAATAACAAACTATGCCCTTAGACAGAACAGCATGGATGTTCTGGCAGGAAAGATACTGAATCTCAATTTTCCGTCAACAGTAACCACCCTGGACGCTGGCGGACAAAAAATAACCTATGGATACAGCTCAGGAACCTACGCGAAACTTAATCCAATGCTAAATGAGGTCAGCCTGTTGCCTAGACAGGAGGAGATAGACGCTCTGGGCTCTGGCATTACCCGAACTGACTGGGAGAAACGGTTCGAGCTGGTTTACCAATCTGCCTTGGATCAGCCTGTGGTTGCTGCTATTGGAGTGACGCCTGTGATTTCTTCTTTTGCTAGGTATGTTCAGCGGAGGCATGGAAAACTGCCTAAAGAGTTGTGGAATTTCAAGGTGCTTGTTTGCACCAGCGTCCCGAAGATTCAGTTTAAGTATGGTCCTGTTCTGAGGAAACAGTTCGGTGAGGTTCCGATAGTTGAGATGTACAGTGCCACTGAGGGAGCCTTTGCCCAGCAGCTGGATGATTTGCCGTATATTTCTCCGAACTATGATGCTTACTATTTTGAGGTTGAGACAGGCAAAGGCACTAAGATGCTTCATGAGCTCAAGCGGGGTGAGTGGGGGCGCCTCATAATTTCTTCTTGTCTGTTTCCCAGATATGATATTGGCGACATGATTGAGGCTATGGGAAAAAACTATTTCCG
>CAZEBS010000026.1:0-17040 GCA_964510635.1 uncultured Candidatus Bathyarchaeia archaeon
ACCTAAGTTTGGACGTTCAGCGCTTAGGGGATCGCGGATACGAGTTCAGGGATTGGGAAAACTGGTGGAAACTGGGCGACAAACCAGGGCGACCCGCTACTTCATATCAGGTAACAAAACAATGCAAAAACAAATAGTTACCACCTGTGTGTACGCTAATTTGGATAGTTTTATAGTTTGGTTTTCTTTTTGATATGCGTTGTCAAGTTTCGTTGAGGTATGTTGATGATAGTGAAAAGTTTCCCGGTTGGATGGTTATCCACAAACTGCTATGTTGTAAGCTGTGAAGAAACCAGAGAGGCAGCGGTTATTGACCCGGGGATGGAAAGCGAAAGGGAAACTAAACCGATTCTAGACTATATAGAACAGAATGATTTCAAAGTCAAGTACATCATCAACACCCACGGTCACCCCGATCACGTAGTCGGAAACGAGGACATAAAAGAGGCAACAGGCGCCCCCATCCTCATCCACGAAAACGCAATCGAACGCGTAAATGCTGACCGGAAACTCCGGGACGGAGACGTCCTTCAGGTGGGCAACTTCAAGCTGGTGGTTCTCCACACGCCAGGACACACACCAGACGGCATATCCCTCCTGGCAGACAATACCGTTTTCACCGGAGACACCCTCTTCGCGGGTTCAGTAGGACGAACCGACTTTCTCGGCAGCTCTTACAATGATCTGATGCGGTCAATCAAAACCAAGCTTTTGTGTTTGCCTGACAGCTTTACGGTGTACTGTGGACACGGACCAGCCACCACCATAGGCGACGAAAAACGGTACAACCCTTTCTTGGAGACGTAAAAGTGCCGAGGAACAGCCATGGAGATTAAGCTGAACAGGCAAAAGGTTCCTTTCAGTTTAGAGCACACCCTAGATTGCGGTCAGCTTTTCAGATGGCAAAAACTGGGTGACTGGTGGTACGGCGTAACTGCAGATGAGGTCATTAAGATAAGACAGCGCGGCGAACAGCTGATTTTTGAGGCTTTTCCAGATACCCCAAGCAGAGGGTTTATTGAAAGCTACCTGCGATTGGACGACGACCTGCCGTCTATCTTCGTCGACATAAGTAAAGACGAGCATATTCGAGAGGCTATCAGGCGTTTCTGTGGATTAAGGATAATCCGGCAAGAGCCGTGGGAATGCCTCATCTCCTACATCTGTGCAACATACAAAAGCATTCCAGCAATCAAAAAAATGGTCAACAGCATATCCAAACAGTTCGGAAAACGGTTAACCTTTGACGGCATTGACTTCTACACTTTTCCGAAGCCAGCAGACCTTGCCCAACTCGACTGCAAAGACCTGCGAAGCTGCGGATTAGGCTTCAGGGCTGAACGGGTTGTGGAGACTGCAAAACGGGTTGACAGCGGAAACTTGTCTCTAGAGGCTCTGAAACGCATGGATTACCCTAATGCTAAACGAGAACTGTTAGATTTGCCTGGGGTGGGACAGAAAGTTGCTGACTGTGTTCTCCTGTTTTCTTTGGAGAAGCTTGAGGCTTTTCCCATAGATGTGTGGATGAAACGGGCAGCCACAAGCCTGTACGCTAGCCACTTTGACTATTCATTCATTAAACGCGTCTCCGGCAAGGGCTCAATCACGCCAAAGGAATACGAAACAATCGCCCAGTTTGGAAGAGAATACTTTGGAGATTATGCTGGCTACGCCCAGGAGTACCTCTTTCATTTCCTGAGAACACAACAGCGCTAAACGTTGGTTGTGCAGGTTTAGCCTTTTACGACTCCTATTGGAACCAACCGGACAACACGGGTTGCGATTCCCACCTTATCGCTTACCTCCACCACATTGTCCACGTTCTTGTAGGCTGAATCCGCCTCTTCAGCTAAAACAACGGAACTGGCTGACCTGACAACAATTCCTCTGCTCTCCAAACTCCTTTTTATGTCTCCTCCCCAGAACCTCCGTTTCGCAGCTGACCGACTTAACATGCGTCCAGCTCCATGAGCGGTGGAACCAAAGGAAACATCCATAGCCTTGTGGGTTCCAACCAGCAGCCACGAACTTGTGCCCATGCTTCCAGGTATAATCACTGGCTGGCCTACGCTTCTGTAGTCAGCTGGGACATCCTTGTGGTCGGGCGGAAAACATCTTGTTGCCCCTTTTCTGTGAGTCCAAACTTTGGTTCGTTTCCCATCTATATTGTGCTCTTCGTTTTTTGCGATGTTGTGGGCAACGTCATAGACCAAGTCTAAACCAAAATCTTCTGCTGGCTTCTTGAGGACTTCTTCAAAGCTTTGGCGAACCCAATGAGTGATGACTTGCCGATTAACGAAGGCGTAGTTGACGGCGCATGCCATAGCCTGATAGTAGTCTTGTGCTTCGTCGCTTGTGGCGGGTGCGCAGGCAAGTTCCCTGTCAGGTACATCTATGTTATATTTCTGGACGGCTCGTTCCATGACCCTGAGGTAATCTGAGCATGTCTGATGTCCGAATCCGCGGGAACCACAGTGAATCAGAACCGTTACTTGCCCCTCATGGGTGACCCCGAAGGTTTTAGCCACCTTCTTGTCGTAGATTTTGTTAACCTTTCCGATTTCCAGGAAGTGGTTTCCTGAGCCCAAGGTGCCGCTTTGAGGAAGCCCTCGCTGTTTGGCTCTGGAAGAAACCTTGTCAGGGTTAGCGCCCTCCATGCATCCTCCCTCTTCGCAGTGCTTGGCGTCCTCAGGTCGTGCCATTCCCTTCTTTACTGCCCACGACACGCCCTCCGTGACCAGCTGTTCAAGTTCATGCAGGTTCAGTCGGAAGTCTTTGCGGCTGCTACCGAGTCCACTGGGAACGTTCTTGAAGATGGTGGTGGTGAGGGACGCAAGATAGGGTCTTACGTCGCTTTCAGAAAGGTTCGTGGTCAACAGACGGACTCCACAGTTGATGTCGTAGCCCACGCCCCCTGGGCTTATCACGCCTTCCTCATAGTCTGTAGCAGCAACGCCTCCTATGGGAAAGCCGTATCCTTCGTGACCGTCAGGCAATGTAACAGCATGCTTGTAAATGCCTGGCAAGTGAGCAACGTTAGCGCACTGGGAAAGGGTCCTGTCTGTTTTCATTTTTTCTATGAGCTGATCGTCGGCAAAGACCATGCCGGGAACACGCATACCTGATTTGTAGCTTTGGGGTATGCGCCAGCTGTAATCATCAATCTTTTCTAGTGGAACATAGGGTGCTCGCTCTCGGAATCTTCTTTGCCCACGCAAACAAAAACACCTTTTAATAAAGCTTTGCAGCGGGGAACTTATAAATTATGAGTGGCATGTCGTATGCTATGTCGATTTTTTATTTTTTAACTTGATACAATGTTTCAGGTTTTAACACATTACAGCCAATGTACTAAAACCGCAATCTTTAAGAAGCGCCTCTAGCCAAACACCATGTAAATCGGATGTAGATGAGATGTCGACTGAAGAACCATCTGAAAGTGAAGAGCTCGTAAAAGTAGAAACATTGACCCCAAATTCTAGAGGCGTCAACACAATCGTGAAAGTAGTATCTAAAGGCGAAGTTAGAAGCGTAACTGGTCGCGACTATTCCGTCCGCAGAGTTGCAGATGCATTGGTTGGAGACGAAACAGCCACCATATACATGACCCTTTGGGACGACAAAATAGATGCAATAAACGAAGAAGCCACCCTACAAATCACTAACGGGTACATTAACCTCTTCAGAGGAAACATGCGCCTTAACATAGGAAAATACGGCAGCTACGAAGTATTAGAAGAATCACCAATAACCGAAGTCAACACAGAAAACAACCTTTCAGACAAAAAATATGAACAAGAAAGACGCTTCCGAAGACCATACCGACAATCCGGCGGCTACGGCGGCAGAAGAGGTGGCGGCGGATACGGTGGCGGTAGAGGCGGCGGAAGAAGCGGCGGATACCAGCGAAGAAGATACTAAAGTGCCTTCTTCTTTTCTTTTTCTTTTTTAATTCATATATTCTTGTTTTACAGAAGCAGATTTTTGTTCTCAGTTAACTGCGGTTAACATCCTCTTTTATTTGATGTGACGTTTTCTTAAAAAAGTGTGTTCGTTAGTTAATTTGTTGATTGGACATTGTCTGCAGTCATCTTCGCACTTTTCACAAAATATTTCTGCACGTTTGCTGATGCTAAACTCTTTCCCGTTTACGCCAAAGGAGATTATGCTGCCGCAGTATTTACATCTGATTGCCATGAATTGTATGCCCTTGGATTCAGGTCTGAAAGGGTTTAAACGACCGCATTTCATGCATTTGGCTAACTTGAGTTTCTGCATTTTCTTTCTTTGGGCACCATCGAATACAGCTTTGGATATGCCGTGAATGTGACCCTTACCAGACCTGTGCTCCAAATGGGCTTCCCTCTCCTTTGAACACTGGAACAGACATCTTTACGTGATTTAAGAAGAATTGCGAGGTTCGACATGTTCACGTATCAGGAATATTTGCTTCAGGGATAAACAGTGACGATGCTTTGGACCTGATCAGGATGTCGTCTGTGGCTTTTGTTTTCGTGTTCTTTTGAGGAGTTGGCACGCTAGACCGCAACAGAAAGAGAGAACCCTGAAAAGGTCAATGAAAGGGTACACGAGCATTCTGCTGAATTTCTTGCTTTGCAGTGCCCTGTACCCGTAGACTATAGCCAACAAGGTCATGGGCAAGCCAGTGAACCCGAATAATATCCAGATGGAGATGTTGGAAGATGCCGTTAACGTCAGAAAGGTTGTCCCTCCAACGATCGTCATCCAGATTATGAAGCCTATCATGCTCATTAGGGACCATTTAGAAACCGAGTCCTTCAGTTTGTTCCGTTTGAGGACTAATCCGCTTCCTTTACCATACTGAAAGTTCTGCTTCAGAAAATCTTTGAGGCTTGACCTGTGTTTGTGCCAGACCACAACATCGGGGTCCAGAACCATCTTGTATCCAGCCTTGCAAACTCTGTCAGCAAACTCAACTTCATCAAAGCCGTATTGGATGTTCTCATCAAAATAGCCAACATCTTCAGCCACTTTTCGTCTAAAAGCCATGTTGCATCCTGCAGGATGACGGAAGAAGGGTTTCACGCTGTCAAGTTCTTCCCGTTTAGTGAAGAAGGGCATCAACCGCACGACACTATTGTCAGCATATTGGGACATGAAGTCGGTGTCAAGGGCTTTGGCGCTTCCTCCTACACAGCTGACTTTGGGGTCTTGGAAATTTTCGACGATTTTTGTTATCCAGTTGGGAGGAACTATGCAGTCGGAGTCAGTGAATGCCACGATGTCGCCTTTGCTGGACTTTATTCCTGCATTTCTAGCACGGTTCAGTCCTTTCCTCTTTTCAACAATCAACTTCACGGGATATCTTTTGACTATTTCCTGAGTTTTGTCCGTGGAGTTTCCGTCAACTACAATCACCTCTACTTTGTTCCTGTCGTAGTCCAGCTTCTGGAGAGACTCCAGTAACGACTGGATTGTTAGTTCTCTGTTATGCACAGGAACTACGACAGTGACGGAACAAGGTGTTTTGTAGTCGTTCATCAAAATCGCTTCTTTTACCTGTTCGTAGAATCAACTCAAAACCATTTATTTTTTACGCCAAAAAAACCTTTAAGCTAGCCTAAACATCTTTATGAACCGCGAAAATGCGCAGGAACATGTTAAATCTTGTTCTGTAGGGTGGTATGCGTGTCTGAAAAGAGTGAAAATTTCCCTTCTGTTTCGGTTGTTATCGTAAACTATAACGGGAAGGAACTTTTGAAGCAGTGTTTACTCACTCTTTCGAAAACAGACTATCCTAACTACGAAGTTGTTGTGGTCGATAACGCATCAACAGACGGGAGCCTCACTGAAATCAGAAACTCTTTCAGTTCAGACCCGCGCATAAAATTTGTTGAAAACAGCGAGAATGTAGGGCATGCTGAAGGATGCAACATTGGCGCCCAAAACACGGAAGGACGATACCTCGTTTTTTTGGATAGCGACACAGAATTCAAGGCTAAGAATTGGCTCTGTGAACTGGTTAAAGTAATGGAAAACGATGCTTCCGTCGGGTTAGCGCAGGCTAAACTGGTTTTGGCAGAAGACAAGAACTGTTTAGATTATGTTTGTGTAGAGGTTGACGCTTTAGGAACATGGGCTGCAAACTATGGCTCAAAAGCGGAGAATTTTAAAGAAGGTTTCGAGATTTTAGCAGCGTCTGCGGGCTGCTGCATTATTCGACGGGAGATTTTCGATCAGGTTGGAGGCTTTGACCCCGACTACTTCATATACGATGATGACACCGACCTTTCCCTCCGAGTGAGGCTGCTGGGATACCGGATACTCTATGTTCCATCTGCTGTGGTGATTCATCGCGGAGGCGTTCTACGGGGAGTAAGCGGAATGATGCTTTATCATTCTTCCAAGAACAGAGTACGTACAGTCCTCAAAAACTATGAACTCAGAAACGTTTGGTGGAGGTTTTCGGTTCTGGCCTTTTTCACGTTTGTTGTTTCTGTTGGCTTTTTTGCCGTGAGGAAGAATGAGGAGGCTAAAGCGACTCTGAGGGGACTGATGAGCCCGATTAAAGATTTGCCTGAAATATGGAAGAAGAGGCTCATATTTCAGTCCAAGAGGCGCGTAAGAGATTATGAACTTGTCAACAAGGGCTTCGTGAGAAATGACTTCCGGTCAACAGTGCAAGATTTCAGGATAAAAATGAAACACATGCGATAGAACACACACTAGTTGCTTGTTCTACGAAAATGAAAAGTTATAAGTATCTCACGTATTGTTACAGGTTGCCTTAGATAATGATGTGATAGTGATGTCCGGGCAGGTTGCGAATGAACGAAAATTTGTCGGCGCAGACTTTGACAAATGCACGGGCTGCAGAGTATGTGAGCTTGTTTGTGCGTTGGAAAACGAGAACGTTTTTGATCCCAAACTTTCCAGAATCAAAGTCTTACCTTTCCATTTGCTTGTTAACATGCCTATGTCGTGCAGACTTTGTGAAGATGCTCCATGTGTTCGTTCATGTTCCCGAAAAGCGTTGACACAGTCTGAAGAAACAGGTGTGATTATTGTTGACGACGATAAATGTGACCTATGTGGCTGGTGTATTGAAAGCTGTAAGTACGGCGCCATATTCTTGAATCAAGATAAAAAGACGGTTATGATATGTAACCTGTGCGATGGCACTCCTCAGTGTATTGAATGGTGCCCTGAATCCGCCTTGAGTTTGATGACTCAAGAAGAAGTTGAGCAGAAAACCAGAAAAGTTGCAGTAAAGAATTTAATTCCAGAAGAGTGGAGATGAGCAGATATGGCTCTAAAGAAACTTGAAGAGTTAGGCTACAAGCCCAAGAAACGCGTCGAGAAGAAAGATTCAGAGAAAGAGATTGCGGACATGTTGAAGACCATTGAAAGTAGCGAAGCCAGAAAGCAGATATTGGATTTGCTGATTGAAGCCCTCTCTGAGCCTGACCCCCGCGAAATTCTCGTCTATGGCATGTACGTGAAAAAATGCTTCAGTCCAGTCCTTCGCCCCAAAACCAAAGACCACATCGTAAAAACCATGGAACTGCTAACCAAAGCCCTAGGCAAAGCATAATCTGGCACACAAGCTTCTTTTTTGTTTCCGTTTTTGTTATATGCTGTAGGCGCTTAGTATCTGCAGAGCATATGCGCTGATTGGTGGGGATTGCAATGGCAGGTAGGCTTGCTTCTGTTTTCTCTGGTGTTGTGGCGCGCTTCGACAGGTGGCGCTTAGCTCTTCTGGTTATTCTTCTAGTGTATGCAGCCTTTTTGGCGTTGTACTTGGATTATGCGCTGATTCAATGGGATGAAACGCAACATCTGGTTGGTGGATTACATTTAAGCCGTGGACAGTTCCAAGATTACCTGCATTTCTCGTACTATCCTCCCATATTCGACGCCACCACAGCATTAGCCTACATTTTTTTGGGTCCAAGCCTCTTCGTAGCCAGACTTGTTGCCCTCACATTCGGCGTCCTTTCAGTATGGGCTGTCTTTGAGTACGCCTATCGCCTGTATGGACCCAAACAGGCATTACTTTCAAGTGTTCTGTTGGCGACGATGCCTGGCTTCATTATTCTCTGTAGAATGGCGTTAATCGAAACCATGTTGCTGTTCTTTTTCTCTGTTTCGCTGCTCTTGTTTTTTTCTTGGATGCGAACAAACAACGAAAAAATGTTGCTTCTAAGCGGCGTGGCACTGGGTTTGGGGGTCCTCGCCAAGTATCAGACCATAGTCGGCGGCGTAGTCATGCTAGTTAGCGGGCTCCTGATGTTAAGGAAGCGCCTAACAAAGAACATGCGCAAGTTTGTTCTGTTGGCAATTGTTGCGGGAGCTATTGTTGTGCCGTGGCTTCTTGTTATGTCTCAGCAGGTAACTCCTGAGGCTATTTCACGATGGTTTTATACGCTTTCAGAGGGCAGTGACGAAAGAGTTGAGTATGGTAAGCGGATTCCTCTTCCAATATTCTATCTTGTAGAGATGACCTACCCTTACATGGACCTGCATCCGATTTCGTTGCCCATCTATATCCTTGCTTTTCTTGGGCTAAGTTACTGGATATGGCGAAGAAAACCAGAAGACAAGTTCTCGTTAATCTGGTTCATCGTAATCTACGTATTCTATACCCTCTTCATCTCAAACAGAAACTGGCGCTACGTCATACCACTATTTTCTATACTGGCAGTCTCTGCTTCAGACTTCATTCTAATCATATGGAACAAAATAACAGCACCTATCAGAACACGCCAAACCAAATCCCACCGAACACTGTTGTGTAAGGTTGCTGCCGTCCTCTTTGTGTTGTTGATTGCCGCTTCTGTCATCTACAGTCTGATGAACGCCTACTACTGGATAGAACTAGAGCATGTTCAGGTCCCTGCCGAAGCCGCAAGCCGATACGTAAGCAAGAATTCGGCGCCAAATGATGCTGCAGTGCTCTTGTTTCCAGTGAATTACTTTAGTCCAGATGCAGTAAATTTCTTTTTGCTCCAGTATGATTCAAGCGAAAGGGTGCTACTGGAGTATCCTGAAGACCCTGCCGACGTTTACACTCCCGTCTTCGATGAGACTGTGCTGATTCAGCAGTGTGAAAGTTTGAATGTGAAGTTTCTGCTGCTGTACGAAAACGGCAACAAAACTTACTACCAGTCAGAACTGAAAGCCTATGATGCCCTAGATACGCTGGTTGATTCTGGCAGCTTTATGCTGGAGACAACCTTTGGGAGCAGCCCCCAGCAAGTATACGTCATCCAGTATCTGCCAAATACCTAAACATTCAAGATTCGCTGCGGAATGACGTGGCTCCTAGGGTCTGACGTGTCCTCTGCCTAGGATAAAGAATTTTGTTGTTGTTAGATGCTGTGCGCTCATTGGTCCTCTTGCATGGAGTTTCTGGGTGCTTATTCCAATCTCTGCTCCTAGTCCGAACTGGTTGCCGTCCGTGAATCGTGTAGAAGCGTTCCAGTAAACTGCTGCAGCATCCACTTCCCGAATAAACTTCAGTGCCTTATCAAAGTCTGCTGTTAGTATCGACTCGGAGTGCATAGTGCCATACTTGTTTATGTGGGCGATTGCCTCGTCTATGCCTTCCACTATTTTTATGGCAATAATCAGGTCCAAATACTCAGTTCCCCAATCTTCTTCAACGGCGGGTTTCAGGTTAGGAAGCAACTGCATAGTCTTCTTGCATGCCCTGACTTCAACGCCCTTCAGGTTGAGGGCAGAAACCACTTTGGGCAGGAACTGTTTTGCAACATTCTTGTGAACCAGAAGCTTCTCTGCGGCGTTACATGTGCCGGGTCTCTGGCATTTGGCATTGATTACTATGTCTATTGCCCTTGTTAGGTCAGCGTCCTCTTCAACGTAGATGTGGCAGTTTCCTGTTCCTGTTTCGATGACCGGAACCGTGGACTTTTTCACTACTGTCTTTATCAGGCTGGCTCCTCCCCGTGGAATCAGCACATCAATGTAGTCTCTCATCTGCATGAGCTGCTCAGCGTAGCTTCTGTCGGTTACGGGAACAACCTGTATTATGTCCTTTGTTAATCCTGCCTCTTCCAGCGCGGCTCGTAGCGCTTTTCCTATTGCTTTGTTCGAGTTTATGGCATCTGAGCCGCCCCTCAGGATTATGGCGTTTCCAGATTTTATGCACAGCCCAGACGCTTCTGATGTGACGTCAGGTCTGGACTCGTAGATGATTCCAATTACGCCAAGGGGCACACGAAGCTGACCGATGATTAAGCCATTAGGTCGAGTCCATGTTTTCACGATTTCGTTAAGGGGATCACGCATCTCAGCCACTTCCCTCAAAGTGGATGCCACGCTGGTTACTCGGCGCTTGTCCAGAATCAGCCTGTCAATAAGCGCCTCTTTTACGCCTCGGGCTCGGGCAGCTTCCACGTCCTTCTGGTTTGCCTCCAGAATTTGGGTGCAGTTCCGTTCAAGAGAGTCTGCCATCTTACATAATGCATTGTTTCTTTGTTCAGTGGAAGTTTTTGCCAGCTGCGATGAGGCGGCTTTTGCTTTTTTGCAGATTTCTTCTATCATCTTTCTTCACACTCTGTTATGTGTATGTTTTTTCGGGCAATAATTTCTTTGCATCTTATGTATCCGAGGGCTCTTCTGATTTGGTTTGTTTTCAGCCCTTTAATGATGTTTATTTCGCCGCTGTTATAGTTTGGGTTTCCCTTCGCGAACTCTGTACCATCCTGATCCACGAGGCTGATCACGTCTCCTTCATTGAAGGTTCCTGTGAGCTGGACTACGCCAACGGGAAGAAGGCTGGCGCCCTTCAGTATCGCCTTTTTTGCGCCCTCATTCACGACAATCTGTCCCTTTACTGAGGCACCGTAGGCTATCCACCGTTTTATTTGGGGCAGCCGCTTCTGGGGCTTGAAGAGGGTTCCTATCTGTTTTCCTGCAATTATGTCAAGTATCACGTTTTCTTGTTGGCTGTTGGCTATCACTAGGGGTACGCCGCTGGTTGTGGCGATTTCTGCGGCTTTCAGTTTTGTTTTCATACCTCCTTTGCCGAGGCGGCTTTTTCCCTCTACTGTGCATTTGAGTTCTGGCGTGATTGCCTCGACTGTTTTGATCAGTTTTGCGTCCCGCTTTTTTGGGTTCATGGTGTATAGTCCGTCTACGTTGGATAATATGATGACTTGATTTGCTTCTAGGGCGTTGGCCACAAGGACTGATAGGATGTCGTTGTCGCTGAAATTCACTTTGTAGCCTTTCGTGACGGGAATCAGCTCTTCAGTGGACGTTACGTCGTTCTCGTTGATAATGGGAACGATGCCCAGCTGCAACGTCATATCTAGAACGTCACATACGTGGAGGTAGGCTGCCCTGTTCGAGAGGTCCTCTGCGGTCAAAAGAATTTGAGCAACTTTTAGTCCATGCTTTTTGAAGAGTTCGCGGTACGTGGACATGATTATACTCTGTCCAGTTGCGGCTGAAACCTGCTGGAAGACTATGTCGTTAGGTTTAGGGGGGATTCCAAGCTCGGCTATGCCTGCGGCTACGGCTCCGGAGGTGACGAAAACGATTTTGTTGCCCTGCTTTATGGCCTCCGCTATCTGGTCAACCAGTTTTTGCATCAGTTCTGTGTCGAGGGTTCCGCCGTTTTTGGTTAGGCTTCCAGTTCCAACCTTCACGACAATTAGTTTCGAGGACATGTCCACTCTTCTTTCCATTAAAGATGCCTTCTCCTATAAGCCTTATCAAAGACCAAATTATGCTTCTTCTGTGTTTTTCAAGAAAAAAGACTCTTTTCACCAATGAACCTCTATTAGGCTCCTAATATGTTTGGGGCTGCAGATTTCGTTAAATAATCAGAGCAATGGATTTTAGGATAGCGAACAATTCTGACACTATCACTGTTTTTGTGATTATGATTGGGGTAACTATGATGAGGGAGAATAGGATGGCTGTGAGCAGCATTAGGCGTAGGGCTTTTGGGATGTGGGTTGGCGACAGGTTGTTGTTGTCTCCTATAGTGTAGAAACTTGGCTTTTCCAGCTGGATGTTTAATGCTCCAGCCATGGTTGGTATTGTCCACCCCGCATTAATGCTTGCCATCTTTTTTCGGTCCCGCTGCAGGATTATCCATGATTTTCTCCAGTTTCCTCTCAGGATTAATGTGGCAAGGACCATAATAAGTCCGGTCAGTCTTGCGGGAACGTAATTGAGTATCGTGTCTGTCTTGGCTGAAAACCAGCCGATGTTGATGTGTTCTTGGTCTTTGTATCCGACCATGGAATCTAAAGTGTTAACGACCCTGAAGGCAACTGCTCCTGGAACACCGAACAGAGCATAATAGAAGAAAGGTGAGGTTATTCCGTCTGTTGTTCCTTCAGCTATTGTTTCAACTGCCGCCGAAATGATGTGTCGTTCAGTCAGCCCATCTGGATTTCGTCTCACAATAAAGGGCAGCAACTGCTTTGCCTTTTCGAAATCTTCCTTCTTTACTGCATCTGCAACTGGCAAAGTGTACTGCTTCATGCATTTGATGGCGTGAGTGGTCTGCAGTATGAGGGCTGATGCAGCAATGTAGGGTAACCAGCCAAGGAGTTCACGAATCCAAAAAAGGATGAAGTAAACTGGAGCCACAAAAAGCGCCATAAGCAATAAGCAAAGGAGGATGCCGTTAATCTTTTCAATCCTTGAGTTTTTGTTTCTGAGTTTGGGCTTAAGGTATGCTGTGACTTTACCCATCCATAATGTTGGATGAATGTTGTCTGGGACCTCACCGAAAACCACGTCAATCAAAAACGCTAACGAAAATATCAGCAAAGAATCCAAAACTAGAGAACTGTTTATCGCAAACATTTTCCTCGTCCAGAAATTCTAATCGCGTTTTTACACAATTCTTTACTGCCTCCAGCAACCGGTCATTCTCTTTTGTCTCGTGCTAGTCCCCAAGTTGACTTCACTTTTGCACCCTTCAATTGTCTTCAGATTTTGTTCTGTTGGTTACCCTTACACTGGCTACAGTATAAATTTTTGGATGGATAATCCATCCGAGAAATAATGGTGCACAATATTTAGTTAACGATTGAAAGCTTTACTTAGAGGGGCAGCAGAATAATAGTAGGCGGGTTCAAGAAATGGAGAAAAAAGAAATCAAACTGAAACTGGAAAATGTGAAAGCAGAGGTTCTTTATCACACGTTCCGAAACATTGACGTGAACACATTGCTTGTTTCATTTAACGAAAAACGCCGCCTTATCTCCACACTAAAGGGCTATGATAAAGTACGTTTTGTCGCTAACTCATATCAGCCCGATGAGCTGTCACAGATCATCATGAAAGATTATTCGGCATTCGAAAACGATTTTCCCCATGTCTTGGGAATCCCCAGTAATGGCCTCTCTTTTTTGAGTACAGGAGCTAACATGAACAACCTTGCGGTCTGCGAGAAGTCGTATCAGGATCGTATAGTTTGCTGTTTGGCTACTGGAGGAGTGGGTAATGCTCTCCGGTCTGGCGTCGATAGAGCTAATTGGGTTGAACAGGATGGCGTCTACACAAAATCACTTGGAACAATTAACATAATTCTTTTGACTAACGTCACTTTGACTGATGGGGCGCTGGCAAAAGCCATTATAACTGCGACAGAAGCGAAGAGCGCTGCCCTTCAGGATATGGATGCCCGTAGCTCGGTTTCGCCCGAGAATCAGGCAACTGGCACAGGAACGGATAACATGATTGTTGTTTCTGGAGTAGACCCTGACAAGAAGGTGAGAACCACTGGTGGGCACTCGAAGATGGGTGAGTTAATCGGGGCTACAACTAAGGTTGCGGTATATGAGACTATAAAAAAGCATGAAGCCATGCTCGCAAGGGAACTGAACAAACGTTAATGCCTTACCAAAAAAGAAGCAAGTTGAAAGCATTCAATGGATGGATAATCTGTCCAACTTAAATATGGGCGTTCTCATATTTCTGCACCTAGAATTGGCAGGGGATAAGTTTGCGTCATCGAATCGGATTAGTTTATGTGCCAGGAGCGTTGCCCTGTTTTGAAGGCTTCGGAAGCCTACCCACTGACTTGGTTAAAGAAGACGGTTGTGTAGACGGCAAACCAGCTTCAGAAATCCTTGACCTACTAATTGTTCCTGGCGGCAGCCTTGTAGAGTCCCAGAGCATAACCGACAACATACTGAAAGAAATCACAAAAATGGCTGATTCTGGCAAGTTTGTTCTCGGGATTTGTTCAGGTTTTCAAATTCTTGCCAAAGCAACCGATATTGGTCGTTTGTCGTCCACTCCGATTATCCGTGAGGGGCTTGGTATTTTGGATGTGGAGTTTCAGCCGTTGATATGTACAGACCGTGTCACGGCATCTGTTGTTGGAAAAAGTTTCATGACCGACACGATCGGAGAAACTGTTACAGGTTTTCATTGCCACACTTACGGCAAAATTGTTCCCGGTAAAGCGGCTAGACCCATAATTGTTTCCCACATCAAATGTGTTAACTACTTTAGTAACCCTCAGGATTTTGCTTCAGGCTTCACTAACCGAGAGGGAAACGTGGCTGGAATTTTAACTCATGCATTGCTGGACGAAAACCCTGTCATCATCCAGAGCATCCTCAAATCTTTGGACATTTCAGCGGAGGAACTGGAAGAAATCAGGGCTACTAATTCGCGGCTTGTGGCTAAAATGAAATCCGAAATTGGCATATCCACCAATATCAGGTCAGACAGTAAAGTGTCTCGTCAGAAAGAGGCTCCTGTGCTTTTGTTTACTACGGCAACGGGAAGTGGGTCAGGCAAAACTTTCGTTGTCACTGGGGTAGCTGGTGCCTTAAAGAAGCGGGGGCTTAACATTGGGTTGCTGAAGGTGGGCGGAGACATACGCGACATCGTACCTGCCCTATACTTGATCAAAGAGCCGATTAGCAGTTACTCGTCAATACGGGTGGCCAACACTGGCTGGATGCCCCTCCCTGAACCTGTAGAAAAAGCAAACAAAGACTATGATTTCCTAATAATCGAAGGTGCCATGGGTTCCTTCACTGGCTTCCTTAACGAGAATGTAGCTCGCCCGTCATCAACTGCGGAAATTGCGGCTGTTCTGAGAGCACCCACAATTCTTGTTGTTGCCTGTGACAAGGCGGGCGTTGAGGGCGCATTCGTAACAGGTTTGAATTACGTTAATCTGATGAAAACTCTTGGAATCAAAACCGTGGGAGTGATACTGAACAAGGTTTACACAAGCTACCTCACTCCAGAAATCAAAAACTTCATCAAATCTGCCTTCAGCAACGTTGGCGTCGAGCTCCTCGGCATAGTGCCCCGTGTCCAGTTGGAGGGGCGAGGGGCGATTCCTGAAATCGAGATAAAGTATGAGGAGTTCGGAGCCAAAGCAATCGACACTATTGAGCAGTCTCTGGATTTAGACTTGTTGACAAGACTTGCTGCGCCTACCGTGAAGTCCCAGCTGGATTATGGAACCGTTTTCAGGAAGTTTAAAGCTTCACTCAGTAAGGGCTGCGTGTTTGATGTGAATGAAAAAGAAGGCTGATTTCGGATGCTGTTCAGCAGATTTTCAGAAAAAATACTGTTTTCAACAATGTACCTCTATTAGGCTCCTAATATGACGGGCTAGAACTGAATTCTGGTTTTATCTTGTGCTTTGCAGCATGGCGAAGGGGTTGCCTTCTGGGTCGATGGCTTGTGCCATCCATCCTACTCCTGGAACCTGTTCTTTAGGTTGTGTTATTGTGCCTCCAAGGTCCTTGATTCTTTGGATGGACTCGTTGATGTCTTCGACTAGGATGTAGTTGACGGGCTTCTGTTCAGGCTGGTCTTTCTTGTGCATTCCGCCGTTTACTCCGGATCTAACAGGGGCTCCTTTTTCGTCCACGGGAACAGTTTCAATCATGTAATATTCTGCAGGTCCTGGGCATCTGTAGATTAGCCAGTTGAACACTTTTGAGTAGAAGGCTTTCAGTTTCTCCGGATTCTCTGCTGGGATATCAAAGTGAACAATTGTATTATCTACCATAATTACATACCCCCTAATGAATTTGCTAAGAAAAAAATAAAAGGTTTTGCAGTTCCCACCTGCTGCTGTTCATGGTTGTGTCAAAAAACGGAACCTTAATTTCTTTCCATTTGCGTTTATGTCGCATAACTCCTTTAATAGAGGAAAATGTCTCCTACTTGTGTTCAGGGGCGTCAGATAGTCGGTGCTAATTCAAGAAGTTATCTTGGAAAACTTCATGTCCTATGAATATGCGCGGATACCCTTCAAGAAGGGCGTCAACGTAGTCTGCGGTCCAAATGGCGCAGGCAAATCATCTATCCTCATAGGAATCTCAGTGGCGTTAGGGCAGTCCTCTACTGAACGCTCCAAACGCCTAAGCGACCTGATTAGACGCGGAAAAGACGAAGCACGAGTCACCCTTGTTCTGGACAATTCGCCACGGGATGGACGGCGCCCAGTTAAAAAAATAAGAAAAGACCAAATCTTTTTGACCAGAGGATTGAGGAGAGACGGAAAATACTGGTTCGAACTGGAAAACACTGCCGCAAACAAGGCAGACGTGAACAGGCTTCTAGCCAAATTTGAAGTTGACCCCGACAACATGCTCATTATCATGCAGCAGAACATGGTTGAACAATTCACTGTGCTTTCAACCCAAGAAAAACTGAGAATGGTTGAGGCGGCTGTTGGCTTCGAATCCTACCGCAAAAATGTTGTGATGGCTCAAAAGAAGCTGAGCCGCATCTTAAGCCAAGGAGACTCAGTTGGGAAGCTTCTTGAGTCTGCTGAGCAAACCCTCTCTTACTGGCGGGAACAGTATGACAGGTACCAGCAGAAGAAGCAGTTGCGAATGAAAAGGCGGTTTCTTGAACGGGAGCTGGCATGGGCTGAAGTGCTGAAAAGAGAAAGAGCTGTTGCCAAGCTGAAGGAACAGAATCAGGAGCACCAGAACAAGCTGGAAAAAATCAAAAGCGAAACTGAAACCACAACTGACCAGATAAATCTGCTTCAGAACAAACTGCAAACGTCAAAAACTGCGTTGA
>CAZEBS010000027.1:0-16823 GCA_964510635.1 uncultured Candidatus Bathyarchaeia archaeon
ACAGACGTGAACTTGGACACAAGGTCTCCACACCCGCTCGCAGTGAAACGGTAATCCGAGTTAATGATGATGTCAGTGTCCGCCACAATAGCCATGGGAGACTGAGCCATCACTGAGTAGGGCTTAGTTAGTCCCTTGATAGCAGCCACAGGACTGGCAATACCATCATGGGAAGCTGTTGTCGGCACGCTAATGAAGGCAATTCCCTGACGAGTAGAACTCAGTTTTGCCACATCGATTTTGGTTCCTCCGCCTACGCCAAGAACTACCTGCGGTTTAAGTTCCTGAATTCTCTTCTCAACAGCCCGAACTTCCCACAATGTAGAAGAGCTAACAACCAGATGGTCAACATCCATTTTTTTGTCCCGCAACAGATCAATAACCATATTACCTGCAATACTTTGGGTGTCCGGACCAGTCACTACAAGCGCAGATTCGTCAAAGCCTAACCTCTTACAAATCTCGCTTAACAGAGGTAAAGTTTCGTTTCCAACTACAACTTCGCGGGGAAGCTGCATTCGATGTAACTGCATTTTCAGTGCAATCACGGATATGATTAAAGGCTCCCTATTAAGTTTCAGGTTCTCAGCCGTTAAGATGGTTGATTCCAACAACATGAACTACAGTTTCGGGTTCTGTTAACTTCTTATGGGATGGGAGCCCCTGTTAACTGTCGTGGGATGAAAAGTTCACGAAGAGTCACTAACCCCCTCACGAAGAGTCAGTAAGGTAAAATTAAGCAAGCGTGTATGTATCAAGAGTCAATGGTTTTTTGTCAAGTTTTCGGAGAATTTCTTGGGGTGTGCGTATTTCTTGTGCATCAAATTTCTTTATTGCAAGTCTGATTCCTGCATTTGGTTGAATGTTCATGTCCGTAGCCAAACAGAAAATTGGAATATGTTGTTCTTTAGCAATTCTTGTTTGCACCATTGAGCCACCAGTTTTTCCACTGGCACAAATAAGTAATGCATCTGAAAGCCCTGAGGTAATTCGATTTCTTTGAATGAACGAAAAACGTGAACCTGAAAAGTTCGGAAGATGCTCACTTATGAGTAAACCATCTGATTCCTTAATTTCATTGAACAAAGACTTGTTCTGTGGGGGGTATGGATGGAAAAACCCTGTTCCACAAACACAAATAGTTTTTCCTTTTGAATCTAATGCACCTTCATGTGCAACTGTATCAATTCCTTCAGCTCCTCCACTGATTACAGTAAGTCCCTCGTTTGCAAAATATTTCGAAAACTCAAAGGTCACTTTTTTTGCTTCGTCTGAAGGCTGTCGAGTTCCAACAATTGCAATTTTCCTACTTTCCAACAAAGAAATATTTCCCCATAGAAACAGCGTCAAAGGAGGGTAAGGCATACGTTTCAGTTTTAGTGGATATCTTTCATCAATCAATGGAAGCACATGGATGCCATGTGTGACACACTCTTGTATTGCCCTAATAAAGTTCATATCAGATGCGTTTTTGAGTTTTTCAAGTTCAGGTAACATTTTTTCTTTTACAATTCGAGTATCAAGTAACTCTTGATAATTTACATTAAAGACATTTTCAACACTGCCAAAAAGGCTTACAAGCCTCTGAAGTTTTATAGGTCCCAACCCTTTTATCATGCCCAACTTTAACCATTGAACAAGTTCTGATTCATTTAAACCCATTTCTTTCACCACTATAGTTGATTTTTGTTTATTCCCAAACAAACCGCAACAACCTCTGAAGCACCTGCTTTTTTCAATTCTTGAGCACATTCTAAAATGGTCATTCCAGTTGTCCGTGTATCATCCAACAAAACTACATTTTGACCGTACAGCTTATCTAAAACCTTAAAAGAACCAGCAATTTCGGTATATCGTTCATCACACGAAGAACAAGATGTAAGTTTTTTTCCCTCTTTTATTCGCTTAATGATCTTCCTATAAGTTATCCCAAAAAAATTGGACAATTTTCTTCCTAATTCATCTACAGTTGGAGAGAAACGGCCCATTTTTGAAGAGGGAATTATTACAATTGTATCTGGTCTAATTGGAAGTTTCTTAAAAACGTCCTTTAGCGCTTCAAAGAAGTAATCTGAGAAGTCACTTTTTTTACTTAATACAATATGTTTTGAATACTCGCCTCTCTTCTGTTCCATGCTGAAATAAAAATTTGGAGCAAACACTTCAACTTCTAATTCTGGGTAATATACAGGCCATTTAGCGGTTTCGGTTTGCAATTTTTTTCCCTAATATAATAGGTTTTTCCTAATATATTAGGAAATAAGATTTGCTTTTAAAAGTTGTTGCACTGAACAATTAAATTTTCACTATCGACTTGCGTTTTGGATCAGTGTTTTCCATTTGTTTTGTCCTTCTATCTTTATTCCGCATGCTTCGGCAGGAGTTTTTCCGTCTAAGCCTTCGTGCTCTCTGATGTAGTTGTGAAAGATTTGGTAGCCCTTCAAAATTGGTGTATCCTCTTTCTTGAGTCCCCGCATAGTCTTTTCTCTATGCCTTATCTCACCATTTAGGCGTTCCATTTTGTTGTTATTCATGTCACCTTTGAGTTTGATGTGGCGAATGTGTTCTGTTCTGGGCTTACGAAGAGTCCTGAACTCTTTCTTGTAGGCATCATGGTAGCTTTGAAGTCCATCAGTTATCATTGTCATGGGTTTCTTTCCCGTGACTTTCTTAGCCATCTGAAACAGCTTACGAGCATCATGTTTGTGCTTAGTTTCAGCAACTTCTTGAGCAATCCAAAAACGTGTCTCATCGTCCATAATTGCAAAGACATATTTCATATCGCCTTTGAATTTCATCCAAAGCTCATCAGCCCGCCAAGTGTCCGAAACATTAGGTACAATTTTATCCAAATATTTCTCCATCAACTCAATGTATTTGGTTATCCACTTGTAAACAGAAACATGGCTGACCTTTACGCCTTGTAGCTTCAAGAATTTGGCAGTATTTCTTAGTGAGGTTCCGCTAAAGTAAAGCTGTAATGCACTTGTTATTACCTGAGGCGTGCTTTTCATGCCTTCAAAACCTAGATTGATAGTGAAGTGTTTTCCACAAGTCTTACAATAATAGACCTGAAGGTCCCCACACTTATTGTGCCTAACCCCATCCCTAACTATGTTTTCAGAACCACAAATTTGGCATGCCTGAGGATTCACAGCAGGCTCAGCTATCCGCTCTACAGTTTTCCTGAGAGCAATAGAAAATTCGACAGCAAAAATGTGTTTACACTTAACTCCTCTAAATTGATGGTCAGGGCAATTGCAACTCCATCCATTGTCCAATTGCACAATAAGATAACTACCATTTCCACTCTGAGAAATAACTCGATAAGAAACTGCATTAACTCTCTGTATGTGATTCTTGTGATTATTAACAATCGCTAAGCCTCTTACTTTGCGAAGCTTTTCGAGTTCTTGAAGACTCAACACGGTTATCCCCTTCTATAAGGTTATACAGTTATACACATATATAAGGTTTACTGTATAGAAGGCAATAAACTTATAAGGTGATACAGATTAATAGAGATTGGAGAGAGGTGACTGAAAATAACTAGTGTAAAAACAACAATAAATATAGATGAAGATGTTTGGAAAAATTTCAGCATTATTGTAATAAAAAAACATGGTGGGCGAAAGAAGAACGAGATAATAGAACAACTAATCAAAGATTATATAGAATCAAATCAGAGCAACTGAATTGTACACTCTAATAATTATTCAGGGAAAGCCAAATATAAGAAATGTGAGTAATGAAACATCAGGCGATGAACTTTGGTACAAATCGAAGAAATTCCATTAACAAAGCTTTTTGTTGGAAAATCAAACGTAAGAAGCGAAGTGGGGGACATTACAGAGTTAACTAGGTCAATTGAAGAAGAAGGCGTACTCCAACCATTGGTAGTTAGACGGGTGGGAGACAAGTTTGAGATAGTTGTAGGTTCACGCAGATTTGCAGCATCAAAAGCAGCAGGACTCAAATCAGTTCCAGCATTTGTGAGAGACTTGAATGATGATGAAGCACTCGTGATATCATTAACAGAAAACATACAAAGAGGAGATATAGAGCCAGAAGAAGAGGCTAGAGCTTACAAAACACTTGTCGCTATTTATGGAAGCACTCGAAACGTATCTAAAAAAGTAGGTGTTGACCACTCACGTATTGTTAGAACAATGCAAGTATTACATTTAATTCCTAAACTTAGGAAGAAAGTGGTGCGTTACGCACCAAAACAGGACAGAACACAAGAGGGCGTTATGCCATTTGAACACGCAACTATGCTTGCTGAAGCCTTCAGAACTGAAGAAGTGAAACGTCTCCCTGAGAAAGAGCGAGAAATCAAACAGATAGAAATCTCAAAAACGATTGCTCCCTTGCGTCAAATTGAAGCTAGAAGAGTCATTGACCGTTTTAAGATGTTTCCTGAGAAACCAATTGAGATAATTAAAGAAGAGGCTCTTGCTTCTGAAACTGGTGTAGCATTAAGAGTGTATTTTGCGCCGAAACTTGCGAGAGTTCTGAGCGAAGCTGCTGATGACAGAGGAATGAGTATGGAGGAAGTTGTACCCATCGCTGTTGAAGAATGGTTAAAACAGGTGGGTTACGTTGTCATGGCGTAAAAGAGCTAAAACTGCTACAACAAAATATGTGGGATATTTTCCTACACCTCAATTTTGGACCATTATTGGTCTTTGGAAAGAAAATTTAGTAGAAAAACAAGTCACAATTTTAAGGTTGAAATGTCGTAGGGCAAGAATGAGGGCAAAAAATGTTTTGACACCCCTACCATACCTTGAAGTTGTCAATTTGAGTGAGAACTGTATAGAAATCGATTATGATTACACACGACATGGACCTATTGACATCAAGCATTTGTGCAGTTGCCTTTCTGAAGAGAGTGTCAAAGAGTTAGTTGTTGAAACTCTCGTAGCTCATATTCCCAGAGAATTGCTCAAAAATTCGGAGATAGATGAGGAGGCAGAAATTGACGGCTGGAAAACTGGAAATTATATTGCAGCAACTTTCCGTCGAACTAAAGCGGTTCTTGATGGAAAATTCAGGAAAGAAATAATCAAACATACTAAGGAATGGCTAGAACTTGGTGGAAAGGTCAGTTCTTTAGATTTGGTGGGTTTGAAAGAAGCACGATATTGGCGTAGAAGAGGAATTTATGCTACTTACGATGTAAATTACAACATCAGAACTATACGATTAGTAATGAGAGCACTTGACCCGTTTGGAACTTTTGGACGATGGAGAGAATATAATAAGAAGCGTGGTGCAGTATGGTCTTTAGTTAGAGATGAAAGTATAAGGAAGTGAAAAAATGGAACTAGTTGTTAAAGACAACAAATTTGTTATGCTCATTGAGAAGCAAGGGACAAAAAAAGACATTAGACTTTATGATGAAATAAAACCAGCAATCACAAAAATTAAAGAATCCATAAAAAGCGGTATTAGTTCCGAAAATGTTGAGTTGTTAACAATAGAAATAAAGCAAGATAAGTTTGAAATTAAAACAATCGCTTGGGATTACATAGCAACAGAGCTTGTAAAGATGAGTTAAAGTGTGTGGAATTGCTTCACAAGTTATGGGTAATTCAAAAGAGCCAAAAATGAGTTACTATTAGACTCTTCGTGAGGGCTTAGAAGCTCTTCGTGAAACTTTCTATCCCACGACAGTTAACACCCTTTCCTATCCCATAAGAAGTTAACAGAACCCAGTTTCGAAATCTTTTTAAATACGTCGGGGAAGTATATACACCTCTGACTTCTCCCGAGTCATTCTGCTATTAATCAATTTTCGGGGGACATAAAAAATGCATGAATCTATCGAGAAAATGGCATTAAAAGGAACAACAACAGTGGGTGTAGTTTGTACAGATGGCGTTATCTTGTCTTCTGACACCCGTGTTACAATGGGATATTTCGTAGCCCACAAAAAAGGCAAAAAAATCTACCAGATAGACAACCACATAGCCATGACCATTTCAGGCAGCGTCGCCGACGCACAACGCGTGGTAGAGGTACTCAAAGTGAATGCAAAACTCTATAAACTGAACAATGGCAGACCCATCCCGATAAAAGCTGCATCACGGCTAGTCGCAAACGTCCTCTTTTCTGCCCGTTTAGCACCACTAATCGCGCAGATTCTAGTTGGCGGAGTTGACTCTACAGGACCCCATGTTTTCTCGTTAGATCCTTTCGGCAGCCTCGTAGAAGAGAAATGTGTGGCTACAGGTTCAGGTTCCCCCATAGCTTACGGAGTTTTGGAAGACAAATACAAGGAAGGAGCCACTATAGAAGAAATATTGCCGGTGGTCGTGCGGGCTGTTGACTCAGCTATGAAACGAGACATAGCTAGCGGAAACAACTTTGACATCGCTGTCATAACTAAAGATGGTTACCGTGCACTGAGCACTGACGAAAAAAAGGACATTTTAGGGGGCTCCTGAGGAGCGTTAAGACAGTTTGACATCATCTGGGAAAGGCCAAGTTGACATAAGCCAACATATACTGAATAATATTCCTCCACAGGCTGAAGTCACTCGTATAGAGTATGAGGGACCAGCCCTTGCGGTTTATACAAAAAAACCGGAGGTTCTAGTTGAGCAGAGCCACATAATCGCAGACATTGTTAAAATGATCAGAAAAAGGATTGTTGTGCGTTCTGACCCTTCTATAAGATCAAAAGAAAGGGAAACAGAGAGAACCATCAAGAAGATTGTCTCCGAAGAGGCTGAAATCACGAACATAAACTTTGATCCAAGCCTCGGAGAAGTTATCATAGAAGCAAAGAAGCCAGGAGTCGTTATTGGGAAGAATGGAGAGGTTCTGCAAGAAATCATTAAACAGACTCATTGGCGACCCCGAATTCTGAGAAGCCCACCCATACCCTCCAAAATCATCGCTCACATGAGACACTTTCTTTACTCAGAAAGCAAGGAACGAGAAAGAATACTGCGCTCCATTGGCGAAAGAATTTTCAGGCCCACAGTCTACGAAACTGGAGATGTCCGTCTCACCGCTTTGGGCGGATTCCAGCAAGTGGGAAGGTCATCGATTCTTGTTCAAACAAGAGAAAGTAACGTGTTATTGGATTGTGGCATCAACCCAGGGTCTACAAGTTCCCTGAGAGCATTTCCAAGATTGGATACTCCCCAATTTGACATAGATGCTTTAGATGCTGTGGTCATTAGTCACGCTCATCTGGACCACTGTGGATTTCTTCCTTTTCTCTTCAAGTATGGTTACGATGGACCAGTTTACTGTTCGGCTCCTACTTCAAGCCTCATGACGCTGCTTCAACTGGATTACTTGGATGTCGCAAACAAACAAGGATCTATGGCGCCTTACGGTCAGAAAGACGTGCGAGACACTGTAATGCACACTATTCCTCTACGGTACGGCTCTGTAACAGATATAGCTCCAGACATTCGTTTGACTCTGCACAATTCTGGGCACATTCTCGGTGCATCCTTAGTTCATCTTCACATAGGTGAGGGACTTCATAATCTGGTTTACACAGGGGACTACAAGTTTGGCAAATCAATGCTTCTTGAGCCTGCCGTTGCCATGTTTCCGAGGGTAGAGACAATAATTACGGAAAGCACGTACGGCGCTCCTAGAGATATTATGCCCACAAGAGCAGATTCAGAACAAAGAATTACAACAATAATTAACGATACATTGGATAGGCAAGGAAAAGTTTTGATTCCAGTTCCTGCTGTGGGAAGAGCCCAAGAAATCATGCTGATCATCGATGATTACATGCGACGGGGACTGCTAAAGGAAGCTCCAGTCTTTGTGGAAGGCATGATCTCTGAGGCAACTGCAATTCACACGGCTTATCCCGAGTATTTGGCCAAGAACGTGAGAAACAGCATTCTTTACGAGGGAATCAACCCATTCCAGTCAGACTACTTCACAATTGTTGAGCATCCAAGCGCAAGGGAAGAGATTGTGGACGGAGACCAGTGCATAATCTTGGCGACGTCAGGTATGCTAGAAGGCGGACCAGTAATCGACTACTTCAAACGTTTAGCAGGGGACAAACGGAATACAATAATATTTGTCAGCTACCAAATCGATGGAACAATGGGATCAAGAGTCCAGAAGGGAATATCTGACGTTCCCATCATAAACAGCAACGGAAAGATGGAAGTAACGAACGTTGAGATGCAGGTTGAGTCAGTCAGCGGATTTTCTGGACACTCAGACAGAAGACAGCTTGTCAATTACCTCCAAAGAATGAGACCTAAACCTGAGAGAGTGATTGTGCTTCACGGCGAGAAATCAAAGAGCCTAAGCATGGCTCACCTCTTTAAAAGGAAATATAATGTGGAAGCGCTTGTGCCAGAAGTTCTGGAAACAATCAAGCTGCGGTAGTCGCCTTTTTAGAGACAACAGTTTCAGGGCGCCAGATTTTAATGAAATCTGGAACAATCACTACACGCTCTTCTCCTAGGCTGGCGATGTCTCCTCCGATTGATTTCGTGAAAGCAGAAAGTTCGTCCACAGCATTCTTTACATCTTCAATACTTTTTCTAGCTAGAGGGGTGATTTTGAGGATAATGATGTTTCCAAGCTTGAGTTCGTGTTTGATGACTTCTACGTCAGCGAGGATGCGTAGGGGCAGAGCTTTCAGGGTGGCTTTCTTCTCAGTTTTTTTGTTCTCCCTTTTTGAGGTCGACAAGTGATGTCACTTCCTTAACTAGTTACAGAAGTTTTATTTTAAACATTTCCGCTTGATGCAGCTTCTAATCTTCAAAAAACTAGGTTCAAGAATAGCATTATATTACTCTTATGAAGCAATCACACCATTCTGCAACAATTTTCCTCGAATCGCCCTTGAAACTAACAAGAAGTTTTAGCTCAGGAACCCTTCAGACGGTTCCAGAGTTTGTCGCCTACAAAATGGAGGGTTTTCACGGTTTTTCCGCGGTTAACAACTTTCATGTCTTCTGAACTGAAAAGGGCTACACCTACAGCTAAGGGCTTACCGTGCCGTTCATCAGTGACTAGAAGAACGTCATTCTTCTTGAATTCGCCGTTTATGGAGACAACTCCGGGAGCCATCACATCTGCTCCTTTACAGACATAAGGAACGGCGCCCATGTCCACCACAAGGTTGGGCATCAGAGGAAAAAGCTCTTCAAAGAATAGTGTGGGAAATAAAAGTCCATAAGCTCTTGCAAGTAGCGGGTTTCCATTGAAAAGGAAGATTTCAGCGGTTTCAGTTTCATTCACTTCGACGCGGGTTTTTGATTCGAGAAATTGCTCAATGTCTGTTCCCAGCGTTTCCGAAACCTCTAGGAGAAACCTTTTCACCTCTTTCGCTTTCAGGAAATATCTGCGACGCTTCTTCGGCAATTCAAGCACCTGTCCATCCAATTTTCTTAGAAGAGCGCAACTTTTGTGCACAACCACTTTCAAGCTTCTAGGTCAAAAGTGTTAGGGCGAAACCGACAGCCAATAAAGGGTTATTCGTTGTTTTTTGTTTGTGTGGGACAAACATTGCATGATTCTGGAACCATTAAACAACCTTTGTGCCAATCGCAAATCAGGTCTCCGGACCTTAGAGCTTCGCATAACTTGCAGAACTGCAACATAGCATCAAAGGGAGACATCTTCTCGGCGGCTATGCCTTCGGCGATCTCACATACTATTGCTTGCACAGAGGGAGAGGCTTCTAGCTGCTTTACCATCTTTTCTCCCCGTTTCGAGTAAAGATAATGGCTTATGGAGGCTTGGGTTGTTCCAAGTTTTTTTGCCGCAGCCACTTGGGAAAAATTGAACTTTTCGATTAGTCGCCTAGCTACTAGAGATCGAAAGGCGGGCAGGACAGAGCGCACAACAACCTCACAAGGTGGTCGCAAGTTGGTTCACAAGAACTATAACGCTGTTATTACTTATAAACAAAGCGCGAAAAGAACCGAGAATGGCTGGAGCTACCGTTTGTAGACGTAAAGTGTATGAGATGGGTAACCTAGCTTAGGGTTTTCGCAGAAGGTATCAACTTTTAGGGGTTTCCATCCAAGAATTTCATAGTCGTGAGAGACAACACGTGTTCCAGGTTCGAGTTCTGCCTCCAGTTTCGGCTTAATTTTTTCGTTTGCACTAGTTGTTAAGTATAGAAAAACGACATTAGCTGCAGACAAGTTAACAGTAAAGATGTCCTTCTGGACGATGCGAGTTTTCTCAGTTAAATCGAGTTTCTGAATGCTGTCCAAGGCTCTCTTTGCTAAATCATCTCTTAATTCAACGCCGACAGATGTTGCTCCGAAGTCTTTGGCAGCCATTATTACTGCTCGACCGTCTCCAGAACCTAAATCAAATAGGATTTCTCCTGGCTTAAGGTCTGCTAAAATAAGCATCTGGCGAACTACTGGCGTAGGCGTAGCGACAAAAGGTGCAAGGAACAAAGCATTCTCCTCTTTGGTTTTGTGTTATAGGTAAGCCCTTGCTTTTATGGTTTTCGTGAAATCATAGGCAAAATATATCGTTTTCGATACAAAACCGAAAGCTCAATAACTGCTTGTGTTTAATTGTATGTGAACATAGTTTCACCTTAGAACCGCAGGGGGTACACGATTGCCTAAGGGGGCAAATGAAGGATGCAAGGTTGTTTTAACCGCAGACAGAACTTTGATGAGCGAGTACCAAGGAGGAATCTTTCTTGGCTTCAGCGCCTGCGTGCCAAAAGGGCTACTTCCTGATTGGCTGTACTTCTCGGCGTTCTGTCCATCGGTTCCAGTGAATTCGGATGGCTCAGTCAAATATGCTCCATGTGGAACAAGAAAAATCGAAGCTGCCCTGCTGGACTACGGCTTCAAAAGGGAAGACGTGATTGTTGCTCACCCGGAACAACTCCACAAAGTTGTAGGCTCCGAAACAAAAGTAATCGGAATCACTGAAACCGACCCATTGGGAATAGCTCCAGCCACTTCCACATTCACCCAAGTGTTCAACGGCAAAGCCTACATGAACCTGAAATTCAGGGAACTGCTCAGCCATCCTGCAGTCAAAAAATATAGACCCCGAATCATTGTTGGAGGCCCTGGAGCCTGGCAACTTGAAAATAGAGAAGCCCGAAGCCGATTAGGAATAGACTCGGTAGTCGTTGGTGAGGGAGATAAGGCGGCAGGTCAACTTTTTGCGAAAGCCGTAGCTGGAGAGCCCCTTCCAGAGGTTGTTCATGGCGATGTGGCTGAGGCAGGAGAAATCCCGTTGATTAAAGAGGCGACTATAGATGGGATAGTTGAAGTGGCTAGGGGATGTGGACGCGGCTGCGAGTTCTGTGTCCCAACTCTTCAGCGTTATCGTTGCCGCTCAATAAAACATATCCTGAAGGAGGTTGAAGTCAACCTCAGAGCTGGCAGAAGACCCCTACTGCATGCAGAGGATGTGCTCAGATACAAGGCTAAAGGCTTAGAAGTGAACGAGACAGCCGTAATAGACCTCTTCAAAACAGTCAGAAGCTATCCGGGAGTCAACTCGGTTGCCATGAGCCACTTCGCCCTCTCTTCTATTGCAAGCGCCCCAGAAGTGGTTGAGGAAATCTCCCATATCCTTGGGGCAGGCGAGGAGGGAGGATGGCTTAGCGGCCAAACAGGACTAGAAACTGGTAGTCCTCAGCTGATTGAGGCAAACATGAAGGGAAAATGTAAGCCCTTCGAGCCTGAGGACTGGCCACAAGTAGTCATTGATGCTTTCGAGATTATGGCAGAGAACTACTGGGTTCCATGTGCTACGTTGATTATCGGATTTCCAGAAGAAACAGATAAAGATATTAACTTAACCCTTGACCTTCTGGAGGAGCTGAAGCGTTTCAAGAGTTTGATTGTTCCCTTGTTTCTTGTTTCGATGGGAGGAATAAAAGACAGAACTGAATCTTTCACTGTCGAAAAGATGACGCCTAAACAGTCCGAGCTTTTCATGAAATGCTGGGAGCACAATATCGATTGGGGACAAAACCTGCTTCAAGAGTATTTCCTAACAAACAGCGGAATCAAGGGGTATGGACTGAAGTTCCTGTTTTCTTATGCCTCCAAACAAGCTAAGAAACTTATCCAGCAATGCAAAAAAGATTACGACTGCGACTTAGCAGCCATGATCCAAGACGAAAGAAGCGGAAAAATCAGGCTGGGTCCAGCGCCCATACGCTTCATCTACCGATTCCTACGAGAAAACAGATGATTGAGAAGATAGCTTTTACCAGAATCTGCGTTTAAGTGACTTTTTTTCAGCTTCGGTAATTAGCTCAAAGAAATGGTTTGAAAGAGCGTTCTCTTTTTTTAGGATTTCTTCTGCGTCAGAGACTTGCAGGTTTCGTCCAGAGAGGGAAACGGCAGCGGGTTTGCCGTACTTTGAAAGGAGCCTAGCCGTTCTAATTGCCTGCCTGTTGATTTTGCTCTCGAGTTTAGTCAGCTTTTCGCCTCGTTTGTCCACTAATGACTGGACGCCATCCTCGTCTCTTCTGAGGGCACCTAAGGCGGGAGAGCCGCATTTGGGGCAGACAGGCTTTTCAGGCAGATCATTTAGTCGAATCATTTCCAGGTAGTCCCAGCATTTGGTGCACACGAAAGTTCTGACCTCGTTAAGGAGACGTGCCCTAGCCGACTCCACAAGAATAAGTTTCATGCGCTCAGGAGGAATCAAATCAGTTTTCATGCTGACTTTTTCTATTCCAACTCGGGCAACAGGAGAGGCATCCCCCACAGTTTCCACCTTCCGAACTTCAACAGCGCCGTCCCGAACTGCAGCCAACACATTGATTGCCTGTTCTAGATCCAAGTCTTTCCTGAAAATCTCCTTCAGAGCCTCATCATAGATGGCTGTGCCCTCGAAACTCTCCAACATTTTGCGGAGGCTCACCCTGCTCAAGTCAACCCACTTCTGAATGCCACCGAAACGTCTGGCAACATGGAACATACGCCTCTTGAAGAGCCCAGTCTTAACGATGGACCTAACCATAATATCACGGATGTCCTGGGCAGTCATCGTCTTCAGGGAATCAAGCACTGTCATTATGCGGTCGGCGTTAACTGCACCCATCGTGTTAACGAAGATGCGGTAGGGGTCATGCTGAACCACGACACTGTATCCTGTCTGATCGGACAAAATGTGACCCAGCAACTGAGCCAAAGCCCTGTTCGCCAATGACCCGAAGTTAGCTTGCATAATCACGAAGTCTTCCCAATCCTCAACCAAAAGCAGCTTATCCGTGGGAACAGGATACCCCTTCTTAACCTGCTCAACAGTTTCACGAATTGCAACTGCAACGGTTTCTGGGTCAGCAGGGTACCTCTTAGCCAAGGCGCGAGAGATTTCGGTGGCTGTTTTGCCGTTTTTGTTTTGTTCTTCTATGAAGCCTCTGATTTGCCCGACCTCTTGTGCCACAGCATATGGGACAGGAATCTCTTCTCCTATCCAGCTTGGAATGGCTCCAGTTGGATCTTCAGTTTGTTTCACAAAGATTTGGTCTCCGGAAACGCTTACGATTTGCCAAGGTCGTCCCTGAATGATGAATTTCACGCCGGGTTTACCGTATTCAGCGACAAAGGCTTCATCCAGCACACCAATGGCAGAGTCCTGATTGTCGTCGATAACCAGAAATTTCTTTTCTGCAGGAATCATGGACAGATTATCGAAGTAGTATTCGTATAGTGGCTTTGTTTTTTGGGGTTTGGTGACTAGTTTGTGTTCTTCTGAAACCCATGCGAACCGTGGAAAACGGCGATGCATATAATCCAGAACATTTTCGATGTCTTCCACTGTTAGGTCGGCGTAGGGGAACGCCTTCTTGAAGAGGTCATGAAGTTCGTTGAAGCTCCACTGTTTCTGCTTCATCAGGAGAGCCACAATCTGGTGAGCAAGAACATCGTAGGGCTTCGGCGGAACCTCCAGAGGCTCCAGCTCTTCGTTTATGGTTCTGCGGGCGATAACCATAGCCTCTAGAGTGTCATCTGAATCCATGGTAAGTATGACGCCCTTTGGAACACGTCCGACCCTGTGCCCGCTTCTGCCAATCCGCTGAATAAGACGCGTAACCTGCCTAGGACTCATATACTGAATCACCATGTCAATACGCCCTACATCTATGCCCAACTCCAGAGAAGATGTTGCAACCAAGCCCTTCAATTCGCCGTTCTTCAGTCCCCGTTCTGCAGCAATTCTAGAGGGCTTAGCCAAGGAACCATGATGAATGGAAACGGGAAAGTTTACGTCCCAAACCTTGAATCGGCTCGCTAAAACCTCTGATATGGAGCGAGTGTTCGTGAAGAGGAGAACTGACCTGTGGTCTTGGATGTAACGGCGAATAACGCGGAGGCGGGCGGCAACCTCAGGATGGGTAAACAAGGACGACGCTAACACGTAATCTTCTTGGGTGGGTTGGGGAAACAGTATCCTCAAATCCATCTGCCGCGCCAAAGTAATCCTCACGATTTCAACATCACGCTCAGAACCAACCAGAAAATGGGCAACCTTCAGGGGACTACCTATCGTAGCGGATAAGCCGATGCGCTGAAAGTCCCTGCCAGTTACCCATCGCAGCCGCTCCAACGCCAGAGACAGCTGGCTTCCCCGTTTGCTGTCCGCCATCTCATGAACCTCATCAACGATGACCCACCTGACTGCACTAAGATGCTGCCGCATCAGTCTTCCAGGCAGTATGGCTTGCAGGGTTTCGGGGGTGGTAATCAGCATATCTGGAGGGCTTCTGGACTGCCTGGTTCTTTCCTTGGTGTCGGTGTCGCCATGCCTAACTGCCAGTTTAATATCTAGGTTGTTGCACCACCATTCCAGACGCTCAAGCATGTCCCTGTTCAAGGCTTTCAGGGGGGTCACATAGAGGATTTTGATTCCCCGCCGCCGTTCAGGAGTCCTAAGAAGCATGTCAAGGACTGGAAGAACAGCTGATTCAGTCTTTCCAGTGGCGGTTGGGGATATGAGGAGAACATTTTTTCCCTCAAGAATCTTTGGGATAGCTTTTTCTTGTGTTTCTGTGGGGGTTTTGAAGCCTTTCTCCTTAACCAACCTGCGGATGGGTTTAACGAACCCGTCGAAAACAGTTCTGGGTCTCTCTGGCAAAGTCATTATGCACCAGGGCTGAAAAAGTAAAGCAAAGCCGTTGTAAAAAGCATTTTGGAGCCGTAAACATGGTTTTCAGATTAAAAAAGTGGCTATTTGCGGCGTTATCACATGCTTCATCGGCATGAATGGAAGGCAAATCTTTTATTCACCATCAACATATAGGGTTGTGATATATTAAATGGAGGAAGATGAATGGCTAAATGTAAAAACTGTGGAGCCGAAGTTGCCAATCCCAGAAAAAGCTGGAAGATGGCTGGTCGCCCAGATAAGGCAGGGAAAAGAACCCAATTAACAATAGGACTTTTCGACTGCCCCAGCTGCAACAAATCCTTCAAAGTTGTTTTAAACAAGCAGAAAATCTAATGCTCCGACCTCGCGAGGTCTGTAGCTCCTTGGGCACAAGGAAACTGCTGGTTGATAGATGGCAATTGCCTAACGGTAGATAGATTCGAACAAAAGCGAACAGAAAGGTCCACAATATCCTCCTTTTTTTTAGGTTTAATCCGTTAGGTTTTTATGTTCTGGAAGGGGAAGAACCTTTAAAAACTTCTAGACTACTGGAGCCAGGATTTAGCATGAAGTTGCCGGAGATACTCAAGCGCGGTTACGTGCAGACCATTATAATGATTGTTGTTGTGATAGTTGCGGTCTTACTTTTTTGGTATGGGTTAAGGTTTGCCTTCAGAACAGAGTATCCCATCTTGGCTGTCGCTTCGGGAAGCATGGAACCTATATTGTACAGGGGAGACCTCATAGTTGTTGAAGGAATAGAGAACGTCAGTGATATTTACGTTGCACCTAAGGACGCTGAAAAACCCGGTGACATACTTGTGTATCAGGGAGCAAAGGAGCTGATTGTTCATAGGGCAATCGACAAAAAAACAGGCACAGACGGAAAAATAGTGTTCATAATACACGGGGATGCTAACGCAGATGGAGCTAATGAGCACGTTCATGAATCCAAGATTATTGGCAGATACATAGGGTTTAAGGTGCCGTGGCTGGGGGAAATTGCATTGGCTTTTCAAGAGACTGAAACTAAAGTGGCCTTCATCGCGTTGTGGATAATAATTCTGATAGTTATAGAGGCGGCGCCTTTTGTGATGAAAAAACTCAAAGGCGGCGATGATGAAGCAAGCCTTTATAAATAACTGAAACAATTTCATGATGTTTTATAAGGAGGGGCTGGATATACCCGAAGTTGTAGCTTCTATCCGAATAGAGAATGTCGTAGCTTCTGCAACATTAAATCAGAGGATTGACCTGAACGCTGTGGTTAAAGGGTATCCAGGAGTTGAGTATCGTCCGGAACAGTTTCCAGGCTTGGTTTTCAGATTAAAGAGACCAAAAACGGCTACGTTAATCTTCAATTCTGGGAAGATGGTTTGCACAGGAGCAAAGTCAGAGAAAGAGTCAAAGAGAGCAGTCATGAAAGTTATCAGGGAACTGAAGAAAAGCGGAATAATCATCATCGGAAAACCCGAGTTGAAGATACAGAACATTGTTGCTTCAGCAAACTTGGCTGGCTTAATAGATCTAGAACGGTCTGCATATTCTCTGGGCAGAACAATGTATGAGCCTGAGCAGTTTCCGGGTCTCATCTACCGAATGGATGACCCAAAGGTTGTGATTCTTCTTTTCGCAAGTGGAAAACTTGTTTGCACTGGCGCCAAAAAAGAAGAGGACGTTTACGAGGCAGTAACCAAACTTCATGAAACACTTGAACTCGA
>CAZEBS010000028.1:0-16202 GCA_964510635.1 uncultured Candidatus Bathyarchaeia archaeon
TTCCCAGATATGATATTGGCGACATGATTGAGGCTATGGGAAAAAACTATTTCCGTGTCTTTGGAAGAGCCAAAACCCTGACAATTCTTGAGCACAGGTTGTATCGGCTCTTTTTTGGGTGGCTTCTCTAAATATTCGGTCTGTTCTTTTGCGGTTTTCCAGAAAAAAGGTTTTTTTCAACAATATTCTGCTATTAGGCTCCTACTATGAGCGGTTTCTGATTTTTTGGTTGTTTAGAGTCTAGTTCTTGATGCTGAAAGGTGTCAAATTTTTCGAGTGCATCTGTGGTGCAAATTATTATATACATAGAGTATATACCCAAAACTGTTGTGGAATTGATTTAAGGAGAGAAAATCTGATGGGAGAATGTGAAGCAGACGACAAGTCTTGGAGAAAATTCGTGAAAAATCATTGGAACATGCTTGCTTTTTGGATAGTAGCCGCTGTTGTTGCTGTAGTTGGTGCAGTTCTGGTCTATTTGTGGTTTGTTGGAGAAGCTCAATCAACGGAAATGGTGCCAGCGGTTTTGGGGCAGTGGTCAATGTCGCATATGATCACTTTCATTTTACATTTGATTATGTGGGAAGTTCTCATTATCGGAATCCCTTTAGCAGTTGTAGCGATTCTCGGTTATTTGTGGTGGAAACGAATACCCAATGAAGAAAGGGAAGAATACAAATTCTTTGGAAAAAGAACACGCACAGAACAAGGTGGAAGCGGAATATCCTTCCTCTTCTTTGTTGCCTTCTGCCTCAAAGTTTACATCGACGGAAACTGGAACGTTGCCATATCAACCTTCACTCTAAACTACGTAGTAAACTCAATGATCACAATAATGGTCTGGACTGCAATAATCTTCGGAATACCAGCAATCATCATAGGACTCATCTGGCTAAGCCGCGAAATAAAAAAGAACCTCTAACCATCCCCCTACCCCCTTTTTTCCGTAACAGTAATCACTTTAGCGAAAGCCAGTCATCTTTTTGAAAAGACGTTTGGTGGACGGGGCGGGATTTGAGCCCGCCGTTGTCCTTAGTAATTTTTTCTATCAAGGTTTTAATCCACCTTACTTGAACTAGTCTATTCTTTGGTTTGTAAAAAATTGTCTTCAGTTCTTATGTGACTAAATTTTCAGTTAAAAAGGTAAGGATTCAAAGCAATCACGTAATTGGGAGGATAAAGTATAACAATAAAATAGAAAAAAGGTGTTAAAAAAAATTCATGTGTTTAAAAAAAGAACTTGCCGTCTATAGTTTAATATCTATTTCTGGCGGGTCTTTTCTTACTGTAACATTCTCTGCAGTATACAGGTCTGTTTTGGTCAGGTTTGAATGGAACTTGACATTCTTGTCCACATTCAGCACAAACTGCATTGTGCATTTCTCTTGGTCTACCATAAGACATAGCTTTCGCACCTCCGATTCAATTACAGAACTAGTGTCTTCAAAAACTAATCCAAGATTCCAATCTCAAGCTTGCTTATAAAGATGTGCCTTCCAATTATGATTGGTTCGTTTGAATACCATCTTTTTCTCTTGGACAAGGCGTAAGTGCAAAAATTTAAATAATTATTATTTGAAGTTTTTCCAATTTTTAGTTCTCTTGTGCATAGATTACCCAAATGGTATATATACTCCTGTGTAGTACAAATTAATATGTAGAATTCTCTGGGTTAATCCCGACAAGAAAAGCTTGTCGTTTTTTACCCCTTATTTTGAGTATTCTTCTAACGAATAGGATAAAGAAGGAGGAAGGTAGACGTTGTCAATGTCGGGATTGCAATATAAAATGAAGCAGCGGCTTATTCGAAAATTTGAGAAAGCAGGGGCATTTTCAGTGGAGACTGCTGTAACGTTGAAAGAGGCTCAACTAGATTTACAAGAAGAATGTTGGTTAGACTATTTTGCTGGAAGCTTTCTTGGTTGTATAAAGAAGACCAAGGACCATCGCTATTACCTCTAGAAGTTGCGCGCGCTTCCCGAGCGACGGTAACTTCTTGCTGCTGTTATCTGATAGGGGGTGAAGAGATGACGCATCCTCCATGTATACGCAACAACATGTTTGTTAGTCAAAGTTTCTTGACTGAATAGAAGCGTTTTTGGTCAAGGTTTCTTGACAAAAATCCTTTTTACCGCTCCCAAGTAAGAAAATTTGGTGGAAAAATGAAGAAACCCAAACTGGTTTTTGGGATATTGCCTGTTTTTCCTTTAGTTTTACCTGATTATACAGTCTCTCTATTAGTGATGGATTGAGGGAAATATGAGAAATGTCGACTGCGTGAAAGCAGTTACAGCAATTTTTATGGTTTCACTTACCTTAACTTTTTTTGTTGTGAATGTTCAAGCTTCAAGTTGGACCAAAAATCCGACACCAAATGATGTGATTGTAACAGCATTGGATATGGTTAATTCGACTGATGGATGGGCAGTGGGAAGCCATGGACGCTTACTTCATTGGAATGGAACAAACTGGACAGGAGTTGCCAGCCCAACCTACATGAGCTTGGTATCTGTGGACATGATCAGCTCAAACGAAGGCTATGCAGTAGCACACCAAATGACGTCACCATCAGGCAAGTCGATAATTAGATGGGATGGAACAAGCTGGAAAACCATGACCACGCCCCTAGGATACTTCAATGATATAGATATGATTAGCTCAACTGATGGCTGGGCTGTAGGATCTGATGGAGCTATAATACATTGGAATGGAAACAAGTGGAGCAACGTGGAAAGTCCTACTGGTGCTTGGCTCCATTCTGTGGATATGATAAGTTCTACGGAGGGTTGGATATTAGGGGCAGATGGCATATATCATTTACAATTAGAAGAAGAAACCTCTAAATTCCCGCTTGAATACCTTCTGACTATTGGCGCAGTTATAACAATTGCAGTTGCTTGGCTAGTCATAAGGAAAAGAACCTCAAAGTAAACTGAATGTTTGGAATTTTTGAGCCAGCATCTGAATGTTTGTGCAGAACATTACGTCTGTGTATGTTATGCTTGCCCAAACACAAATGTTATCTGCCTAATAATTGATAGACTGGTGAGTTACACTTGTGGCTGGAAATCCAGTTACACTAAATCACACAAAGCTGAAACGAGTAGTGGTTGGATTGTTAAGTGCTGTTCGGTATTGGTTTGTTAAGCTGATTGCTCCAAAAGTTTATGAGGGTCATCTAAAATTTGAACAAAAGTTTTTTCGTCCCATGTTTGAAGCAATAAAATCCAGTGGGCAAAAAAATCTTGTGGGTGTAGAAATCGGAGTTTCTGAAGGACACAATTCACAAAGAATACTTGAGCAATTAGATGTTATGACGCTGTATTTAGTTGACCCTTATTTGCCATACATTGATGCTGATGGAACACACCACGAGCCTACGAACAGGTATGAACAGGCGAAAAGACGGCTGGCAAAGTATGGTAACAAGGTAGTTTTCATTAAGAAATGTTCAGCGGATGCTGTTTCAATGTTACCCAAACTAGACTTTGTGTATATTGACGGAAATCACAATTATGAATGTGTGAAAGAGGACATTCAGAATTATTATCCGCTAGTCAAGGAAAACGGTTTTTTTGGCGGGCACGATTTTTTTGGCACAAACAAAGGCGTTATACTTGCAGTAACAGAGTTTGTAAAAGACGAAGGGTTAGAATTGAATTCGGACTCGTATGACTGGTGGGTTATTAAACCCAATAAAAGTAAAAAAGAGAGATAAAATAGCATGTTAACAATTTTAAGGAAAATACAAAAAAAGATAAGAAATCAGCTGTTGTTCGGCAGCCAAGAGCATAATTTTCTGTCTTCGAACCCCACTTTGTCAATGTACTCGATAGGAAAATATTCTTATGGGAGTCCAATGCCAAACTTGAAAGCCGACAAGTTTTTCTGTTCTATAGCTGAGGACGTCACTATAGTTCTTGGTCGTGAACATAGACCAGATTGGGTTACAACTTACCCTTTTAACATAGTTTTTGACGAATTCAAAAGTTACAAAGGACACCCTGCAACAAAAGGAAGCGTAACCATCGGCAATGACGTGTGGATTGGAACAAAAGCTTTTATTCTGAGCGGTGTTACCATCGGCGACGGCGCTGTTATTGGGGCTAATAGCCTAGTCGCAACGGATGTTGAACCGTACACAATAGTAGCAGGAAATCCCGCTAAGGTGATAAGAAAAAGGTTCAATCAAGAAACAATAGATAAGCTACTTAAGATTAAATGGTGGAACTGGGACATACAACGAATCAAAGACAACATGCACCTTTTGCTTTCAAACAAAGTTGACGAGTTCGTAGAAAAAAATTACACATAGCCAACCAAAACTTATGATAATATGGTGGACGGGGCGGGATTTGAACCCGCCTTTGTCCTTAGTAATTTTTTCTCTCACGGTTTTATCTCCCTTACTTCTGGACTGTAATCGTCTACTCTAATATTAGTTAAATGAGTATTAAGTTCTAGTCTGCTTTTCATGCATTACTTTTTTAGCTAGAACTACAGCTTCTTCCTTTGTTGTTCCAAATAGTGCACCTATTTTGTCCGCATCCTCTTTAGTCACAGCTTCACCGCCAATCATAATTACAATTTTATCCTTTATTCCTTCACTTTCTAGGACAGAAACTACCTTTGGAAGATTGTTTTTAGCAGCGGTCAATAAAACAGAAATAACCATTATGTCAGCGTTTGTCTCTTTAGCCTTTGATGCAAAAGTTTCGGGAGAAGCTCCTCGCCCAACATCTATAATTTTAAACTGTGCCCTCTTAAGGGCTTTTCTGACCATCTCTTTAGCAGTAGTCATTAAATCTGGCTCAAGAGTACCTATTACTACGGTTCCAATAGGATTTTCTGGTTCAGGGGGCTCCTTATCCATCATACCTTTTATCCAAGACAAAAAAAATCACCACATATGTTATGACAAAAATTCTATTTAAGTATGCGCGCACATCTTCCTGCATATTCGTTTATCGTTAATGTTCTTGGAGCCTTTCTGGTTGTGTTTGGGTTAGCGAGTGAGTGGTGAGCCGTGCCGAGCGAATTGGCGAGGCTGTTTAGGCGAGCGAGCACTACGTTAAAGCAGCCTTACCTCACGTCGTCGGACAACATGACAGTTGTCACATTAAAAATTGAACTTTTGCGAGCGAGCCGTGACAAGGCGATACTCTTCCCGAGCGAGCGGTAAGTTCTTACCGCAATGTTAATTTTAATTAAATGTCTGTTGGAGAGGGATTTTTTCTTTATCGTCAGGAATGTACTTGTTTTCTATTTTTACTAATTTTTTATTAAGCGTCATTTGAAGAATTTTCTTAACTCGAATATAGTCAAGTTGATTTAACTCTTTTTCTTTTAACATCTTGTCAAGTTTTTTGGATTCAGCATTGAAGAGCTCTTCTACTTTCAGGTTATCTTTAATGTAGTTGTAGGTTTTTCCATCAATATCTCCCATAAACCACAATCTCCTAAGCTCTTTCAAATCCTTCTCGAAAGTAGTTTGCGCATGCCATTTTGCATGATGATAAACTAAACCTCCAACAATTGCCATAACACTGCTCAAAGGAATAAAAACGCCAGCAAATAAACCTAAATTCATGCAATACAGATTGTCTCAGTGAATTAAAACACTTATGAATTGAAATTCAATATTTATGATGTTAAATAGAAAAATTGTTATACATAGCAGTCACTCAGTTATCTGGTGTTTAATTCATTCTAGTTGCTAACTCGTTGTGGGGCAAGGCGGAGGGAGAAACGACCGACGCCGAAGCCCAGAGTTATCGCCTGAATGGAAGAAAGAGCCTAGAATAACGATTGCGCACGCTTCGTTGCCGATGTATTACAACTTGAGCTTCTTTAATTTCTTTTTCAAATTAAACTTGGAACTTTTTTCGTTAGCTTGCAGAATCAAGTTTGCTACTTTCTCTAGGTCGAGGTCTTCTACATTCTTGCCTGTTATTTTGATTGTTCGTGTTTCATTGAACTTTTCAATAATTGTTTCATACATTTTGGCTGTCCTTGGATAACCAGAATCTCTCCCACGATTAGCCAGTAACTCTAGATGTGTTATTTCTGGAAATACTTTTTCGGGGTTGTTTATGTCTGTATATCGTTCAATGTGGTAGAGTTTTTTCTTGTAACCTTCGATTGTTCTTTCAGCGTAGCCATCTTTTTTTAGTTGCCATAATACATTGAAGATTTTGTCGTTTTTGTTCTTAGAAATCGACGGGGTTCGGTTCTGGTGGACGGGGCGGGATTTGAACCCGCGGCTTCAGCGATGCCAACGCTGCGATCGTTCCAGGCTGATCTACCCGCCCATTGTCATTTTAAACCGTGCAAGAAGGCTATTAAGCATTATGGGCAAGAAAAGCCTTCTTTCTTCTCAAGTGTCAGCCGTTGTCTTTCATGTGCTGTGACAAACTGAAACTTAAATAAGAGAAACATATCCTAGAATGGCTGTAGGGCCGGTCGTCTAGTCTGGTTAGGACATCTGCTTGACGTGCAGAAGGTCGCCGGTTCGAATCCGGTCCGGCCCACCACCTAAAATATTCTTTTCCGAAAGAACGTTCATTAAAAAAAGCTAGTTGCCTAGTTAGTTTCTGTTTTAGCGCGTTTTCACAGACACTGTTTTCGTTTAAAACATAATGTGTATCTCCAATTCCATCTCTGTTGGCGTCGCCACCTGCGTAGTCTTCCCAATAGCTACTTTCGGAAATTACAGAATTTATCAAAACAACATTTTTTAAATCTAGTTGTTAAATAATTTATTGAAGTGAAAAAAATGGCTGAAATTTCTTTAACAACTGGAAAATTAATTGTTGTAATTGTTATAGCAGTTTTAGTTACTAGCGCTGTTTCTGTTGGAGGTTCCACAATGTTGTTAACTGGACCGCAAGGACCAACAGGAGCAACTGGAGCTCAAGGTCCACAGGGTCCGAAAGGGGATACTGGAGATACTGGACCACAAGGGGAGCAAGGCATTCAAGGACAAGTGGGACCCACAGGGGCTACTGGAGCCCAAGGTCCGAAAGGCGATAAAGGAGAAACTGGACTGCAAGGACCAGCAGGTAACGCTACAAGATTTTTGATTGAAGGCTCCTTCAATGTGAGCCAAGATGGCGACCTAATTTTGTATGAAACTCACTCATTTGGCACAACTGAGTATCATTGGAAACGAATTGATGTTCCTCAATTGACCTTATCCGATATGCCTTCAGTACAGGTTTACGTAAGTACCTATTTTGAGAGCATTGAGAATGTGACGCCGCCTATTCAACTGTGGAGAGACGTTGGTGTGACTCACGGCTCTACCGTTGAGGATGCTGGCGTAGTTCTTTATGATGAAGGTTGTATTTACATTTTTTACAAAGACGTCACAGACTCTGGGACCACTGGCTATGCTATAACCGGTGACTACAAAATAGTTGTAGTGAAATAGCTCCCACAAACAGTAAACTTTCTCTTTCTTTTCAGCCATATTAAAATCCACAACCTGAAATTCAAAAAATCTGAGTATCAACGAAGTGTTTGATATTAAGAATATAGTTACTTCGAATTCGGTCTGGTCCAGCACCGAAACTGAAGAAAAACTCATCAAAAAATGATATTTCCAAATGTACAACTGTTCCATCTGCGGAGAAGACACGTATGCTTACTTATTTGATGAACCAATTGGACAGCAAAACTTTTGAGTTGGTTGGTTCTGTTTGAGAAGAGGAACGAGTTTATAGACTGGAAGAGTTTGTTAAGGGACTGTGGATTGATTGAATATATGTGATATTAAAGAGGGAGATAGCGAAATCAACATTGAAGCTGAAGTTATAGAAAAATCCTATGCCCGCGAGGTACGCAGTAAATTTGGTTACCGGCCCTTAATGGTTGCAGATGCTACGCTTAAAGATGAAACAGGAAAAATCACTTTAACGCTCTGGAATGAACAGGTTAGCCAGGTTATGGTTGGCGATAAAGTGAAAATCGAAAATGGTTACGCCAAATCCTTCAGAAACGTGTTGCAACTTTCCACTGGGAAATACGGAAAATTAACAGTCGTATAGCCACTCTTTGTAAACTCTGGTCACACCTTTTTTCCATCAGAAAACAGCAAACACTGTCAACTTTTTGGGGTTAGCCTCTTCGTAGATTCTCTGCGTCTTTTCGGTAGTGTCGTTTTGATGGAAAACCATTTTACGCATTAAGCATGAAATGTATGGTGTGGTCTGGCAATGTCTGGTGTCGAAGCTTCCAAGGAGCCGAAGGAGCCTCAGGTGCATGTGTGCTCGTCATGCGTAAAAACGGTTGTGCGAACCTTCACTCATTATCAGGAGCAGATTGCACAATTGAAACAGGAGAAAGAAAGCCTCCAAGAGGAACTGATGAAGCTTATCGAAGACCATGAAGAACAGAAACGGGCTATGGTTGAGGAAATCAGGGCGATGGAAGAAAAGTTGGCGTTGCTGAAGAAACGCTCAGAAACTCATATCTAGCTGCTTCGCCCCATAGTTATGTGTGGGGGAGTTTGGATGCTGTTTGAGTGCCCTGATTGTAAAGGAAAAATTTCCAGATACTACGCCGAATTAAGGGTTTGTCATGACTGCAGACGAATCATTAACCTTGACGACCTGTTGAGGCTTCTTAGAAACTTGGGAGTGACTGAGCAGAACATCAGAAGAGTGCACGATAATCTAGCGTATCCCAGACTGTTTGCAGCCTAACCGCCCAGACCCGCTGATACATAAAATTGTCTAACTGTAGTGGCTACTAGATGTCTTAACTTTTAGCAGGCAACCTGAATTCGCTGACTGGAGTTCCATCCTTCGGACATACTGCCTTCCTAAGACTTCTGTCCCAAGTAACCTCAGTTCCACTGCATTCTGGACAACAATACCCCTTCAATATTAAACCCCTACACTACGTATGTTGAAACAGAATTTATTATTTATTATATTGGCGAAAGTCATATTTCCTGTTCTGCCGAATATACGTTTGATTAGCTTTGTCGGATATTGACGGCTCCCTCAAATCGTTAAACGCGAAACTGGACTGGATAATCAACCGACTAAACTATCTAGAAAACGTCCTCACAGAGAGCCAACAGTATCCCGAGGTTGTAGAATTTCTTCAAAGCCTGAAACTTGGAACCGCCCTCTATGGAGAACCTCTGAAAACCCTCAACAACATAGTATCCGCCCGCCACCTCATAGAATCCACAGCCCAAAAAGATGAAATAAACAAAATAATCCTCAACTACATCGCCCTGAAGGGACCAAAAAACATCAGCGAACTCACCCGCGAAATTGGGCGACAACGAGGAAAAGCATCACGTACAACCGTCAGAAAAAAAGTGAAACAGCTACTAGCCTCGAAGGCTCTAGTGAAAGAAGGAAACCGCTACCTCCTACCCTAGCCACTATACTGGACAGAATTGTCCACTAAGTCTAAACCTGCTGTCCAGTGTATAATACATTTGAGGTGAATCGTAATGGGAGAAGATAAACATGATATGCCAAAACCAGAGGAAATTTCAGGCATCCTAGCCGCAGTATCCAAAGAACTTCCCGGACTAGTGAAGGGAATCCTTGACGCTTTCTTCAGTCCCGAAGCAGCAGCAGACATGGGCAAATCCGTTGCAACCTTCTACAAGACACTCAAAGAAGGCGGAATCCCAGAAGAAACAGCATTATCCATGACAAAAGATTACTTGGGAACCCTGACAAAATGGAGCGAAAGCATGAAAGGAATGAAGTTCGGTCACCATGAGGGCTAAGCCATGGGTGCAAAAGCCCTCTTCGTGGACGCCCTCTACTGTTCCAGGCTCGTCCTTGAATCCATGGGTTTGGTTACGCAGGCAGTCGTGAAAAGGCAAAGAGCAAAATCAGCCTTCAAAAAAACGTTGATCCATCAAGGAGTTCCCCCAGAAATCGCAAAAGAAATCGCTAAAGAATTTCCGAATCCAATGACTGACTTCATCAACATTGTCAAAAGTAGTACGTAGTCTCTATTAACGACCTTTATCTCCTGCCACTCGATAACAGTTGGTGTCAGTTACCTGCTTTTTCACAGTTCTATTAGTGCCTTTTCGTAGTCGGCAACTACATGTTTCTTTCCTTTTTGGACGACCTCGTGCCCTTATGCCTCAAGAAGCTTCTTTAGTCCTTCAACTCCACCCGGATATTTCGGATTTAACACCCCGCCTTTCTTCAGGGTTCGCCAGTAAGGCGTGATATCTTCGGCTCCCTTTTGTTTCTGTTCTTCAGCGGCGTTGGCAGCCACCCAAGCGAAGATGCCCGTTGTCATAGGACAGCCAATCGTTGCCTTGTGTTTCTTGGCTAACGCTTCCCGAAGCAAATTTATGGTAACAAGTTTTCCTTCAGGCACCCTCTTCATCAGGGCATCCACTTCTAACGGTGCTGGAATAACGACGGTGCCAGTGCCCCACCGTTTGCTCATTTTTTCGTTTATCGTCGCAACTTTGGGCAAGTCCCTGCTGTCATGCAACTTCTCAACCCAAGTCGTCTTCTTCTTAACCATAATCTTCCCCCACTCTAAATCATATCAGGACCCTAATAACAGTGTATTGTTGAAAACAGCCTTTTTTCTGGAAAAGCCAAGCCAAAACATGAGCCTGCAACTACAACTTGAAACAAAGGAGTGTTTGAGGAAGAGCAGAATTTTAAACGCTTTTAGCCTCAATCCGCTTAAACTATGTTCGGATGGGACATGTCAAATGGGCAAATTCACAGTTGTTTCCGCAAAAATACCTGACGAAGTGTACAAGGAACTGGCTCTGCGAATTCCTGAAGGCGAAAGAAGCTCCTTCATTCGAGAAGCCATACTAGAGAAACTGGAGAAAACCCCACGACCAGACAAGATTCTAGAACTTGAACAAAAAGTCAAGCAGCTAGCAAACGAAGTCAACAAAATAAAAGATGGACTAACCAAACTTGAAATTCTCACCTACGAAGGAGGAAAAATAAACCCCCACACCTTCTGCATCGACGAAACCGACAACAAAATCGTGGACTATCTCCTTGACCACAGAGGAGCCACAACCACCGAGCTTGCAGAGGCTCTGGAAACAAACCGCTGGCTCGTCCTAAACAGGCTCAGGAAAATCGAAAAATCATCTAAAAAGCAGCTTGGAAAAGCAATCATCGAATACTGTTCAGGAGAAAGGGCTGGAAAAAGAAAAGCTTGGTGGATAACAGAAGAACTGGCTGAAACATGACACCTACCTTTTAATCTAAAACAATAAGTATTCTCTTTGACCATTTAGCTGTGGGGTTGAAATACTGTGCCAGAAATTGTGAAAGCATATATTGTTGCCAACGTGAAACGGGGCGCCGAACACCAGGTTGCCCAAAAAATCAGAGAAATGAAAGAAGTAACTGAAGTCCTCGTCACGTACGGACTATGGGACCTAATCGCCCGCATCGAAGCTGAAACCTTAGGACATCTCGACAAAATCATCACAGACATAAGACAAATTGAAGAAATCGAACAAACTAGCACCCTAATAGGCTCCTAAAAAACTCCAAACACACATATCCCAAAGACACCGGCAACAAAACTTAATTTATACAAAGGTGCTGGATGATTGAAAAGTGGGGCCCGTAGCCCAGACAGGATTAAGGCGCCGAGTCATCTGAAGATGTGACGCGCAAGCCTCCGAAGCCGGAGACCCGGGGTTCAAATCCCCGCGGGCCCGCCACTCCTCTTGTGTTTATGCTTTCCTTTCAAATAGTGTAACTTGCTGACAGAATGGACCTAGTTGATGGTTTGAGAAATTATTTTGCTTTTATGTTTATTGCATCAACTGAGCAACTTGATTTACATTTTAAACAAGCTGAGCAATTGCTTGGATCTGTGACAATAGGTTGCTCTTCAAACCATTCTAGAACACCAAAAGTGCATGATTCAACACATTTTTTACAGTTAATGCAACAGCGATAATCAATTTTTACTTCTATTACCACTTCATTTCCCTTGAAGCATTCAAGCCTGTGATTCTAGATGATGCTCTTGTGGTTAATTTACCTGTTGCTATGGGAGCTAATGTCTTCATTTTTATTGAACCTGAATATTAAAGACTGATCACTAGTAAAAGTTTGGATGCACAATTAGTTTTTTTCATAATCTGTGTTTTGAACAATTGGACAACAAAATGAATAAATGGTAGTGTGCCCAATTATTTTATGGGGACGGTAATTTGCCTGTAAAAGGATACGATTCAGTGAATCTGCCCTCAGGGTTATACAATAAGGTAAAAAACTTAGTTAAGACTAGAACTGACCTAGGTTATAGAAGTGTAACAGAGTTTGTGGCAGAGGCTGTACGAAAGAGAACAGAAGAACTTGAAAGGTTACATACTATCAAGTCAAAAATTGAAGAAGAACTCTTAATTGCCAAGTCCGAGTAACAGAGTTCTCTCTTGGTTATCTCAACATTTTACCATTCAATGTCCTTTTCTGCGATGGTGCTCCAGCATTTTCTGCAGATGGGGACGCGCTTGTTTTTGTAGTATATGTAGACTTCGATGTCTGAGTTTTTGCATTTTCCGTTCCAGGGATTTTTGCAACTTTCAGTTGCCTTGGTCAGTGTTGCCATCGTTAATCCGTTTTTGTGATGTTTGGGTGAGCATTTAAGCTCCTCGACGAAACGACATCCTGCTGCGGGGAGAGAAAAGTGAAAGTAAAAGGGCGATTTACTTCTAAATCCCAGAAATTTCAAGTAGCACTCAAATAGGTGACTTAGCATTTTAGGCTATTCTTTCTCTGGGCGCCTTTCCCAGGTTAATTACTAGGTCTCTTGTGTTTTTTATGTCTTGGAGGTAAACGAACTCGTCTACGCCATGATACCGGGTGTCGGCTCTGATTGTTCCATAACAAACCACAGGTATCCCATTCTTGGCGAAGAAGCTTCCATCGTTTCCCCCAAGCTCCGCCGCAAAAGGCAACCGTTGACTCGTCGTCTTCTGTATAACCTCAGACACGGTCTGCACAAACACCAAATCAGACGACGTACAGTAGCCTTGTTGCCTGTTCACCAGCTCTAAGGATGCCTCACAGCCTGTCTCATCTAGGGCATCTTTGAAGAAATCCATCATTTCTTTCTCAGCATCCTCAAGAGGCTCTTCAGGCAACAGCCGACGGTCAAACCGAAATTCGCATGTGCCAGGTATCACGTTCTCTTTTTCTCCTGCCTTAATCATAGTAACTGAGTATCTGCCCCAAACAAACTTTCTCGGAGACCCCGAAGGCGCATGCAATGTGGATTCTTTTTTCTCAACAAGTTTCCCGTAATCCTCAAAACAGTCAATCAACTTCAGGGCTTCCTCAATAGCGTTCTTGGCTTTGAAGGGATAACCAGCGTGCCCCTGCTTCCCCCTAACTGTAACCTTTCCCCAGATTATTCCGCTAGCACCCAAAAAGAGGCTTTCTGGTCCAGCGTCGACAATCAAGGCTGCGTCTCCTTTCAGTCCCCAATCGCTCACCACATAATCTACGCCATATCTTCCCCCGATCTCCTCATCCACTCCAGCAACAAGCTTGAGGTTAACATCCAACTTTTCGTTACTTAGTTGCCGAAGGGCGCCCATGACGGCTGCGATGCCTGCTTTGTTGTCTGCAGTGCCTCTTCCGTAGGCTTTTCCGTCCTCAACTGTGAGCTTGAAGGGAGGATACTTCCATCCTGTTCCCGGAGGTACAACATCGAAGTGGGATTCAAGAAGCAGGGTCGTGTCTGAGCCTGAATCAAGGGTTACGATAACATTTGGACGCGACAGTCCATCGTTTGCGCCCTTTTCTCCGTCCACTATCTCCACTGTTAACGAATGTCTTTTTGCTTCCTCAACTATTACCGAGGCACATTCATTGTAGCCCTTCTTTGGAACTGATTCAGTGTTAATCTCCACCAACCTTGAAAGAAGACCGAGCTCATAATCTAACGGCGCCAACCTATTCATCTCACGCTTCTAATCTGTTCTGCCCTGACTTAGCTTTTTTGACCCCTAACATCATCTAACATGAAGGGAAGCCCAAGAAACAGCAACAAGAAACTGAGAAACAGAAGCTCTGGTTTATCTGACTCTAATTTTTCTTCCTGAGCCAGAGAAACGTTCCTCTTTCATTCTCTCTGCAACAAAAACTGTCAGGTCCTCAAACTCTTCGTTGTCTAGAACTAGTCGTGCTTTTGCTAAAATGTCTAGACACACGTCCTTGAAAACCATGTCTGCGCATCCAATCTTTGCATCGTCGATCAGGTCTTTGCAAGCTGAAAGAACAACTTCGCTCAATATCATTCACCAGAATCCTGACTAATAACCAGACACGATTATACTTTATGAACCCTAAATCAGTAACGAACATAAAGATTCACTATCAACAAAACACAGAAACTGAACCGCCCTTTCAAGCCTTCAGGATAGTGCAATTAAAAAAGGAAGGGAAAAAGGGGCTGTTTTGTGTTGTGTCTATTCAGTGGTATAAGCGACATATGTGAAGTCTGCACCAAGCCCCACCGACTGTATTGAGGCAGAAACTACAAACAGAAGGTCAATGTCTAAAGTATCGCCCTCATCTACATCGAGACCAGAAAAGTCAAAGTATTCGTAGCCATCAGCTTCATCAAAATTCTTTATTACTATGTCTTGGTAAGTGTAGTCCACATAGAGTTTGACTTCAATTTTTGCATAGTTGAGTCCAAAGAAATTGGTTTCCCAGCCATCTTCCCAAAAAACAATAACCCGTATAGAGCTAACATCGGCAACAGCCTCAACTTCATACGAGTTCATGTAACTCCATGCTGATGAGGGTCCTGTTCCATATTGCGCCATTACACTCATGTGTCCTTCATTAGGTCTAGAGGTCCAATTGTACCAACCACTACCATCGCCACTGCCCCTTTCAAATACAGATCCTGTGTATCCATGATAGTATTGGTAGGCGTGAACGGGTGCAACAGTAAGCAGAGAAGTTACTACGATTATGGCGAATATTGCAAAAGGTATTTTCTTATTCATTTCTTCACCTCCTACTATTTTTTGAGTCATTGCGCCATCGTCTAGCGTTCGTCTCTTGAAGGGTATCCAAAACAAAATTTTGTGCGTTACGAATACTTTCGGAAAATGGAAAGTTAACCAAAATGTTAATTATGTCGGAGCCATTGTGAACAGTAATGTATTTCTTTAACAACATGCTTTCAATTTTCAATTAGTCCCAAAAAATACATGTATTTACTCATTATCAACTTAATTTTTCCAATTTTACTACGATTGATACAAGATACCTAAACACGACAAAAATTTTTGCAAATAATTTGTCAAAACTCAGAAAGTTTGTTATCTACACAATATGTCTATTGTATATCAGATTGACAACTTTCAGGTTGGTTTGTAAGGTTAAAAAAATGAAGAATTTTTTCTTCTTTATCTTTCAAATTCGAACAAAAATTTTTGTCAGGTTTTTACGTCTCGCGTTTCTATGTTCAACAATTTAATGAAAAATCTTAAATAACGGAACACATTTTATGTATTATTAATCACTTAAGCGTAGAGGAAATGTATTTAATGGAAATATCTAAAATTCTCTCGTCTTCCAATAGGCGAAAGATTTTTCGAATTCTACGCAAGACTAACCAGACGAACATAATGAACCTTGTATACAATACTAGAAGCACCTATAACCAAGTTCAATCTGACTTAAAAACGCTGAAAAAAGAAGGGATTATTACCGATAAACACAAAGGCCATCTTCGTATAATAAGCCTCAACAAAGAAAATCCAAAGACCAAGTTATTGCTGAAAGCACTGAAAATGCTTGATGAATTGCAAAAAGAAGTAAATGTACAGGAACAAAAAACTAGTTTCCCCTTGCGTCAATAAATTTCTGCGGAGCATAATTAAGTCGTCGCAAATTCTGACAAACATTTCCTAAGCTAGCCAACGAAAAGGGAAGCCTACAAGTTACATCAACTTTGACGCATCCGAACTACCCTAACTTCACCCCGTATCACCTTTCAGAAAGGTTAATTAAGTTGATGGAAAACATGGTAGGATGCACTATCGTCACAGATACCCTCTGGACGTGGTGCATGTCATAGCCGTGACCATTGGCGGCTTCAACCCTGACGTTTAAGGCGTTCAACGCCCCTGTATGATGGGTCTGACCTCCGGTTGCGGCGACAAAGATGAGGACCTGATTTTGGTCAGATCC
>CAZEBS010000029.1:0-14071 GCA_964510635.1 uncultured Candidatus Bathyarchaeia archaeon
GAACGGATACGAGTGGCTGCCAAGTTTCTAGCCCGATTTGAGCCCTCAAAGATTGCGGCTGTTGCTGGACGACTGTATGCACAGTCTCCTGTAGAGAAATTCTGTGAAGTAGTTAAAGCAACACCCATCGTTGGAAGGTTCATTCCTGGAATGCTCTCAAACCCTCTTTACCCAAACCGTCTAGAGCCTAGCGTATTAATCGTGTCTGACCCTAAGGCTGATGTGCAGGCAGTAAAGGAAGCGGCTAGCATCGGAATTCCCGTAATAGCCCTCTGTAGCACTGACAACGATTTCTCCTTTGTAGACTTGGTTATACCCACCAACAACAAAGGCAGACGCGCGTTAGCTGTTATCTATTGGCTGCTGGCAAGACAGATACTCCGCGAGAGAGGCGAAATCCCCGCAGACGGTGACCCCAATGTGTCCATCGAGGACTTCGAAATCAAGTTGACTAGGGAAAGAAGGGAAGAAGAAGAGGTTTGAAAGTAAGGTCTCCGGCAGTTGCAGGCTCCTGGTACGCTGGTACCCCTAACCGCCTACGAGATCAGATAGAAGAACTTTTCATGCACAGGCTTGGACCCGGAAGTCTTCCTTCAGTAAACAATGATGGTCCACGAAACTTAGTTGGGCTTGTTGTCCCCCATGCAGGATACATGGCTTCTGGTCCAGTAGCCGCCCACGCCTATCACCATCTTGCAGAGGATGGAAAACCTGAAGTCATAGTGATTTTTGGTCCAAACCACACTGGACGTGGAAGTGCCCTTTCGATTATGAACGAGGGAGCTTGGCGTACTCCCCTAGGTGACGTGGAGATTAACGCAGAAACAGCTAACCAGATTGTAAGCGCCTCCCGCATCATTGACGTTGATGACATGGCGCATGCTTATGAGCATTCTATTGAGCTTCAGCTTCCCTTCCTTCAATACCTGTATGGTTCAGAGTTCAAGTTTGTTCCCATCTGTTTTGGGATGCAGGATTTAGTGTCCAGCCGCGAAGTGGGAAAAGCGGTTGCAGAAGCCTTGAAGGGAAAGAACGGTTTGGTTATTGCCTCTTCTGATTTGACTCATTATGAGCCTCAAGACAGAGCTGAAAAGAAAGACATGATGGCTGTGGATGCTGCCCTTCGGATGGATGAGGAACAATACTACACTGCTGTAGAAACGTATGGAATCTCCACCTGCGGTTACGGTCCCGTCATAGCTGCCATAACAGCATCAAAAGAGTTGGGCGCCAAAAAGTCAGAGTTACTATGTTACAAGACTAGCGGCGACGTGCTGGGTGACCGTTCAGCGGTAGTGGGCTACGCATCCATAGCATTCATGAAATAATCTGATTTTAGGATATGTGTTCAGAAAAAAGTAATGTTTATATACAATCGTATACTATACTTCAAACAAGTTGAATGGATGTGAGTGAGTATGGTGGCATCAATCACAGATAAAAACAAATCAGAACTAGAAACAAAAGACGAACTAACCTTCAAAGAACTCGTCAATATCTGGTTCTTCCCTAGAATTTAAGCCAACACAACAGCCAAACCCAGCAGAAAACCTGCACACTGACGTCCCCCTTTCCTCATTAACTTTTTACAATGAATATTATACACAAAAACCTCGATTTCGTAAATGGTGGTTAACCTAAAACTATTTTATTGTACCCTCTTCCATTGTCTTGTGGGAATACTTCAATGGGAAGTGGTTCTGGTTTCGGAAAAACAATCTTATTCGGTGAACACTTCGTTGTTCACGGCGTCCCCGGAATTGCCTCAGCAGTCGATTCAGCAGCTGATGCAACAGTAACGAAAGCCCAAAAAGGCATTAAAGTCACAGACGAAAGAAGCGGCGCAAAAGGGTACGCAGAAAAGAAGAAGCTACAGCAGCTAGAATCCATCGAAAGAATGCTCGTGGCAATGGACATGGATCCCAAGGAAGTCGCATTAGACATTTGGTTGGGCGGAAACCTTCCAGGATTCAGTGGACTTGGTGCCTCCGCAGCAAGCAGCGTGGCGATTGCCAGAGCCATAGCCGAAGAATTCAACTTAGATTTGTCGGATGAACGAATCAATGACGTTGCCTATGAGGCGGAGAAGGCTTATGCGGGGAACCCTTCAGGCATCGACAACACCGCGGCAACCTTCGGTGGCTTAATCTGGTTCAAGAAAAATTTGGCAGGAGGCTCAAACATGATTGAGCAGCTTAGCATACGGGAGCCCGTGGAAATTGTCATCGGCAACACTGGCATCGTAGCCAACACTAAGGCGATGGTTGCTGGAGTTGCAGAACGAAAAAAACAAAACCCCACTAAGTATGCTGCACTCTTTAATCAGGCAGAGGAATTAGCGCATAAAGGAAGAAAGGCACTGGAAGAGTTTGACCTCCGGCAAGTTGGCAAGCTAATGAATGAGAACCATCGGTTGTTACAGGAAATCGAGGTCTCCTGCAAAGAACTGGATTATCTGGTTGAGTTAGCCAGAAACATGGGCGCTTTTGGGGCAAAAATGACTGGGGGAGGAGGCGGAGGCTGCATGCTAGCGTTGACTCCCGGAAAGGAGCTGCAGGAAGCGGTTGCGCGAGCCATGGAGAATGAAGGCTTTAAAGTGTTAAGAACAAAGATAGGAATCAGGAAAGTGTGAGGGAACGGTTTTGGGTTTTAGAGACTTCATAAAACAACTTGAACAGGAAGGAAAGCTAACAAGAATACAGAAAGAGGTTTCAACCGACCTTGAGCTTGCAGGAATAATCGAGGCAATGGGCGAAAAACCCTGCTACTTCGAGAATGTAAAGGAGTCCAGCCTGCCCGTTGTTGCAGGTTTGGTATCCTCCAAAGCGTTGGTTGCCAAAGCTCTGAACATCGACATACAGCAGATTCTGCCCAAGCTGTCGAGCGCCATAGAAAACCCTGAAGCTCCAGAGATAGTAAAAACTGGAGAATGCCAAGAAGTCGTAGAAAAAAACGTTGACTTACCACAGTTGCCCATAATGAGGTACACTGAAAAAGATGGCGGAAAATACATTCCGTCTGCCATCTCCATAATCAAGGACCCTGAACTGGGCAGAAACACGTGCTTCCACAGGCTGATGCTGATTGGCAAAAACAAGTTCGTGGCGCGTATCGTAGAGAACAGGGGAACCGACACTGCCCTCAAAAAGGCAGGAGGCGAACTTGACATAGCCATGTGCATCGGCAACTCCACTGCGGTTCTTCTTGCAGCGTCCACATCGTTGCCAATGGGCGTTGACGAGTTGGGGATGGCTAATGTTCTGGAAAAGACTGAGTTGGTGAAATGCAAAACCATTGATGTTGAGGTTCCAAAAAACTGCGAAATTGTTCTGGAGGGGCGGATAACCAAAGAGAATGTGTCTGAGGGGCCTTTCCTTGATCTTACTGGGATTGTTGACAGGGTTAGGCAGCAGCCAGTGATAGAAGTCAAGTGCATAACTCACAGAAAAAATCCCATTTACCAGACTATACTGGCGGGAAGAAACGAGCACAAAGTGTTGATGGGAATGCCTAAGGAGCCCACAATCTTCAATGAAGTCAACAAGGTCTGCGACTGCAAAGACGTTTACATAACAACTGGCGGCTGCAGCTGGCTCCATGCGGTGGTTCAAATAACTAAGAAGAATCCTGATGATGGAAAGAAGGCGATTCAGGCAGCTTTTGAGGGTCACAAGTCCTTGAAGCATTGTGTTGTCGTGGATGATGACATTAACATCTATGACAGCAACGATGTTGAGTGGGCGCTTGCAACAAGATTTCAGGCAGACAAAGCCGCTGTGATAATGCCGAACATGCCTGGGTCTTCTCTTGATCCGTCTGGAGATTTAACTGAAGGAAAGAAAGCCCGAACATGCAAGATGGGCTTAGATGCAACGATTCCTGAGAGTGGAACGGGTAAAGGATTTAAAAAGGCAAATTACCGAAAAGTTGACTTAAACAATTTCCTGTGATCTTATGTATTTGACAAAAAATGAAGAAAGGATGCTGGATGGCGAAGAGGGCTATGCAGTAAAGAAGTCTATGGAGATATTGGTTGCCCTCGGAAACATTTACGGCGCTGACCGACTAGTGGAAATCGGGTCAGTTCAGGTTGCGGGCGTGTCATATCATAACCTCGGAGATGCAGGACTAGAATTTCTGAATGAGCTAGCCGAAGACGGCAAAGTCAAAGTGCTGACCACCCTGAATCCTGCAGGAATGGACTTGGAAGACTGGCGAAACCTTGGGATTGACCCCGAGTTTGCGAGAAAACAGAATCTGGTCATTGAAGCCTTCCGCAAAATGGGCATACTCATCTCCTGCACCTGCACACCATACCTAATCGGCAACCTCCCAAGATACGGAGAGCACATTGCATGGTCAGAATCTTCTGCAGTTACCTTCGCCAACTCGGTTATTGGGGCAAAAACAAACAGGGAGGGCGGTCCATCGGCTCTTGCTGCAGCCTTTGTGGGAAAAACGCCCTGCTATGGACTTCATCTGGACGAGAACAGGGTGCCAGACACTCATGTGGAAGTTAAAGCCGACTTGAGTAAGTTTTCGGATTGGGGTGCCCTCGGCTACTGCATCGGAAAAATGGTGCAGAACAAGATTCCCTACATCACAGGCATAGATGTTGTGAGTTTGGATGAGTTGAAGTCCTTCTGCGCTTCTGTGGTGACTTTCGGCTCAAAGCCCCTGTTTTACATGAAGGACATAACTCCTGCATCCGAGAAGCATCAGCCGCCAAAAGAGAAGATAACAATCGAGGATAGCGACATCAGAAAAGCGTACGAAGCCATAAACGATGATACGGAGGATGTTGATTTCGTGTGTATCGGCTGTCCCCACGCATCCATCAAGGAGATAGCCAAAATTGCTGACCTCCTTAAAGGCAGGAAGATAGCTGCAGGCACTGAATTCTGGGTTGCAACTTCAAGACCCATGAAGCAGCTTGCCGACAAACGAGGTTACACTGAAGTGATTGAGAAGGCGGGAGGAAAGTTTGCGTGTGACACCTGCATGGCTGTGGCTCCTTTGAAGGGAAGATTCCGAACTGTTGCCACAACATCCGCGAAGGGCTGCTACTACTCAAGACATAACCTGATGATGACCAAAATGGGGAGCCTAGAAGAGTGTATAGAAGCTGGAGTGACTGGAAAATGGAGCTAAAAGGAAGAATAATCTCAAAGGGCGTTGCAGAGGGCGAAGCATTAACGACCACTATGCCAATTTCTTTCTATGGTGGAGTAGACCCAGAAACCAGCGAGATACTAGAAAAAGGACATGAACTGCAGGGAAAGCAAATCAAAGGCAAGATATTGGTTTTCCCGAACGGTAAAGGCTCAACCGTTGGCTCCTACACCCTTTACAGGCTGAAGAAGGGTGGCGTGGCTCCAGCTGGAATCATAAACAGGGACTGCGAAACTGTGGTCGCTGTAGGCGCAATAATCTCAGAGATACCATGTGTTGACGAAATTGACATCTCGAAAATAGAAACTGGAGACACTGTCCGAATAGAGAATGGTGTTGTCACAATTAAGAAGTGACCTGCTCAAAACCTAAGTATGGTAAAAACGTGGTGTAAAAAAATGGGCAATAAGCCAACTGTTCTGAAGTTAGGAGGCTCCGTGATAACAGACAAGGAGAAGCCCTTGACTCCTGACTTGAAGGCAATTGAACGGTTGGCAGACGAAATTTCTCGAGCCAAAGTTTCATCCCTGATTCTGGTTCATGGAGGGGGCTCTTTTGGTCATCCCTTTGCAGAACGCTACAACCTAGGGGCAGGATATGTTGATCAGTCACAGATTCTGGGGTTTTCCCAGACCCATCTGGCAATGACACTCCTGAACAGTTGGGTTATGGAAGCTCTAATAAGCCATAATATTCCAGCGGTAGAGGTTCATCCTTCATCCTGTGCAGTAACGAAGGCTGGTCGAATAACAAGCATGGACCTAAAACCCCTAAAAAAGATGCTAAAGATAGGTTTTGTGCCAGTTCTGTACGGAGACACAGTCCTTGACTCGAAGCAGGGCTTCGCCATATTGTCTGGAGACCAGCTTGTTTCTTCACTGGCAATAAAACTTGGTGCATGCCGCATCGTAATGGGCGCGGATGTTGACGGCTTATACACGTCTGACCCCAAAACAGACTCTTCAGCACAGCTGATTGAGCGTGTGAGCTTGGAAGAATTGAAAAGCCTGAAACACAAGATTGAGGGGTCAAAGGCAACTGACGTGACAGGAGGTATGCTCGGAAAGATGCATGAAGTAACTCTTGCCATTGAAGAGGGCATTGAAACGGTGGTTGTGAATGCCACAAAAACTGGACGAGTCTACAAGGCTCTTACAGGAAAAAAGGTGATTGGAACCGTATTATCGAGAAAAGGGTGAAACAGTTGGATAAATTGATTGAGGAAAGAAAAGCTGACCACATAGAAGTATGTCTCAAAGAAAACGTTCAAGCCAAAAAAGCAGCCACGGGATTCGAGGACGTTTCCCTTGTGCACAGGGCTCTGCCCGAAATTGAACGCGAAAAAATTAACCTCTCTACAACCGTTTTTGGCTACAAGTTTTCTGCCCCACTTTTAGTGGGAGCCATGACAGGAGGCACCGAAAAAGCCGCAAGAATCAACGCTGCCATAGCCGAAGCAGTAGAGGAACTTAACCTTGGCATGGGCGTCGGAAGTCAACGAATAGCAATCGACAACCCAAAACTCGAACACACCTTCAGTATAGTCAGGGAAAAGGCGCCAACAGCCTTCATCATAGCTAATATTGGAGGACCACAACTCGTCACCAAATACGGCATAAAAGAAGCAAAAACGGCAGTCGAGATGATTCAAGCTAACGCCTTGGCAATCCACCTTAATCCGCTACAGGAGGCAGTGCAGCCTGAAGGCGACACTAACTACTCAAACCTGCTCCCGAAAATAGGTAAGATTTCCAAAGAGTTGGATGTTCCAGTTATCGTCAAGGAAACTGGGGCAGGAATAGCTGCAGAGGACGCAGAAATGCTTGAAGCAGCGGGTGTAGCAGGAATTGACGTGGCTGGGGTTGGGGGCACAAGCTGGGCAGCCGTGGAATATTTCAGGGCAAAAGCGCGACAAGATGTTTCCAGTCAAAAACTTGGAGAAACTTTCTGGGATTGGGGAATACCAACCGCAGTAAGCCTTGTAGAAACGGTCAAGTCAGCTAATTTGTCTGTAATAGCTTCGGGCGGAATCCGCAACGGCATAGATGCAGCAAAGGCTTTGGCTTTAGGCGCAAGTTTAGCTTCTGCTAGTTTCCCGTTTCTGGAGCCTGCCACAAAAGGTTCGGAAGATGTTAAAAGGGCGCTTATGTCATTGGTTGGGGAAGTGAGAAATGCCATGTTCCTTGTAGGAGCGGACTCGATTCAAAAGTTGCAGAAAGTTCCGGTTGTGTTAACTGGAAAAACCTGTGAATGGCTAAAAATGCGAGGCTTTAAGCCTAAAGCTTATGCGAGGAAAAAAATGTGAGTGACCTGTCAACTAAGATAGCTGAATCAGCCAAGAAAGTGAACGGTTTCATCGAACAGGTTGTTGATTCTGAGAGTGAACCCACGGTTCTCTACAGGGCATCCCGTCACATAATTGACGCTGGAGGAAAACGGCTGAGACCGTTTCTTGTGATGAAAAGCTGCAAAATGGTTGGAGGAAGAGAAGAAGATGCCCTTCCGACAGCATCGGCTTTGGAGATGCTTCACACCTTCACTCTTCTTCACGATGACATAATGGACCAAGACGAAAAGAGGCGGGGAGTCCCAAGTGTTCACGCCAAATGGGGCGTGCCTGTCGCCATAGTTGCGGGAGACCTCCTCTTCGCAAAGGTCTACGAGGCAATCACCAGACACACGGACACAAAAAGTGTGAAGCCCAAGCGGATACTGCAGGTGCTGCAGGAAATCAGTGAAGCAACCATAACCCTCTGCGAGGGACAAACAAGGGACATGATGTTTGAAGACATGGAAACCGTTTCTGAGGCTGAATACTTCAAAATGATTGAAGGCAAAACCGCAGCCTTGTTTGAAACTTCTGCCCGATGCGGAGGCCTGCTTGGGGGCGCAACCAAAAGCCAAGTTAAGCGTCTTGGAGAGTTTGGGCGTTACGCTGGCATCGCCTTTCAGGTAATCGACGATGTTTTGGCTTTGACTGCCGATGAGAAGGTTCTGAAGAAGCCTGTCGGTAACGATATCCGTGAGGGAAAAAGAACCTTAATGGTTGTTTATGCCCTTGAAAAAGCGTCAAAGAGCCAAAGGGAACAGATTCTTGGAACATTAGGAAATAAAAACGCCTCTCCTGAGCAGATACGGGAAACCATTGAGTTGATTGATTCTTTGGGAGCAATTAAATACGCAAGGAAATTGGCAGACAGGTATATCAAAAAGGCCAAAAAGGCGTTAAGCAGATTTCCTGCCTCAGAAGATAAAGACGACCTCATAGACCTAGCAGACCTAATTTTTGCTAGGCAACATTAAAGCATGTTAAGTGGCGAACCTTGAATCCGAAGGAAGAAAAAGAAGCTAAAGAAATAATCAAAAAAATTGTTCTTCTGAACGCCCTACGTTACGGAGGAAAAGCTTCACCAAAACCTGTTTTCGGCAAACTCCTTGGCGAATATCCCCAATTCAGACAAAAAATAAAAGAAATATCGCCAATCATCAATGACGTTGTCCAAGAAATCAACAATCTATCCCTAGAGGAACAGAAAGCCATTGTTGAAAAGGAGTGGCCTGAAGCTTTAACTGAAGAAAAAACAGAAGAAACAAAACAGCTTCCGCCGCTACCGAACGCCAAAAAATACAAGAAAATTGTTACACGGTTTTCTCCGAACCCAGACTTTGTTCTTCATTTGGGCTCGGCTAGGGCAATAATCCTCAGCCACGACTACGCCAAAATGTATAACGGAAGCTTTCTTCTTCGCTTTGAGGACACTGACTCCAAAACCAAGAAGCCAAAACTGGAGTTCTATGACGCAGTCCGAGAAGACCTGAAGTGGCTTGGCTGCAGCTGGGACAAGGAATTCATACAAAGCGACAGGCTCCCCACATACTATGAGCATGCAGAAACACTCATCAAACTGGGCGGCGCTTACGTTTGCACCTGTGAGCGGGAAGTTTTTCAGAAAAAATCACGCGCCAAGCAATCCTGTCCCTGCCGACTGTTGTCTCCAGAAGAGAGTTTGCTTCGCTGGAACCGTATGCTGAATGGCAGTTATGGTGAAGGAGAGGCTGTGGTTCGCGTTAAAACCGATTTGAAGCATCCGAATCCTGCAGTTCGTGACTGGCCTGCGCTGCGGATAATTGACCCAGAGAAGTATCCACATCCTCGTGTTGGCAGCAAATATCGTGTTTGGCCTCTTTACAATTTTTCTACAGGCGTTGACGACCATCTGATGGGAGTTACTCACATCATAAGAGGGAAAGAGCACCTCACGAATCAGGCTAGGCAAGAGTACATGTACAAGCACTTCGGTTGGGAGTATCCTGAAACCATCCATTACGGGAGACTGAAGATAACGGGTGCGTCCCTGAGCAAATCCGAGATCGTGAAGGGCATGGACAGCGGACTATACAAAAGCTGGGACGACCCACGGCTAGCCACCCTTGCGGCCCTAAAACGGCGGGGAATAATGGCAGAGGCAATTCACAGCCTGATAATTGATGTTGGACCCAAGCCTCAGGATGTGGTTTTAGCTTGGAAGAACCTGTATGCATATAACAGGAAACTGATTGACCCCACTGCCAAACGTTACTTCTTTGTGCATGACCCAGTGAAGCTGGTTGTCAGTGATGTTACCCACGATTTTAAAGCTCAGATTCCGCTGCATCCTGATCATCCCGAAGCTGGTGTCCGCAAATTTGACGTTAAGCCAAAGAATGGAAAGGCATCCTTCATGATTTCCAAAGACGACTTAAACCTGATAGAGGGCAAAGATGTTGTTCGCTTCATGGACCTCTTCAACTTCAAAGTAGAAACTGTTGAGAAGGCTGTAATTCAAGCCACTTTTCTGGGCGAATCCTATGAAGAGGCGAAGAAGCTTGGAGCCCCCTTGATTCACTGGATTCCCCTTGACACAGGTATATCCTGCGAGGTTGTGATGCCTGACGCTTCCGTAGCAGAAGGCGTGGCAGAAGAATCCTGCAGAAAGTTGAAGCCTGACGAGATTGTTCAGTTTCAGCGTTTCGGATTCGTCAGAGTCGATAATGTAGATAATAAAAAGCTGATTGCATATTTCGCGCACCGTTAATGTTGATGCTTGAGTTTTCCAGAAAAAAGCTATTTTTCAACAATCTTCTGCTATTAGGCTCCTAATAGCCTAAATTCCAGCGTTGTGCCGAAATTGAAATTTGGATGTTGATTCTTTTGTCAAGAAATCTTGACTAACACATTATTCGGTAGGTCAAGGAATCTTTACAAAAACCCTTTTTTGGATTAGATAAAGCCGTTATTACTTAGGTGAAATCGAGTGCACAAGATGAGTAAGCCGCTCTCGAGTGCATCAGTAATAACGATCCTTGTAGGCGCATTAATTCTGGTTGGCGCTGTGCATTTTGACATGGCTCATGCTGCCACGGAAGTCACGGGCATAATCAGTTCAGATGTCGTGTGGACAAAGGCGAACAGTCCATACAATCTCACAGGACCTATGCTCGTAAGCACTGGAGTGACGTTGACAATCGAGGCAGGCGTTACTGTATACTTTGATGTATATTACATACGGGTGAATGGCACCTTGGCTGCAAGAGGCAGCAGCACAGACAAGATTCGCTTCGAAATCAATACCAGCCCCTCACAGTATCTGGGCACACAAATAGAGTTCACTTCTTCTGGTACAGATTGGAATGAGCAGACTGGCTCTGGCTGCATAATCGAAAATGCGGTTATTAACACAGAACTGTCCATCAGTAATTCTCCAAAGATAAGCAACAACGTAATCAACGGTAGAATCAGCGTCAATGGGGCGTCCCCTGTAACGATTTCAGACAATACCATTACCGACCAAATCGCCATTAGCAGCGAATCTTCAGTGGTGATTTCAAATAACAACATTGTTTCCGAAGGCGATTATTCGTCTACAATAGCCATTAGTGGGGGCTCAGCTGTAATTTCAAAGAACAACATTACTGGTCATGACAATCCTGGAAGCATCGGAATCAGCATCACAGGCGGCGACCACACATACATTTCTGACAATACAATCTCTGGTTTTCGAGTTGGCATCAGACCAGCAGGTCCGACAACAATTGAAAGAAACTCTATCTTTGGAAATGATCACGGAATAATCATTGGAGAGAGTATTGCCTTTGGCTTGATGATTCATGGGGCAACCAGTGACATAAAGATTCAAAACAACACCATTAAAGATAATTCATATGGAATTTATGGACCTACCTATGCCACCACCATAATCTACAACAACATCCAAAACAACTCTGATTATAACATCGGCATAAGGGACGCAGGCAACGTAAACGCATCCAATAATTGGTGGGGAACAACCGACACACAAGCAATAAACCAGACAATATTCGACTTCAAAAATGACTTCAATCTAGGCACAATCACCTTCATTCCATTCCTAACTGAACCAGTCCCTGAAGAAATGGCTACCCCTATCCCAGAGTTTCCGTCATGGGTTGTTCTGCCGTTGTTGCTTATGGCAACCTTTGTTGCAGTGTTTTTCAAGAAGAGGTTAGCTGCGACCAGAAATAGCGTTTGAAATATTTTATATGACTGTACCTTAATCTACAGAGAAGCATGCGGTGATATTGGGTTGGTTGAGCGGCGGACAGACCTTTGTGGCTGCATTTTCGAGATTCAAGAAGGCATAATGGTTTGTGTCAAGCGCTGCCGAAAACACAGCAGACCTAAACGGAAGCGTCCCTTCAGAGCCAAAGCCGAATGCGTGAGACCCTAAACGACTGCATCAGAGATTTTTTTAATACGGACACCTTATACCCTGTTAACGGACACTAACAAAAATGACTACAAGCCTCCTTGACTTCTGCCCCAAACAGAAAAAACCAGAAAACCAAACAAAAAAGAAGCCTCAGCCATCAACATCCTCCCCCAAACCTGAACAAGAAGCCACACTCTTGCCTAAAAAGAAGACCAAACCAAAAAAAGAAAAGATTGTTTACTCAGATTTTCCAAAAGACCTGCCCCCCTCATATCTTGTATCTGTCAGTTACGATGGCAAAAAACAGCTTGCCACCCTTGGCTTATATGAACCTGAATCCCAAAAAATCTACTTCTGGGACGACAACACCGGACACAAGCCCTACCTCCTCACAAGCCTCCCCCCCGAGGAGCTACAGAAACTCAGCCGCGTAACAGGACATTCTGGCTTTGACCACTTCGAAACCGTGGAAAAGTTTGACCCACTACTTGACAAGCATGTTACAGTGACAAAGGTTGTGGCTAAAGACCCTTTGACGATTGGCGGTCGACAGAGCGGATGCATCAGAGACATAATTCCTGAAGACTACCAGAAACTGACTGGAATACAGGAGCCGCCCAAGGTCTGGGAATCATACATACGATACTATCAGTCCTACATCTACGACAACAACATTGGGCCAGGCATGCTATACAAGATCCAAAAAGGAAACCTGATAACCGTACAGCAGAAATCGGATGAAGGCACTGTAGAAAAGATCCTCAGCCTATTCCCTGACGTAGAAAAAGAGTTTCGGCAAAGCGTAGAAAAATGGGCGCGGCTGCTCGAGTCTCCTGCTCCCGAATTTTTGAGAACTGGCCTCGACATTGAGGTCAGTTCACCTGTTGCGACCCGTGTTCCTGACCCAAATAAAGCTGAAGATCCTGTTGTTTGTGTGGCGCTGTATGGTTCAGACGGCAGAAAACAGCTTTTTGTTTTGAGGCGGGAAGGAATCAGGCAAGGAAACAAGCAGTTGCCACCAGACGCCATCGTCACATATTTTGATGTTGGTAAGGAGAAGGAGTTGCTTCTGAAACTGTTTGAGGCTCTTCGTGAGTATCCTTTTGTTTTAACCTTTAACGGCGACGACTTTGACCTGCCGTACCTGTATAACCGCGCCAAGAATCTTGGTATTGAAAGGAGACAGATTCCCATAAACGCTGGACGAAGAGTCTTTCACGTCAGCCACGGCGTCCACATCGACCTCTACAAGTTCTTCTTTAACAGGTCAATCCAAATCTACGCCTTCGGCAACAAATACAGGGACATAACCCTCAACGAAGTCGGCACCGCACTGCTGGAACTACCGAAAATAGAATTCAGCAAGCCTCTCTCAGAATTGAGTTACACCGAACTTGCCGAATACAACCTGCGCGACTCCGAAATCACCCTGAACCTAACAGCTTTCAACGACAATTTGGTCATGAAACTGATCTTAGCCATCTCAAGGATTGCCCGTATGCCCATGGAAGATGTGAGCCGTCAAGGCGTTTCGAGGTGGATAAGAAACTTTCTGTACTTTGAGCATCGGCAACGAAACTTTTTGATTCCAAACGCCGAGGACATACTTGCCATCAAAGGCGGAACCAGTACCACGGCTATGATTAAGGGAAAGAAGTACAAGGGAGCAATAGTTGTTGATCCCGTGCCGGGCGTCCACTTCGACGTGGCTGTGATGGACTTTGCCAGCCTGTATCCGTCTATAATTAAGGTTTATAATCTGGGCTACCAGACTCTGCTCTGTAATCATGAGGAATGTAAATCAAACAAGGTTCCTGAAACTTCGAATTGGATATGCACAAAAAATAAGGCTCTTGAAAGCCTGCTGATAGGCTCCCTAAGAGACCTCAGAGTCAAATGGTATAAGCCTAAATCCAAGGACAAAACTTTGCCCAAGAATCTGCGGAGCTGGTACAATGTAATTCCAAGCGCCCTCAAGGTCATTTTGAATGCAAGCTACGGAGTTTTCGGCTCGCCCGCCTTCGGTTTATACTGCCCACCAGTTGCTGAGGCTACAGCCGCCATAGGACGCCACGTTATAACCCAGACTATCGAGAAAGCCAGATCATTAGGTATCGAAGTTCTATACGGGAACACGGACAGCCTCTTTTTGAAGAACCCCTCCCCGGAGC
>CAZEBS010000030.1:0-12919 GCA_964510635.1 uncultured Candidatus Bathyarchaeia archaeon
ATGCTACACTTGCGGTCAACTCAGCGACTACACTTGCCCTTTTCTTGTATCATTCTTACGAAAAGATTAGTCAAGGAATCGATAACAGAAAACCATAAGTTGTCGGTCGGTCCCTTTCCATAAATGTATAAAAAATGGGTATTGATATTGCATTCGAAAATATTATATCTCAAAAAGATTCTGATAATACAGAGGACACATGAATCTTGACTTTACATACCAGTTAGGAATCGATTTCACTTTTAAGTCAGAACCAAGCAGACACATACATTTTCTATCTTTCAGTTTGAGAGATATTATTGTAAACGAGAATTTTCGAGTGATAGTACATTTAAAGAATTATGGTAAGACAGAATTTCCAGGAGGTACTGTTTTTTTACGAGTCGAGCATGGTGAAACGCCAGATATACATAAACCTTGGATGTCTGGTGTAAGTGCAGAAGGATTTGAAATTCCAAAGATACTGCCGAATGAAAAGATTGAGGTTTCATGCCCATTTACTTTCAAGTCTGCGCATGCTGGCACAAATTATCTTTCCTCTCTATTAATGGCTAAAGATAGTAAGAAAATCTTTTTAATTCCACTTAATGTTAATGAACCTCCACGTTCACGAGTTTTAAGTCCTATAGACCAAAAAGAGTACAGAGTTCCCTTCACTGTCATCAACAAAGAAGAAGTTTATCAGTACTCGGGAGTATGGCTTGCAATAATCGCAATTGTCTTATCCTTTATTGCGATACTGATTTCAATTTTCAACAAGTAACCTAGAGAGTGAGAAATGAATGGGCAAAACAGCACGAAAGAAATTAGAAGAGAAACTCGCTCGGATAATTAGGGCTAAACGAAAGGCAAAAGGCGAGGAATATCACAGGTTACTCGCACAACAGATAAGCTTAGAAGAATATCTTCGTGAACACACAGACGAGTATATTGAAAAAGACGCCAAGTTTGATAGAGCACGGTGCCCAATCTCAAGTGCTTTCAAAGACGATGGAACGTTCGATGAGACCCTTTTTGAATTAGGGATCGTTCGTCTTCCTTGCCTGATACAAGATTGCCCTGATTATCCAGTATGTTGGGCTGCACATTCGACCAAGCCTCCGGTTGGATACCTTTGACAATAAACGATTGAGGAAAGAGAAGAATGAGCGTGCTGACTTGAGGAAGGACACAAAAGAAGCGTAGCCCTCCAGACTCTGAAGAAAAAGGAGTGTACCGCTTTTATTAATCGGTTTATAATATTATACTGTATGAGCATCCGTGTGATATTCGGCGATTCCCAGAAAATGACCGAACTAGATGACAATAGCGTACACTTAGTTGTCACATCTCCCCCCTACTTTAATGCACCTTTTGATTATCCAGGTTTATTTGCCAGCTATGATGAGTTTTTGTTGCTCATCAAAAATTCCGCCCAAGAATTGAAAAGAGTGCTGGACAAAGGCAGGATTGCTGCTTTTGTAGTGGATGACACTTTGATTAATGGGATGAAATATCCTGTTGTTTCGGACATAACCAAATTGTTCATCAATGAAGGATTCAAATACAGAGAAAGAATAACGTGGGTTAAACCTGAAGGCTATATTAGAATAAGCCGAAGAAGCGGGGTCATTCTCCAGCACCCTTATCCCATGTATTATTATCCGGATAATCTTCAGGAATCCATCCTAATATTTCAAAATGGCAAATTTGACTATAAATCGGTTCCTAAGGAATTGAAGAATAAATCAAGAGTTGACATAGAAGAATTCCAAAAAAACAAATGGTATCTCTCTGTGTGGAATATAACCAATGTTCTACCTATCAACAATAAGCTAGAAAAGGGAATAGCAGCTTTTCCTGAGGAAATTCCTTACAGATTGATAAAACTGTTTTCTTACAAAGGCGAAACTGTTCTTGATCCATTTGTGGGAAGTGGAACCACGTTAAAAGTCGCTGAGGGTTTAGGTAGAAATTCAGTAGGTTATGAAATTGATGCGGAATTAGTGGAATTAATCAAACGGAAATTAGGTATCACAGATAAAGATATAACAATTAGAAATGACGTGAAACACCTTAGGACGAAACTTCAAAAAATTGTTAAACAAAATATGGGTGCTCGAAAATGAACATAACCGCAAAAATAATCAAGGGTCTGACATACGAACCAAAATTATGTAAGAAATTGAAGACCTATACGCTATCCGGTTTAGGAAAAGCTTTGAAAACTAATGGCACCTTCAAATTGAAAATTGGAGGCGAAGAAATAGCAGTTAGTTGGTGGGTTTCATCAAAAAGAACAAGGTCCTACCCATATGCAAGGGTTTATAATTCTCTAGGTTTTTCTGGAAAAAAAGTTACCATCATCCCAATTTTCAAGGACGAAGGAGCTGACGGAGATCGAGACTTTCTGCAATGGGACACCATTTCCCTGATGAGTTTGTTACAAGTAAATGTGATTGTATCCTATTATGTTGATGCTATCAAGAATCCAAGGTATAAACACAAGATTACAAATCAGACATTCAATGTAGAACAGATTAAACGCGAGCTCAAAAAACTCTTGAAATATCAATCTGATCCGTTGCATTGGAACCTATCCCAGATTGAAAACGTGGGAGAAATTGGCACCAAAGCAATAGAATCCTACAATTCCATTTCGAAAAGAACCGGAGTAAGCATGCATTCAATTACAAGTGCCAAAAGAAGAATTCAAAGATTGAAAAAGGGGAAAGACGAGTTCATAAAACTCTCTAGGGGTCTTGCACATGAAGCACAAATGAGAGAAAGCGTGACCGAACAGCCTAAAGAATTACTTGATGGAGTTAAAGCCACGATTACTATTAGCAATTACCTTGGTGGATTGTATTATTTCACTTGTGATGAAGTCGAATTGAAAGACGATGTTCTATATCTTATTGAGGGAAAGCATTCCAGCTCTTCAATGTTACCATCATTGAATGACATTAAAGATGGCCTCGTCAAGATGATACTTTATTCTAATCTAGAAAACGTTAGGGTTAAAGGAAAAACTGTTAACCATGTACCGGTCATTAAATTAACATCAAACGAAAAATTTGAGCCTGCCTCTCTCCAAAAAAGCAAAAGAGAATTGTTGAAGAATTTGCTAGAAGAAGCACGTTTAAACCATTTCAAGCTTAATATCAACAATAATATTATTGACGAAACAAATCTAGTGAGTTAAAGTGCCAAAGATTAAACCTGTGCTAAGATATCCTGGTGGTAAATCCAAAGCTATCAGAAAAATAATCACACATATTCCTACAAATTACAAAGAATTCCGAGAGCCTTTCGTGGGAGGGGGATCGGTTTTTATTGCAGCAAAGCAAAGGTTGAACCCAAACGCAATTTACAAGATAAATGATTTGAATTATGACCTTTTCTGTTTTTGGAACGAACTGAAAAATAATGCTAATAAATTGATAGATGAAATTTATCGCGTCAAACAAAAATCTAAGAACGGCCGAAGGTTATACGAAGAATTAAGAGACAGCACGAAAAGAATGAGCGATTTTGAAAGAGCAGTCAGATTCTTCATTTTGAATAGAATAACATTTTCGGGGACAGTTGATTCAGGCGGATACTCTGAACAGGCTTTCAAGCTCCGATTTACTATTTCCTCAATTGAACGATTAAGAATGCTTTCTAAACTGCTGGTTAATGTAATTATTAAGCATGGAGATTATCAAGAGCTGGTTCTAGAGCCAGGTGAAGATGTATTCATATTCCTGGATCCTCCATACTATTGCAGTTCCTCCTCAAAACTATACGGTAAAAATGGTGATTTACACGCTTCATTTGACCATGAGGAGTTTGCTGAAGTGATGAAAAAGTGTCCTCACAAATGGTTGATAACTTATGATAATTCTCCTGAGATTAGGGAACTGTTCAGTTTTGCCAACATCCACGAATGGGCACTCAAGTATGGAATGACAAACGTTGGAAAATCAAACGCAAAAATTGGTAATGAACTGTTTATAACAAATTATAAAATAAGTGTTTCAAAGCAACTAGAAATCTTACCAAGTTCTAAATAACAGCTTCAACATCTTTTTTAAACTATTTTTTCGCAAGCATTTTCTCAAAGTCATATACTTCCATGTTCTTAGCCAATACTCTTGACAGTATTTCGTCGCTTTTCTTTGGGTTTTCCCATATTTTCTCCAGAATTTCCCGGACCTCTTTTTCATCTCTAGAAGCTCTGCATATCCTTTGGACTGTAATTTTTTTGTGGCAACCTCTATCACGTAACTTTTCATTAAAATCGCTCGCCTTCAATAGCTGGATGTTCATTCTGGATGCGTATTTTGCTAGGCTGATAACCGTTTCATCTTTCAGTCTTACCGACTCTTTCGGGTTAAAGGCTGAGCCCGCAAAAACGCCGATAACCCCCTGCTTGAATTGTCTTCCTTCGGGCGTGTCAACACCAAAATCCTTGCTCCATCTCAGGACCTCTAGGAAGTCGTCCACATCTCTTTTTCTGACCAGCCCCCATTTGCATTCAAGTATGTAGGTTATTGGCTGGGCGAACAAACCAGGCGTGACTTCCCATACCCTGTCAACCTCAGCGTTTTGTTTTCTGTTTCCCACACTTTTGATCAAGTGAAGTGTTATCCGCCTCGGGTCCATGCTCTTTGTCCTGTGTTTTTGCGTCCAGAATCTTGCGCCCGTGGTAAACTTATCAATGAACCACTCAGGCACTGCTTCCCAGTTGTGCCCTATGCGGTTATCCCTTCCCTTGATAATACGGATGTAATTCTCTTTCATATGTATAGCTGCCTGCAAGTCTTCTTCAGGCATTGACGAATGGTAGAAGTAGCGGAATATGTTGAAGAGCTTGACCTCCCTGATGTCTGGATAAAGCTGCAATACCCTTGTCACTGCTTTCCCGATCTCGTTCTCCGTGCACTTCAACTCGTGCTTCATGTACTGTAAGTTGACCAAGTCCTTGAGTTTCGTGGACTCTATGATCATGTCCCTCACATGATGGATTCTCGCGATGAACGGGCTGGTTGAATACCTATTTTCCAGAATCTTGTCTGTTCTCCAAATTGCTTCCTCAATAGCCTGTTCCCTAGGCTTTTCCTGGTCAATCCATGTGAGGATGAAGCCTTCTTTGAAGGGGGTCTGTGTCTGGTTTGTCCTGTAACCCCTGACATAGACAAAACTCTCATACCTTCTGACCGTGCCCATAACGTCCCGAACAAAGACCCCATTCTTTTCCAATTCCTTTGCTATCTCTGTTGAGAAGAACGCCCTGTCGGAATTCTCTTTGAGGAAATTTATGATTAGCTGTGCCTTGCTTGTGCCCCTTGCACCCCGTACATCAAGATACTTCTTCTTGAACGGTACAAATTTCTGGCCTTGGACAAAAACAGACTCTCTGCCTTCAGGTTTCAGCAGGTAAAGATAGTAAGAGCGCGTATTTCTTGCCATCCCACGCCTTCCCTTGAAGGTTTCAGTGTTTTCAAAAAAGAGTTTCTCAGTGCGAAGGAGAACCCCTCTCTTCCACCAGTAGTAAAGCCCGTCCCAGACCTTCTTCGCTTCCAAGCCAGTAGATTTTGCTATTTCCTTAGCGGATAACGGCTTGTTATCCTTTAAAGCAGAAAGCAGGATGTCTGCACGTCGAATCCTACTGCCCATGACTTACTCCCCTGATTGTATGACAGCAAACAAAAAAATAAAGTTTTCGAGTTCAAACGGGCAACAGAAACCTTTTAGGAGTGCATAATTAAAGCTCAATTTATAGCGCCTTAATGCCTAAAATGAGCCTAAAAAATGCTTATTTCTGGAAATTTATATGGAGCCTCGGGCGGGCTTTGAACCCGCGACCTCTGCCTTACCAAGGCAATGCCCAACCAGGCTAGGCCACCGAGGCTTGATTATGTTTTGGATGCAATGCTATATTTAAAGTTCTTTGGGATATTCCCGATGTGTGTCCGCTCTTGTGCTTAGGTAAATTTCAAAAATGTTTAATTCATGTTCTGGTTCTATGTGGATATGCAGCGGGGGTCGCCGAGCTAGGTCAAAGGCGCAGGGCTTAGGACCCTGTCCCGTAGGGGTTCGTGGGTTCGAATCCCACCCCCCGCACCATACTATGCCGTTCTTGGGTTGGAACACTGTTGTCGGACGTTTGTTGAGGCTTCACTGGAACAAGTTTTTAGCAAACTCTATCTCAGATTCTACTGCTTGTTCCCAATTTGGCAGAATCTCCTTTGAACACATGTATGGGTCTTCGATTGACTGATTCAACTTTTCAGCAACTCCGTTGACATCAAACTCATCAACAACAGCTACTCCACTATTTTTAGAATAGTTGAATCTTATAGCAGGTATGTCATAAGCAACCACTTTTGTACCAAGAGCCAAAGACTCCTGAACAACTAAAGGATTAGCATCCAAATGAGAAGGATATACTATAGCCTTAGCAGAAGCCACATTCTGAATCAATGTGCTTCGATTAAGGTAACCCAGATACTTTATCGAGCTCTCCACTTTTAGTCTACTTGTTAAAGTTTTGAATAATGCTTCGGTCTGCGGATTAGCGAATCTTCCTGCAATATGAAGATTGCACCTTTCATTGGATGATTTTAGAAACGCTTTCCAAATCAAAGGTACCTCTAATATGCCCTTATGTGGAATTAGTCGGGCATAATACATTATGTGTCTTTTTTCCCTTTTTACATTGTAACTTTTAGTCAGTAATTCATCTCCTGCCACACTCGGTTGCAAAATCTTGGTTCTATGAACCCAGTTTTCGCCCATTTCATACGGGATTGATTTAGAAACAGCAAGAACAGAATCTATGGAATTTAGATTATTCGCAGCGATTGACTTGAGGTAACAAAGTTGAGGAATTGTTACAAGCGGTTCTCTGATGATGTCACGAAATATGCTGCGAGTGGGTGCATTAGCATAGATGCTACGGTAGTAATTGGGTAATAATGACCGATACTTGGGCGCAAAAGAGATTTTGAATTCATCTAGTAATTTGAGTTTAACAGCTTTCTCAATATCTTTGTAGAATGGGGGTAATTGTAAGACAACTGCAGAGGGTACTTCGAGTTTTTCAGCAATCTCACGTGTTATTTGGATTACATTTAGATGTTCGTGGTGTCCTATTACAAAATTAATTTTGATTTCTCTTAGTAAAGATAAAAGTTCTTTTACAAAGTGTGAATGCATGTCAAACATTTTTTCGTAGGTTAATAACCATAGGTAACTGTTGTAAAACTTTATTTTTGAGGCAAATTTTTTGGATAATTCTAAACCAACTATTCTGACGTTATTCTCAATTAATTTAGGTAGAATTTTTTCTATACGCCCATATACTGGTTTATTCAATAGCTGAAATGGTGGTATTACAAGATAGGGTCTAATTCCAAATTTATTGTATTTGCTGATAACTTCAAGACACCGCTTTCCTCCCCCTGAAGGAAAAAAGGGATCACCTATAATTAATGCATTTACCTCGATTTCGTTTCCCTCAACAAAAACACTCAGCTAGTGTTTCAGTCATATTTTTGATTTAATATATAAACTGATACACTTTCTTGACAATGTGCGTACGCATTTCATATGTGAGAGGAAGTGAGCATGAACGTATGTAAAAGCGAACAAGACATCGTGTTTTCTGGAACAACTCAGCAACAACAGCAATCCGTCACTTAAAGTTGCTTGTTTCGTCTGCTCGAAACTATCCCCGTGCTGTCCTGATATGACCCGCTGTAGCCTTTCTTTGCAGTGCTTCCAAGAATATGAAAAACTATCTGCACTATGCGTTCCCCTTCCCTTATTGTGACCTCTTTGTTGCTGACGTTATGAAGATTGAGTGTTAGCTGCCCACGGAAGCCAGGATCAACAACGGCAAAGCTTCCTATAACGCCTTCCCGCGCAAGGGATGAACGGATGTGAAGATAGGCTGTTACGTTCAAGCCTAACTCAACGGTTTCCAGTGTAGCCACAAGGTCATACTGTTTCGGCTTCAGAACCACGCTCTTGGCGCACCTGAGGTCATAGCCTGCAGGATTCAAACATGCAGATATGTCAGAGGGTTCAAGCTTTATTTCACCCGTTTTCAGGTGTTTCAGTATTTCAGAGTCAGATAGCACAGTCAAGGAAGTTCACAGTCTTCCATGAATGGCGTTTAGCAAAAAGAATCTTTCGATGCCCCTGTGTTACTGGATACCGATGTCCTGGAGCATCTGGCAGGCTCTGCACAGGTCGCCAACGGTTGGTTCTCCACATAATCGGCAGTCCTGTAGCTTCACTTTCTGTGTTGCGGCTTCTAGGGCAGGGCGTATCTTTTCCATGGAACTGAAAACGGTGAATAATGTTCCAGCATGCTTGTATTCCATCTGAGTCAGCATATTCCTTATGTCGTTTCTTAGGGCGGTTTGAGCGTACGGACAGGTAATGGACTGAAACTCTAACCCCTTCAAGTAAGCATACAAAACAACCTCCTTCTCTGGCAGCATACATAGAGGCTTCACCCGCTGCACAAAATTCGGATGAACCAGATCCAAAACAGGCTTTGACCGAGCAATCCGCATGGGGTCACCGTGAACAACATTGAGGAGCATAGTCTGTGTTTCATCGTCTAAACTGTGGGCAACAACAAGCTTGTCTACACTAGCCTGCCGAGCCATCGTGTTAAGGGCTTTTCGTCTGAGCACTCCACAGTAGCTGCAGGGCAACAAGCCGTTTTCGCCCCGTTTTTGGGTTAGCTCCACGATTTCATCCAATTCGTACCCGAAAAGCTCCTTGAAGGAGGTAACTACATGTTCTATTCCAAGCTTTTGACAGTTCTTTTCTGCTATTTTCAGTGCCTCGTCCCTGTAGTCCCGTATTCCTTCATCAACTGTGCCCGCGCAGAGAGACACATCTGGGAAGATTTTTTCGATTTTTGCTAGTATGTGAAGGAGGGTGACGCTGTCTTTGCCTCCGGAGACAGCTACCATGATTCTGTCTTTGGGTCCCAGCATTTCATATTTGGCGATTGTTTTCCGCACCCTATCTTCGACTGTTTTGCAGAAGCATCTTCCACAAAGACTCTCCCCCGAGTAACTTCGACCATAAACGGCATCGTTTCTTCCACATAGGGTGCACAACATAATTTCGTGTCAACTCACAGTCGTCGAACAGCTGTCTAAGTATTTGTTCGAATAATCTAAACTTTGCCTTTCTTTTAAGGGCTTTGAGCACCTGAAAACGATTCTGGATTCAAGCCTTCAGACAAATCCTGAACACCCGTTCAGCTTTTGATGTTTTCACTGATTATTTCTTCATGGTTACGGAAATGTTTATATCTGAATTTTCCACTATTCTTGTTAAAACTGAACAAAAACGTTCAGAACAAGTTAATTGGAAAAAATCAGGTGAAATTCAGATGAAAGTTGCAGTTTCTTGGAGCGGCGGAATGGAATCAGCCACATCATTGAATAGGGCACTAAAGGAAGGATATGACGTTGAATACCTTGTTGCTTTCGTTGCTGAAACATGGCCCGCCAACTGTCACCCAATCCCCATTATGGAACTTCAATCTAAATCCATAGGAATTCCCCTTCTAAAGCTCCCCGTTCAAGAGCCCTTTGAAAAAACCTACCATGAAGCATGTGCAAAGCTAGTGGAGATGGGCATCGAGGGCATCGTAACCGGGGACATCTACGTTGTGGATGACCTCCATGGACGATGGATGGACAAAGTAACCAAAGGACTGGACCTCCAGGTCATCATGCCTTTGTGGGAGGAAGATACTGGAAAAGTTCTGGATGAGGAAGTTTCATCGGGTTTCAAATCCGTTTTCACGTGCTTGGGAAAAGAATGGTTCACGGAAGAGTGGGCTGGACGTGAACTCAACATGGAGTCTGTCAAGGACCTGAAGGCACTGGCAAAAGAGAAAGGTATGGACCCCTGCGGGGAGAACGGCGAATACCACACCATGACAATTGATGGGCCAATCTTCAAAGAAAAGATTGAGATATCAAAATTCAACAAAAACCAAACTGATACGCGCTTGTACATAGAAATCAACGAATTCTGCCTGAAACCAAAAAGTTCTTAACCTTAATGGTATCGAGCACACCTCTAGAAAATTAACGCCAATTTTTTCAAAGGTTTTAAGAACACATACCAGTATATCAAACTGGGATGGAGGTGATTCGATGATTGGAGCAGTAGTGTTCGTCATAGCTTTCGTCCTGTTTCTGTTGATCTCTCTTGCAATCCCAGGAGTGCCCCCAGGTCATACGATATTGAATGCGCTTGTTCCTGACCTATATAATGCAGCAGTTGATCCTATGTATCAACAGCTGGCTGAAGGAATCATAAATGGCGTAATCTACGGTGTCATCATCTGGGTAGTGTACTCTATAGCCATAAACATCTACAATCAGATGCGCGGACCAAAAGAAGTGGTCGTCAAAGTAGAAAAAGAATAGAAAACAAGGAAACCTGAATACTCTGAGGCTCAACATACAATGTGCCTACAGGGTTCATACTTTTTCTATAGTATCTTAGCGAAGCATGATTTTTTTCTGTTTTCTCTTAGCTTGCTTGATGTTGGTTGAACATATTAAGCGCATATATCTCTAAACCCGAACGTTTCCATTGGAACGATTCTCAAATCTCCTCAAGGATTTCATCTATATGCTTTGAAGCTAACACTCCCGCATGTAGCTGTAATCCATTACTCTGTATACTTATTCTAGATTCATCAAAACTAAATACCCCTTTGAAATAAGATGTAAACATCCGAGAAAATAGTGAGGATACAATATGCCATTACAAGCGATATTATCAAAGTTAGGTCTTTCCCGTCTCATGCCACATATAATTGAGTTGTCATTAATTGGCGCAGGGGTACTCATTCTGGCATGGGTCGGCTCGCTAACATGGACTGATATGACGCAATGGAGTAAAGACATCGGCACAATATTCTTCAGCTCTAGAACAGGCGAAAGCATCAGCCTAGGAATAGGCATGACCGTCTTCAACTACTTCTTGATCAGCATGGCACTGATCGGAACTGGAGTAGTGCTGTTTCTAAGAAACACCGTTCTCTCTGCAAAACTACCCCTTGTTACGCGAATAAGCGCTCAACAAGTGAAAACACCAACTACACAACAAATCACCAAGAAACCTCCTGAAATCAAGCAAGACACGACTACAGTTAAGGAAGATAGCGCAGCGGCACAAGAAGAAAGGTTCTTTTCAGGATGCCTCCATCATTTCGGCTATCTTTCAAGCCGCCCAAAAGACTCTCCCATCCCACAAGAGTGCATTCTTTGCCAGCGACTAGGAGACTGCATGGTAGCAACGGTCTACGTAAACAAACTCAGCGACTAATAATCTAGAACGTGAAGGAGACACATCTCCTCAGCCCTTTTCGTTTTCAGCTCCAGCAAAAATTCTGTGAACAAACAGCACTATTGTAGATTTTGGAATGTTAACCTGAGAACACCTTCGATATTTCATAAAGCTCCAAGTCAACTGTTTTACGTTTTCCCGTTACATCCTTCAAAGAGACAGAAGTGATTTTGTTTCCTTGGAGCGCAACCATCTGCCCAAACTTGCCTTCGTGAACCAAATCTATGGCCGCTATTCCATATCTTGTCGCCAGCACCCTATCAAAGGCTGTTGGGGAACCTCCACGTTGAAGATGTCCGAGAACCACAACACGTGTTTCGATGTCCAGGCGCTTTTCGATTTCTTTTCCAAGATAGTAACCTACGCCGCCGAGTCTAGGATGCCCAAACTCGTCTAAACCTGTTCCGTAAACAATTTTTTCTGCTTCCTTCGGCTTCGCTCCTTCCGCAACAACAATGAGACTGAAGGATTTGCCTCTTTCCAGTCTTTGTTTAATACTCTGGGATACTTCTTCAATGTCAAAGGGCTTCTCTGGAATCAGGATGATATCTGCTCCTCCAGCAACTCCAGCCTCCAAAGCAATCCAGCCAGTGTATCTGCCCATCACCTCAAGAATCATTATTCGGTGGTGAGCCTCAGCCGTGGTGTGAAGCCTGTCGATAGCTTCGCATGCTATGTGAACGGCAGTGTTGAACCCGAAGGTGTAATCTGTTAAACTCAAGTCATTGTCGATTGTTTTAGGCACACCAACACATGATAGCCCCAATTCGCCCATTTTTGCTGCTACCCCCAACGTGTCATCTCCGCCAATAACAACCACTGCATCTATGTCCTTCTCTTTGACCGTGTCCAGAACCTTTTGGGGTCCCCCCTCACGCTTGAAAGGGTTCGTTCTGGAGGTTCCTAAGACTGAGCCTCCGCGGGGAAGTAACCCAGAAATTGTTTCCAAAGTTAGAGGCATGAAAGCATCTTCAACTAGACCTCGCCAGCCATCCTTTACGCCAATCATCTCGTAGCCGTAGTTTCGAATGCCCTTTCGTACAACTGCCCTGATGACAGCGTTGATTCCCGGAGCATCGCCTCCTCCACTTAACACTCCGACCTTCAAGGTTTCTTCCTTCTAAAGAGAACTTTTCCCTGATTGTCTAAGCTGCTATAATCTTTTTTATTTTTTCCTTCTTATAATTTCAGCTCATTTTAACTTCACAGTAATTTAATCCGCAGTCTCTTTGGATTTGGGGTTAAAATCTAACGTAAGTTGCGTTACACGATTTAATATTCAAATAATAGAGGTTCATAGTAGTAAAGTATTGACTTGACGGTTGGCGCCTATTATGAACTCCTTTGATATTGAAAAAAGTGTAATTGAATTGGTCATGGCAGACCAAATAGAAGTAAAAAAACAAATTGCAGAACAAATTCGTAAAAAAGCAAAAGAAAAGGGAATTTACCCCGCAAGCATCCACGATTTCTATATGGCTCGGGGTAGGGGCGAGTTTCAAGGATTCACAGTTCCAGCCATAAACTTAAGAACATTGACCTACGATTTGGC
>CAZEBS010000031.1:0-11371 GCA_964510635.1 uncultured Candidatus Bathyarchaeia archaeon
GTATAAGAGGGGCCTGTCGGTCATGGAACGTACCATAAGATAACCATCCGGGATTATGTAGGAACTTGCGAAAGTATATTTAACTTTTCCGTTAATAAGGCTTATCGAAATTAGTTCTGTAACAAAATCTAGGTTTTTCGGGCAAAAAACTGGCGCCCACGGATTTAGAGGCACTAAAACACAGTCTAGACAACAAGTTTACAGACAGAAACTGAGCAATGAACGGGTTCTCCAGTGTAAATGAATTAATATCCAGACAGGATGGGTTTTAGAAACATTTAATTCAGAATGTAGAGTAAAAACCGTAAGGGTAAAACCACAAAGTCGCCTATGATGTGAAGAAATCGCGGTTTTGCTCTGCACAGAAAGGCTCCTTGAAGTGAAAAAAGATGACCCCCAAACATAGTTTTAAAGTAGCAGTTACATTGGTTTCGTTACTGCTTTTGTCATCTTTTATGTTGGTCCCTGATTCTGTGAGCGGTATCCTCAATGGAAGTAACCCAGTATATGATTACGGTGATTTACTTCAGTATGAATGGCCACAGATTCATGGAGATTCAGGTTTCACACGTTTCTCAGAGGGGCCAGCGCCAGAAACGTCAGAAATTTTATGGAAAACAACCATAGAAGGCATAGAAAGTTACGTCACAGCCTTCAATGGCAAAGTTTTGGTCACAACTGCAACGAACGTTATTGCCTTAGACAAGGACACAGGAGCTATCGTCTGGAGCACACCCCTTCCAGCGAGGCAACGGTGGCCAGCAATATTCAAAATCGATGAAACCCGCCTTGTCGTATCAAATTACTGTCTTGAAATAGAAAGCGGAGAAATATTATGGACCAGCGAAGAGTTTTCCGCAAAAGTTTCCTACTGGGCTGAAAGCGTTTACAGTCCAGAAGAAAAAATGTTCTACGTTCAAGGCAACTCAGCAGTTCAAGCTTGGAACTTCTCTAATCCCGCAGAACCACCCATCCTAGCGTGGGAAACCTACGTGCCAGGCAGCACATCATCAGGAACAGGCATACAATATGGTGATGGAAGAGTGTTCCCTGGGTCATTTGAGACCCATCAAATGGCACTTAACGCCACTACAGGCGAGGTTCTCTGGGACACGGCAACAACAGGAGCAATGAGCTTCTCTGGCTCATACATTGACGGCAAGTTACTCAAGGCAGGTGAACACGACGATGTGTTCTACTGTTTCGACGCTGAGACAGGTCACATATTGTGGAAATACAAGCCAGAGAGTCAGATGGGATATTGGGTCAGCGGCAGTGCCACAGCATACGGCATGGTCTACGAGCTTAACAAGGATGGAAATCTTTATGCTTTGGATGTAAACAGTGGGCAGCTGGTTTGGAAGTATGAAGGTCCAAGTTACTTCTTTTGGCCAGGATGGCCAGTGGTTGCGGACGGCAAAGTCTACGCCACAACAGGCCAACGAGTATCTTATGACCCTTACACTTTGGAGTACAGCGAATCCGAGTTTGTGTGCCTCGATGCCTTCACTGGAGCCCTTGTATGGGAACTGCCTATAGAAACTCATCCTCCAAGGGACTCTATTGCCATTGCCTATGGTAACCTGTACATCATACCCGGCTTCATCAAAGAAATGACGATGGACCAATACGAAACTCTAAACGAGGTATGGGCTATCGGCAGTGCTTCATGGCCAATGTGGCGTAACGACTCGGCAAACAGTGGAGCAGGCCAGTCAGGTCCCACACAACTAAACCTTAGATGGAAGTTTACCACAGGGGCAGGAGTCAGCTCCACGCCAGTCATTGTCGATGGCAGAGTCTATGCGGGCTCACAGGACAGGAACATCTACTGCACCGACGCAAGAGACGGCAGACTATTATGGAAGTTCACGACTGGTGCGCGAATTAAGTCGTCGGTGGCTGTAGCTGATGGCAAAGTGTACATTGGACCTGACGATGGAAACGTTTATTGTTTGGATGCAAAAAATGGCAGCATCTTATGGATGACAGAGGCTGGAGGCTACATTGAGGCTTCCTTTAAGGCTGTAACTGGAATTCGTTCTTCTCCTATAGTAGTGGAGGACAAGGTATATGTTGGGTCGCTGGACGCCAATTTGTATTGTCTTGATGCCGACTCTGGAGACATTGTTTGGCAATTTAAAACTAAAGGTTACATTACTTCTTCTCCAGCTGTATCCGATGGCGTAGTCTATGTCACTTCAAAGGAGCCAGGTAGCGGCTCACTCTACAAGATAGATGCCACCAAAGGAACACAAATTTGGAAATGTGATATTCCGTATGTGCTTGTGGCTGATAGGGGTACTGACTTGCAGGTGTCCCCAACAGTTGCAGAGGGCATCGTTTGTGTTGGAGCAAACAAACAGAATTATTATGGAGTAAACGCTACCACTGGCGAGATTGAATGGACTTACGTTACCACTGAGGGCTCAGAAGGCATAGGAGGATATCTGGTTGCTTCCGCGGGATATCATGATGGGCAATTCTTCGTCGTGGACATGTTCTTCATAACGTCCCTTAACGCCAGCAACGGAGAAGTTGTTTGGCAGAGTTGGATAGGAACTGAATTGTATACATCGCCGACTTATGCTGACGGCAAAGTTTACGTCACCACAGATAGGCGCTTCGTTTACGTCCTTAACGCCACAAACGGAGACAGGCTCTCATTCTTTGAGACGGGCTCTAACAGCTGGTCAGCCCCCTCCGTCTATGAAGGGAGAGTGTATCTTGGAAGCAACGACGGTAACATCTACTGCCTAGACGATTATCCAGTAACGGCTGGTCAAATTCTCACTGGAATAGAAAAGAATGAGGTTGAAGTGAACAAGACCATTACGGTTTGCGGTCAACTCATGCCAGAAATTCCTTACGCGCCAGTAACTGTGACTTTAGAAAAGTCCGATGGCGCCGTAGAAAGCATTGAGGTTACAGCCCAAAGGGACGGCGCATTCAGCTTCGACTATACCCCTGATGTGATTGGCGAAGTAAAGGTCTCCTTAAGGTGTTCAGGAGCAAGCTTCATCATGCAAGATGCGGAGCTACAATTCATGGTGACTGAGGCAACGCAAGAACCAGACCAATCACCAGATCAAAATCAGGATCAGGACCAACCACAAGATTCACAGGATGCAGATATTCCCACAGAATATATCATTGCGGCAGCTGTTGTAGTGATTGCAGTGTTGGTTGCTTTTGTTGTCTACATGGTTATCAAGAAGAGGGATACAAGTTCGCCTATTGAAATTAGTGACTGAACAATATTTTGCTTAAGCGCTAGATTTCTGTTGCTTCAGAGTAGACTTGGGACATCTTTTGGGCACAAATATCCCAAGAATAGGTTTTGCTAACGAATTCTCTGCCAGAACGTCCCATCTTTTCCCGTAAACTTTGGTTTGAAAGAAGCGTTAATAGGGCGTCGGCTAGTTTGCGGCTATCAGGTTCAACCAGCAGCCCAGTTTCTTTGTTTTTCACGACTTCTTTTATGGCGGTAACGTTGAAGGCAACAACAGGCTTGCCCGTGGCTTGAGCCTCCAACAATGTGATGCCTTGTCCCTCCTGAATTGACGGGGAAGCAAAAACGTCAGCACAACTGTATAATCGGTGAAGCAAATCATCAGGAACACTGCCCAAGAAAACAAAGTTGTCCGCGACACCCTGCTCTTTTGAGTACGCAATCAGGTGGCTTTTTAGGGGACCGTCTCCAACCACCACAAATTTTGCGTCTTCCATCCCTTTGACTACATCTTTGGCTGCTTCGATCAGATAATGCAAGCCCTTTCGGGGTATCAGGTTGCCAACAAAAAGCACAACATGGTCACTGCTTCCGCCGACAACATCCTTGATGCCTTCACAATCTTCAGCGGGCTTGAACGTTTGGGTGTCCACACCGTTCGGAACTACCCGAATTTTCGCCTCATCTACCTCATACAATTGAACCAGCTTCTGGAGGGAGTATTGGCTGACAGTAACAATCAGGTTCGCTTCTTTGGCTACTTCCTTTTCGATTTTTGCGAGACGCCCCATGAAAATGTTAGAGAGCTTCATTCTAAGGGATGGAGACACACTTTTTGATGATTGAATATGCTCATCCGCTAAGACTCCGTGAACAGTCTGTATGAAGGGCTTGCCTGTTTTCCGTTTCCTGAGGCGCTTCAGAAATTTGTAGCCGCTGACAGTGTGGGCTTCATAGACGTCTGCTTCTATTGTGTCAACCATTCCGGAGATGGACCTGTTGAAAACCCAGTTGTCTAGGGGATAAATCCTGTCAGTGGAGAAGCAGGGAACAACTGTTATTCCATCAATCACGGCGGTTTCTTTGAAGCCTTTTTTTGTTCCACTATAAACTGTGGTGTCAAAGTCATTCACTAGCCGTTTGGCAACCTCAACTATTCGACGCTCAACGCCTCCGAAGTACAGGTGAGGCGGCTGCGTGTTAAAGATGGCTACCTTAAGCTTCCGGTTCATTGACAATTGCCCCTATGTTTGAAGCGGATTCCCTGCCATTCTTTGGCAGCACTAACTATTAAAATGAAACTAGATGGGATATGCTCCACATACTTTGCAGAACTTGCTTTTCATGTTGCCGCCTACAGCTTTGCAGTGTGGGCACTGTTTGCCTTCTGCATCCTTGAAGACCTCACTGGGCACTCCGAAGTGGGACCTGAAAATCTCGTAGTAGAACAGGTGCTCCTTGTCCCGTATAGTAACCTTGTCAGCCTCCCGATACTTCTTCACCTTCTTTTGGAAGTAGCTGTCAGAAATTTTATTGTTGAAAACCTGCGGAAAGATAGTTGTTCCTGAACCAAACTCTAGGGGAGTTTTCTTTCTCCAAACAATCTCGTCGGGCAATAGTCCCTCGTAAGCTTTGCGCATTATCCATTTTCCCCACATTTTGCCACGCTCCTCTCTGATCATCAATTTCGTATCTAAACCATAAGCGAAGGCTCTGAATTCTGGGTCAATGAATGGGGGCTTAGATACCATTCCAAGGGACTCCGCCATGGGAAGTGAAGTGAACTGCATCACCCGCCACATGCTAGACAGATTAACTTTCAGTTCCTGCTCGTTGAGATTGACGAGCCAGCTATAGCCTCCAAGCAACTCGTCTAGTCCGTCGCCTGTCATGACGCCTTTGACGCCGTTCTCTTTTGCGACAGTCAAGGCAACATAGGCTGCTACGCTGTTTCTGACGTCCATAGGGTCAAAAAGCTTCAGAACCTTGATGACGTCGCTGATTGCTGACCGCATCTCCTCGTCGCCAAAAACATGGATTGTATGGTTCATCTTTAGCAGACTTGCCATCAATTTTGCGTATTTGAGGTCCAGTGCTGGCGAGTTCTCGAAAGCAACAGTGAATAATTCAAGTTTGCTAAATTTTGATGCTGCAAAAGCGACAACGCTTGTGTCTAATCCTCCAGAAAACAGCATTCCGTCAGTCAGATTCTTTTGTACAACATTATCTACGAGTTTACGAAGGTCTTGACAGACTTGATTGATTGAATCCATGTTTGGTCTCCCTCAGAACGTAGCTTACAGAACTGGTGCGCAAAATTTAAGGTTTATTAGCAACTTTGACAGGGCAATATGACACAAGGGACAGAAGGGAATTTTGTGCAGGTCAGTTTGGTTCACATGCAAATCAGCGAATCGATAGAAAAGAACTTGGAGACCGCAGAGCAGATGTTGTATAGGGCAGCGGATTCAGGCTCCAAATTCATCTGTCTTCCAGAATATTTTGCGTTTCCAGCCAGTGTAGAAGACAACAACCAAATCGAAAAGATGTCAGACAGCACTCACGATCAGGCAGTTCAGCTCCTGAAACGGGTTTCAAAGGAAGTGGACGCCTACATTGTGGGAGGCACCATCTTTGAGAAGTACAGGGGCGGGTACTATAACACTTGTCTCTTTCTCAGACATGGAAAAATTTTGGGAAAATTCAGGAAAATGCACCGTACTATATGGGAAAAGAAGATAGGTCTGCATGTGGGAAGCACCTTCAGGGTCTTCGAAACCGAGTTCTGCAATGCTGGAATCCTGATATGTGCTGACGTTTTTTATCCAAGAACAGTTAGAAAGTTGGCTTCTTTGGGTGCTGAGGTTATCTTTTTGCCTGTTTCTGCGTCAAGGACTCATCCGCCCGTGAAGGGGCACCCTCTCACTGAAAAGAGGGCAAAAGAGTATAAGGTGTTCATTCTCAAAAACGGTAATACGCGTTCAAATTCTAGAGGCGGAAACAGTGCAATAATTTCTCCATGGGGAATTATTAACCAAGCAAAAGAAGAACTGAACACAAAAATTATCTCCGCTGACTTGGACATGACCAAACTGAGAAAACTTCGTGCATCAACTTAACAACAGACTATTTGCCGTAGACGTTTTCCCACTTGTCAATGACTTTGTTCATGTTTTCGAAGCCGAATTTTTCGAGCCAGCCCCTGTAATTGCTGTCATTTACTGCTGTTCTGGCTATGTCTTTGGCGCGTTCTGCGTCGTGTACAAGAAGAAGAATCGCTTCTACGTTGTGGCGTGAAATGTAGGCGACAGCTCTTAGCATGGCTTTGGTTTCAATTGGTCGTGGGATTTCGGCGCTTAACTCAATGAACACGGGCTTCTTGAGCATCTTTACAAAGTCTTGCGTTAATGTGTCCACCCAATACAGGGTTACATAGTTGTTGGCAGAAAGGGGAACATGGAAAAAGTCCACGTAATCTGCGATTGCATCAAAGTCCAAGCCGAACCGTTCCTTAGCTAACACAGGGTCAGGCCAAATTTCGATGCCAAAACGTTGGGTAACGAGTTTCCTAGCTTGCCTAAGGAAGTCTGTGACAGCTTCTGCTCTCCAATCCAGCCAATCTAAACCGCTTTCTTTATGCAATCGTTGGCAACGGGGGCAAGTGCAGAAGCCTTCTTCAGGAAAGTGGAAGAGGTTCAGGGTTACTCCTCCAACATCCGTTTTTGCGGTTTCTTTGATGAAGTCCAGAACGTGGGCGCGGTATTCCTCGTTAGTTGGGCACACAAAATCCCATGGCAGCGTGTAAGCTTTGTTTGTTCTTGTTGCAGGTCCCTTCGGAGAAACAGCCACCAAGTCAGGGTTTTCTCGTATTGCTTTTGCGTCAACAAAGCAGGTGATGTCGTTGTACATGGCTTTTGCAGGTTTTCCCAGCACGCCGTCGACACGTTTTGAGTAGTAAACGTTCATGTCGAAGCCGTCAACGATTGTGGGTTCGTAGATTACTGTTCCAATCTTCAACGCAGTTAACCTCTGAAGTGATTGTTATCTTTAACTTAGAAAAACATTTTGTCACTAATTTTAATTTGCTTTAGCGTGTGCCTAGATTGTTGGTTGTTTAGGTTTTTAACAAAAATCATAATAGCGATTGCGAATTAAATTACAGTAAGGGGGACCAAAAGCGCTCGAAGGTTGGAGGGGGAGAGAATGACAAAAAGAAAGATGATTCTAGCTCTTGTGACTGTTTGCTTGATTGTAGTGATTGGGGGTTATTTGATTTCTCAAAATTTCACTCTTTTTGGAAATGGAAACTCTGCAGAAATTCCTAGATACACATTAGTTGAGGCTACAGAGGACGGACTTGTAAGTTGCGAATTCCATGGAAGAGGTTATTGTTCGGGGGATTCAATAGAATTTGAGGTAGAATCAGAGGTCGAGTTTGAAATTGAAATTGAGATTGGTTGGGTCTTAATTAATTCCGGATTGGGACAGAACATGATAATTGCAGAGGAGTTGACAATCAATTTGAAGCCTGAAGTAGAAATTGAGAGAACAATCGAGTCTTATTGTTTGGATTATGAACGACCTAATCCTTCTTCACAAGAGAGTTTTGAGTTACAAATAGAGCCAGGTGCTTATGGATTAGATGCTGTAAAGTTAATTGAATTCATAAATACAGCCCCCGAAAATCGAACATCAATTGAGGCTGTACAGATTGCACTATGGGTTCTATTGGATGATGTGGTAGATATTCCGATTAGCCATTCGGAAAGTGACATACTTGATGCTAAATGGTTGCTTGAGAACACTGGAGTGGAAGTAAGTGAAAAAAGACTTTTCCAAATAGTGGGAAAAACAGAAGAAGAGATTAGACAAAAATTTGAAGCCGAATACGAGGCTTCAGCTCAAATAGTTGACATGGTCTTGACGACCGAAGATTTTGAAATAACTCTTAGCAAAATGGGAATGTTTTCGGGCTATATTGGAGAGGGAGATTTTGCAGAAGGTTTTAGAGTGGACCTCAAGGTAAAGAATGTCGGAGATGAATCTGCATATTTTTCTGTCTGGGATGTTTTACTTAACACCACAGAGGGAGTTTTCGATGAAAGGTCTTACTACGAAACGATTACAAGTGGAGACATTGCAGAAGGAAAATCCAAAGAAGGATACTTACTTTTTAGTAAAGTACCGGAAGAAGTAACTGTGGAAGAAATGGTTATCTATGAAGTATCGGGTGATGCACCTTTTTACTTTTTTGACTTTGAACATGATGAGGCGTACACAATATTAGATGTCTATGAAGAATTGTACCTGAAATCTGCTATCGTTGTTGAGGAGACAATATCACAAGGGGACTTCAGCATAACTTTGTTACGAGTCGGGTCTTCACCTTACCTGGACTACGATATGGAGAACTTGGTCATCTATGAAGCAACTGGTTTTAGGGTTGACTTGAGAATAAAGAGTATTTCTGGTGAAATCAGATATCTGCCTAGAAGTGATATATTCATCGTAGACAATTTAGGCAATGTTTACTCATCGGATATATATACGTACGGAATTGTTGAACTTGGACAATTTAATCCCGATGCAATTAAGGAAGGCTTTGTGCTATTTCCCTCACTGAATGAAAACGCTTCTCAGATAGAAATCGTAATAGACCATTATTCTGGGCAAATTAGGTTTATGGTGAATCTATAATCAAAAGTCTATGCGCGCGTATATTCACTCGTTACTTCCTTTGGAGTCGCATGTTCCTTCGTTACCTCGTCCTGTTCCTTAGCCGTTTCCTGCGGATAGACAAATCCTTCGCAATTTTAATTGGATTCAGGGAATCCCCACTAATTTTAACTTAGTTTCGTGAAAAAATCTGTGCTCAGTACGGTTTAATTTAATATAACCAATGATTTGAGAAAAAAATTCTCTAAGATAATTGGTCAGCTAAGTATCTTTAACTTTAAATCTGATGACGTTAATTAGTGTGACGTTAAAGGTTGCTGGTGCTCTTCGATGAAGATTACAATCGATTACGTCAAATGTATGGACTGCAGCTCATACACTTGCGTTGACTGCTGTGCAATGGCGGTTTTCAGCCTAAAAGACGGCAAACCAGAGATGGTTGATTTGGACGCATGCACACTATGTGGAATCTGCGCAGACCTGTGCCCAAAGAAGGCAATAATTATAGAAAGCTAGCTCAAGGTTAAGGCTTCAATGAATGTTTCCTGTGAGGCATAAACGTCAAAAGGGAGTTCAACGTTAGGAATCATCCCGTAATCGTGAAGACGATGACCCAAAATCATATAATTGACACTTAATTTCTGAAAGATTGAAAGAAGGAAAGCAACAAAATGAAGCTGGAAACAAAAATCAAGTCTGTTGAAGCTGAAATACAAGAAAACAAACTCGTTCTAAAATCAAAAACCCCGCTGAAAATCTTAAGCTCCGCTGTCCTGAATGGCGGTCTGCGGGAAGCAAACTCCATAGTGAGCGTGCATGTACCAGAAGAAACTGGCCTCAACGTAGACGACAACGTCCACATGGACGCCGGAGACTTTCTGCAAGAAGAAACAGCAAAACTGGGCATCCCCCAAGACCAGCTAGTAGGAATAATGACTGCCGCTAAAATGAAGAACGTGGACGTAGCCACCAGCAAATTTGAGGACATCACCTTAACAGCCATAGCCACAGCCGGAGTCCACTTCGCAGCCACCGCAGGCGACGAAATCGCCTCAAAACAAAGTGCTTTCCCTCCAATAAAATGGGGCACAATAAACATAATAGTTCTAGTTGACGGCGACCTAACAGACAGCTGCATGGTCAACGCCATAAGTACAATCACGGAAGCAAAAACAGTTGCATTACGGGAGCTGGATGTAAGAAGCCGCTTCTCCGGAGAAATCGCAACCAGCACTGTTACAGACAGTGTCGTGTTGGCTTGTACTAAAAAGGGACAGAAAATAGAGTTTGCTGGAACTGCTACGCCGCTAGGAGAATTGATTGGAAAATCTGTTCGAAAGGCAGTGAAGGAGGCTCTCCGCAATCAGGAAAACATAGTCTCTGATAGACCCCTTATTCGTAGACTGAAGGAGAGAGGAATAACGGTTGAGAACATGACTACTCTCTTTTCGCAGATCAGTTCTATCCTTGACGAAAACGATGAAATGCGAAGGCAGTTTATTGAAGAGGTTAAGAAGACTTTGTCTGACCAGAACATTGCAGCGCTGGTAATTGCAGGCCTCAGACTTGATGAAGATGCAAAAACAGGTTTGATTCCTGAGAATCCAGCAAACGAATATGGACGAAATTTTGTGCTCAGCAAAATCCTCCAAAAAGCCGTGACAGACTACCTTTCAAAAGAAAAGAAAGCCTACAAGTACATCAGACCTGACTACCTCAGTTCAATCTTCGCAGAGAAAATGGGCTGGTTCACCAGAAGCATCCTTTCCGCCGTCATGTATTCTGTTTATTCAGATTTTCTCGAAAAACATGCTAAAGAACAGAAAGAATGAAACAGAAAACATCTGGTAATCTGCTGACTCGTTCGTTGCATTCGAGTAGGAATGCTTAAATATTTTACTTAAGGTAGTTCCACGCTCCTAAAGAGGAATCAGCTTTGAAGTTCGGAATGTTCATTTATGAGCCTACACCAGTTGAAGGATTTGACTTGCAAGTATACCGCCTTAAATCAGAACGGGGAATCGTTGGAACCCCAAATCCTGAAATGACCACCAACATCGCCTGCTTTGGCGACAACAACATGGCAGCAAAACATCCTGACTGGGTTCAAATTTCAGAAAATGGTCCTGCACTGCGAACAAACAAGAAATACAATTTACGATGGGACATCGTCTGCAACAACGAAAAACAGATGGTTGACTACATGCTCGACCTGATCGAAGACACTGCAGAGAAAACCAAAGGAATAACCGTCAGCAGCATGCACGTCGCAGACCACGGCTTCTGCCAATGCCCCAGATGCAAAGAAGCACACAAAAAGAGTGGTCTAGACTGGCTAGAATTTAGAGCACAAACTGTCACAGACTTCATCGGCGCAGCAAAAGAACGAGTGAAGAACAAACCGTTCTATGTTGGATTACTTCCTGACCCCGTTAACGCCTATGAAAGGTTCGGCATGGACTT
>CAZEBS010000032.1:0-9359 GCA_964510635.1 uncultured Candidatus Bathyarchaeia archaeon
AGGTCTCCTGATTCGATGGCTTTGGCTGCGGCTATGCCCCAGTCTGTTTCAAGTTTCATGCAGATGGTTAGTTTAAGGATTACAGCCGCGACAACAACGTAAACCAGAACATGCAGGTAAGCGGAAACAAAGTGCAACAGAAGATAGACTGGAATAGTGAAAGTAGCAATCACGATGAGGGCTAGAAAGACGCCGCCCAATTTTTCGAGTTTTGGGTTCCGATTCTTGAAGAAGGGCTCTAACATTTTGGTGTAATTGCCCATCCAAACAGTGGGATGCAGCCTAAATTGGATTCGCCATGGATAGTTGGGGGAGGGATCGCCGAAAATCAGGTCTAGCAGTAGCGCCAAGACAAGAATCGAGACTGCAATCAGGAAGCTCAATATTTCTACCATCAGTCAAACACTGCTACCAAACAGCTAGATACCGATAGTCCAGAAATCTTACTTAAATCGATTGCCATCAAAACCAAGCATATTAGCATGCTAATAGATGGATATAGCCAAGTAAATCTAATCTTTAATTCATTAAACTCTGACGCGCGCGCAAAGTTGTCTTGACAAAAACAGTTAATAAAATACATGACCAAATACTCACAACGATAAGAATGCCAACACGTAAACAGTATTTTCTCTCAATCACTATTTTTTTTGTTTTAGTTTATGCAGCATTTTTGTCATTATCGCTAGATTGGAGGGCAATTCTGTGGGATGAGGCACCCCATTTAAATGGTGGAATCTTGCTAAGTCGTGGGGATTTTTTTGGTTACATACAAAAAAGCGGTTCTTTTTATCCCCCGTTATTTGACGGTGTAATTGCTTTATATTTCAAAGTTTTAGGTTTGAGCTTATTTTCAGCTAGACTTGTTTCTGTTACATTTGGAGTGCTCTCTGTTTTGTGTGTTTTTATTTTTGCTTATCATTTTTATGGAAAGAAGAATGCTTTACTATCAAGCGTCTTGTTGGCTTCAATGCCAGGTTTTGTGTGGCTGTGCAGAGTAGCCATGATTGAAACTGCGTTAATTTTCCTTTTTTCCACTTCTCTGTTTCTTTTTTTCTTTTGGGCACATACAAATAATGTTAAGATATTATTTTTCGCTGGTCTAACTTTGAGTCTAGCTTTTCTTGTAAAGTACCAAGCCTTAGTTGCTGGAATAATTATGTTACTAAGCTTTGTTTTGTTGTTTAGGAAAAAGGTTTCCACGAGGCTTGTTAAATTCTTGGTTATTTCAATAATTCTAGGATTAATAATTTCAGCTCCTTTTATTGTTCTCTTTGGTTCTGAGGCGTTTGAAAGTTGGTTCTATGTTGTTATGGAAGGTAGCGAGGAAAGACTTGGATATAGTAATCGATTTTTTTTGCCCATATTTTATTTAATAGAAATGACTTACCCTTACAACGATATTCATCCTATTTCTCTTCCCGTTTACATCTTGGGTTTACTTGGTTTATTTTTATGGGCCTGGAAAAGGAAACCACAGGATAAGTTTTTGTTGATGTGGTTTTTTGTAGTTTATTTCTTTTTCACGTTTATTCCAAACAAAAACTGGCGTTATATAGCTGTAGTTTTCCCGATTCTAGCTATTTCTGCCTCTAATTGTATCTTGTTCATCTGGGATAAGGCAAAGAAAAAATTGAGGAATAAATTTGACAAAATTATTTCTGTCTTTTTTATTGTCCTCTCGGTCTTTTTGCTCATTTACAGTGCAAATGATGCTTATTATTGGATCAACAAAGACACTGTTCATATTCCTGTTGCTGAGGCAAGCGAATATATTAAAGATCGATTGACGGCTGATGAAGCGATTATGGTTTTGTGTCCATCAGGTTTATTCAGCGAATATGTGGTGAAGTTTTACTTTGGCATAAATGATTTTACAGACGAAAAACTGTGGGACTATCCTGAAAAGCCGGTTGATGTGTATAAAACCCTTTTCAACGAGACTGAGTTGATTGAGTACTGTGAAATTTTGAATATAAAATATCTGATGCTGTATGAATATGGTGATATGAAGTTCTTTCAGTCAGAATTGACGTCTAACAATATACTTGAGATTATACTTAATACTGGAAGTTTCAGTGTTGAGAAGGAGTTTGGAAGTTTTCCTCATCGGATATTCATATTGCGATTTCCCTAAGCGTTCATTCGTGGAACGGATGAACCATTAGAAGGTTTAATATCGATGTGCATGTGTGGGCTTCACACGTGAAGGTAGGCAGATAAGAGAATAGGCGTAGATAAGTATGCGGGGTTTGGGGATTAAAATTAAATCCAACCAACCATTGCGTTTGCTCAATTCTCATATACGATTTTGCCGCCCACAAGAGTCAGGTTCACTGTGATGTTCCCGATTTCGTTGGCAGGAACTGTTCTCGGGTCGTCTGAAAGGATTGTGAGGTCGGCTAGTTTGCCTTCTTTGATGGAGCCTTTTGTGGAGTCTTCGAAGGATGAGTATGCGGGGTTTGTTGTATACATCTGCAAAGCTTCATTGACGGTGATTTGTTCTTCTGGATAATACTGTCTTGTTACGGCTGCCTGGATTCCCTGCATGGGGCTTAGGGGCTCCATTGGACAGTCTGAGCCGCCTATGATACGTATGCCATTTTTGATTAGTGTCTTGAGGGGATAAAGCAGCCGTGCCCTTTCAGAGCCTAAACGCTCAACAGCAGACCACACCGCGAACTCGGAAATAACACACTTAGGCTGCACAGAAACAATCACACCCAAGTCTTTGATGCGCCTAATCAACTCACCATTAAGGACAGAAGCATGCTCAAGACGATACCGGTGGTCCTCTCTCGGAACCTCCCTCAACGCCTTCTCAATAGCATCCAAAGCCATGCTAATTGCTTTGTCGCCCATTGCATGCATGACCAAACGGAAATTGGCTTTGTGAGCCCTAGCAACTAACGTATTCAGTTCCTCCATAGAATAGAGTGGCTGCCCCGTTGTGGTCTGGTCATCAACATACGGCTCATTCAATGCAGCAGTTCGGGCAGCCAAAGAACCATCCACAAAAACTTTGATGCCCAACGGCTTCTCCGTCTCATCATCTGAATTCGTGGGTGAGACATCTAGTTGGTCCAGAATGTTTGCTGGGGCTATGAGGTGAACTCTTAGGGGCAATCTGTTTTCTGCCTGAATCTTCTGGATAACCGCGAGTTCAGTTGCTGACGTGAATATCCAGTGTATGCTGGTTACTCCAGCTTCCACAATTTTTTGGCATGCCAAGCCAGCGGACTCGATGATCTCTTCTTCGCTGGGTTCAGGGATTATTGTCCACACCAAATCAGTTGCGTTTTCCCGTAGAATGCCTGTTGGCTCTCCAGTTTCAGGGTCTTTTTCGATTGTTCCGCCAGATGGACCTATTGTGTCTTTTGTTACGCCAGCAGATTCTAGGGCTTTGCTGTTGACGACACAGACGCGCCCACATTGATGATAAAGGATTACAGGATTGTCTGGTGAAGCCTCATCCAAGTCTCGAAAGTTCGGGTAACGTTGTTCAGCGAAGCTGGCGTGATTCCATCCGCTGCCGATAATCCATCTTCCTTCTGGTATCTTCTGTGTCCGTTCCCTGACTTTCTGTTGCACTGCTTTGATGGAATCTGCATTATTGAGGTCGAGCCAAGTTAGGAATTTGCCGAAGTCGCCTACGTGAATGTGGGAGTCAGTTAAGCCTGGCACAACCGTTTTTCCCTGCAAACTGATGACTTGTGTTGTTTCTCCAATTAATGGACTGATTTCCGTGTTTGTGCCAACCTTCATGATTCTGTCGTTCTTGATGGCTACTGCTTCAGCGCTGGGCTGAACAGAATTCATGGTTAAAACATTTCCATCTGTAAGAACTAAATCAGCAAACATCCGAGGGTCACCACTAAACATTAGGCACCATAAAGAAAGTTAACGTTGCAGATTTGTTTTGCCATTCCCTACTTCTTGCGTAATGCTTCAGGAATGTAGGCGCAGGCGTTGTCAGGTCCAAAATAGGAGCCTGTTAGACCATAGGCTCTGGTTCTGCATCCGCCACATATGTACCGATGTTCGCAGACGCCGCATTTGCCTTCTAGGTTGTCGGGGTTTTGCAGTTTCTTATAGAATTCTGACTGTTGCATGTCATCCCACAGTTCGGTTAGGGATTTTTCTTTGATGTTTCCGATCTTCAAGTCCTCAGAATAGAAGCAGGGGATTACGTCTCCGTTCTCTAGGACGCTCAAGTATCCCCCGAATAGGAAGTAAATGCATGTAGCAGTTTTTGTTTTACTGAACCACTCACAGAAGCCTTCTGGGTCCCGTTCTTTGAAGATTCGGAGATAGTGGGGGCAGTGTATGTTGAAGTCGAACTCGACCTTGTATTGCTTGTGGGCTAGGTCGTATAGATGATTCAGGAATACTTCATACTGTTCAGGTGTCGGCTCCAAATCCAAGTGCTGTTTGGCTCTCCCAGTTGGAACAAGATGATTGAACCAAACGAATCGGGCATGGTATTCTTCTGCCAAGTCAACTATGTGGTCGGCTTCGTTGAGGTTGCGGTTTGTGATTGCCATGGATAAGCCGTTCAGGATTCCGTTTTGTGACAGTTTTTGGATTGCCGACAATGCTGCCTTGTATGAACCTTTTCCCCTCAGGGAATCATTGGCTTCTTCTGAGCCGTCTATGCTGATGGAAGTGTAGACATCATACTTGGTTAATTGGTCAAGAATTTCTCCCTTCACGTAGTATCCGTTGGTCAGCAACAATACGTCAAGTCCCAAGTCTTTGGCATGGGCAATAAGCGTGAAAAGGTCCTTCCGAACAAGAGGTTCACCGCCCTTTATCCCAAACCATTGAGAACCAAATTCGTAAATTTGGTCAACAAGCTTCAAGCCCCATTCTGTGTCCAGTTCGTCTGGAGACTGCTGCATGTTTGCGTCTACGTTACAGTAAACACAATTGTAGTTGCAGGCACCAGTGGCTCGCCAAGAAGTAATCATTAATGGACCTTTCTGCGGTTTTTTTGGGGGACCAGGACACGACATTTTGGATCAAATCCAGTCAGATTAACAAAAGGTTAGAGGAATTGCGGGTTAAAAACGATTCCGTTTTGTGGACGCCCATAGCTAGAACGGTGACAATTATGCAACAGCAACGTAGGGAGAGTACAGAACATTATTTAGGGACTGCATTTTATGTAATTTAAGTCTACAATGTGACCAGAGGAGAGAAGTATAGCTGATTCTATTGATGACTACTGCTCCGCCCCCGCATTCACCTTGGGGTATTTCAGGGAGGCTACCACCGCTGGGGTTATCGTTTGTTGCAGCGTCTCTAGAAAAAGCAGATTTTCAGGTGCAAATGCTAGACAACTATCACATCAGAAAGCCCCTTGAGCAGATCAAAAAGGAAGTTAAACAGCTTGAGCCAGAAATAGTTGGAATAACGTGCGGTTCCGTAACATATCGACCCTGTATTGAAACAGCCAAAGCAGTGAAAGAGGCGCTTCCTTCATGCAAGGTTGTGGTGGGCGGGTGGCAAGCATCGTACATGCCTGAAAGCCTGCTGCAGCATCCACAGATAGATTATCTTGTCAGGGGAGAGGGAGAAAATGCAATTGTGGAACTTGCAAACAAGATTACGGAGGGCAAAGACAGGCAGGCTGTTGCCAACATCCCCGGTGTCGCCTTCAAGGATAACGGAAAAACGGTTATGACGTCTCCAAAAGTCATTGAAGATGTTGATGGGATTCCTTTTCCAGCAAGGCATCTCCTGCAGATGGACATCTATGACAGAGCCGCACCATACTTCGACGCAAAGCCCATGGACACTATGAATGTGGTGCGGGGTTGCCCATACAACTGTGCATACTGTGAGACCAAGAAGCTGTGGGGGTCAAAGGTCCGCGCCTTTAGTCCCTCAAGAGTTGTGGCGGAAATCAATGATTTAGCCCAGAATTATGGCACAAGGGGAGTCTATTTTGTGGGCGACAACTTTACGATTAACAAGAAGCGGACATCAGAACTGTGTAAGCTCATGAAGAAGGAGAAGCTGGACATCGAGTGGGTTTGTGACAGCCGAGTTGATCAGGTGTCCCGTGAGCTGCTGCGGGAAATGAAGGATGCTGGATGCCGGACAATATGGTTTGGGGTGGAGTCAGGCTCACCCAGAATCTTGGAGAAACTCAACAAAAAAATCACGAAGGAACAGATTAGCCGTGCCTTCAAGCTCTGTAAGGAAGAGGGGATACAGATAGCATGCTCCTTTATGCTGGGGATACCCGGAGAAACTGTTGAGGACATGAAAGCCTCCTTCAAGTTTGCGAGGAAACTGGACCCTGACTGGTGCCAGTTTAATGTGTTTGTGGCTGTTCCGGGCAGTGCCCTGTACAGGGAAGTTATTGAGAAGGGGCTCTATGACAGGACTGAAGATTTTGTGACTTACGTTAAAACCGACGAGTTCGATTATGAAATGGCGGTTAAGATTCAGAACAAGTTCCATTCAACCTTTAACAGGTCACCGAAGAGAATACTCCGCAAAATCAGAAAAGATGGTTTCCTAACCACCCTAAAACATGGCTTCAGATACATAACCCACTAACAAATGCTAATTATTTTAGAAAGGGGAGAAAAATCTAGAGGGAGCTATTACGCTGCCTCTGTCACTTTCTCGAAGGAAAAAACGTGAGGAGGTTTCCCTACAATCATGAAAGCTGTGGTCGTTATTATGCGACCAAATCTTGGGCTGTGTCGAACTTGTCTTAACATCACTTTTGTCATTTCTTAATCACCTTGCTTTTTGAGGGGCGAGACTGAAGACTACCCTTGGTGAACTCCAACTAGTTGGAAAGACTAGCCTGAGCCTCAACCTTTCCTCGAACTGGTCAGTTGGCACGTCTGTTCTTGGGGGTGTTTTGGTTTTCAGTGGTGGATGTGAAATAGGATTTGTGTAGGTACCAATTTGTGGTAAACATTCTTTTCATGTTAAATTTCACCTCTTCTTTTTTCGGGTTTGTTTAATTGTATCTCTGTTTAACTCATATACAATATGTCTCTTTTGAGAGATATATCGACAGTAATAATATTCAACCCATATAAACCTTTTCATACCGCAGACATAACATGACATATTTAGTATGCTCACGACAAAAAAAGTCTCCAAAATACAATTCACAAAGAACAAGAACATGAAAAAAACACCCACAACACCACACAAAACGAAAAAACGATAAACCAAAAAAAAGTCTAACAAACAATCTAGAAAACACAGGTTTATATTATCCGCAAATCTTCTAATAAAATGGAATCTGGTGAAATTCAACATGAAACAGTCTCGCCCAGCAACAGAAAAAGAGAACACATACAACGAAAGAGAAAGCTGGCCACCATACACATACCGAGATTACGCGGACATCGCACCTGAAACATATGAAGCATTCATGGAGTTCCTGACAACCGAAAACACATCAAACAAGGTCATGGAGCTGCAGCCGTGGATATCCTTCTGTGACTCCAGATGCACCTTCTGCTACTACCCAAACAATCCCTACTCCAGCAGCATGATGGAACCATACCTTGAAGCGCTGAAGAAGGAGCTGATGATGTATGCGGAAACTAAGTACGTCAAAACCAGCGAATTCGACGAAATAGTGCTGGGGGGAGGAACACCAAGTCTCATGAGCAAAGACCAGATGTTTGGTCTAATAAGATTCTGTGAAGAAAACTTCAACACAGTAGACGACTACTTCATCAAAATCACGGGCTCATCCAGAAGCTTCTCCAAAGAAAAACTGGTTGCAGCCGCAGAATATGGCGTCTACCAAGTGGACATGGGTGCCCAAACCTTCGACGACAAACTTCGAAAGATGCTGAATCTGCCAGACAATGCAGAGCACGTTGCAGAGGAAATCAAACTTGCCAGAAAACTTGGACTCTGCGTATGCATAGATATAATGTACAATATTCCAGGGCAGACACTGGAAAGCTGGACAAACACGGTCAAAAAGGCGATCGAACTGGACGCAGAAGTTGACGCCTACTGCCTAGAAGTTTACCCTGGAACAATTCTGTACAAGCAGATGCAGGAAGGAAGAGCACCTCAACAAGGAGACAAAGAACTCGAGAAACAGATGTATATCACAGCCTATGAACTGTTCAAGGAAGCAGGCTACAAACCAATTGGACATGACCGTTACTCAAGAGACAAATGGCACGAAAAAGAAAACTGCATAAACGGCTGGCCATGGGCAGGAATCCTAACAACAGGAGCAGGATGCTTCATGGGCTACCTCCAAAGATTCTCTTACTCAAACATCGAAAACGCACAAGAGTATATTGAAACAGTAAACCAAGGAAGGTATCCAATCGCAAAGCTTTCAGAATCTACAGAAAGAGACATGATGCGAAAGGTAATGACAAGACTCTATATACGGCTACCAGTAGACAAACTGGAATTCAAAGAAAAATTTGGAAAACTTCCCGAAGACGTGTACCCAGAACAACTGAAAAGGCTCAAAGAAAAAGGTTTAATCCAAATAGACGAAAAAGAAATTAGATTAACCGAACTTGGAGACCTATGGAAAGCCAACATTGCATGGGAATTCGCAGACAACAAATAAAAAATATTTTTTGCTTATTCTTTCCGCAGAACTTTTGGCACGTAAGCGCATGCAGGATCAGAAGCAAACAGGTTTCCAGTGTAGATTTCTGCACGGGTTCTGCAGCCACCACAAATCTCGCGGTACTCACAAACACCACACTTGCCCTTCAGATTCCGACGATCCCTAAGTTTAGTTGTGAAATCGGATGTTTGCATTTCAGTCCAGAGTTCTTTCATTGACTTGTCTCTGATGTTGCCCATGCGGTAACCTTCATTGAAGCCGCAAGGTCGGATGTCACCGTTTTCAAGAAGCCCCATGTATCTGCCGCCAATGAAGCATTGACCAAGAAACACGTTATTGAACCAGTGCTCAAAATTGGGCATACCCCGTTCCTTAGCGATACGAGCAAAAAATGGAGAATACACGTTGATGCCGAGTTTTCCTTTGTATTCCTGCATCATGTCGTAGATTCTGTTAAACACAGCCTCATACTGCTGAGGAGTGGGAGCCATTTCCAGATGCTCCTGAGCCCTGCCAACAGGAATATAGTTGTGATAAACTACACGGGTGGCATTGTACTTGTACCCAAGTTCGGCAATGTGATCAACTTCTGAGCAGTTGTTCTTGTTCAGGGTCGTTACGATACAATCAAAAATCCCGTTCTTAGACAGTTTTTCTATAGCTTTGATGGCAGTTGCGTAGGAGCCCTTGCCACGTGTAACGTCATTTGTTTTCTCTTTTCCTTCAAGACTAATCGCAGTCATAACCTCGTTTCGGACCAGCTTGTCGA
>CAZEBS010000033.1:0-5423 GCA_964510635.1 uncultured Candidatus Bathyarchaeia archaeon
TATCATTTTGCGTTTTACGGAGTTACAGGGACAGGCAAAACCAGGGCTGCAATGAACCTAGCGATAAAGGCCGAGAATGAAGGTCTGAACCTGAGGGCTATAGATGTTGAGGGAGAATGGAAAAACATCATTCCGAAGCTTAAGAAGGAAACGGTCTATTACGATGTCTGCCGGAACATTCGCATAAACCCTTTTGAACTCAAGGATCTTGGTTTGACGAAACTACTACTCAAAGAAACCATATTCAAAGGAATAGAACTAGAGTACAGAGACCTAAGCCCACAGATGAATTTCTTACTAGACAAGTGCATACAGATCAGTGGAAACATACCAAAACTAATCGAAAACATAATCTCGCATAACCCAGAGACACACTTCCCGTTAAGAAACCTCGACCTGACAAGAACCGCTCTTTTGACAAGATTGAATCCTTATAGAGACAACCCAGTCCTGCGCCAAATCTTCTACGTGAGCAAATCAAATATAGACCTGAAAGAGATTGAGAACAAGAATGTGATTTTTGACCTTCACAAGCTGGACATGAAAGTTGCATACAAAGAAGAGATGCGACTGCTCTACAACACCCTAGCCGTCGCATATCTGAGAGAGGCCCTATGCAGGGAGGAAACAAACACGGTAAAAAATCTCTTTGTTGCAGACGAGGCCCAGTTGCTTGTTCCAAAAATATTCAAGAAAGCGATCTCAACGGAGACCTGGACTACTACAGACTTTGCGACAAGGCTTAGGAAGAGGGGCGAGTCCCTGGCAATAATCAGCCAGAGCCCCGCTAATATCGAGGACGATATCCGAAAGAACTCTCAGAACTTGTTTGTCTTCAGGCTTCTCGACCCGTGGGATGTCAAAGCGGTTGCAGGAATGTTCGGCTACGTGCACACTGACGAGGTGAACTATCTGTCAAGTATGTTAACGAGTTTAGAATCAAGAACTGCTGTAGTCAAAACCCCCCTTAGTTCGTATCCTTTCACAGTTAAGACGTTAGATGTCAATTATGAACAGATTTCCGAAAAAGTCTTGGAGAAATTTTCCCCTGAAACAGAAAATGAGAGTTGCATAGCCCTCAATGAAGACGAGATAGAGCTACTTGAGAATGTAAAAAGAAAACCGTTCTTGAATAACACTGAGAGGGCATTGTCGTTAGGATGGCACAGGTCAAGATATTCAAAGAACAGAGAATCGCTACTGAAGCACAACGTAGTTGAGGAAGTCTCGTTCAAGACCAAACTCAGGGGTGCTCCAAGCCACTTCCTGAAACTCAAAGAAAAGCAGGGTTACGGGCGCGGCCAGTTCATCCATGCCTTCTGGGTCAACAAAATAGTGAACTACTTGAGAGAGCAAGGCTACGACTCCAAGACCGAGTGTAAAGTGAACGACAAAATTGTTGACATAGCATATTCTAAAGATAACGAGAAAATCTTCATAGAAGTAGAATACAAATCAGACTGGAAAGGCAACATCCTGAGAGCATCCAAAATGTGCGACAGACTGGTTTCCGTCTTCATAAGAGAAAAGGACATTATAGATGCATTGGAGTTCGTGAAGAAACATGACCTTTCCAATGTAACCGTGACAGACGCTTATTACAGCTACACAGTCTTGCCTTGATTTCAGTACTCTTTTGACCCAATTCGGTTCGGTTGATTGTCTTCTTAAACACTTTTGTCCATTTCTGTCCAATTCCGTAAGTAAAAGCTGCGTTCCTCAGAATCATATGATTATTAATTATGAGAAATCAAAGTAGTATTGGGTATTGGTTAATTATACGATGGTCGAGATGAATGAAAAATGGAATCCTAGAGAGTCAATCAGGAGAGCCAGATTTACAGCTCATCTGATAGGCAATGTATCAGGAAAGCTCCTAGACATCGGAGCTTACAAAGGAGAGTTGTCGGAATATCTCCCAATACATTTGGTGTATCAGCCTTTGGACATCTATGATTTGACAAAAAAATTTAAGAATGCTGTTGTTCAGGATTTGAACAGGGAAACTAGACTCCCTTTCAAGAGCAACTTCTTTGATGTTGTAGTTTGCATAGGCACTTTGGAGCATCTGTTCCATCCCGAAAAAGTCATGGCTGAAATTAGGAGAGTTCTAAAGCCTGATGGGATGGCCATAATCTCTCTCCCTAATGACAACTCTATCTATATGAAATTTCTCCATCTGTTCAACAATCTTGATGTTCCCTTTGACGAGCTGAAATATTTGCATCACTGGTTTTTTTCCAAAGGGAATGCTAGGGCTTTTGTTGAGAAATATTTCACAGTAAAAGAGGAGCTGGGCTATGCTGGAATCTATGGGAGGTATTTCCTCCTAGACAGGAATCTATCATTTGCTCCTGAGATTTTTTACAGAGCCAAAAAGGAGAGGGTTGAATGAATACTTTTAAGTTATACGAACTGAGAGTATTGGAGAACAGGACTCTGTATTGATGGGCTTTGTTGTGATGGCAAGGTTAAACAATGAACATAGCAATCCAGAGAAGAAGGAAATACATAACCATCCACTGCGAGATGAGTTCCTCAGAGTTGTATAATTATTAAGTAGGTAGTCTAAACTACTATTGGGGATACTGTTGATATGGCTTGAGATTCAAATCTGCTTTTCTGATGCTTTTAAGAATCAGCCAAATTGGAGTCATACCTACAGGCTTAAGCGGGAGTGCCTATTGCCTGTTTTGGACAATTATGAAATCGAAAATTTCTTGACGTTAGATGAACCAGATTTTGTTCTTTTCAGAGTCGAGGTCGACGAAGAGGATGTTCTAAGCATAGAAGGGGATATTCGAGCCTTTGTGGAATTTGATCCTAATTTTTCTGATGTCAACATTGAAGATTGGTCTCCTGAGGATGACGCTCGGACCAGGATTCTCGGCGCAAAACAGAGAGCTTCGGCAGGCGGGGTATTCTTCCCCGGAGGTGTTCCTGCAGAAGGTTGGAAGATACTCGGGCGGGGGAACATAAACAAAAATTGGGTCGCTGGGCCAGATGATCTGGAAAGAAAAGTCGAAGAATTCTCTAGATTCATGACCAAAGTGGTTGGCCCGTTTACAAAAGCATACATTGAAGAAATTCAAAATGGAGTGGATGACCCTTGGATGCTATCAGTCTTCATTCATCTTCTGCTAGATTCGATATCTGTTTGGCAAAACAAGGAAAAGCTAGCCAGAGATTTTCCATTTATCTAGTAAGTAATCATTCGCGACCTTCGGAACGCAGCTTTTCATTTTTTGGTAACAAAATAGCAAATCAGTTAAGCTACAGACTTGTTTCGTGCAATTCAAGATTTAACAGATAGTCTCAAGAACACTACCAGACTTGCTGCTATTACAAAGGCAGTATTAATTGAATTCCAGCCTAAAACATTAAATAAAATTTTCAACAAAAAACCAATGTTATCAAAACCAATGTAGAGGTCAATAAGATTAAAAGGATGAAACATTAGAGTCAGAAAGGAAAAATAGCATAAACCAGATACCAACGAATTGACTAAGAAACCCTTTGAAAGGGCATTTGAAAGCCTTACTCCTCGAACGTTACGTAAAATTTCCTTATCACACCATAACGGCAGCACGTTCAAGATGATACAAACAGTAACACTCGGCAGACTAATTCCCCCCCACAGGATTATCCAATTCGTTTCCGTAATTATACCAAAGAATGGGTCTGACCTGCTTAGAAATTCTTCCCATCCTATGGCAAATATGGCAGCTACAATTCCAGCATAAACGGAAGACTCAATCGTGGGAAGCCTAATATGCGTTTTATCTTGTTGCTTGTTTACAAGATTATTTATCCGATCTTTCAGGCTAGGGTGATCAGAAAAAAGCCACTCAACTTTCAATCTTACAACTACCCACCTTAATAACGACAAATTATTCAGCCTCTTTCTCTTCGATACGCTAGATGTGGTAACATTAGTTGATGCAAAATTTAATATCGAATTACGAATGGAAGATAAGAGAAGGGACGGTTCCACATGACGAGTGGCAAAAGCATCCGCATTAAACTCTCTGATCCTAGATGCTGACCTTACTCCCAATGTCACGAAAATATAAATAAAAATGGGTAGCAGTATCGAATAAGACACAGCCGAGCCAAAGAAAATGACTCTTATCCAATCCTCAACATTGGCTATTGAAGGATAAAAAATCAGGACATCAGCAATCAAAACAGATGTATAAAATAGTATCCAGTACTTCAAGGATTTCTGAAAAACAGAAGCCCAAGTCATTAGCCCAACATCACCATTTGCTACATGGCCTAATTCATGAAATAGTAATGCTGAAAGTTCTTTGTCATCTAGAGATGCTAAAAGGTCATGGTTAACCACAATTTTTGAGTCTTTTGATGATTTTCCTATAGTAAACACCATATCCCTTGAATTGTATTGCATATAAACTTCTGGAACTCTCTCGACTTTAGCAACAGCTGCACATTCTTGGACAAGTTTACTCAACTTGTCTCCTTTCTTGCAATGAATTAAATCCATTTTGCCGATGGTCCTTGGTATCCAAAAATAACTGACAAACGCCCAAATCACTATGGAGGCTAAGCTCAAGTCAATTAACAACATAAAAACGACATTGAGAGGATAGTTTAATGTAGCCCAGTCTCCAATAACGAAGCCCATTTCAAAAATAAACCAAAAAAACCATGCCAATGAGAGTGCAGAAAGTGCAATAATTATACTGAGTATTCGGAAAGTTGACTCCCTTAGGTAGACACCTCTTACGACCTTGCTTTCTTCATTAATCATAATACCATCCTCTAGCTAAACGATGAATTCAAGAAAAAATTTTCTCGTCTATCATTCAATAATCGTTTACCTTGTCAACTTTTAGCATTGGTCGCAGAATATTACTTGGTTATCTTATAATTTTTTCCACCGAACTTAAATTATAAGATAAGAAATTCATTAAAAACATCGTTAAGAAGAGAGATAAAATTAGGGAAGTGTGAATAAGAGAGCCACAATTTCTTGTCTCTAATTATTACAAAATCGAGCCACTATTATATTTCCAATCATGATGTTGTTCAACGAATGACAACACTCTAGAAGAGAGCTTTGAGATCCTCATCAGTCAGTTTGGAGATGTCAACAAATTTTAACGTATTAGCCAATTTTTTTTCAACCTTTTGGTCGATTGGCTTAACCAAAAATCCTTTATTTGTTTCAAAGAACAAAAACTTCCTCTTTTCAAACAGGCTACGTAGGTTATACTTCTCTATGAGTTCTATTGGAAGGGAAACAGCCATTGAACCTCCACGCTTGTAAGCTCGTTCACTGCCCAAGAATCCTTTGATCTGAACCTTTATCTCCAGTATCTCTTTTGTCATTAACACAGCCTCGTACACTAGTGCACCAAACCACAAAGATAAATTTTTAGACATATTGTTATATGAGC
>CAZEBS010000034.1:0-4144 GCA_964510635.1 uncultured Candidatus Bathyarchaeia archaeon
GTTTCTGCTTTTCAGTAGGCTTTTGTTGATGCCGTCTATCATGGCTTCTACGCTTGCCATTACTATGTCTTCGTTGACTGCACGTGAAGAAACTACGTTTCCGTCTTTGTCCTCGACCTTGATGATTACTTCTCCGATAGCATCCGAGCCGCCAGTCGTAGCCTCGATACGGTATTCTTTCAAGCGGACATTCACTAGGGGCGATGTTAGTTTCTGGACTGCTCTGATTGCAGCGTCAACAGGACCAAAGCCCGTTTCGGAAGCAACGTACTCTTTTCCGTCCAGCACAAGCCTGACCGAGGCTGTAGGAATAACGCCTATTCCAGTAACAACTGAGAAGCCAACCAAGTCAACAATCCGTTTTTCTTTAACTACCTTGCCCATAACTGACCTGGCAATGGCTAACATATCAGCGTCAGTGACTTTCTTGCCCTTGTCGCCTAGCTCCTTGACTGTTTTAACGATCTCTGCAAGCTGGTTCTTGGTTGGATGCAGTCCTGACTCTTCTAGTTCTGCCCGTATTCCGCTTGTGCCTGCCAGTTTTCCAGCGACTAGCTTCCGTTTTCTTCCAACAAACTCGGGTTTAATGGGCTCAAAGGTTGAGGGCGCCACCGTAACTCCCCGTGTGTGGATTCCTGACTCGTGAGAGAAGGCGTTCTCGCCTACGATGGCTTTGTTTGCCTGTATCATCATTCCCGTTAACTTGGATACTAGTCTTGAGGTTTCGTAAAGCTGCTTAGGATCTATTCCTGTCTTCCGTTTGTAAATCAAATCTAGGGCAACAGCCACTTCCTCTAGGGCAGCGTTTCCAGCCCTTTCTCCTAAACCGTTAACTGCAACATGAATCTGAGATGCTCCCGCTTCGACTCCAGCTAAGGAGTTGGCGACAGCCATCCCGAAGTCGTTGTGGCAGTGCACGCTTATGGGAACATTGACTACGCTTTTGACGTCTGCTATTAGCTGCTGCATGGTTGTGGGAATCATTATGCCCACTGTGTCAGGGATGTTTATTCGGTCAGCTCCAGCCTCTTCTGCTGCCTTGCATATCTGTTTTAGGAACTTCCTGTCTGTTCTTGTGGCATCCATTGGAGAATATTCGCAGACTAAACCGTGGCTTTTGATGTATTCTATCGAATCTATGGAACTTGCCAGAACCTCTTCTGGAGTCATGTTGACTGCATACTTCATCTGAACCTCTGAAGTGGAAATGAAAGTGTGAATCGCGTCCACGTCACAGCCTATGGCAATATCAAGATCTTTTCTTGTGGTTCGGGCTAAACCACAGACTTCAGCTTCTAATCCCGCCGCAGCTATCTCCTTGGCTGCTCTCTTTTCTCCCTCAGAACTTATCGGAGTACCTGCCTCGATGGTGTCTACGCCCAGCTTGTCAAGTTGCCGTGCTATCTCCAGCTTTTCTTCAGTGGTTAATGAGACGCCTGGCGTCTGCTCTCCATCACGTAATGTGGTGTCGAAGATGCGGACATATTCCCCCTTTTTCATGTTTTTTCCTTCTCCTAGATATTCATTATTTCTTTAGCCATAGCCTGAGCCATTTCTATGGTTTTGGCTTTGCCGCCAAAGTCAGGAATAACGTCTTTGTCTTTACGTAGTGTTGCGGCTACTGCATCCTCTACAGCCTGAGCGGCTTTCAAGCATTCTTTGTCGTCATATTTTTCGCCTAGCCAATCCAGCATCATCTTTGCTGACAGTATCATCGAGATTGGGTTGGCTGTCTGTTTTCCTGCTCTGTTAGGCGCTGAACCGTGAATAGGCTCAAACAACGCGAAATTGTCGCCGATGTTTGCTCCAGGAGCCATACCTAAGCCGCCGATAAGCTGCGCTGCCTCATCAGACAGTATGTCGCCGAACATGTTCGGGGTGAGGAAGACATCAAAGGTTTCAGGCTCCTTAATCAGCCGCATTGACGCAGCATCAACATACAACTCATTAAAAGCTATGTCCGGATACTGCTTGGCTACTTCCCTGCACGTTCTTGCGAAGAGTCCACACGTTTTCTTCATAACGTTAGCTTTGTGGATTGCTGTAACTCTTTTCTTGTCGTTTCTTCTTCTAGCTGTTTCGAAAGCCTTCTTTGCTATCCTTTCGCTGTTCTTTTTGGTTATGACTCGTATGCAGATGGCAGTGTCTTCCATCTCAAACTCTATTCCCCTGTAGACGTCCTCTGTGTTTTCTCGAACGAAAATCATGTCGATGTTAGGTTTCAAGCTTGGGACAGGTGGATATGTTTTGATTGGACGCATGTTGGCGTACAGGTCGAACATGATTCGCAGTCTGACGATGACGTCGGCAGCTGTTTCTCCTACTGGTCCCTTCATGCATGCGTGAGAATTTTTGATTACTTTTATGGTTTCTTCTGGAAGTGCCTTTCCAGTCTTTTCGAACGTGGTGTCGCCAGCCTCAACCTGTATTATGTCCAGGCTAATGTCAAATTTTTGCTGGACTGCATTCAATATTTCTAGGGTTGCTTCTGTCAGTTCGGGTCCTATTCCGTCCCCTGGGATTAAAGATATTTTGTATTCACTCATTTGTTTCAATTCTCCTTTTCAGATGTTCAATTAATCCTCCATCATCAAGAATTTCCATTATGAATCCTGGAAGCTTGGTTGCCTGCATGACAGAGCCATTTGTCTTATTCTCCACTTTGCCTGTCTGCAAGTTCACGGTCAGCACGTCTCCCTCTTTAACTTTGCCTGAAACCCCTGTGCATACTAGAACAGGTAAGCCTATGGTTATTGCGTTTCTGTAGAATATGCGGGCAAAGGATTCAGCCAGCACGCATTTGACTCCCGAATACTTCAGTGCGATTGGTGCCTGTTCCCTGCTTGAGCCGCAGCCAAAGTTTTTGTCGCCAACAACAATCACACCTTCAGCTGCTTTCTGTGGGAATTCCTCATCTAAGCCTGCCATGGCATGTTTTGCTAGCTCGTACGGGTCTGTGTGAACCAAGTATGGTCCTGGCAGAATCACGTCTGTGTCTATGTTGGCGCCAAACTTTATTGCTTTTCCACTTATTGTCATCTTTAATGCACCTTCCCCATTACTGTTCGTGGGTCTGTGATTTTTCCTGTTAAGGCTGAAGCCGCAACTGTGGCTGGAGAAGCCAAATACACGAAGGATTTAGTGCTTCCCATTCTGCCGATGAAGTTCCTGTTTGATGTGCTTATGCACGCTTCACCGTCTGCCATGATTCCCATGTGTCCGCCTAAGCATGGACCACAGTTCGGGTTGCCTATTGTGGCGCCTGCTTCCATGAAAGTTTGAATCAGTCCCTCATTTACGGCGTTCAGGTAAATTTCTTGGGATGCTGGAATCACAATCAGCCGCACGTTTCGGTTTATCTTTTTGCCCTTCAGTATTTGGGCAGCAGATTGCAGGTCTTCTAATCTGCCGTTTGTGCATGAGCCTATGAAGGCTTGGTTAACTTCTGTGCCCTCTATCTCCGTCACTGGTTTGATGTTGTCGACTTGGTGAGGAACCGCAACTTGAGGCTCCAAATCTGAAACGTCCACGTCCACAACCTTTTCATATTCTGCCTCTGGGTCGCTTTTTACTGGATTAAAGGGCTTGTCGGTTCTGGCCTTGACGTAATCTAATGTCTTTTGGTCTGGTTCGATTAAGCCTGCTTTAGCTCCCATCTCCACAGCCATGTTGCTTAGAACCATTCTGCCGTCAACTGTCATGTCTCTTATTGTGGAGCCGCCAAACTCCAGTCCCTTATAGATTGCGCCGTCAGCACCAATCTTGCCTATAATGTTCAGGGTCATGTCTTTGGCTGTCACCCACTTCTGGAATTTGCCCTCAATGTCAACTTTGATGACTTCAGGCACCCTAAACCACAGTTTGCCTGTTGTGAATACAGCAGCCATCTCTGTTGACCCGATTCCAGTTGCGAAGGCGCCGAATGCTCCATAAGTGCATGTGTGAGAGTCTGAGCCAACAATCACCTCTCCGGGTCTGACATGACCCTTTTCAGGCATTACTTGGTGGCAGACTCCGCCTCTGCCCACATCGTAAAAGTTTTCGATGTTCTGTTCTTCAGCAAAGTTTCTCACAATCTTATGTAAGCCTGCTGAAATCACGGAGCTGGCTGGAACCAGATGGTCTAGGATGATGACTACTTTGT
>CAZEBS010000035.1:0-4112 GCA_964510635.1 uncultured Candidatus Bathyarchaeia archaeon
GGTATATGAACTGTTCCATGTCTTTTGTTCTCATTCTGGTTCCTATATGAACCCCAGCGGACAACAGTGTATCCTGGGGTAACAGAAGTTCTTCCTCGCTGAATACTTCAATGTTTTCTTCATTTTCGGACAAACTTTTTTCCTCCAATCAGATTATCGCCATTTTAGCTCTATTTCCAAGAGTTTCTTCTATGCGGAGCAACTCATTGGTTTTTGCAACTCGCTCTCCATGTAATACTCCAGCCTTAATGACTGGGCAAGAGAAAGCAACAGCTAAGTGAGCTATATGTGTATCAGTTGTTTCTCCAGAACGATGGGACATTACTGGAACGTATTCGGCTCTTTTCGCTAGTTTCGTAGTGTTCCAAGCGTCTGTGAGGGTGCCCACCTGATTCGTTTTTATGATAAGAGAGTTTCCTGCACACATTTCAATGCCTTTAGCTAGCCGCTCAGGGTTTGTGACAAACAGGTCGTCGCCACAGATTAGACAATTATCGACTTTTTTGGTGAGTTCCGCAAAACTTTCGTAGTCGTCCTCATCAAAGGGGTCTTCAACATAAGCCAGATTATACTCTTCAATGAGATGCAGCATAAACTCCAGCTGCTCTCCAGCATCCCGCTTCTTTCCTTCCATCGAATAAACATAAACGTCCTTTTTTGGGTCATAAAAACTGGAAGCTGCAACATCAAGGCAGGCTCTGCATTCGATGCCTAACTCATCTGAAACTTCGTTACATGCTTTGGCAACTATCTTCAGGGCGCCTTCGTTTGTGATGTTGGGTGCCCAAGCTCCCTCGTCTCCTCTTCCGCCTGTAAAGTTTGGGTCAGCCTTTCTGAGAAGAGCACCAATCTTGTCATGAACCATAATGTTGGCTTTCGCCGCCTCCGCGAAGCTCCGTGCCTTAAGGGGAATAACCAGATACTCTTGGATGTCTGTTGTTTTTCCGAGGGCATGTTTTCCTCCGCCCAACACGTTTCCAAGAGGGAAAGGAAGCTCGTTTGCGAGGTATCCGGACAAATGCTGAAACAGGGTTGTACCATATGATGTTGCGGCTGCTTCAGCCGTTGCCAATGAGATGGCGAAGACCGTGTTTCCTCCGATGTTGCTGAAGTTTTCTGTTTCATCGATTTCGTGAAGCAGGGCATCAACGTCCTCTTGCTCTTCAGCGTCCATGCCTATAAGCTCAGGGATAATCAGCTCTTCCATCTTTTTTATGGCGGCATCCACGCCGCCTTTAGGATAGGAAACCACTTCAGCTTTGCCTTTGCTGGCTCCTGCTGGGGCTCCGGCTCTTCCGAAGCCGTCAACGGTTATGATGTCAACTTCAATCGTTTCTTGACCTCGACTGTTGAAAAGTTTCCGAGCCATAACATCTTCGATTATGGATGACATGTCTGTTCCCCGCTAGAATTGACTGTTGTCTAGTTTACCTTTTTCTTCGTAAAACCTGAGGATACTGTCGGAGATTTCTATGTGAGCAAGAATCATTCGGCGGCAGCAGTATCTTGTTACTCCTAAGCTGTCCAAAACCTTTTTCGGGTCTTCTCCAGCTTTGACTCGGCTGTTGAAGTCTTCCCATTTGTCGGCTATTAGCTTGCCGCATGTGAAACAACGAACTGGGATAATAATTTCAATTTGACCTCCTACACATAATCATGACATTCAGGTTGTTTCGAGCATTTAATTCCTACTTATACATTTTGGTGAGTTCTTAGCACCCTTTAACAGCTACACACTCTCTCCTTTGGAGTGCTCACCTGTAGCTTTTCTGGTCCCTAGCCCTAGCACCTGGACCTCCGAACTTTTTGGGTTCACTTCGTCTAGGGTCACCAGCAATCATTGTTCGATCGTAGTCTCTGAGGGCAGTCCGAAGACGAGTGCTCTTCGTCCACTTTAGTAGACCCTTAGCGATGGCCATGCGGGCTGCTTCAGCCTGTCCCATGTAGCCTCCTCCAGACACTTTGACGTTGATGTCAACTTGTTCCGCAACTTTTTCGTCCACCAACATTAGGGGTTCTAGGATTTTGTCGCGTGCGAGTTTAGGCTCAAAAATCTCTAAGGGCACATTGTTTATTCGGATTCTTCCCTTTCCAAGTTTTACTGTGGCTCGAGCTGATGCTGTTTTGCGTTTGCCACTTAATACCATAACTTTCTTTGATCTAGACATGCTACTCAACCTCTGGGCTCCATCCAATTTCTTTAGCCAATTCTCCAACTGTTATATAAGGTGATTTTAATTTCTCTGCCCGTGCCTCAAGGATTGTTTTGGCTTCTTTTCCCTCAAATTCCTTGGGAGCACCTAAGTAGACTCTAAGGCGTTTTAATGCATCTCGACCTTTTGCTTTTCTGTATGGAAGCATGCCGCGGATGGTTTTGCGAACAATCATGTCAGGTCTTCGAGGATGTAAAGGTCCCTTTCTTGGGTGACCTACTTCAAGGAATGTTTTGGCTTCCTTGACTATCTGGAGTCTCTTGCCTGAAATGGCTGCTTGTTCAGCATTCACGATTACTATAGATTCGCCTTGGAGAAGACATTTAGCTACACTGCTTGACATTCGCCCAAGGATAAGCCCTTTTGCATCAATAATTATGGAGTTTTCAGAAGACATCACATTTTACCCCATGAGTTTAACATTTTTTCCGGCTGGGTTCTTTTCCATCAACTCTCGGATGGACAAACACTTTCCCTTAGCCTTCAGAATCTTTGCTTGCGCCACATCAGAAAAGGCGAAGGCTGCTACGGTCATGGGATGGTCTGCGTTTCCTGAGCCTATAACTTTGCCTGGAACAGCAACGGTTTCTCCATCTTTTGTGTAGCGGTTCAATCGGCTTACGTTTACTGCTATCCGGCTTCTTTTGGAAGTTGACAAACTGTCTGCTAAGCTGAGCCACAAATTGGTTTGGCTTTCTTGCGATTTTTTCTTTAAATCTCGAATGAGCATAATAAGCTCCGGATTTGTTGCCTTTACTTTCTTCACTTCTTCATACCCTTTTTCAGTTGATCGGAAAAGTCATCGATTTTTTTGTCAAGAATTTTTACTGCCTCAGTAACTATTCGTTCTACTGGCAGTGCTCCAGTGGACTCGATTTTGAAGATAAACGCTGTTTCGTCCCAAGTTATTTCCACTGGCTTAGGGTCTTTGGGACAAGCATCCACACAATCCATACAGAGGGTGCAGTCAAGCTCATTCTGAGTTTTTATCCCCGAGTCCGTCTTCACGAAAATCTCTTCAGGACAAACTTTGACGCATTTGCCGCATGAATTACAGCCTTTAGAGTCAATCTTGACTTCTGGCAAATACACGTAAGTGCACATGGATACTGGCTGCCACTTTGCATGCTTCACTCCTTTTCCCAGTCGAGCATAAGCTTCCAGGTTTACTCGCTGCTCAGGAGCCAACTTCACTAGGGGAATCTTGTCGCTGACCGGCGCGATGTCAGGATTTTCTGGCTTCAATTCTCCTGAATACACGGTCGCTGATTTGTCTGTGGCTTCGGCTTCCAATGTCAGATTTGCTCGACAAAGGTTGCATCCAAGCTCGCTTTCGCATTTGCATTCTTCAGGAAGGACGTAAGAATCTAAGTCAGTTTTGAGGGGAATGAAGCCCATTCTGTGGGCAAGGATTTCGTCGTTAAGAATTGAGGAGTTTTCAAGGATAACGATCTCGTCTATTGCCATTGCGGGAACTTCAGTGAGCATAGTTCGCCTTAACGCGTTTACAAACGGCGTATTGACTCCTCTAACAATGAATCGCATGAATTCATCGGTTTTATCTACGATTTGAATCTCTACCACATTTAAGCCTCAATTAAGCCTTTTTGTAATAGCGTGTTTAAAGCGCGTGCTTTTCAAAGAGAGAGAAAGCCATTATTTCAATATTTTGGTTTGTGAGAGGGCGCAAATAGCACATTTATGGTGCTTGCCCTCTTTCTCACAGTTTCTGTAACTAGTATAATCTTAGACTCTTCGTCCTCTACGTCCGCCTTTCCTGCGGGTTCCATCATGGGGGATTGGCGTAACTTCTTCGATACGGCCTACACGGAATCCAGCTCTTGCCAAGGCACGTATGGCAGCTTGGGCTCCTGCTCCAGGCGTTCTTGCACCTGAGCC
>CAZEBS010000036.1:0-1910 GCA_964510635.1 uncultured Candidatus Bathyarchaeia archaeon
TACACTAGTGCACCAAACCACAAAGATAAATTTTTAGACATATTGTTATATGAGCTTTAACAAAGACACCGAGAAAAATGAAATACCAAAACAAGAAACCGTGTTTGGTGTTCTAAGGAACATACTACCAAAACGTGAACAGTGGAGATTTGAAGCGTTAAAAATTCTATTTTCTTCAAAAAAACCTATTTCGAGCTATAAAGTAACGAAGCTGTTAAATAAAATTGGTCTAAAAACCAGTGTTAGCTCAGTTCATCCACTTTTTGATGCTATAGTTGAATCTGGTTTATGCTATCGAAACCCTGAATGGGAAAAAGTTGGAAGAAAATGCGTGGTACCAACATCAAGAGGCAAAGAACTTTACGAAATATTGAAACTTAAACTAGATAATGGCTCAACAAATAGTCAATGACATCTTTTGCAAATTTGGTTCCCTGCATTCCTGAAAGTGTTTTCAATCCAGCTTTTGTCTTTATTTTGGAGTAATACTCTATAGCCGCAGCATGATAGCCAGCAAAACCTCGTGGACTTCTCCCGCCGATCCACATGTGTTCTTTATATTCTTTAACAAGTAAGTTTAGCGTTTTTTCGAGCTGTTTATTCCAACCGGGAAAATTAATCTGATAGTTTGGTTGCCGACATGCCATTTTTTCCTGCGGGATTATTATAGGCGTTTCATGCAAATCCAAAACGAAACGGGTTTTAAAATTTTCTTTTACAAACAGTCTCTGTTCTCTATGCCCATTCAGTGTTATTCGTATAGAATCTTCTTCTGGAAGGTGATGGATATTATCGGGCATATAGCTGGGTCTAAATCTCACAGTCTCAACCCTGTCTGATCTGTAGCCTCTAAGGCGTTTCCCAACTTCTTCGGCTAAAGGTTCTTCGGGATGAAAACCATACATCACAAGCATGTCAACCTTCTTTTTCTCGAAAATATTATCCCTAAATGAATAGTTTTCTAAAATTTAAATTTCTTTCGACAATCAAAAGTTAATATGGGATTTGTTTACAATTTCAGGCAAGAAAAACAACTTTTTTATAAAAATAGACGCAAAATAGCTTTTAAAAGCCGGAGGCGAAAATTGTTGAATCGGAGAATTAAGGATACAAAAGTCGCCCTGCCACGGTTAGAGTTTTACTCTAGAGATGACCGCTTCATGGCTACTGTTGGATCTGGTACTTATGATGCAAATCACATAGGACTTTTCGTCAAGAACGGTGCTGATTTAGGCTCAAATAACATAACAAGTTACCATTTGGGTTCGGACAATAGCTATATTGCTATACGCAATGTCCTGACAGAAATCCGAAAACACGTAAGAAAAAAACCCATGCTTCTCTGGAAAAATCACTGCAAGGTCCTTCTTGCTCCTTTACCAGATTTACAAGGTACCATAGGTGGTTTTGGGAGGAAAATAGATAGATGTGTGGGCGCTGCTCCATGTTTTTATCCTGTACTTAGACGAATGGCTTACAATGCTCTGCAACACGATTTAAAAAACGGAAGTAAATCATCATACATAATAGAACCGTCCAATTGGGGGAGCCATCATCCTGCCAGAATGCTTCAAGATGTGGAATTAAGAACACTAGGTTTGCTCCAAGGAAGAACTCGGGTAGGATTGACAACAATACCAACTGAAATGATGTCCACTAGAGTATTTCAAGAGTGTTTCCCGTCGTTTCTGGAAAAGGGAATGTTTGGTGTTAATGCAACAGTAATTTCCGACGAAAACTCATCCTTTGGCAGGACCAGAGAAGAGAGAGACGAAATGATTGTCAAAGGGCTTATTGGCATAGGAATGGCCTTTGTATGGGATTCAGCACAACCTGGATTCCGTGACATATGGGGAATACTGTCAGAGAAATCAAATCTCATCGGTGCAAATGCAGTTGAGAGTAATATA